>JODI01000015.1 GCA_000720805.1 Streptomyces violaceoruber
CTCCACACCTACAATCACCACCGCGGACACACCGCACTCAAAGGCCAACCACCCGCCAGCCGCGTCCCCAACCTCACGGGTCAGTACACCTAGGGCCCTAGCAGCCGGACCACGTCGGGTGAACGTGAGCCGGTCGGCGGCGTGATGTGACACCGGCCTGCGGAACACCACCCGCGTCCGGCCGGCTACGACCAGAGCTGCGTACCGTCATCGCCGCACAAGCTCGCCCCGGGGCGAGGATGCAACGCCTGCTACTTTCACGGCGTGACGGACGACCAAGCGGCAACGCAGTGGCCGGCCCTGCTGATCAGGCTTCCCTGGGAGCCGTCGCGGCACCGGGCCGCCGTCCGGCGGGAGCTGTGCAAGATCGGCGCACTGTCGCTGGGGCAGGGAATCCGGTCGGTGCCGGACGTGCCCTGGACAGCGCACGCATCACCACCCGTACCGGCCCGACCGCCGGACTGCTGATCACCGCCGCCGGTCTCGGCTGCGCCACGCTCCCCGGTCTCCTGGGCATCCCGACCGGCGCGGCCCTGACAGGAGCCGGAACCGGACTGATCCCCCCGGCTTCGCCGCCCTGGCCGCCACCACACCCGCCGAACGCCTCGGCCAGACCATGGGATCGGCCGAACTCGGCGACGCCGGCGGCCCGCTCCTCGTCGCCGCGGTCGCGACCTGGACCACCCTCACCCACGGCTTCGCCGCCCTCGCCGTGATCCTGGCCATCGGCCCCGCCTGCCTCCTCGCCAGGTGCCTCGCCAAGACCCCGGCCGCGCGTTGACTGCCGCAGACGTCTGCGGCCCGCTCGTGGCCACCGCGGCCAGGCCGAAGACGTTCCGCCGGCCGGGTCTTCAGCGCCGACGGCCGGACGTCGGGGGTACGACGCCGCCTCGCCGCCCGACCACCACGCCTCCCGTGCCCCCGGCGCGACCTCTCGGTACACCCCCGCCGCTACGTTCCGCCCCTCACCCTGTGGGGTTCGAGCAACAGCCGGCCCGGCGACGAGAGACCGGAGGCTCCCCGAGCCAGGAGCACCAGCGGTGCGGGGATCCGGCAGCGCCGCCGCCGGCACGCGACGGAGCGCGGTCGACGTGGTCCGGGCGAGGTGCGGGCGAGGTCCGATGGCCGGGCGAAACCGGTCGCAGTCGGCCCCGGGCGCTGCTAGCTTGCGGCCGTGGATCTCTCCTCACACTCCGCCATGGATCTCTTCTCACCCTCCTGGGCCGCGTTGCGCACGGCGGTCGCCGGCCTCCCGGACGAGTCCTTCGCGCTGCCGTCCGGCTGCACGGGCTGGCTCGTGCGGGACCTGGTGTGCCACCTGATCATCGACGCTCAGGACGTCCTGATCACTCTCGTCACGCCCGCCGAAACGGAGCCGACGCGGGACGCGGCGACCTACTGGGACATCGTCCAGGCGCCGACCGGCGACGACCCGCTCGACGCGCTGACCGTCCGCCTGGCCGCCGCGTACGAAGAGCCGTGGCTGCTCAAGTTCCACCTCGACGACGTCGGTTCCGCCGCCGGCCGGGCCGCCGAACTGGCGGACCCGGCCGCCCGGGTCGGCACTCGCGACGTGGTGCTCACCGCGGGCGACTACCTCGCCGCGTACCTCCTGGAATGGACACTGCACCATCTCGACCTGATCGCGCACCTCCCGGAAGCCGCGGAACCACCGGCCGAGGGCCTCGCACGGTCACGCGAGCTGCTGGAGAAGATCGCCGGTGCGGCATTCCCCTCCTCGTTCTCCGACAAGGACGCGCTGCTGATCGGCACCGGACGGCGTACCCCGACCGAAGAGGAGAGGAACGAACTGGGGGAGTTGGCCGGGAAACTCCCGCTCGTCCTGGGCTGACCGGTCGTAGCCGACGGCGGCGGACGCCGACGGGCGGCCCGTCCCTTGCGAATCCCTTTCGAAGTCGTGACCACCGTCGGCGTCCTGACTGCGCCATTGACAGTCAGGTGGCCGCACGGCTAGCTTCTGTCGACGAAGTCAGCTGGGAGGCGCTGAGGCATGGGACGATCACGCACGTACGAGTGGAGCGATCCCGCGGTCACGGCGGCGGCCGTCGGACGGGCCTCGGGCCTGGACCTGCTGCGGGAGATGCTCGCGGGCCGGCTGCCGGGGCCGCCGATCGCGGCGACCCTGGACTTCACCCTCGACGAGGTCGAAGAGGGCCGGGCGGTGTTCTCCCTGACGCCCGGGGAGGAGCACTACAACCCCATCGGCAGCGTGCACGGCGGTGTCTACGCCACCCTCCTCGACTCCGCCGCGGGCTGCGCCGTCCAGTCCACGCTCCCGCCGGGCATGGGGTACACCTCGCTCGACCTGACGGTGAAGTTCCTGAAGCGGATCACCGTGGACACGGGCCGGGTTCGCGCCATCGGCACGATCATCAACCGGGGCCGTCAGACCGCGCTCGCCGAGGCCACGCTGGTCGACGCACGCGACCGCCTCCTCGCTCACGCCACCAGCAGCTGCCTGCTGTTCCCGGTGCCCGTCTCCGAGGACTGATCAGACGGGCGGCCGCGGACCGAAACGCAGCGGAAGTTCCGTCAGCCCCCGCAGGAGCATGCTGGTCCGCCAGGCAAGCGTGGCCGGCTCGGTGGCGAACGCGAACCCGGGCCGGTGCCGCAGGAGTCGACCGAGGGCGACGGCGGCCTCGGCGCGGGCCAGGGGTGCGCCGAGGCAGTGGTGGAGGCCGTGGCCGAAGCCGAGGTGGCCGCGTCGCTGACGTCGTATGTCGAAACGGTCGGGGTCGGCGAAGTGCCGCGGATCGCGGGAGGCGGCGGCGAGGGAGACCATCACGGAGTCTCCGGCTGCGATGCGCGTGCCCGCCACCTCGAGGGACTCGGCCGCGAAACGGAACGCGGCGGCGTGCACCGGTGAGTTGTAGCGCAGTGACTCCTCGACGCACGCGCCGACGAGCCCCGGATCGGCGCGGAGCGACTCCAGTTGCTCCGGGTGGCGCAGCAGGGCGTGGACGGTCGCCGAGATGAGGTTCACCGTGGTCTCGTGACCGGCCACGAGGACGAGGAAGGCCATCCCCAGAAGCTCTTCGGGGGCGAGGACGGCTTCCTCGGCCGTGCCACCGGGTGTCGCGTCCGTACTGTCGGGTGCCGCGGCTACCAGGCCACTGAGCAGATCGGCGTCCGGTGTACGGCGCTTGCGGTCGATCAGTTCGGCCAGGTAGGTGCCCAGCGCGACCGTGGCCTGGGACGCCGCCTCGGGCGAGGTGGGCATGACCAGTTCGCCGGACCACGTGTGGAACGCGGCGCGGTCCGCCCGCGGGACGCCCAGGAGGTCGCAGATCACCGTGACCGGCAGCGGCAGGGCGTATCCGCTCACCAGATCCGCTGTGCCGTGCTCTGGGAGTCCGTCGAGCAGCCCGGCGGCGACGGCTTCGATCCTCGGACGCAGCGCGCCGATCCGGGCGGCCGTGAAGTGGCCGGCGACCAGTCGGCGCAGCCGGGTGTGCTGTGGGGGGTCGGACTGGAGCATGTTGTGACCGACGCTATGACCCCCGTCGCTCCGCCACGACGAGGAGTGCCGGATGTCGTTGCGCAGGCGCGGGTCGGTCAGTGCGGCGCGCGCGGCGTCGCGGGTGACGACCAGCCAGGTTTCCCCGCTGCTCGGGACCGTGACCCGGTGGACGGCGCCCTTGGCGCGCAGAGCCGCGTAGACGGGGTACGGGTCTGCGGCGATGTCGTGGCCGTCGGGGGCCAGATCTTCCAGCGTGGGCGCTTTCGTCGCGTCCGGCTCCGCCTGGTGGAACGTTCCCTCGGTCACTCGCGTATCCCTCCGAGCCAGGTGGGGAGCATCAAGACCATCAAGTGGGGACTGATCCCCACTTGATGGTCCGACGGTAGCATCCCTTCCGGGGAAGGCTCCCCGGAAGTGCGGAGGGTGATGATGACGGCCGGCAGTGAAGGCGCGGGCGCACCGGTACGGCGGCGCGATGCCCGGCGCAACCAGGAGCTCCTGGTCGCGGCGGCCCGCGAGGTGTTCACGGAGCAGGGCCTCGAAGCGCCGCTGGACGTCATCGCCCGGCGGGCCGGGGTCGGCAACGCGACGCTCTACCGCCACTTCCCCAGTCGTGCCGCGCTCGTCGACGCCGTCTTCGGGAGTCTGCTCACGGACACGATGGCCGCCGGCGAGCAGGCGCGTGCCGCCGAGGACGCCTGGGCCGGACTGACCGGTTACCTGTACTCCGTCTTCGGGGTCCTGGCAGCCGACCGCGGCGCGAACGACCTGATGACGACCCATGTGGAGGGTGTCGAGATCCTGCGGGCCGTCCACGCCCACAACCGGGAGACGGTGGAGTCGCTGCTGGAGCGCGGTCGTGAGCAGGGGGTGGTCCGCGCGGACGTGACCGTCGAGGACGTCCTGTTCGCACTGGCCGCGCTGGGGCGCGCCGTTCCCTCCCTGGCCGAGGAGGTGGCCCCGGACGCCTGGCGCCGCCCCCTGCGCCTGCTCCTCGACGGCTTGCGGGCCTTTCCGGCCGTCCCCCCGCTTCCGGCCCCCGCGCTCAGTGCCACACAACTGGACGGCGTCCTGCGGGGGTTGGGCCCGCACCGCGCGCCCAACCCCTGACCTCTCCTCCTGGCGCCGGGCAGGGGAGCGGCTACCCCTTCGGGCGACCTGCGCCCGCGCGGTGTCCGTCGCGGCGGCCGATCACGGTGTCCTTGCCGTCGCCTTGTTCGCGCACTCAGCTCTCCGCGTCGGAAAACCTCGCCGCGAGCTCGCGATGCCTGTCCGCGGCCTGCGTCGCCTGGAACGGACTGATGGTCGATCCAGGCATGCGGCCCATGCCTTCGACGGCCTCCGCGGCGCGCAGGTGCTCGACCCGCGCGTGCTCACGGCAGGCCAGGCAGGTGACCTTCTCCGGCTGTGAGGACGTCATCGCGTACGGCACCCTCAGTCCGCATCCCGTGCTGACGACGCTCGGCAGGTCGCCGACCAGGCCGAAGGCGGAGGCCAGGAGGGTGCGCGCGGCGGCACGGCCGTGGACCGCCTTCGACTCCACGTGGATGTGCGGATCGTCCCGGCTCATCGGCCCCCCTTGCCCCGGCGCCTGTCAAAAGCGACTGGAAGAGCGACTGGTAGGGCTCCCGAGGGGCCCTGTGTGCGGGACGAGTCTGTCATGCGTCCCGGGCGTGCCACCGCGCCGCAAGGAATCGCGCCTCAACACATCGGATCTCTTCCGGATTATTGACGATCCTCCGTGTCATCTCTACCTTGCGCACTGGGATAGCTCCGATGAATCTCGCACAGTGTATGAGCCGCCAGGAGGCGCGATGCCCAGCCCGTCCAGCCGTCGTTCCAGCCGTCCGTCCCGACGTACCGTGCTTGCCACCGGCTCCGCGCTCGGCGGGACACTGCTCGTGGGCGGCCTGCCCGCACCGGCCGGAGCGGCGACCGCGGCCGAGGCCGGCTCCGATCCCTGGCGCACCGTTCTCGACGACGCCGACCTGGTCTGGCAGCGGATGCCGAAGACCTGGTACGAGGGCCCCTATCTGGGCAACGGCTTCCTCGGTTCGGGGATCTACGCCGAACCGGGCGCCGACGCCGACACCGTCCAGGCCGTCCGCTTCAACGTGCAGCACACCGAAGTACAGGACCACCGCCCGCAGTTCGGCTCGCTCTTCGGGCTCGCGCGGCTGCCGATCGGCCACTTCACGCTGGAGCCGGTGGGCGCGATCACCGGTCTGGACTGGCGCCTCGGGCTGCAGGACGCCGAGTTGACCGGCACGCTCACCACCGACCGGGGCACCCTCACCATCCGCGCCCTGGTGCACAACTCCCGTTCCGTGCTGGCCGTCGAGGTGACCCCGAGCGAGGGCGAGCGTGACTTCGCGTGGGTGTTCCACCCCGCGGAGGCGATCAGCCCGCGCGCCGCGTTCAAACCACTGCCGGCGGGCTACGCGGCCAACCCGCCCGCCGAGACCGGCGAGTACGACGGCGTCTTTGCCGCAGTGCAGCCGTTGCTGTCCGGCGGACAGCACGTCACCGCGTGGCGGGAGCGCACACGGGGTGGTACGCGGACGCTGTACGCCCATGTCGCGCACTCGTATCCGAAGGCGACGGCACTCGGACGGGCGCTCGCCGCGGTCCGGGACGCCTCGAAACTCCCGTACGACCTGCTGGCCTTGCCGCACCGCGCCTGGTGGCACGCCTTCTACCGGAAGAGCTTCCTCTCGCTGCCCGATGCGCGCATGCAGCGCTTCTACTGGATCCAGCTGTACAAGACGGCGTCCGCGGCCCGGCGCGACGCGCCCCCGATGGCCACGAGCGGCCCCTGGCTGGAGCCCACGCCGTGGCCGGCGACCTGGTGGAACCTGAACGTGCAGTTGGAGTACTGGCTGATCCACGGCTCCAACCACCTCGAACTCGACGCCGTCACCCGGGCGTTGAGCGAGTTTCGGGACAACCTCAAGGCGGAGGTGGCGGCCCCCTACCGTGCCGACTCGCTGGGCATCCCGCGCACCACCGACGCCTCGCTGGTCAACGGCGGCGCGACGGACCCCGCCCTGGGCTACGGCGTCGGCATCCCCGGCCAGAACCCGCCGACCCCCGAGGTCGGCAACCTCACCTGGGCCCTGCACAACGTCTGGCTCAGCTACCGCCACACGATGGACGAGTCCATCCTGCGCGACGTCCTCTTCCCCCTCCTGCGCAAGGCGATCAACTACTACCTGCACTTCCTGGAGCCGGGCGCCGACGGCAAACTGCACCTGCCGGCCACCTTCTCGCCCGAGTACGGGGGCGACTCGCGCGACTGCAACTACGACCTGATGCTGCTGACGTGGGGCTGCCGCACCCTCCTCGAATCCGCCGAACTGCTCGGCATCGACGACGAGTCGGCGCCGCGCTGGCGCGAGGTCCTGGCCAAGCGGGTCGCGTATCCGACCGACGCCAACGGATTCATGATCGGCGCGGACATCCCCTTCGCGAAGTCGCACCGCCACTACTCGCATCTCCTGGCGGTGTACCCGCTGTACGAACTGACTGGCCGTACGCCCGACGAGAAGGCACTGATCGAGAAGTCACTGGCCCACTGGGTGGGCTTCGAAGGAGCCCTCCAGGGTTATACGTTCACGGGCGCGGCCTCGATGTCGGCGCTGCTGGGCAAGGGCGAGGACGCGCTCACCTACCTCGGCCAGCTGATGACCCGCTTCATCCAGCCCAACACCATGTACAAGGAATCGGGGCCGGTCATCGAGACCCCCCTCTCCGCCGCCCAGTCCCTGCACGACATGGTCTGCCAGTCCTGGGGCGGCATCATCCGCGTCTTCCCCGCGCTGCCCGCCGCCTGGGAAGACCTGACGGTGCACGACTTCCGTACCCAGGGGGCGTTTCTGCTCAGTGCGGTACGCAAGGGCGGCGTGACCCGCTGGGTCCGGCTGGCCAGTGAGGCGGGCGCCCCCTGCGTCGTACGGCACGGCATGGCGGGCCCGATCGAGGTACGGGACGAGAGGGGACGCCGGCTGCGGTACGAGTCCGTGGGTGAGGGCGCGATCCGCATCGACCTGCGCAAGGGCGAGTCGGCGCTCATCACCGCCAAGGGCGACCACCCGGACCTGCGGATCGCGCCGGTCGAGCCGAACGAGCAGGCGCCGCGGTGGGGGCTGCCCGGCTGACCGGCCGCTTCGACACCACGCCCTCTGGCCGCCTGCCCCACCGCGGCGCGCCGTCCCGGATCACGCTCAGGGCCCTCCGTGAACGGCCCGTTGGACCTCGATCGAGGAGGCCGCCGAGGTTCCACCACACGGGGGCGCCCGCCGTTGCGCGTACGCCGCACACGTGACGGTGTTGGCTCCTACCGGAGGGATCCCAGGCGCGTCACCTTCTGGGCGGCCACCCGTGCCGTCTGCTCGGCCTGGGCCAGGGCGTCGGCGGCCGCCCGGCGCCGGTCCTCGGCTTCCCGCTGTTCCCGTTCGGCTCGCTGGAGCTCCTCGCGCGCCTGCTCCAGTTGCCGCTCGGCGGCGATCACCTGCCGGCGGGCCTGCTCGCGCCGGTCGCGTGCCTGCCGCAGCCCGGCGTCGGCGTCCGCCTGTGCCGCGCGCTGGCCACTCAGGCGCCGCTCGGCCGCCTTGGCCGCCTCTTCGGCCTGGGCGATGTCCTCCTGCCGTCGGCGACGCCGCTCGGCGACTTCATCCTTCGCCCGCGCCCGCGCCCGCGCCCGCGGCGGCGAGGGCGGCGACGGCGGCGAGGGTGACGTGGACCTGGACGGTTTGTGCGCTGCGCCACCGGCGGGGGCGGCGGACGGGGGGAACGCCGACGGCGGGATGAGGGCGCCCTCCAGACGGCCGGTGGCCCACTGGCCGGCGGCGTGCCTGTCGGCCAGCACGGCGCGCAGGGTGGTTTCGACGTCCTGCTGCGCGGTGTGCGACAGGGGGTGGCCGGCGTCCCGCGCGAGCTGGGCCGCCTGCCGGGACAGTGCGGAGACGACGCTGCGGGACTGTTCGGACAGTTTCCTGATCCCGTCGGAGTCCAGGGTCCGGTAGGCCCCGCGCAGTGCCTGCCCGAGTTCCAGGAAGCGCCCGCTCTCCTGCGGCCGGGAACGCAGCAGCAGGTTCGCCGCCCATGCGGCGAGGGTGGGCCGTCGGGCGGCATGGATGAGGCGGGCCTCCTCCGGACGGCCCGCCGCCTTGGCCGCGGCCGCCAGCTCTTCCCGGCGGGCGACGAAGCCGGGCGGTGCCGTGGTGTAGAGCTCGTCGAGGGCCGCCTCCGCCTCCACGTCGTGCCCTGCGCTGCCCCGACCATGCCTACGCTGCATGATCCTCAGGCTCCACGCTGTCCGGCCGCCGTGCATCTCGGGCCCGCCGCAACACGTCCGCTGCCGAGCAGGGAGCCGGTCCGGAAACCCGGTTTCGCCACATGGGCGACCGACTGCCCGTTGGGCCCCTCTTCCTTGTCACGGCCCGACCAGTGCCCTCACCGACCGGGGCCGCACGCACACGCGTCCGCGCACACGCATCCGCGCACACAGAGCCGCGCGGGCGGAGGGGCTGGGCGGGTGAGAGCGGCGGGACGCGGGTGCTGTCCGCTGCTCAGCCGATCACGCACGGCGGTTTCCTCACACCGGCGGTGAAACCCTCCGCTGGAGCGGCTGCATGATCATGTCCCGGAGTGTCTCCGGGAGCGATCACTGGGCCGCCGGTGTGCGGGGGTCTTGCGATCGCGTCACGGTACCGGGCACCGGTGCGGCGGTGGCGGGCACGTGGACGGTCTCCTCCCGCACGTCCGGAGCCTGAAAGGGATTCCTCTCTGGAGGCGGCGATTCCGTCGTGGCCTGGAGAGGGGCCTGCTCCGGGTCGGAGAACAGCGAGGTCGTGTCGATGGGAGGTCTCACCTTCGTTGCGAGCATGCCAAGCAGAGGCGGGTGGTGCGGACGGGCCGGTTCAGGGCCCGGAAGCGGGTGACTGCCCGCTGCGCCTCGATGGTGCAGGCGCAGCAGACCTCAGAGATTGGTCAACTTGGTGTACGGGCTCACGATCCGCGCCTGGAGCGAGCCGAAATCGACGAGGACGGCAACCCCCTCCTCGATGGCGGTCACTCGGCCGAGACCGTACACATCGTGCGTGACCCGGCTTCCGACGGTGAACTCCTTGGGAGTCGGCGCGACCGGAGCCAGGAAGGGGCTGGTCGGCAGATGACGCTTGGGCATGGGTGACTTTGTCATTGTCACCAGTATGCGCCTGCTGGATCGACACGACCGACGCGTTGCCCTCTTGTTGTGATCGAACGGAGAACATTCACCGCTCGCCGGGATGGAGAAATCCGGACGGAATCCTCCATCCCGGACTCCGACCGCGTTCCCGTGATCATGTCAGAAGCCGACGTCGGGGGAGCGGTGGGCGGGTGGTCGGCGGACGCGGCTCGCCTGCTCGTGGCGGAGGCGTGGGCGGAGCAGGGTCGGCTCGCTCCACGCCGTACCCATGAAGGTCAGGCCGACCGGGAGGTCGAACGCGAAGCCGGCCGGGACGCTGATCGCCGGGTGCCCGGCGAGCGCGGTGGGCGTCGAGGCGCCGCCGTAGCCGTCGCCGCGGATCAGGTCGCCCTTGGCGGGCGGTCCTGTGGTGGGCATGACGAGTGCGTCCAGGCGGAACCGGCGCAGCACCGCGTCGACCCCCTCGGCGCGGGAGAGCCGGTGGTTGGTCGCCCTTGCTTGTTGGTACTCGTGTTCGGTGAAGTCCAGATGGTGCACCGCCTCCAACCCGTCCTGCCGCACGTAGCGCAGCTCACTGTCGGCGTGCGCGCGGTGGAACGCGATCAGCTCCTCCAGGCAGCGGGGATGATCGCCGGGGGCGCTCGTCAGGTACGTGAGGAGTCCGCGCTTGACCTCGTACGCCTGGACGATCATCGAACGGGGCAGGTCTTCGAGCTGTTCGGCCGTCGGGATGTCCGCCGGGTCGATCACCGTCGCCTGGGCCTCGCGCGGGGCGATCTCGTCGGAATGGCCTCGGTGGCCGGATCGCGGGCGTCGATCCCGGCCGGTGCCGAGCACGATCGCGGCGCCACGGACCGTGCGCGCGATCGTGCCGACACTGTCCTGGCTCGGCACACCGGGGATGACACCGCCACGCCCGACCAGTCCGACGGTCGGCTTCACTCCGTCCACGCAGTTCGCCGAGGCCGGGTCGATGATCGAGCCGTTGGTCTCGGTACCGGTCTCCCGGCGGCACACAGGCCGGCCGCGGCGGCGACCGCCGTACCGGAGCTGGACTCGTGAGGGTGACCGGTCCAGCTTGTACGGGTTGCGGGTCTGGCCGCCCCGGGCGCTCCAGCCGGCATGGTGGACGAGCGACATGCCGCCCGCCCGCTCGCTCAGATCGGTCTTGCCGAGAATGACGGCTCCGGCCGCTCGGAGTCGGGCGACGAGCGTTGCGTCCGCTGCCGGACGCAGGCCTTGCAGGGCCAGCGATCCGGCCGTCGTCTGCATCCGGTCCGCGCTCTCCACCAGATCCTTGAGCGGGACGGGCATGCCGCGCGGCGGTCTGCGGCGATTCCTCTCCGCGTCCAGGCGGCGGGCCTCTCGCAGCGTGCCAGGAACGACTTCGATCACCGTGCGCACGAGCGGATCGATATGTTCGATGCGCTCCAGGTAGGAGCGGGTGAGCCGTTCCGCGTCGAGCGTTCCGTCGTCCGTCCTCCGCCGCGGTCCGGTGATGCCCGGCTCGTCCAGGCTGGTGCGCGTGCCGTGCCCTGCGGTCGCGGGGCGGGCGTGGGCAGCGGCTCGGCCGAGCCAGGGTGTGGCCGCCGTGGTGGTGCCGAGCGTGAGTGCGGTGCGGCGTGAGGGGTCATCCGTTCCACACGGTGCGGCTCCCGCGACGAGGCGACCGGTTCCCGTGGGTGCCCGCGGCGACGTACCTGACGGCGTGCAAGGTCCTTGGGTGAGGGGCCTGTTGGACGTCTCATGGCGGAGCGCTCGGCCGTCGCTCAGGTCTGTACGGCACGTTGGAGGCGTAGTCGACTTTTCTCGCTCCCGCTGTCCCCGGCTCCGCACGGGGAGCAGTCCCGGTCATGTCCGGAGGCCGCCCGGATGCCTACACGCGAGTACCGAGAATCCCTGCACGAGCCTCACACAGGCTGCACATGGGCTTGCGAAAGCGTCGTTAGTGTTGCTGACGGTTCGATCCCACGTGCGAACGTGACCGAGTAGCAACTCTCGCAGGTCGACGGCGCGCCAACTCAGAAAGACCGCAGATGGACTACTGCTCCTCGTGTCGCAGGCATCTCAACGGTGCCCTGGTGTGCCCCGGTTGTGGTGCATACGCCCCGGACATCGCCCCGGCCGTGGCCGACGGCGCCATCGGCGTGGCCCCGGCTATCAGGGCGTCGTGGCGTGCGGGCACTGCGTCGCAGCCCCCGGCCTGGAACGCGTGGCACGACGGACGCCCCGGTGACGAGTCCGCGGTAGGGAGCGGCGGCATGGAGAGCGCGCCCTCAGATGACGCATCCGGCGATCTCGACGGCGTGGCGGCCTTGCCGGAAGGGCGGGCGGCCCGGCGTCGCCAGCGCGCCCGGTGGAAGAAGAACCAGCGCCGGGCCGTGGTGGCGACCGCCGTCGCGCTGGTCGGCGGCGGAATCACCCTGGCCTCGATGGACCGGCAGTCCGGCGACCGGACGCAGGCAGCCGCGGCACCGAAGGACCCCGGCATGGGCACCCTCGAGGAACAGACTCTGCGGGACTCCCACCCGACCTTGACGGAGCCCGACAAGAGCTCCTCGCCCACACCGACCGCACAGCCGTCACCGCCCGGGCTCTCGCGCGGGCAGTACTCCACCGACTCGCTGCGCACCACGCCGAGCGCTCGGCCGGACGCCGCCGCCGCGCCGCGTACGGTTGCTGGATCGAATCCGCAGCCGAAGGCCACCGCTCGTTCCTCCGGCACGACGGCATCCGACCGCACCGACCCGGCGAACACGACGGTCACGCAGCCCACGCAGACGCCTGCCCCCGCGACCACCGGCGGCACCAGTGGGAGCGGCGGTGACGGCGGAACAGGCGATACCGGCGCAAACAGCGGAACGAGTGGAACGAGTTCAGGGACGTCGCAGACGGCCACCTCGCCCACCTCGCCCACCACGACCTCACCGACCCAGATCTGCCTGCTCGTGGTGTGCATCGGCTGACCGTCGCGTTCACCCTCTACGCCGACGGCTGCCCCGATGACCGACTCATGTGCGGCCGGGGCGAGCACTGACAGGCTGCCCGGCGGGTTCCGCACCACGGGCCGGTTCGTCCAGCCGCGCGAGCGGCTTCGCCGCGGACCCGCGCGGGCTCGCCGTCCGAGCTGATCGCGGCCCCGGGGCGCCGGACGGTATCGGCTGCCCGGCCGTCGGGCGCTCCCGTCAGTCCGTCCGGCGCAGCCCTGCGATGAGGAGTTCGACCAGTCGACGGGCGTCGTAGCGGGGATCGCTGTCCGCGCCGATGCAGAGGTTCCCGACGCCGCGCATGAGCTCGTAGGCACCCAGGTCGGAGCGGATCTCCCCGGCCGCGGCCGCGGCTTCGAGCAGCTGCGCGCACACGGGCACGAGCCGGTCGAGGAAGTAGGCGTGCAGCGTGTCGAAGCCGGCGTCGTCGGAGTGCAGCACGGCGGCGAGCCCGTGCTTGGTGACCAGGAAGTCGACGAAGAGGTTGACCCATTGCCCCAGCGCGGCGTGCGGAGTCGCGCTGCTCGCCAGCAGGGCCGGACCGGCTTCGGCGCAGGCTTCCACCTGGTGCCGGTAGACGGCGATGATGAGGTCCGCCCGCGTCGGGAAGTGGCGGTAGATCGTGCCCAGCCCGACGCCGGCCTCGGCCGCGATGTCACGCACCGGCGCGTGCACGCCTGACGTGACGAAGACCGAGGCGGCCGCGTCGAGCAGAGTCTCCTTGTTGCGCCGGGCGTCCGCCCGCTTGGACGGTGCCGCGCGCCCCGCGTCCTCGTCGCTGCCGCTCACCTCGCCGCTCCCTCCATCGCTGCCGCTTGCCAAACGGAACCGTGTTCCGTATCGTTCCGGAACGTGGTTCCGCTTGCGTCCATGATGCCAGAGCGGGCGCCGGGAACCAAGCGACCCCGTTGACACCACGCCTCATCCGCACTGGAGGAACACAGTCATGCAGTACCGCACCTTGGGCCGTACCGGTGTGCAGGTCAGCTCCCTCGCGCTCGGCGCGATGAACTTCGGCGCGATCGGACGCACCACCCAGGACGAGGCCACCGCCCTCGTCGACGCCGCTCTCGAGGGCGGCGTCAACCTCATCGACACCGCCGACATGTACAGCAACGGCGAGTCGGAAGAGATGGTCGGCAAGGCCATCGCCGGGCGCCGCGACGACATCGTGCTGGCCACGAAGGCGGGGCTGCCCATGGGCGACGAGCGCAACCACCAAGGCAGTTCACGCCGTTGGCTGGTCACCGAGCTGGACAACAGCCTGCGCCGTCTCGGGGTCGACCACGTCGATCTCTACCAGATCCACCGATGGGACCCGCGCACCAGCGACGAGGAGACCTTGTCGGCCCTGACCGACCTGCAGCGCGCCGGAAAGATCCGTCACTTCGGCTCCTCGACCTTCCCGGCCTACCGCGTCGTGCAGGCCCAGTGGGCCGCACGCGAGCACCACCTGAGCCGTTACGTCACCGAACAGCCCAGCTACTCGATCCTGCAGCGCGGAATCGAGGCCCATGTGCTGCCCGTCACCGAGGAGTACGGGCTCGGCGTGCTGGCATGGAGCCCGCTGGCGTCGGGCTGGCTGTCGGGTGCGATCCGCGAGGGCCGGCCCGTGACCACCAGCCGCTCGACGTTCATGCCGCACCGCTTCGACACCTCGATCCCCGCCAACCGGGCCAGGCTCGACGCCGTCGAGCAGCTGGCCGAGGTCGCCGACGATGCCGGCCTGACCATGATCCAGCTCGCGCTCGGATTCGTGACCGCGCATCCCGCCGTGACCAGCGCGCTCATCGGCCCCCGCACCCTGGACCACCTGCACTCACAGCTCGCCGCCGCGGACACCGTGCTCACCGCCGACGTACTCGACGCGATCGACGCGATCGTGGCCCCCGGCACCGACCTCGCAGCGGACGAGAAGCTCGACACACCGCCCGCGCTGCTCGACGCGTCACTGCGGCGCCGCTGACCGCCCACGTACGGCCCGCCACGTTCGTCCGCACGTTCCGCCCGAACCTCGGGGGCGCGCCCACCAGCCGGCGTGTCCCCGGTGTCGAAAGGACCACAGCCCATGCGACCCGCACCACCCCCGCCCCGCTTCGGGATCATGACCGCCCCGCAACAGGTCCACTACCACGACGTCCTGCGGGTCTGGCGCGAGGCGGACGCGATCCCGCAGATCGAGCACGCCTGGCTGTTCGATCACCTCATGCCGATCGGCGGTGACCCGGACGGGCCGGCCTACGAGGGCTGGACACTGCTCTCGGCCCTTGCCGCCCGGACCCGACGACTGCGGCTCGGCGTGCTGGTGAGCAGTAACCGGTTCCGGCCGCCCGCGATGCTGGCCAAGATCGCCACGACCGTCGACATCGTCTCCGGCGGACGGCTCGACTTCGGCATCGGCGTCGGCTCACGCCCCGACCATCCCCTGGCCCGGCGTGAGTACGCGGCGCACGGCCTGCCCTTCCACGACTCCGCGCACGCCGTGGCGAGCCTCGCCGAGGCCTGCACGCTGATCCGCCGGCTGTGGACCGAGGACGACCCGTTCGACTTCCACGGCACCCACCACCAGCTCACGGGAGCCTTCGGCAACCCCAGACCCGTCCAGCGCCCCCACCCGCCGATCCTCATCGGCGGACGCTCGTCCGCGACGCTCCGCGTGGTCGCCGAACACGCCGACGTGTGGAACATCCCGGGTGGCGACATCGACGACATCGTGCGCCGCGGCGCACTGCTGGACCGCTACTGCGAGGAGATCGGCCGCGACCCGGCCTCGGTCACCCGCTCGATCCACCTGCCCGTCTCCTACGACCGGCCCGGCGTCACCCGGCACGCGATCGGCGAGGCGGTCGACGCCGGCTTCCGGCACATCGTCCTCGGACTGCCTGCGCCCTACCCCGCCGACGTCGCACGGTGGGTCACCGACGAACTCATCGGCACCTGGGTTCCGTAGCGGCTTCTTCACGAACGTGCGGTGGACGGGCGCGGCCGTCGGCCTTGACGGAGAAACGGCATCTCGATGAGGGCGTACGACAACAGGGCCATGACGGTGGTCAGCACGATCGTGGTGGACAGCCGTCCGTCCGTCACGCCGAGGGAGGCCAGCAGGCGGACGATGGGGTAGTGCCACAGGTAGATGCCGTAGCTGAGGTTGCGGCCCACCCAGGCGAGCGGTGCCAGCGACAGTGCTTGTGACAGCCGTGCGTCCGGGCGCAGTTCGAGCCCCGTCACGAGGATGGCGGACACCGTCGCCACCGCCAGGAGACCGACGGTGTACCAGGTGGCGGTCCAGACGCCCGAGTCCGAGGTGACCGGCACCCGCCACGCGGTCAGCAGCAGCAGGCCGAGCGCCGGACAGGCCAGTCGGCCGGCCCAGCGGCGCAGTTGCTCGAGGCGGGGGTCGTCGGCCCGCAACCGGGCCAGCACCACGGCCACCAGGGCGCCGGCGAGCAACTGGTCGGCGCGGGTGTCCGTGCCGTTGTAGATACGGTGCGCGGCGTCGGGGTTCCACAGGGCGAACCGCCACAGCACCGGCAGCACGCACAGCGCCGCCGTGCACATCAGCACCGTACGGGCCCGGCAGCGCCGCAGGAGGAACAGCAGTGCCAGCGGCCACAGCAGGTAGAACTGTTCCTCCACGCTGAGCGACCAGGTGTGCGCCAGCGGCCCGGTGACATCGGAGTACGCGCCGCTCGCCCCGGCGCGCACGATGTTGACCACGAACGTCGCTGCCAGCACGGCAGCCGCCCAGGCGTTCTCGAAGGCCCACAGCGAGGTGGTCAGCGACAGCGCGACACACGCGGCGCAGACCGCCAACAGGGCGGGGACCAGGCGCAGCCAGCGCCGCCGGTAGAAACTCCGCAGGTTGATGCCGCCCGTGCGGGCGTACTCCGCGAGCAGCAGTCGGGTGATGACGAAGCCGCTGATGGTGAAGAAGACGTCCACCGCGACCGAACCGCCCGGCAACAGGCCCGGCTCCACGTGGTAGACGAGGACCATCGCCACCGCCACGGTTCTCAGGCCGTCGAGCCCGCTGATCCGGCCGCTGCGCGCGGCCGCCGAGGGGAAGCCCCGGCCGAACGCCCCACGTCTCGACGCCCTTGCCGGCTCGGGAGAACGCCCTGAGGGCTTCCCCGCCACCTCCGTTTCCCCATCGCCGCCTGTCACCGGCACTGCTACTGCCCTGCTCGTGAAACGAATCGCTTCTCACCTGCCGAATGCGCCGCTGGAAATGGCCCTGCTACCCCGAAACGCGTACGTCACACGGGTTCGGTTTCCCACGCGGCCGACTGCGCCGCCCGAGATGTTCCGATCAGACATCCGGCCCCTGTGACCGGCCTTCCCCTTCGCTGTGCGACGGCTGAGGAAACGGATCAGGCGTGTTTCACCGCGCGATCCGCCGACCCGCCCGACCAGTTGCCGATCCGCGTCAGCCGGCCGGTGTGGTCAGCCGGAAGCCGATGCCGTCCACAGCCCTCCTACGATGTGCCTCCGGATGTGGACGGCGTTGCGGTCGCACCAGTGCGTGACACAGGCCACAGGAACTCCTCCCGTGTCACGGAGAGAAGTGGTCGTGAGGGACTCAGAAAACGATGTGCGCCGCCGCGTGCGCGAGGGGGACCGTGAGGCGTTCGCCCTGCTGTACGAGCGGTTCGCCCGCGCCGTCTACAACCATGGGCTGCGCTTGACGGGCGACTGGTCGACGGCCGAAGAGATCATGTCCGAAACGTTCCTGACCGCGTGGCGGACCCGCGACCGGGTGCAGGAGGACGGTGGCACCCTGCTGCCCTGGCTGCTGGGGATCGCCACCCACAAGGCGGACAACGCCCGCCGGGGCGTCCGCAGACGGCAGTTGTTCCTGGCGCGTCAGCCGCAGCCGCGGGTGGAGGAGGACTTCGCGCCCCGGACCATCGGGCGCATCGACGACGCACGGTACTTGCGCGCGGTGCAGGCCGCGCTGGGACGGCTGCGGCGCCAGGAGCGGGAGGTACTGGCCCTGTGCGTGTGGTCCGGCCTGGACTACCAGCAGACGGCCGAAGCGCTGGGCATCGCCGTCGGAACCGTACGGTCCCGCCTTTCGCGTGCCCGCAAGAAGCTGGCTCACCTCGCGGAAGCAGACCTGGAACCACCCACCGCCCGCGGAGAGATGACAAGTGCGGCCGCGATCGCGGCCCTGCCCGTACGGGAGGAGCTCACATGAACGACCACACCGCCGGCGCTTCCCCGGAGCGGCACGGCGACCGCGAGGAGATCGCCCGCCTGCTGCCGGCCCCGGCCGACTGGGACCTTCCGCGCGAGCAGCACCTTCGTCACAAGGACCTACTGATGCACCACATCGACCACGACCAGGTCGCCCGTACCCGACCGGCCCGCCGGCTGCTGCGCCCGGCGGTCCTGGCGCCGGCGACCGCTCTGGCCCTGGCCTGCGCGGTGACCGCGGGTATCGCGCTGAGCGGCGGTGACGGGGCACCCGCCGGCCCCGCGTCCCACCGCGCGACCACGGACATGCAGCCCGCCGCCGCGCTCCTGGACCGGATCTCCGCCGCCACGGAGACGCGCGCCGATCTCACCGTGCGCGACGACCAGTTCGTGTACACCAGTGAGAAGACCCGCGGGGCCGACCTGACCAGCGGGAAGGCTGTCCTCGGCCCGCTGATGGACCGTGAGCAGTGGATCTCGCAGGAGCCGGGGCCCCTGCGCAAGCAGGGCCTCATCCGTCAGGACGGTGAGACGATGCGCATCAACGCCGACCTCGGTGACACCAACGGCACTCCGGCCGGTATCAGCCGGCCCACCTACCGCTGGCTCAGCTCGCTGCCCACCGACCCCGACAAGCTGCTGACGTATCTGTACGCCAACGCCCCGCAACCCGACCGCCGGGAACGCGACCAAGCGGTGTTCGAGCAGATCGGCTTCATGATCGGCAGGGTGATGCCGCCCCGTACGGCCGCCGCCCTCTACCGGGCCGCGGCGAAGATCCCGGGCGTCACCCCGGCCCCACAGGCCCATGACGCGATCGGCCGCAAGGGCCTCGGCATCGCCCGAGACGACACGCGCTACGGCATCCGGACCGAGTGGGTCTTCGACGCGAAGAGCTTCGCCTTCCTGGGCTCCCGCAGCTACCTGACCAAGGACGCATCGTACGGAAAGGCCGGGACTCTGCTGTCCAGCGAAGCCGTGCTGGAGCACGCCGTCGTCGACGAAGCCGGCCGGCAGCCCACCGACGCGGAGCGGATCCGGATCGGGCGCCAGAGCTGACCGCCGGCCGCGGGAGGCAGGCTGCGCCGCAGACCGCCTCCCGCGGGCGACCCCCGGTGGGGGACCCGGGCCGGCCCGGCTCGGCCAGGGTCGGCCGGGATCGGGCAGGCAGCTTGGTGTCGATGCCTCGCAGCGTGGCCATGCTGTCTGCCTCCTGCCATGTGAGCCCGAGGACGCGGGCTCGGCGAGCCGGCCGCTCGTGCTCTCTTGCGGATACTGGGAAACCGTAGGAGAGTGGGCGCGGCTTGGAAGAACGCACTTTTCGGCAACTGAGGAACCTTATGGGTACCAAGCAGTTCACGGGCTCGGCCAACGATGCGGACCTGAGGCGCGCGGACTCGCTGGCGCGGGAGATCTTCTCGGACGTGGCCAACAAGTGGGCGCTCCTGATCATCGAGGCAATCGGCGAACGCACCCTGCGCTTCAGCGAGTTGCGCACCCAGGTCGAGGGCATCAGCCACAAGATGCTCACCCAGAACCTGCGCATGCTGGAGCGCTACGGCCTGGTCGAGCGGACGGTGCACCCGACCGTGCCGCCACGGGTCGAGTACACCCTCACGGAGCCGGGCCGGGCCCTGCGCGCCACGGTCGACGGAATGTGCGACTGGACCCATCAGTACCTCGGTCACATCGAAGCCGCCCGCCGTCGCTTCGACGTCTGAGACAACGGGCGAAACCCCGAGCGAGTCGCCCTTCGGACGGATCGCATGCAAGTGAAGCCGCGTCAGGGCCCGCGCCATTACCGCGGCGGGGGGTCGCAGCTGCCGCCCGACGCCCCGGTGAGGTTGCCGTGGGCCGGGCGGCGCGGTGCGTGTGCGGGGCGGGTGTTCAGGGGCGTTGCCTCACCCGGTCGACCACCGCGACGGCGGCCACGGATGACCACTGCTCCTAGGGCCCTTCTGATGGCTGTACGTCGGCGCGCCGCTACCTGTGCACAGAGTCGGCATGGCGGTAGAAGAGCACCGCGAACGCCTCGGGCTCGTCCCATGACCGTTCGGCTACCGAGGCGTCGCTGTCCTGCCCCACTCTGACGCCTGGTTCGACGGTCATCGGGGCTCCTTTCGTCGATTCACGCGATGCGAAATGCCGGGCTTTCACCGGTACTTCGCCGCTCGCGGGAATCGGGTGCCCCACCTCGTGACCGTGACCGCGGGTGCCGGGGCCAGGAGAACGGCTCGGGGCCCGGCAAGCCGCCTGGCGGCCGAGCCGATCGTCCAGCCCCGCGCCCACCGGCGGCCCGCGCGCGATTGACGTCAGACCCGCTCCAGGGCCCGATGCGGCCCGCTGGGAAGCTCCGTCCTGATCGTGTCGCCGGGGCGCACCGTGCCGCCTTCCTTCACGATGCTCATGATTCCCGCCTTGCGCACGACGTTCCCGGCACCGTCGCGGCCGACGACCCGACTCAGGAGCCCCTTCTGGAAGGCGTCGATCTGCAGGCAGGGATTGCGCAGGCCGGTCACCTCGAGGACCGCCTCGTCGCCGAGCCGGAGCAGGGCACCGACCGGCAGGCCGAGCAGATCGATCCCACGGGTGGTGATGTTCTCACCGAGCTCACCGGGTTGCACCGCGAACCCTTCTTGGCCGAGTTCGGCGAAGAGCTCCTCATGGATGAGGTGGACCTGACGCAGGTTCGGCTGGGTCGGGTCCTGCGCGACGCGCGAGCGGTGCTTGACCGTCACCCCGGCGTGTACGTCGCCCTCGACGCCCAGCCCGGCGAGCAGCGTGATGCTGTCCCGGTTCGGCTTGGTGAACGAGTACTCGCCGTTGCTGCTGACCGCTGTCACGATTGCGCTCATACCTCGGAAACCCCCGTGTCGGTAAGGCTGATCAGCCACGACCCTACCCTCGGAGCCCCAGCGGGGTGGGGGTGTGCAGTTTGACGGGTTGGGGTCTGTGGGGCTGGGCATCGAACTGGCAATGTGTGGCATGAACATGCCTTCCTCGCCAGCCCCCACAGGAGGTCGACCATGTACTCGCGCACATTCGTCCACGGCTTCACCGCCGCCCTCACGGCGGCTCTCACCCTGTCCGGCGTCCATGCCTACGCGGCGCCGGCCTCCGGCGACCAGCTGCTCGCGCCCCGTGTCGTCACCTATGACGCCGGCGCGTCGGCGGAGTTCAAGGCCGCCGTCGATCGCGGCGCGGCGATCTGGAACGAGAGCGTGGATGCCGTCGAACTGCGCCCGGCGGCCGCCGGGCAGCGCGCCAACATCCGGATCCTGGCCGACAACGGCTGGCCCCGGGCGCTGACCACCTCGCTCGGCAACGGCACGGTCTACATCGGACGGGAGGCCGTGAACGAGGGCTACAACACGGTCCGGATATCGGCGCACGAGCTGGGCCACATCCTCGGCCTGCCGGACCGCAAACCCGGCCCCTGCACCAGCCTGATGTCGGGTTCCAGCGCCGGCGTCTCCTGTACCAACCCCTATCCCGACGCGGCCGAGAAGGCGCAGGTCGAGGGCAACTTCGGCGTCGCGCCCGACCGCCCGACGACGATTGCCCGTGACACCGTGATCGTGGACTGAGCCGAGGACTGCGCGGGGACGGCCCCGTCCCCGCGCACCCCGGTCAGCCGGCTACGGCCTCCTGCCGGGCCGCGCGCGGTGGCCGGCGCCCACGCCCCGTCAGCGTGCCCGGCGCGACAGCCAGGCCGCGGCCAGGGCACCCGAGATGTTGTGCCAGACGGAGAAGACCGCGGCCGGCAGGGCGGCCGTCGGACTGAAGTGGGCGGAGGCCAGCGAGGCCGCGAGACCGGAGTTCTGCATGCCGACCTCGAAGGCCATGGCACGGCTCCCCGGCTCACCCAGTCGGGCGAGCCGTCCCGCGCCGTAGCCCAGGGCCAGGCCCAGCCCGTTGTGCAGCACGACCGCGACGAAGACCAGCAGGGCGGCCGACTTGATGGCGTCGGCGCTGCCCGCCACCACCACGGTCACGATCACGCCGATGGTCAGGGCGGACAGCCAGGGCAGCACCGGCAGGGCCCGCCGTACGTGACGGCCCGCCAGGAGCCGTACGGCCAGGCCCGCGAGCACCGGCAGCAGCACCGTCTTGAGGATGTCGGTGACCATGGAGCCGGCGTCCACCGGCAGGTACTCGCCCGCCAGCAGCAGCGTCAAGGGCGGGGTGACCAGCGGGGCCACGAGCGTGGAGACGGTGGCCACGGAGACGGACAACGCCACATCACCGCGCGCCAGATACGTCACCACGTTGGACGCGGTGCCGCTGGGCGCGCAACCGACGAGGATCACGCCCGCCGCGAGCTGCGGCGAGAGCTGGAGCAGGTGGGCGACGGCCCAGCCGAGCCCCGGCATGATGACGTAGTGCGCCACCAGGCCGAGGGCCACCGCCCAGGGCCGCTCGGCGACACCGCGGAAGTCCTGTGCGGTCATGGTGAGGCCCATGCAGAACATCACCACGCCCAGCAGATACGGCACCGCCTCGCCCCAGCCGGTGAAACTCCCCGGCAGCAGGAGACCGACGGCGCCGGCCAGGAGGACGAGGACCGGGAAGGCGGTGACTGCGCGGCGCGCGGAGCGGTCGCCGGTGGTGGCGTCACTGCCGTGGCGTTCAGACGGTTCGGGTGGTCCGGACCGTGCGGCCTGATGGGACTGTGCGGCCTGGTGGGACTGGTCTGGCTGGGCGGACTGGTCTGGCTGGTTGGACTGTTCGGACTCTGCGGGTTGTTCGGTACTCACCGTGCGAGACAACGCCTGGTCAGGGACATGACGCAACGGCGTCTCGCGATGTGATCAGCGGTCCGCGGCTCGAACGCTCGGTGGACCCGGAAGGTCGAGTCCTGAGTGCCCCCGCGGCGCATCCGAGCCGCGGGGGCACTCACAGGACTCGCCGGCCACCTCGCCGGCTCCTCAGCCGTGGCTCAGGGCAGGCCCCAGGGCTCGCCGGGCTCGCTCACGTCCACCGGAGCCACGGAGAGATCGGGTCGTTCCCCGGTGTGGAGCAGGACCTCGCGGCCCTTGGGAAGGTCGATGGCGAGGGTGCCCTCGGACGTCGCGCGGATGCGTGCCGGGCGGCCGTCGTCGAGGACGGCGGTCAGCCGGCCGGGGGGCAGCCCGTGGCGAAGTTCGAGCGGCTCGCCCGCCAGGCTGCGGACGCGGACGAAGCGGGTGGTACCCCCGGTGCGGACGGCGCTGACCAGGAAGGCTCCCTGGGTACGGAAGTCGTGGAGGGTGACGTCGGACCAGGAGGGCGGGACGGCGGGGAAGACCCGGACGACGCCGCCCCAGCTCTGGCAGAGCATGTCGTGCAGGGACTGAGACGCCGACAGCGGTGTCTCGATGACCGGACCGGCCTCGGTGTAGTGGGTGTTGGGCCGGCACGGGTAGCGGGTGCTGGGGTCGAAGAACTTCTTCAGGTACGTCAGGGCCGTCTCGCCGCGGCCCATCATCGCGTACATCGAAGCGGCGCCCGTGTAGCTGTATCCGCGGTGTGCGCCGGTCAGCGCGTGCCAGCGCACGATCGACTTCTCGATCAGCTCCCGCTGCCCGGGCTGGTCCCAGTTCACGAGGTACAGGGGGTAGACCATCAGCAGGTGCGAGTAGTGCCGGTGGGACTGGGCGTACGGGGTGTCGCCCCCGATCATGAAGCCGTTCTCGTCGACCGGGTACGGCGTCAGCTTGGCCAGCACCTCCTGCCAGCGGCTCTTCAGGGGGTCGTCGACCTTCAGCCGCGCCGTCGCCTCCAGGAGTGCGGTGCATCCCCAACGGATCAGCGCCAGATCGTAGTTGGTGTCCTTCGGCGGCACCACCGGGTACTCCGGCGACAGGGTCGACGGCAGATGCAGCTTGCCGTCGTCGCCCGGCTGAAGGAAGTGCAGGTAGTAGTTGATCGCCCGGCGCAGGAGCGGGTACACCGTGTCACGCAGCAGCGACTCGTCCATGGTGTGCCGGTAGCTCAGCCAGACGTTGTGCAGCGCCCAGGTCAGGTCGCCCACCTCGGCGCCGCTGCCGGGCGTGCCGACGCTTCGGGTGGCGAACATGTCGGAGCTGCGGCCGACTCCCGCACTGTCCGACTCGTACGCGTCGGGCACGTTCGCGATCAGCTGCTCCTGGCTCTGCCGGAGGGTGCTGGCCAGCGAGTCGAGTTCCAGGTGGTTGGAGCCGTGGATGAGCCAGTACTCGAGCTGGACGTTCAGGTTCCACCACACGGCGGGCCAGGGCGTGGGTTCCAGCCACGGACCGGAGGTGGCCATCACGGGGCCGCCCTCGCGGCTGGCCGACGCGACCTTGTACAACTGGATCCAGTGGAAGCTCTGCAGCCGCTGGTCGGGAATCGAGACGAAGCTCTTGCGGTAGAACGCGTGCCACCAGCGGGTGTGCTGGGTGCGGAGCGCTCCGTAGCCGGCGGCGCGCTGGATCTTGCGCAGCGAGACTTCGCCGGCCCGGGTGTTCGAGGGGTGGCTGTGGGCGACGTTGAGCAGGAGGGTGTCACCGGAGTGGCGGTAGGCGGTGGCGGTCTGGCCGCCGCCTACAAGCGGCTGGAGGACCTGCTCGACGTCGCCGGTTTTCCTCGTGGTCCAGGGCGGGTTGGCGACATATCCGGCCGGTGGCGCCTCTTGGATCTTCCGAGGGCTGATGGCCTCCTCGGGGTGGAAGGTCCAGCGGACCTCCTCGTCACCGCGGGCCGTCACGCGCGCGGCGAGGATCCCGTCGTGGATGAGGGCGGCGAGCGTCAGGGTGCCCTTGTCCGTCGTGACGGTGCCGGTGAGTTCGGCGTTCCACAGGCTCAGGCGCCAGTCGACCGCGGTGATGGTGCCGACCGGGTCGAGCGTCAGATGTCCCACGGGCAGTCGGTTGGTGCCCCAGCCGCTGCCCAACTCGGGGCGGTGGTCCTGGACTTCCCCGTGCTGGACGGTGAACCGGATGCTGTTCGCGTCCGGTTCCCGGTACACCATGCTGCCCAGCCGCCCGTCACCCAGGAACGGGCCCTCGTGCCAGACCGTGGGCAGCTTGTGCCACAGCAGGTCCTGCCCGCGCAAGAAGCCGGCCCAGGCACCGTCGGAGTCCATACGGTTACGCAGCCGCCAGGGGCCACCCGGCGCGAGGTCGGCCTCGGTGGCGGCGGGTGCGGCGGAGAAGGGCTCGGCCTCGGCGACTCCGGGGAGAACGGCGGCTGTCGTGCCGCCCAGCACGGAGCCGAGCACAGCTCTTCTAGAGGTCATTGCGGGTGCCTCCAAGATGCGGCAGTTCCTGATGTCCTCGATCGGTACGCCGGGAGCGTTCCGGCCCGGCGTGATCGCGGCGGTGGCTGTGGCGGTGGTCGCCGCGGCGCGAGCGCGGTGAGCGGCTGCGCCGTGCGCGGCTCACCGGGTCCGGTACGTGAGGTGGCGGAGGTGTGCCTCGGCCCGGCTGCTGCCGTGGCGGGTCTTCAGGGCCGTGCCGTCGTACGCCTTCACCGTGCCGCCGCTCGCGCCGTGGACGTTGAGCGTGAAGTCCGTGGCCGGTGTGCCCTCGGGGTGGATCACCCGGAGGATCTGCGTGAAGGTCGCGCTGATCGTGCCGGACGGCGGGTACACGTCGGCCTCCCACCTGTGCTGCCCGGACGTGTACTGCTGCTTCCGGCGCAGCCCGGTGTGCGGACCGGTGGAACCGCCCCGCGACGTGGGCTCATCGGTGCCGTACACCCACATGCGGTGGACGCCGCCGGGCCTGCTCCAGCCGTCCGTGGGGGAAGCGGCCGCGGCGGAGGACGCCGCCGGGGCCAACGCCCCGGCGGCGCCTCCGGTGAGTAAGCCTCCGGCTGCGAGAACGGTTCGTCGTGATGGGGGCACGCCAATACCACGCTTCCTCGGGTGGATTCATCGGATCTATCTCTCGGTGGAGAGTATGGGTGTCCCTCGGTAAGCGTCAACGGTCTCAACAAGTTGGAAAGTGATCCGATGTAAGGGAGGGTTGGGGGCCGTTCACAACCGTCGGGAATCGGGAGTTCTCAGGCGCCGAGCTGTGTCGCGGCGGTGTCGAGGCGAGCGGCTCCAGTTCCTGCCGCAGGTCGGCGTAGAGGAAGAAACCGGCGATCAGGGCCAGCAGTTCGGCGGTGTGCAGCAGCCCGTCGGACAGCAGGCCCACGCTGGTGGTGGAACGGTCGTAGAAGTGGTGCCGGCCCAGGATCTGGTGGAAGACGATCTCGTCGGCCGCGGCCATCACCGCCGCCCCGATCAGTGCGCAGACGGCCATCGACCGCCGGGCTCGACGCCGGTGCCCGAGACGGTGGTCGGCCGGGCCGGTTGCTTCATGGACATCCGCCTTCCTTCCGTGCGGGGCGCCGGTTGCCGCCCGCTGAGGCCGAGCCGCCGCCCATGGCCACAAGCCCTCCGACCACAGCAGCGGGCGAGAAGCGCGGTGACCGGGTGTTTCCGGCCCTGTCGGGCGGGTGCGGGCGGTGGTACCGGGTACCCGCAAGGGCATGATCAAGCGCGCGCTGTGGCAGGGACTGGTCGCCGGTACCGCCGGAGGCCTCGCGATGACCTTCGGCGAGAAGATCGAGCAGGCCGTCACCGGACGAGCCGATTCCCATGTCCCCGCACGGGTCCTGGAGCGGCTGACCGGTCTGCCCGAGCGTCCCGGCGCACAGCCGCTGCGGGCCACCTGGGCCATGCACTACGGTCAGGCCGCCCTCCTCGGAGTGCTGCGCTCGGTCATGGCCCAGACCGGACTGCGCGGACCGCTCGCCTCGGCCGAGTTCGCCGTCGTCCGCCTCACCAACGACCAGATCCTCGAGAACGCGACCGGCGTCGGCGCCCCGCCGGAGACCTGGCCCCGCGAGGAACTCGTCGTGGACGTTCTCCACAAGGCCGTCTACGCCGTCGTCACCGGCGCCGTCGCCGATGCTCTCGCCGCCCGCGGCGGCCCGGGCCCCGGACAACGCCACGCCGCCATCCGCTCCGGGCGCCGCGCCGGCATCGGACCCCTTCCGCGCAGGACCGCCTACGGCCGGTAGACGTGGGTGGGTGCCCGCACATCCGAGGGGCCGGTGCTCCGAGCCGGTGGTCGCGTCAGCGGCTGAGCAGGCACACGAACGTGCTCACCGCGCCGGTGCCGGCGAGGACGGCGCAGGCACAGGCGGCGTGCCGGGTGAGCAGATCACGTCGGAGGGTGGCGTAGCGGGTTTCGTACTCCTGCCGCAGCTGTGCGGCTCGCTCCACCGTTTCCAGCAGCATGCGCCGGGTCAGGTCCGTGCGCCGGCGGATGTAGCGCTGGACGACCTCCTCGGCCTGGGCGGTGGTCAGCCACGGCAACTCCGCGCAGAAGTCCTCGGCCTCGTGGCGCGCCTGTTCGCGGTGGGCCTGGGCGAGCAGGTAGCCCTCCACCTCATGGACCAGGCCGGCTTCCCCGGTGCCGTACGCGACGGCGCGCTCCTCGCGCCTCACGGCCGTTCACCCTCGTGGCCCTCGGCGTCCAGGACGTCGCGTCTGCCGGTGTGCACACGCTGGTCGAGTTCCGCCATCTCCGGATGGTGCAGGTCGAAGGCGGGGGAGTCGGAGCGGATGCGCGGCAGGGTGGCGAAGTTGTGGCGCGGCGGGGGACAGGAGGTGGCCCACTCCAGGGAGCGGCCGTATCCCCAGGGGTCGTCGACCTCGACCCGCCGGCCGTACTTGGCGGTCTTCCACACGTTGTAGAGGAACGGCAGCGTGGACAGGCCGAGCAGGAAGGCGCCGACGGAGGAGACGGTGTTGAGCGTGGTGAAGCCGTCGGCGCCCAGGTAGTCGGCGTAGCGGCGGGGCATGCCCTCGGCGCCGAGCCAGTGCTGGACGAGGAAGGTGGTGTGGAAGCCGGCGAACAGGGTCCAGAAGTGGATCTTCTCCAGTCGGTGTTCGAGCATGGTGCCGGTCATCTTGGGCCACCAGAAGCTGAACCCGCCGAACATGGCGAAGACGATGGTGCCGAAGAGCACGTAGTGGAAGTGCGCGACCACGAAGTACGTGTCGGTGACGTGCCAGTCCAGCGGTGGGGATCCGAGGACGACGCCGGTCAGGCCGCCGAAGAGGAACGTGACGAGGAAGCCTGCCGCCCACAGCATGGGTGGTTCGAAGGACAGCGAGCCCTTCCACATGGTGCCGATCCAGTTGAAGAACTTCACGCCGGTGGGCACGGCGATGAGGTAGGTCATGAAGGAGAAGAACGGCAGCAGGACCGCTTGGGTGGCGAACATGTGGTGCGCCCAGACGGTGACCGACAGTCCGGCGATGGAGATGGTGGCGCCGACCAGGCCCATGTAGCCGAAGATGGGTTTGCGGGAGAAGACCGGGATGATCTCGGTGATCACGCCGAAGAAGGGCAGCGCCAGGATGTAGACCTCGGGGTGGCCGAAGAACCAGAACAGGTGCTGCCACAGCAGTGCCCCGCCGTTCTGGGCGTCGAAGACGTGCGCGCCGAACTTGCGGTCCGCTTCGAGGGCGAACAGGGCGGCGGCCAGGACGGGGAAGGCGAACAGGACCAGCACCGAGGTGAGCAGCACGTTCCAGGTGAAGATCGGCATCCGGAACATGGTCATGCCGGGGGCACGCATGCAGACGATGGTGGTGACGAAGTTGACCGAGCCGAGAATGGTGCCGAAACCGGCCAGCGCCAGCCCCATGATCCACAGGTCGCCGCCGACGTAGCCGCTGCGGACGGGGCCGCTGAGCGGCGTGTAGGCGGTCCAGCCGAAGTCGGCGGCGCCCTGCGGGGTCAGGAAGCTGCCGAGCACGATCAGTCCGCCGAAGAGGAACAGCCAGTACGAGAACATGTTCAGGCGTGGGAAGGCGACGTCCGGGGAGCCGATCTGCAGCGGCATGACCGCGTTGGCGAACCCGGCGAACGTCGGGGTGGCGAACAGCAGCAGCATGATCGTGCCGTGCATCGTGAACGCCTGGTTGTACTGCTCGCTGGACACGAGCTGCAGCCCCGGCCGGGCCAGCTCGGCCCTGATCGCCATCGCCAGCGCGCCGCCGACCAGGAAGAAGCAGAACGAGGTGATCAGATAGAGGTGGCCGATCTTCTTGTGATCGGTCGTGGTCAGCCAGGAAATGACCACTCGCCCCCTGCCGCGGCGCTCCGCGACCGGGACCGGTGCGACCGGCTCAGTATGTGTCGCCATCAAGTTCCCTCGGTGAGAGCGGTTCCGTGCGCGGGCAGGCGGCTCGTGCGGCGTGAGTGCCCTTCGGCCGGTCTGCGAGTCGGGCAGTGTGCAGCCAGCCGAGCGGAATTCATTCCCTTCGGCCGGGCGCCACGCCCGACACGAGCTCGATAGCGGCTGAATGAGCGACTGAGCGGCACGGGGGGCCGGGGCCGGGTATCGACCGGGACGAAACCGCGAGCAGCGTGCGCGTGGACGTCGAAGCCCCGGCTCTCCACCCGCCGCGCGGGCAGCGAAGCGCGTACCGCCGGCACGGCGAACGCGCGCCACTCCCACTGAGGTTTCGGCGCACAGGCCGAGGACGAGCGGCCCGGAGACCGGAACCGGCGGCCGCGCAGGGCGCCTTCCCTGAGGTGGGCGGGCTGTGGCCCCTGCTGCACCCGCGCAGTCTCCCCCCGGAGAGCCCCTCGTGCATTTCTCGGAAGGAGTCAGGCACGTACGGCTCGGTGCGTCCCGGCCGTGCCTGCCGGCGCCCGGCCTGCGCTGACCACGGCCGAACGGCTGGGCCGGCGCGCCGTACCACTCCCGGTGGCCCCCCACCGGCAGTGCCACGGGTGCGCCCGCCGGGCAACAGCGCACGCGCGGGCCAGTCCGTCAGCGTGCTCCAGGAGGGACGGCCGGCGAGCGTGCCGGGTACGGCACACAGCAGCCGGCCCAGAAGCCTCCGACGACCGGTGGTGAAGCGCAGGTGGAGGGGGCAGGCGGTCACGGTCCAGGTGTCGTCCGTGACGCTCACGCCTGCCGCCGAGGTCGACGCGGCCGCCCACTCGCTCTGGAGCGTCGTCGTCACCGGACCGGCCACGGTCGTGGGAGACCCCGTCGAACACGAACGGCTGGCACGCGACGGCCCGCGCTCCTGGGTGGCCCCCCGGCAGGACTTCGTCCGCATCGGACCCGAACTGGTCACCGGGCGGGAAATCGTCGGCGGACGCACGCTCCACGGGGTGGATCTCACGCCCCGACGAGTGGATCTCACGCCCTGACGATCCGAGTGGCCCCATCGCAGTGGCCCGGTCGGCCCTGTCGGGTACCCGTTGAGCCACCGATGGTGGAAGGCATGGACAGCTCGTACGTCCCATCGGCACGCGCACCACACCCGTGACACCCGATTGGCACCCGACCCGGAAGGGATCCCCATGTCCGTCGACACGCAGCAGGCGTCGGCCCGGCTCAGCGCGGAGGAGCTCAGCGCCCTGGACGCCCACTGGCGCGCCGCGAACTACCTGGCCGTGGGCCAGATCTACCTCATGGCCAACCCCTTGCTGACCGAGCCCCTGCGTCGGGAGCACGTCAAGCCGCGGCTCCTGGGCCACTGGGGCACCTCCCCGGGACTCAACCTGGTGCACACCCACTTCAACCGGGTGATCAAGGCCCGCGACCTGGACGCCCTGTGCATCTGGGGCCCCGGCCACGGCGGCCCGGCCGTCCTCGCCAACGCCTGGCTGGAGGGCTCGTACACGGAGACGTATCCGGACATCACCCGGGACGCGCCCGGCATGGGCCGCCTTTTCAGGCAGTTCTCGTTTCCCGGCGGCGTGCCCAGTCATGTCGCCCCGGAGACCCCCGGCTCCATCCACGAGGGCGGTGAGCTGGGCTACGCCCTCTCGCACGCCTACGGAGCCGCCCTCGACAACCCGGACCTGGTGGTCGCCTGTGTCATCGGCGACGGCGAGGCGGAGACGGGGCCGCTGGCCGCCTCCTGGCACTCCAACAAGTTCCTCGACCCCGTCAACGACGGCGCGGTCCTGCCGATCCTGCACCTCAACGGCTACAAGATCGCCAACCCGACGGTGCTGGCGCGGCTGCCCGAGAGTGAACTCGACGAGCTGCTGCGCGGCTACGGCCACGACCCGATCCACGTCACCGGCGACGACCCGATGGCCGTGCACCGCGCCATGGCGGAGGCCATGGACACCGCGCTCGACCGGATCGCCGCGTTCCAGCGCGCCGCGCGCGAGAACGGCTCCACCGAGCGTCCCCGCTGGCCGGTGATCGTGCTGCGCACCCCGAAGGGCTGGACCGGGCCCACCGAGGTCGACGGACTGCCGGTGGAGGGCACCTGGCGAGCGCACCAGGTCCCACTGGCCGCCGTCCGCGACAACCCGGACCACCTGCGCCAACTCGAGAACTGGATGCGCTCCTACCGTCCCGAGGAGCTCTTCGACCAGGACGGCCGCCCCCGCGAGCAGGTGCTGGCCTGCGTCCCCGAAGGCACCCGGCGCCTGGGCGCCACCCCGCACGCCAACGGCGGCCTGCTGCTGCGGGAACTGCCCCTGCCTCCGTTGGAGAAGTACGCGGTCGACGTCGACAAGCCCGGCGCCACCCTCCACGAACCCACCCGAGTCCTCGGCGACCTGCTGGAGGACGTGATGGCGGGCACCGCCGACCGGCGCGACTTCCGGCTCGTCGGCCCGGACGAGACCGCCTCCAACCGGCTGCAGGCCGTCTACCAGGCCAGCGGCAAGGCGTGGCAGGCCCAGACGCTTCAGGTCGACGAGGACCTCGACCGGCACGGCCGGGTGATGGAGATCCTCTCCGAGCACACCTGCCAGGGCTGGCTGGAGGGCTATCTCCTCACCGGCCGGCACGGACTGTTCTCCTGCTACGAGGCCTTCGCACACATCGTCGACTCGATGGTCAACCAGCACATCAAGTGGCTGCGCACCACGCGGAGCCTGCCGTGGCGGGCCCCGATCGCCTCCCTGAACTACCTGCTGACCTCGCACGTGTGGCGGCAGGACCACAACGGCTTCTCCCACCAGGACCCCGGCTTCGTCGACCACATCCTGAACAAGAGCCCCGAGGCGGTACGGGTCTACCTGCCGCCGGACGCCAACACCCTGTTGTCCGTGGCCGACCACGTGCTGCGCAGCCGCGACTACGTCAACGTCGTCGTCGCCGGCAAGCAGCCCTGCTACGACTGGCTGTCCATGGACCAGGCCACGGTGCACTGCGCCCGCGGCGCCGGGGTCTGGGACTGGGCCGGGACCGAGGACGGCACCCGGGAGCCCGACGTGGTCCTCGCCTGCGCGGGCGACGTCCCGACCCAGGAGGTCCTGGCCGCCTCCCAGTTGCTGCGCCGCGACCTGCCGGAACTGGCCGTGCGGGTCGTCAACGTCGTCGACCTGGCCCGGCTGCTGCCCGCCGAGGAGCACCCGCACGGTATGCACGACGCGCAGTACGACGCGCTGTTCACCACCGAGAAGCCGGTGATCTTCGCCTACCACGGCTATCCGTGGCTGATCCACCGGCTGGCCTACCGCCGGGTCGGCCACGACCACCTGCACGTGCGCGGCTACAAGGAGATCGGTACGACCACCACACCGTTCGACATGGTCGTCCGCAACGACCTCGACCGGTACCGGCTGGTCATGGACGTCATCGACCGTGTCCCCGGCCTCGCGGTGCGCGCCGCGGCCGTACGACAGCGGATGGAGGACACCCGGCTGCGCCACCACGCCTGGATCCGCGAGCACGGCACCGATCTGCCGGAGGTCGCCGACTGGACCTGGGACGGCTGAGCCGCCGGTCCGGTCCCGGGCACGCCGCGCGCGAGCGGCGGTGCCCGGGACCCTTGCGCGTACCGACGAGTCCAGCCCGGGCCACCGGCGGCGGGCAACTGGCCGGGTGCGGCACCGGCCAGGAAGTGGCCCGTGCCGCACCCGGCCTGCGGCACCGTTGCCCGCTCGGGCACAGCCTCGGCCGCGAGGGGGGTTTACGGCCTGTCGGACGGCCCCGTGTGTGCCGGTGGCCAGGAACCGGTCCCGAGCCCGGAGCACGGCCTCGTCGGCGCCGCGCTGGTGGGACCTGCGGCCTGGTCAGCCCGCGATGGAGTCCAGTTGTTCCGCCGCCGGCCGAAGGGCCCACAGGTCGCCGCCGGGAGGTGCCTCCAGCGACCGGACGGCTCGTTGTGCGCGAGGGTCTCCGGCATCGGCGGCCGCGTGGACGACGTCCGTCGCCGCGTACCGGTGGAACTCGAGCTCCGGGTGCGGCCAGGCGGCGGACCCTGTAGCGGCGGGCAGCAGGTAGTCCACCGCCTTGAACAGGCTCTCTCCGCCGGTGCCCTGATACGCCCACAGATTCACGCCGACGTGCCGGCCGATGGCCGCGAGCCGGCTGTAGGCGACCAGGGTGAAGGTCGAGTAGTGCCAGCTGCGGGTCCGGGCCAGCTCCTGGGGCTGGCTGCCGTCGGCTTCGATCTGCGGCACGATGCGCTTGCTCCGGGCGTCCAGTACGGCTCGGCGGGCCAGTTCCTTGTCGCCGGTCGCGTAGGCGAGGCCGGCGAGCTGCATGTCGTAGAAGGTGCCGTGGTTGTTGGTGGCGGCGGCTTCCTGACCGCCGAAGTCGCTGGTCGTCAGCCAGTTCAGGAAGTCGGTGTTCCACTTCTTCATGCGGGTGCGGTCCGTCCTGGTCCAGCCCGGTGCACCGCTGTCGAGGATGGCGATCGCGTCGAGGACGCTGGTGTACGACTGCGAGAAGTCGATGATGCCGATGGCGCGACCGTCGTACTTGCAGGGGATGAACTGGGCGTGGTTCAGGTTCGGGTTCATCCGGGTGGCCGGGTCGAGGAACCAGGTGCGCAGGATCTGACCGGCCTTCTCGGCGTACCGCTTGTCGCCGGTGTAGTACCAGGCGAGGGAGAGGTCGTAGGAGGAGTCGAAAGTCTTTTCGACGTCCTGACGGTCGGTGCCCGAATCGACCTCGGGGTTGCGCTCGCCGTCGCGTTGGACGTACGGGCAGCCCCAGGGGTTGTCGGAGGTCGGGGGCTGGGAGGGCCACCAGTAGGGGGCCTGGCTGAGGTAGTCGTGGACGTCGCCGCCGGGAGCGGGTCGGGGTTTGTCCACCACCGTCCATGGCCCCTGACCCAGCCACCTGTCGGCGCGGGCCCTCAACGCCCGGACGGCGCCCCGCAGTTGTGGGTCACCGCGGTCCACGCGGATCTTCGTCTGCTGCAGACGGGCGCCGTCCAGGACAGCGGTGTGCGGGGCCTTGGGCGCGGGGTGCGCCGTCATCCCCGCCGAGGCGGTGGGGACGGCCGCGGCGGTGAACGCGGCCAGGGCCGCCAGGAGGGTGCCCAGGCGTCGTCTTGCGCTCATCAGTCAGTCCACTCCGTTCATAGAGGTGAACACACGGTTCGGTGATCCGTGTTCAGGGCCGCGGGCGCGGCAGGGTCCCCCGGTGTCGTCCCGGAGATGTCCTTCGGGGTCAGGCCCTGGAATCCGGGGCCGCCCGCCCGAGCTCGCGCTGGGCCTCGTGGAGGTTGTGCGGCCGTACCGGGTGCGGGCTGGCGTACAGCTCCAGGCGGGTGTGCAGACGGCCCGTGAAATCGGGCACGTCGATCTGGTCGAACTCGCTGACCTCGTTGATGCCGACGGTGGCCGAGTACGGCGCCAGGCCGTCGATCTTCATCAGGCCCGCCCGGCCGTTGGTGACCCGGATGTTCCAGTGCGTGAAACGGGCGCCGAACAGAGGACCGGCGCTGGCGTCACCACCGTGGCGGCCGTTGTTGTTGACGGTGATGTCGGTGCGGACATTGGCGAAGGGCAGGCCGCGGTGGCTGTCGAAGGTGCCCATCCGCATGTCGCCGCGCGACCAGACGTTGTACGAGGACAGCCCCTCGACATTGATGCCGTGCAGCTGGGTGTTGGACGGCGCGGGGCTGGTGCGCTCCTCGATCGCGAAGTCCTCGATGAGGTTGTCGTGCGACCCCTCGCGGCAGAAGTAGGGGTGATGCGAACCGCGGCCCGTGACGCGTGTACGGCGCAGGGTGCAGGCGGAGGCGGCCACCAGGCCGAAGCCGTTGTCGACGTGGCGGACCGTCACGTCGTCCACCCAGCAGTCGTAGGCGCACTGCAGGACGACACCGTTGTGGCCCTTGTCCAGCAGGTGCTGCTGTTGCGGAGTCTCCACCGCTTCCAGAGTCAGGCCCTCGACGCCCGATCCCGACAACTCCGGTACATGTGTGGTCAGTTGCGGCTTCCACTCCGGACGTACATCGAGGGGGAGGGGACGTTCCAGGGTGACCCTCCGGCCACGGACGCGGGCGATGCGGACGGGCCATTCGTAGGGGACGTACGACGTCAGTTTCGTCTTGTCGTCCCAGTAGTAGGCCTCGGGTCCGGGGCCGCCGCCGCACATGTGCTCGAGCAGGGTGTGGTCCGCGTCGTCGGCGAGCCGGAGGAGGACCAGGGCGCCGGGCCGCAGCGACGACGGGTCCGCGACCGTCACCGTCCAGGAGCCCTGCCGCGCCGGGGCGACCGTCGTGAGCGTCCGCCACTCGTCGCGCTTGTTACCCGTCCAGCCCTCGAAGGGCCACGCCTTGGCCCGGATCGCGGCGACGAGCGAGGTCCAGCGGGCTTCGGGAGCCAGCCAGATCAGGCCGCCGGCCCACGACCAGGACGACTTGTCGCCGCCGTAACGGGAGCCGTACACGCCGATCAGCTCGGTGAGGTTCTTCGTCGCGTACAGCGTCGTACGGCCGCTGCCGGCGCCCTTGAGGACCACGTTCGAGCGGTTGACGCGGATGACGTCGTCGATGCGGAACACGCCGGGCGGGATGGTGACCGTGCCACCGCCGGCCCTACCGGCGGCGGCGATGGCACGGTTGATGGCGGGGGCGGAGTCGGTCGTGCCGTCCGCCACGGCACCGAAGGCCCGCACGTCGACGACGACCGGGCGGCGGGGGAAGCGCGCCGCCCCGCCGCGGCAGCCGGCGCGGCCGATGAACGGGATCTGCGGGTGGGTGAACGGGGTGCGGCTGAACTCCCGCCACAGGGCCGGGACGACCGGCGCGGTACCGGAGCCGGCCGCCGTCGTGGTGCCCGCACCGGCTGCCGCGGTACTCGAGCCGGCTGCGTTCGCGGTGCCCGCGCCGAGTGTCGCCGCGGTACCGGCGCCGGCCGCCACGGCGACGGCGCTTCCCAGCAACGCCCTTCTGGTCATGCGCATGACATTCGAGGTGCCCATGGCACCGGTGTGCGCGTTTCTCATGTCCGCTCGCCCCTCCCATGATTTTCATGGATATGAACGACGTTCAGATCTGCGTCGGCGGAGAGCATGCCACGCCGTTCGTGAGCGCGAAAGGGGTCCCGCAGCGTTTAGTGGGTTGGACCATCGCCCAGCATCTTGAGTGTCTGGCGGTGCCAGACGAGCGGACTGCGCTCGTCGTCGGTCATCATGGCGAGCACCCGCAGCACGATGATGTCGTGATCGCCGGCCGGATATCGGTGCTCGACGGTGCACTCCAGCCAGACCGGCGCGCCCTGGAGGAAGATCGCGCCGGAGGCCGCCTCGACCGTGCCGAGGTCGGCGAACCGGCCTTCCTTGCTGCGGGAGGCGAGTTGCCGGGCCTTGTCGCTGTGCTCCTCGCCCAGGACGGAGATACCGATCGCCTGCGCTCCGGACAGCACCGGCCAGGTCGTCGAGGTGTGCTGTGCGGCGAAGGAGACCATGGGCGGGTTGTAGGACACCCCGACGGCGAACGACGAGACGATCATGACGGTCGGGTCGCCGTGGACGCGAGCCGAGAGCGCCGCGACTCCCGACGGGAACTGGGAGAACGCCTTCTGCATCTCGCCGGGATCCGAGGTGAAGCTGTCCCTCGTCGTCATCGCGCGGCCCTCGTCCCCGCGGCGTCGATGCGGTGGGGACCTTGCGCGGGGCAGGCCGGCATGGGTGGGATTCCGGCGACGGTGACGGCCTGCATCAGATGACTCCTGTGGGTAGAGGGGGCGCGGCGGCGGACGCCGCGGAGGATCCGGCCCCGGGACGGTCCACCCGGTCCACTTCGAGGACCGCGGACAGGAGCAGACAGAGCAGTCCGACGGCGGCGAGACCGGCCAGGGTGGCGGCGTACCCGAATCCGGCCAGCAGCACGGCACAGACCGCGCTGCCGAGCACCGCGCCGAGCTGCTTCATGGCGTTGAAGGTTCCCGACGCCGCCCCCACCTCGTCCGGGGCGACCGCGCTCACCGCCGCGATCGACAGGGGTGACCAGACGAACGAGTTGGCCACCCCGTACACCGCGAAGGCGGCGGTCAGGGCGGGGATCGGCGCGTCGGTCGCGACGAGCACCGCCGACGCGCCGATGGACAGGACGAGTGCGAGGGAGCCGATGACGGCGACCGCACGGGGCCCGATGCCGTTGTTGAGCCGGGCCGAGACCGGCGCGCCGAGCAGGCACAGCACACCCATCGGGACGAGCGTGAGGGCCGCCGCGCCGGTGTCGAGCCCGCGCTCCCGCTGCAGGTAGAGCATCAGCGGGATCATGGCCGAGCCGGAGCAGAAGGCCGCCGCGGCGGCGCCCCAGGCCGCGGTGAGGAACCCGCGGCTGCGCAGCAGCGTGATCGGCACCAACGCCCGCTGCCCGTCCCGGCGTTGCAGCCATACGACGGCCGCGACGACCAGCGCGCCGACGGTGGCGAGCAGCCAGCGGGGTACGTCCAGGACGTCGGCGCTCACGGCGTCCGTGCCCTGCACGCCGAGCACGAGTGCGCCCACGCCCGTCCCGTTCGCGCAGATCGCCCACACCGGGATGCCCACCTTCTGGCGGGGGAGGGCCGGCACGAACGCGGCCACGGCGGCCATCGCGGCGACGCCGAGCGGGACGTTGACCCAGAACACCGCGGGCCAGCCGCCGGCGGCGACGAGCCCGCCGCCCACCAGAGGGCCGGCGGCCACCGCGGCACCGCCGACCGCGCCCCAGGTGCCGAGCGCGACAGCGAGGCGCGGCGGCTGGAACAGCGCCTTGATGAGAGTCAGGCACTGCGGTGTCATCAGCGCGGCACCGACACCCTGGGCCACCCGCCACCCGATCAGTGCCGTGATGGTGGGGGCCAGTGCGCACAGCAGCGACCCGAGGGTGAACGTCGCGAGCCCGACCAGGTGGACACGCCGGTGGCCGTAGCGGTCGCCCAGCCGCCCCGCGATGATCAGGGGCACGGCGCAGGCGATGAGGTAGCCGCTGTTGACCCAGATCGCGAGGGTCTCGGTGGTGTGCAGGCCGGTGATCAGCGCGGGCAGTGCGACCGAGGTGATCGTGCTGTCCAGCAGCAGCATGAAGAACCCCGCGCACAGGCTGCCGAGAGCCAGCCAGTGGCGTCGCTCGCTCGTCGCGGCCATCTCACACCGCCAGGTTCTCGCGCAGCGTGGCGCCGGGGTAGGCCGGCGCGAGCGCACCGCGACGGCGCAGCTCGGGCAGCAGCAACTCGCTGATGTCGGCGAAGCCCGAGGGCATGGCCAGCGGGCACGAGAACATGTAGCCGCCGCGTGACCCGGTCGCGGCGAAGTTCTCCTCCAGTGCGTCGGCGACGGTGGCGGGGTCGCCGACGACGCTGTGGTCGAGGCCCGTCGCCCTGCCGCGGCCGTGTGCGAAGAACTCGCTCCGGCTCATCGTGTGGTCCTCACCGAACTCGGCGAGGAGAGAACCGATCAGGCCCGCGGGGCTCGCCTGGGCGGCGACGATCGCGTCGCGCAGTTCGGCCAGGCTGAACGACCGGGGCAGCGTCGAGAGGTCGTAACCGGCGTTGTGTGACAGGTAGGTGGCGACGGCCTCCTCGTTCCAGAACTCCTGCACCGCGTCGCGGCGCGCCCGCGCCTCAGCGGTCGTACGGCCGACGATGACCTGCGTGGCCCACAGGATGCCCACCTCCGCCGGGTCGCGTCGCTCGGACAGGAGTGCCTCGTCGAGCAGTTCGCGGTGACGCCGCTGAACCATGAGGTTGCCGCCGAAGCCGAAGACCAGATCGGCGAACCGGGCCGACGCGGCGATTCCGCGGGGCGAGTTGCCCGCCTGGACGACGACCGGGTGGTGCTGTGGGCTGGGCACCGACGCGAGCGGGCCCTTGACGGTGAAGAAGCGCCCCCGGTGATCGATCGGGCGCACCTTCGAGGGGTCGGCGAACCGGCCCGTGACCCGGTCACGGACAATGGCGTCGGGAGCCACCGAGTCCCACAGCGCGCGGCAGACCGCGACGAACTCCTCCATCCGCTCGTAGCGCAGGTCGTGGTCCATCAGCTCCGCGAACCCGTAGTTCGCCGCGTCCGCGCCGCGCGTGGAGGCGACCACGTTGAAGGCGATACGTCCGCCCGTCACATGGTCGAGCGAGTTGAGGAGCCGGGCGACGTAGAACGGATGCATGAACGTCGACGAGTACGTCAGCCCGAAGCCGATCTTCTCCGTCACCGTGGACATGGCCGCGATGACCGGCGACATGTCGTGCCGCGGCCACTGGATACCCCATTCCACGGCCGGGTCGATGCTCCCGCGCCAGGTGCTGGGTATGCCGCTTCCGTCGCCGAAGAACAGCATGCCGACACCGGCCCGCTCGGCCGTCCGCGCCAGTTCCATGTACATGCGCACGTCCGGGAAGTCCTGTCCGACCCAGGAGCCCTGCCGGGCCCACGCTCCCTCGGTGTGCGTGAAGGAGAGGTCGAAGGCGATGTGCATGCCGTTCACCGCACGCCCTTCTTCCACAGGTCGACGACCTCGTCGGTGTCGCTGAGCAGGGCCACGTTGAGCCCCAGCTGGACCAGGGCCGCGGCGTTGACGCCGAGGTCGTAGGCGGCCGTCGCGTCCCGGGGGACGACGACGGGCCAGTCCAGCTGTACGGCGTCCTGGGCGGTCGCGTCGACACAGCACTCGCTCGTCAGACCCACCACGGTGAGCCAGTCGCAGCCGGCCGCGTGGAGCCGTGCGTCGAGATCGGTGCCGAGGAATCCGCTGTAACCGCGCTTGACCACGCGGATCTCGCCCTCGGCGGGCCGCAGGCGGTACCACTCGGCCCCGGGCGTAGCGAGGACGCACGGCTCGTCCGGACTCATGGGCGCGTCGTAGTCACCCCCGCGCAGCCAGTTGCCCGCCCGCCACGGCCTGGCGGGGTCACTGCCCAACTCGACCCAGACGACCGGTACTTCAGTGGCCCGGGCGGCGTCGACGAGGTCGCCGATGCGGGTGACCGCCCGGTCGAGCGCCGACAGCGCGGCCTCCGTCAGGCCGTACGCGGCGAGGCGGTCCGGATCGGCGAAGTCCCGTTGTACGTCGACCACGACCAGCGCGGGTCTGTTCCCGGGCCGGGTGAGGTGGGCGAGTTGTCTGTCGCGCAGGTCGGACATCGGCTCGGACATCAGGCCGCCACCTCGTCGCGCTCGCGCAGAGTCGGCAGCACCGTGTCGCCGAACAGCAGCATGTCCGCGTCGTACTCGGGGAAGATCAGCATGAGCCCGTCGAGGTCGGCCTCGCGCACGATGTACTCGATGTGGTCGGTGACCGTCCGCGCCGATCCCGCGACGTACGCGGTCTGGAACGCCGCCTCTCCGTCGGCGCCCTCGGCCCACGCGCGGGCCTGGTCCTCGGGGACGCCCCAGGTGCGGCGCATATGGGTGAGTGCCTCGCGGTCGAGGCCGGCGCCCCACTCCTTCACCTTCTTCGCGGCGAGCTCGTCCGTCTCGTCCTGGACGACGGTGAGCATCGAGTACGTCTTGCAGACCCGCCCGTTGGCCTTCGCCCGCCCGTGGACGTCCGCCGAGAGCATCCGCATCTCGTCGAGGCTCTCGGCGGCGAGGAAGGCGCCGTCGGCGTACCTGGCCTGGAAACGGCGGGCCTCCTCCGACCGGCCCGCGTTGATGAGGGTCGGCCGGGTGTCCGGATGCGGGCGGGACTCGCAGTCGACGAGGTCGAAGTACGGGGTGCGCAGGGTGACGGAGTCCTCGGTCCACAGCCGGGTGACCGCCTCCGTCCACAGTTCCGTCATCCGGTAGCGGTCGGCGTGGCTGAGCCGCGGGTCCCACTCCCCGAACTGCTCGAACTCGCCCGCGTAGGAGCCGTTGACGATGTTCATACCGGCGCGGCCGCCGGAGATGTCCTGGAGGGTGGTGAACATCTTCGCCGCGAGGGCGGGATTGTGGACGTTGGCGTGCAGGGTCGCCCAGATCTTGACCCGGCTGGTCGCCTCGGCGAGCGCCGCCATCATCGTCATCGACTCCAGCGAGCGTCCCCAGTGGTCGGTGCTGCCGCCGAAACCGCGCCACTTCGCCATCGACATGACGAAGTCGAGGCCGATGGTCTCCGCGTGCAGGGCCGCGCGCTTGTTCCACGCGTAGGTCGCCTCGGGGTGGGGCGCGGTCGTGGACAGCATCCATCCGCCGTTTCCGATGGGGAGGAAGATTCCGTACTCTTTCGCGGGCACGTTGGTGGGCCTTTCCGTGAGATCTCTGCTGCCGCGTGGGGTCAGGGGCACGTCCCGTGGGGTGCGGCTACGGGGCGGGCCAGACCAGCTTGTCGGCGGTGTAGATGTTCGTCACGGGGGAGGTGTCGAACCATCCCCGGGCCTGGGCGGCGGTCACGCCGGCGGGCACGATCTTGAACTGGTGGAGCATGTCCACGAGCCCGGCGACGTTCTTGAGGTCGATGCCGCCCAGCGGCTGTCCGGGCGCGGGGTTGTCCTTGGCGACCTTCGTCTCCGTCTTCCAGATGGTCGTGTTCAGTTTCTTGTCGTACGTCGGTCCCGACAGCCGTGCCGCGTATCCGACGCACTCGGCGATGTGCTTCTCGCCGGACGAGCAGTAGTCGTAGGCGTGCAGGGCGGCGCGCAGGATGTCCTCGACGGCCTGCGGGTGCTCCTTGGCGAACGCGGGGTTCACCGCCATCGCCCCGAGCGAGCTGGGGACGCCGTAGTCGACCGGCTTCCACACGGTGACGTCGTCACCGGCCGCCTTGAGCTGGTTGGGCTCGTTCGAGACGAACCCGGTGAGCGCTTCGAGGCCGCCCTGCCGGCGCGGCAGCACGGAGGGGTCGTAGCCCTGCTTGACCAGCTTGAGCGAGTTCCAGTCGACTCCGGCCTTGACCATCATCGCCTCGACGGTGGCCGGTACGTAGCCCTTGTGGCCGACGACCTTGCCGTCGAGCTGGGTCAGGTCGGTGATGTCCTTGTTCGTCATCAGGATCTCGAGGCCGGCGTTCGAGTACGAGGAGATGCCCGTGATGTCGATCCCGTTGGCACGGGCCTGGATGACGTCCTGCTCGGCGACGGGACTCACGGTCGCCTGTCCGCCGGCGAGCAGCTTGGTGTTCTGCGCGGTGTCGCCGCTGCCGGGCTTGAGGTCGACGGAGAGGCAGAGGTCCTTGAAGTAGCCGAGCTGGGCTGCGGCGATGTACTCGAGGATCGACACCGAGGACTGGTACTGGTAGCCCGACAGGTAGGTGATCTTGCCGGCGGCCTTGTTGTCGGCGCAGCGCTTCGCGGAGATCGCGGAACCTTCCGAGCCGGTCGAGGTGCTGTCGCCGGAGCCCGAGCCGCAGCCCGCGACGACGGCCGTCAGCGTGACGGCGGCGAGGGAGGCGAGGCCGGATCTGATGAGGCGGTACGGCTTGGACGGCATGGTGGACGGCATGGGTGACTCCAGACTGGCGGCGGGCGCCGGGGAAGGTGTGGACGAGGGAGGAAGGCACGGGTTGCCGAGCGCCCCGCCTCCGCGGGCCACGGGTGGGTGGAGCGACGTGCGGGTAAGTGGGTGTCGGGACGCGTCAGTTGTGCGCGCTGTCGTGCCAGTGCAGGACACGGCGCTCGACCAGCGTCACGGCGAGCAGCAGCAGCACGCCCATGACCGCGAGGACGAGAATCGAGGCGTAGACGACCGGCAGCTGGTTCATCGACGAGGCCACGCCGATCACGGTGCCGAGGCCGCCGGCCGATCCCGACGCCGACATCTCTGCCACCACCGCCCCGACGATCGACAGCGGGAAGACGATGCGCAGCGCCGCGAACACGTACGGCAGCGCGTTGGGGACACGCACGTGCCGCAGCAGCTCCAGCCGGCCGGCGTCCATCGTCCGGTACACCTGCAGCACCTGCCGCGGTACGGACCGCAGACCGGCCGCCGTGTTGATGAGGATCGGGAAGAAGCAGATCAGGCCGGCGATGACGAGCTTGGGCAGCGGTCCGAAACCGAAGGCCACGACCAGGGCCGGGGCGATCGCCACCAGTGGGGTGACGTTGAGGACGACGGCGATCGGCATGACCGCCCGGCGCACCATGGGCAGTTCACTGGTCAGCACCGCGAGGACGAACGCCGCGGCGAACCCCATCGCGAGTCCGGCCACCGCCTCGCCCAGGGTGACCAGGGCGTTGTCGACGTAGTAGCCGAACTGGCCCGCGAGCGAGCTGCCGATGTCCTGCAACGGCGGCAGCAGATACGGCAGTCTCTCCGCTCCCCACTGCCACAGAGCGGCGAGGGCCGCCAGCGTCACGAGCAGGGGCAGCCAGACCGCCGGGCGGATCCACGCGATCCGGGACCTCGGATGGCTGAGGCTGAAGCGCGACGGTTCGACGGGCGGATCGGCCTGGGGCGCCGGAGCGGTGGTGCGTTCATCGGCCACGGTCATGTCCTCGCCCCCACTCACGCGGCTTCGGAGCGCCAGGCACGGCGCAGCCGGTCTCGGACCAGATCCTCGTACTGGTGGAAGCGGCGCTCCCCGAAGAGGCGTTCACCGCGCGGGCGGGGCAGGTCCACGTCGATGGTGTCCACGACGCGGCCGGGGCCAGGGGCCATGACGACCACGGTGTCGGAGAGCCGGACGGCCTCGGGGACGGAGTGGGTGACGAACAGGACCGTCGTCTTCAACTCGTCCCACAGGTCGAGCAGTTGGTCCTGAAGGCTCTCGCGGGTGAACTCGTCGAGCGCCGAGAACGGCTCGTCCATGACGAGGACGTCGGGCCGCAGGCCGAAGGCGCGCACGATCGCGGCACGCTGTCGCATACCGCCCGACAGCTGCGCCGGGAGCTTGTGCATGGCGTCGCCGAGCCCCGCCTTGACGAGGAGTTCCCGCATGTCGGGGGCGGCCGGTGCGCCCTCCCGCTCGGTGCCGGCGATGCGTTCGCGGCGCCTGGCGGCACCCTTGTTGATCTTCTGGGGCAGGGTGACGTTCCGCAGCACGGACAACCAGGGCAGCAACGCCGGGCTCTGCGGCACCAGCCCGATCATCTTGGCGGCGCATGCCTTCGCCGGCGGGACGCCGTGCACCAGGACCTCACCGCGGTCGGGCCGCTCCAGCCCGGCGACGAGGCGCAGCAGGGTCGACTTGCCGCAGCCGCTGGGGCCGATGAGGCTGACGAAGCGGCCGGGGGGCACCGTCAACCGGACGTCGTCCAGGGCGTTCGTCGCGGACGGCCCGAATCCGTAGACCCGGTGCACCGACCGTAGTTCGAGTGCTGGCGTACCAGTCACCTTCACGCTCCCATCCATGTAGCGAGCACGAAGGCCCGGTCCTGGAAGTCGGAGAGCGTGCGTGGCGAGTGCGGGTGACTGCCACGCGGAAATCCGCTTAGGTGTCCTCGACCGTAGAAGCCCTGTGTTTCTGTCAGCCACCGTGGTGTGTTTCGTCGACTTTACGTTCGGTGGCGAAGCGGGACGGCGGTGGTGCCGTCGAAGACGTGGATCTCGATTCCGAGGTCCGCCGCCGCGCGGGCCACCCAGCCGCCGAGCGCCTGCACGATCAGCTCCGTGACCAGGAGCACCGTGCGCTCGGCCGTCGGCACCGAGTCCCGCAGCCACAGCAGCTTGAACATGTCCGCCATGACCTTGTTGCGGTAGGCGGGCTTGTAGGTGCCCTGGTTGCCGACCAGCTGGACGAGTACGCGGCCCGCGTCGTCGATCCCCTCCACCTCGACACGACTGCCGTCGGGCAGCATCAGCGGCCTCGGGCGCAGCCTGGTACCGAGCCGGTCGCCGAGGGCGAGCAGCATCCGGCGTTCGATGGAGGCCTCGGCGAACCGGCTCCACTCGCTGGGGGAGTCAAGGACTGTCAGGTGCACGTGCAGGAGCGTACGAAGCGCCCGTTTCCCATGTGTTTCGGCCCGCTCGGCGCCGAGAAACACATCGAGGCCGGGCGGGGCCCCTGGCCTGCGTGACGCAGACCAGGGGCCCCGCATGGCGGTTCGGTGTGTCCGTGTCCGGGTGCGTCAGCCGTCGGACTCCGTGGACGGGATGTAGGCGCCGGGTACGGCGTTCGGCGCGTACACCTTCTTGTCACCGGGGTACGGCTTGGTCCAGTTGTGCGTCTGGTACCACGTGTAGCGGTTCATCTGCTCGGCGTTGGCGTAGTCGGGCACGGCGTTCGAGCCGGTCAGCCGCTGGTGGGACGCCCAGGTCTTCCACTGCGCCGCGAGTCCCTGCTGGGCCTGCGGTACCGCGGCGGACGTCGGCGCGGCCGCCGCCTTGGTGTTCTGCGGGGCCGGGGTGTCCGAGCCGCACGCGGGCTGGGGGCTCACACCGAGCGTCAGCGAGGTCCGGTTGGGCACCGCCGTGAACGGCGTGTTGTCCGGCTTCGGGCTGAACGCCCCGTACATCGGGGTGGCCGCGCTGTCCAGCTGGTTCATCGGGTGCATCCCGAGAATCTGCTCGACCGTGCGCATCATCGTGATCTGCGAGTAGTAGTGGTTGTCGACGGCGCCGTGCTTGGCGTACGGGCTGATGACCTGGACCGGAGCACGGTGGCCGTCGACGTGGTCGAGACCGTTCTGGGAGTCGTCCTCGACGACGAAGATCGCCGAGTCCTTCCAGTACTTGCTGTGCGAGATCTCGTCGACCATCCTGCCGACCGCGAGGTCGTTGTCCGCGACCTCGGCGGACGCGTTCGCCGGACCGCCGGTGTGGTCGTTGGAGAACCAGAACATGTTCAGGTTCGCCGGACCGTTCTTCTCGAAGTCCTGCTTCCAGATCTGTTCCTTGTAGATGTCCGGAACGTCGAGGTCGAACATCGGGAAGCCCTGCACCGACACGTCGTTGAGGGAGGGGATCGCCGAGCCCGTCTTGATGGGGTAGGCGGTCTGCTGCCCGGTCGCGGCCATGTTCTTGCTGTCGCAGTACAGGTTCTGCCAGTTCGCGCCGGCCGGCTTGCTCTCCAGCGACTGGAACTCGCCGAAGTCCTTGACGGACTTGCCGGCCGCCTGCGCACCGGTCCAGACGAAGCCGGTCTTCTGGTGGCCGAGCACGTCGTTCTCGGTGTCGTAGCTGCGCGCGTACTCACCGGCCGAGGACTCGGTGTACTCCGGGTTGTCCGACTGCATCAGCCAGTTGTGGCCTTCGGCGGAGTTCGTGCCGACGTCGTAGAAGTTGTCGTAGAGGCCGAACTGCTGGGCCAGCGCGTGCTGGTTCGGCGTCACGTTCTCGCCGAACGTCGTGAGCGACGCGTCACCGTTGCCCTGCGGCAGGTCGCCGAAGACCTGGTCGTAGGTCCGGTTCTCCTTGACGAGCAGGAAGACGTGCTTGATCGTCGAGGGGTCGCCGAGCCGCACCGGGACCGGCAGCGGCTTCGCGTGGCTGGTGCCCTTGGCCGTCGTGACCGAGCCGGCGGTCCAGCCGTTCTGCTGGAACACCTTGGCCGTCTGGGCCCTGATGACGCTGTCGTCCGGCAGCGTGAACCGGGTCAGGCTCGACGTCGTGTCGTGGGTGCCGTGGCCGGTGGCGGCGGTGGGACGACGGGCGTCGATGCCACGGGTGTTGGAGACGACCACGTTCTTGCCGACGGTGGTGATCTCCGAGGGGAAGTAGTCGGTGGGAAGCAGGCCGACGTAACGGGCCGGCTGTTGCGGGGAGGCGTACCGGTAGACGGCGACGGCGTTGGCGCGGCCGAGCGTCACCAGCAGGCGGCCGTCGTCGGTCAGCGTCACCGCGTTGGGCTCGTAGCCGACCGAGGCCTCCGGCCAGGGCTGGGTGGCGATGGTCTGTACGACCTTGTCCCTGGCCGTGTCGATGACCGAGACGCTGTTGTCGGCGGTGTTGGTGACGAACACCGTCCCCTTCCTGGCGTACACCGCGGTCGGGTGCAGACCGACGTCGATGCTTCCGACGGCGGCGGACGGGTCCGCCAGGTCGATGACGCTGACCGTGCCGGAGGTGGCGGCTCCGGTCTTCGGGTTGGCCGGCACCTCGGTGCCGTAGGAGTTCATCGTGGTGTCGCCGGCCTTGGCCGGACGCCCGCCCTCGTTGCTGACGTAGAGCTTGCCGCCGACCAGCACGATGCCGCGCGGGGCGGTGCCGACAGACCAGCTCCGCTTGACGGTTCCGGTCGCCGCGTCGATGGCGACGACCCGGTTCTGGCCGTTGACCGCGGAGTACACGGTGGAGCCGTCGGCCGAGAACACCGCCGCACCCACCAGGGCGTGCTTGGTGCCGTCGGCCGGGATCGGGACGGTCGTCGGATTGGCCAGGGTGCCGTCCGCGTCGACGGTGAACTTGGTGTAGCCGTCGGCCTGGCCCAGCCACAGCTGCGTGCCGTCGGGCGAGTACGTCGGGCCCTCCTGGCCGACGGAGCCGGTCTTGATGCGCAGGTCGTCCGCCGCGTTGGCGCCGACCTTCTGCTTGACCTGCCCGGTCGCGAGGTCCATGACGACCAGCGACGCGTCACCGTCGGCGACCGCGGCCGCCAGGTGGGTGCCGTCCGGGCTGACCGTCGACGACATGATCTTGCCGTCGTTGATGACGGTGCGGCTGCCGTACGGCTTGATGTACTGGTCGCTGGAGATGACCTGGCCACGGGGGGTGACCTGGGCGACCTGCTGGGTGCCGAACTGCCAAGTCTGGGCGACGGCGGTGCCCGTGACGCCGAGGGCGACGGCGATGCCCGCCGCCACCAGCACGGTGCGGCGGCCGACGTGTCTACCGAAGAGGCTGAACTGCTCCCGCTCGTCAATCCGGCGCTGTCGTGTTACCTGCACGGAGTTATCCCTTCGCGGTGGTGTCGAGCAGTTCGACGTTGCCGTCGAACTGCCATAGGGGATTCGGGGCGTCCCCGGTGGGGGTACGGACCAGGAAGTAGCCGTTCACTTCCTTGGGTCCGTCGCCGTCGGCCACGAACCGCCCGTCTGAGGCGACGTCGAGTTGATAGATGGCCGTCCCTGCCACCGCGACGTCGGGGAGATGCCAGGACACGACGCATCGCCAGTCGTTGCCCGGCCCTTCGGCGGCGACCTTGTCGCTGCCCTTGTCGCACGTCGCCGTGGCCTTCAACTGCGCTTCGGTGACGTGCGGACGGTGGAGTTGCTCGGTCTGCAGGCGATAGAGGTGGGCGAAGGCCGTGGCGAGTGAGTGCTGCACCTTGTCCTGCTCGATCCCGGAGCCGGTGGCCCCGGTCGCCGCGGTGACGACCGCGACCGTCGCGGCGACCAGCCCGACCAGCGGCAGGGCCCCGGCCGTCACGGCGCGGCGCGCGGAGCCGTCGTCGGTCAGGTTGGTGAAGTCGCGCCGCAGGAAGAGGAGACAGGCCAGCGCTGTCGCGGTCACCGCCCACACCAGGCTGACAACGATGGCGATCAACAGCGGGGTGAGCTGCGCGGGGCTGGTGAACAGACCGTTCCAGGCGATGAAGGCGTAGCCGGGCAGGGACAGGCGTACCGCGACGGGCAGCGGCATCATCTGCAGGAGCTGCATCGTGAGCGCGACGAGCGCGGGAAGCAGCAGTCCCATCGGGGACCGCCCCAGCGCGACCGACCCGAGCAGTCCGATGCCGGCGAGTGCCAGGGTCGGGGCGAGTACGCAGACCCAGGCGAGGACGACCCTCCCGGCGGCGTCCGACGGCGCCAGCAGGTGGCCGTCCAGGCCGACCAGAGGCTGGTTGCCGACCGACGCGAGGCCGCCGGCCGCACTGGAGCAGGCCAGCCCGGCCACGAGCAGCAGGATGACGCTGAGGCTGGCCAGCGCCTTCGCCACGAAGATCCGCCAGGGCGACCGGACCGCCACCAGCAGATGCCGCCAGGTGCCGAGCCGGTCCTCGGAGGCGAACACGTCACCGGCGACCACCGAGGTCAGCAGCGGAAGCGCCCAGGTGCCCGCGAAGCCGAGTATCACCAGGGGTCCGGCCCACCCCGTGGCGTGCATCCAGCGACCGAAGAGGGTGTCGGAAGGGAGCGTGCTCTGCCGGCTCACCGCGGCGACGAACAGTCCCGGCGCGATCCAGCAGGCGAGGACGAGCAGGCGGATCCGCCATTGCGAGACCAGCTTGACCAGCTCGAAGCGGTAGCCGCGCGGCACCGAGACGCGGCGGGCAGCGATGGTGTGGTCCGCTGCGACGATCGTGGTCATCGGCCGTCGTCCTCCTGCTCGGTGGACTGCCGGGTGGGCTGCTCGGACTGCTCGGACTGCTCGGGCTGCTCGCTGGGCTGCTCGGTGAGGGCGAGGAAGGCGGCCTCGAGCGGCGACACCACGGGCGTGAGCTCGCGCACCGCGACGCCCGCGTGGACGAGCCGCACCACCAGTTCGTCGAGGGCGGGCACCAGCGCGCGCACCACGAGCGCCTCGGCGCCGCACCGCGGTCCGACGCCGTCGACGACGCGGATCCCGGCCGTGCCGGCGGCCTCTTCGCGGGCGGCCCGCGCGTCGGAGGTGAGCAACCGGTAGTCGAGTTCACGGTTCTCGGCGGCCAGCTTGCCGGGCGGGCCGGAGAAGACGACGCGTCCGGTCGCGAGAATGGTGACCTCGGAGCACAGCGCCTCGAGGTCGTCCATACGGTGGCTGGAGAGCACGACGCTGGTTCCGCCCGCCGCGAGCCGGTTGAGGACACCGTGTACGTGTCTCTTGCCCGCCGGGTCGAGGCCGTTGGACGGTTCGTCGAGCACGAGCAGCCGAGGCTTCGTGAGCAGCGCGGCGGCGAGCCCGAGCCGCTGACGCATGCCGAGGGAGTAACCGCGGGCCCGGTCGTCGGCGACATCGGTGAGCCCGACCTGGTCGAGCACCTCGTCGATCCCCGCTGTCAGCGCGTCGCCACCGCGGAGCGCCGACAGGGCGGCTAGGTTCTGCCGGGCGGTGAGCGAGGGGTAGAGCCCGGGTCCGTCCACGAAGCCGGCGACGCCGTCGGGAGCGGCGAGCGCCCGCCCGACCGGCGTACCCAGGATCTCCAGACTGCCGCTGTCGGCGACGGCCAGGCCCAGCAGGAGACCGAGCAGCGTCGTCTTGCCGGCCCCGTTCGGTCCGACCATGCCGTGTATCTGACCCTGCGGCACATCCAGGTCGATGCCGTCGAGCGCGACGACGTCGCCGAAACATTTGGTGATCCCGCGCGCCCGGACTGAATGGAGTGTGTCCATGGGCCCCCTCTTTCGAATCCTTCAGGGACCCTAGGGACTCGTTGAGGCGCAAGCAGGAACGGCTGATTGAACATTGATGGAACGAAAGAAAATGCGGCAGTCTCCATGCCGGTGACCTGCTGCTATGCCTCGTACCTTTTGTGGTGTCGGATTGTGGGACATCGGGGCGTCAGATATCCGCGACCGCGAACAGTGCCGTTGATTGGAGCCTTCTCAGGTAAGGCGCCGGCAAATCCGAGTGCATGAACCAACCAGCAGCGAACCAGGGTTGGGCAAAGCCCGAACGGGCTTTGCGGAGCAGCACTCTGAGGCTGGAAGTCCGCGACAGTCGCACCAGGGCAAGGGCACGCTCCACGGCTGATGACAGATCGTTCACCTCGATGTCGAGATGCATCATCGTCTGCTGCCCGGCCCGGGTGGAAGGCCATTGCAGGCCCTGGTAGAACCGCGCCAGCTTGTGGGCGTTCGGTGCGTCAAGAGTGGTCGCGGCCAACGTGAAACACGGTGGGAGCTTCATGCGGTGCTGCTGTCCGGTTTCGCTCCCGAAAGGCCGGCCGTCGCTCCTTAAGTCTCTGAACGACCTCTCGAGCCGGCGCGAGGGCTCCCTTGGGACCACGACGTCGGACAGCGCCGATCATTCGTGACCATGGCCCGAAACGCACTGTCCCAGCGCCGGGCAGGGAGCTACCGTCCACCGAGTCGGCCGCAGGTCGTTACCGTCGGCCCTACGGACCGGGGGTGGCCGCTGTGCGACGTTTGGCTGGACCGGACGGAACCTGGGAGATGGTGACGCGGCTGCCGCACCCGGGGCTGCGGCCCGGGGTGCGCGGTTACCGGGGGTTCCGACTGGCGTTCGAGCGTTCCCGGCGACGGCTCGAAGTGCCCAACGCGTCCGTGACGTTGGTGTTGGGCTTCGGTGACCCACTCCGGATCACCGGAGCGGATCCGGTCGGGCGGCCGGAACAGGTCGTGCGGCCCGGGACCTCGTACACCTCGCTGCTCTCCGGGCTGCACACCCGGGCCAGCGTCGGTGAACACGACGGTCGGGCGCACGGCATCGAGGTGGCGATGGCGCCCTGGGCCGCGTTCACTCTGTTCCGGACACCGATGGACGAGTTGGCCGACTCCATGGTGGACCTCGCCGACCTGCTGGGACAGTCGGCCTACGACCTTGCCGGGGCGCTCGCCGAGACCCCCGGGTGGGCCGCCCGCTTCACCTTGCTGGACGCCTTCCTCACCGCCCGCGCCCGGACCGGCCCGCCCGTCTCCCACCGCCTGGTGTGGGCCTGGCGGCAGCTTGTGTCCGGCGGGTCCACCGGGTCCACCGTGGCGGAGCTGGCGGCCGCGGTCGGCTGGAGCGAGCGCCACCTCGAACGCCGCTTCCGGGAGCAGATCGGCCTGTCACCCAAGGGCACCGCCCGTGTCCTGCGTTTCCGGCACGCCGTGCGCCTGCTGGACGCCCGCCTCCCCCCGTCCCAGATCGCAGCCGCCTGCGGCTACTACGACCAGGCCCACTTGAACCGCGAATTCAAGGCCATGACCGGCCGCTCCCCCTCCCGCTTCGTCACCGAACGCACCCACGGCGCCTGCTTCGCCCAACTGGACCGGGAGGAGGGGCAGGTCACCAGCGTCGTACTGGCCGGCCACTGAGGTGTACGCCGCTCAGGACCCCACCGGCCCCAGCCGCGGCAGTACTGCCCTCGTCGCCACGTCGTCGCCCAGCTTCAGTCCGTCGCTCGCGTCCCACGGGTAATGCACCCCCAGGTACACCCGGCTGTCCGCGTCCTCCTGGGCGGCCTGGCTGAAGCTGGTGAAGGTCCGCGTCTTCTGCGGCGAGGCAGGGTCTTCCGTGCTGACCGTGAAGTTCATGGTGTCGCTGCCGAAGTACCCCTTCATCACCGCCGCCCAGGCGCCGGCGAAGGCCGCGTGACCCGAGGCCCATGCGGGGAAGCACGGTGTGAGGGGCGAGCCGTCGCGGGCCGCGGACAGCGGCTGCCACGAGGAGTCGATCCCGTTGTGGATCGCGGAGACGGGACGCCACAGGTCGATCCGCGTCAGGTACTTCACATCCCACTCACCGATCGCGCTGTCCGCCATCGCCAGCGACACCAGCGCGAACAGCCGCGCGTTCTCGTACTTGTTCGTGATGCGCGCCTTCGCGATGCGGATCGTGGCGTCCAGCAGCTGCCCCGGCGGCTTGAACGTGCCCTTGATGCTGGGGTCGCCGGCATCCGGCCCCAGGTCATTGGCCCAGAAGGTGGCGATCGCCGTCTGCTCGGTGGTCCGCTGCGTGGACCCCCGGCCCCCGAGCAGGCGCACCTGCTCGACCTGGTACGCGTACGCCGGACTGGCCAGCAGCGTGGCATAGTCCGCGAAGCTGCCCGGCGTGGTCGGCCGGTATTCGGACCCGGAACTCATGGTGAACGGCTTCACTTCCCCCCAACGGGGCGTCACCGCCTCGCTGGAGCTGGTGCAGCCCGGCTCACCCGTGGGACGCCACGCCCCCGGTACGTTTTCCAGGTTGTACAGCTTCTGGTTTTCCGAACCGTCGTTGGTGCGGGCCTTGATCATGTTGTTGTAGATCGTGCTGACGATCTCGGTGTCGATGACGTCGAACTGCGTGGGCGGCGTTCCGAACCGGTCCAGGAACATCTTGTCCAGATACGCGGTCTGGTTCGGGTACAGGTGATGCAGGATGTTGTACGCCGTCCGCCCGATGATCCGCTCCTCCTCGTCGGGCCCCTGACCGAGGTTCGGGTACTTGGGCGCCGACAGGTAGGGCTTGTACTTCATCGTGTAGAAGGTGTTCTGGTACGAGCTCTCCCCGTCGTAGATCGCCGCGTTCATCATCGCCGCCGACCGGGCCAACTGCCCCGGCGACCCCTGCGAACCACCGGCCTGCCGGAACATCTCCAGCAGCACGCCGTTCCAGTACTGCGTCGGATCACCGTCGTACTTCGGCGCGGCGGCCGCCGCCGTCTGCGCGGGCAACACGAGCGTGCTCCCCGCGGCCAGCAACGCCAGCCCTGCGCCCAGGGCCACCGCCTGCCGGAACGACCGGCGGCGCCCTACCGATCTCTCACGTCTGCCTGACGTACGGAACAACCCCACGACGTCTCCCCTCCCCGTACGGCGGCGGTCGGCCGGCGGGAGTCCTCGCCCCATCGGAGCTCCCTGCCCCCGCGTGCACCGGCCCCGCGCATGTCATGTCCTGACCGAGCGGGGCCATCCTGGTGCGAGGGTTGCCGCGAGTCTTGGATATTTCCGCCATCGTGAGGACGGTTGGTGCGGTTCGACCTGCGGAGCAACCTGGTGGGGTGGCACAGGAACATCGGCGGCCTCAGCTGAGCCGGGCCGAGATGTCGGCCGGACCGGAACTCGACGATCCCTGACTCACAAGGCGCCGACCGGGCATCAGTTACGGGACACCTCAGGCACAACTGCTTTCGAGTCTCTCCTCGATCGTGGTGGTACGGCCGGGACCGTCCAACAGGGCGTCGATGTCGAGGACCTGATGGTGGCCGTCTCGATGGGCGAGGGCATCGTGGCCGACAGCGACGCGGGCCGCCGCGAGGAACGCGGCAGGCGTGCGCGGGATCTCCTTCACCGCGCCCTGTTCACCCAGGCCGGCTGACCCGGCGTGGCCCCGACGGTGTCCGATAGCGTGTCGGTGTGATCTCCATCGAATGGGACGGCCTCACCGCCCGGGAGCGCTTCGGCGACTGGTACCTCAAGGAGCGGGACCGGTTCTCGGACATGGCCCGGGACGCCGACTGGAACGGCCTGTTCGGGGAGTTGGGGAGGAATCCGAGGTGGGTCAACCTCCCCCGGCCCGGGAACCGCACCGGCTTCGCCCCGCTGCACCAGGCGGCCTGGCACGGCGCGGACTTCGCGGTCGTCTCCCGGCTGATCGCGCACGGCGCCTGGCGCACGCAGCGAACCCGGGACGGTCGGCGCGCCGTGGACGTCGCACGGGAGCAGGGGCATGCGCATCTGCTCGGGCTACTGGAACCGGTCGTGGTCCGGCAGCTCCCCTCCCCCCCGATGTGCTGGAGCACCACTTCCATACGCTGCTGCGGGAGAGAACCGGCCGTTGCTTCGAGGAGGTCGAGCACCTGCTGCCGCCGCTGTCTCCGCTGACGGAGGGACTGGCCGTGGAGATCGCCTTCCGGGTGGTCGGCATGTTGGGCGGCTTCACCTACCGCCTTGAGGAGCGCGGAGAGGCCCTTCATGTGCACGGCCACTCGCGGATGGACGCCGACGACGGCGACCACTTCCGCGTGACCCCCCGGGGCTGGTCCAAGATCGAGCGCAGGCGCGTACCGCCTCCTCCTCCGTCGCCGGCCACGCAGCACCCTGCGTCCTGATCGACCGGGCCCCGGACGCGACTGATGACGCGACTCGGACGGTCCCGCCGGACCTGTGGGCGGGCCGAGGCCAACAACGGTTTCCCGGCTGTCGGCGTGCGGCACTGCAGGAGCGGACGCGATCTCGGATGCATTACGGTGAGCTGGGCGAAGTGGATGCGGCGAGGCGGCTACGCCTCGTTAGCCGATGGCCGAGGTCCGATGTCCGATGTCCGACGGCGATGAACAAGGCAGGGGCACGTGACGCAACAGCGCGGCAAGCAGTCGGCGGCAGTCGCGCGAGGCCGCACGACGGCCGGCCGTGGCCCGGGACCGCGCGCGGCGGAGATCCGCAACGCGGCCCTCGTCCTGTTCGCCGAGCGCGGGTACGCCGCCACCACGATGGCTGACATCGGGGAAGCGGTGGGAATGCGCGGGCCGAGTCTGTACAAGCACGTGGGCTCCAAGCAGGAGCTGCTCACCCAGATCATGACCGGCACGATGGACGACCTGCTACGGAACCACCGCATCGCGGTCGCCGGTTGTGAGGACGTGGTGGAGCGGCTGCGCCGGGCCGCCGAGGCTCATGTCCGCTACCACGTCCGGCACCGCCTCGAAGCGTTCGTGGGGACCCGGGAGATCCGCAGCCTGGAGGAGCCCCACCGTGCGCAGGTCCTTGAGCGGCGTGCGGCCTACGAGCACGCGTTCCGAACGTTGCTCAGCGAAGGAGTTCAGGCCGGGCGCTTCAGTGTCACCACGGTGAAGCTGACCTCCTACGCCATCCTGGACCTCGGGATGGGCGTGCCCGTCTGGTACCGCGAGGACGGCGATCTGACGGAAGATCAGGTCGTCTACCAATACGGCGACTTCGCCCTGCGACTGGCCGGCGTGCGCTGAGTCCCGCGGACCCTCGGTCCACGAGGTCCAGCCCGAGCGGGACGCCCTCGCGGCGAAACCGAACCCAATTCAAAATCTCAAGCGTTCACCCTGTGTCGACCCTGCAAGGGTAAGGCGTACGGCAAAAACTCCTGCACCAAGGCTAGCTGTACTGAGTTCAGTTCTGTAGCGTCGCCGGCGTCGGCACGGTACGGGACCGTGCCATGGAAGGAGCGTCGGAGCATGAGTGCCACTCACCGTTCCGCCACATCAGGGGCGGAGTCAGGGGCGGGGCCGGAGGCGGAATCAGCGGCGTACGATCCGCGTACGGTGCGCCGTGCGATGCTCGCCGGCAGCCTCGGTACCCTGATCGAGTACTACGACTTCAGTGTCTACGGCTATCTCGCCGTGGTGATCGCTCCCCAGTTCTTCCCGAGTGCGAATCCGGCGGCCTCGCTCCTGGCGACGCTCGCGGTGTTCGCCACCGGCCTGGTGGTGCGGCCGGTCGGCGGCGTCTTCTTCGGGTGGCTCGGCGACCGCTGGGGCCGTCGCAAGGCGCTGGTCTCCTCGGTGCTGTGCATGGGCGTCGCCAGCAGCGCCACGGGACTGCTGCCGACGTACAGCCAGATCGGCGTGGCCGCCGCGGTGCTGCTCCTTCTCGCCCGGCTGGTGCAGGGCATCTCCACCGGCGGCGAGTCGGTCGGCGCCTACACCTACATCTACGAGTCGGTACCGCCCCGGCGCAGGGCCTTCCTCGGCGCGGTCACACCCATCGGGTCCAACCTCGGGTTCATGTTCGCGGCCGCCACGGCCGGGGTGATCTCCGCGCTCGCCACGAAGGACCAGATGTCCGACTGGGGCTGGCGGCTGCCGTTCCTCATGGCCGTGCCGCTCACCCTGTTCTGCCTGTGGGCCCGGCTGCGGATCGAGGACACCCCGGAGTTCGAGGAGGCCGCACGGCGCGCCGACATCCCCGCGGCTCCGATCCGGGAGGTCTTGTCCACCCACCGCGCGGCGCTGCTGCAGTCCATCGGCCTGTCCATGGCGCAGGGCGGCGCCATCTTCCTCGGACTGACGTACATCGGCATCCACCTCTCCACCGACCTGGGGTACGACGCCACGCACGTGCTCTGGCTGAGCGCCGGCGTCGTACTCGTCACCGTGCTGCTCATGGTGCCGGCCGGCTGGCTCGCCACCCGCTTCGGCTCCCGTCGCATCCTGCTGTGCGGGCTCCTGGGATTCCTGGTGACCGCCTACCCCGCGATGATGCTCATGGGCCGGCACAGCCTGGCCCTGGCCGGTGCCGCCTACCTGCTCTTCATGCTGAGCAGCGCGTTCGTACAGGTCCCGGCGGCCAGTCTGTGGCCGCACCTGTTCGAACGCCGGGTCCGGTACACCGGCATGGCGATCGGGTACAACGTCGGCACCGTCCTCGCGGGCGGAACGGCTCCGTACATCGCGACCTTCCTGGTCCAGCGGACCGGGAACGAGCTCTCGCCGGCGTTCTTCGTCATGGTGGTCTGCGTGATCGGGATCGGTTCCCTGCTCACCGTCCGCAAGGATGTGTAGGAAGACGTCGGGTGAGTGCCGGCGTCCTGAGCGGTGGTCACCGATCCGTGCCGCGGGGGCATGCACCGCATCAGGCCTGCGCGGCGGCGTGCCCCCGCAGGATGGTGACTCCGCGGCCGTCGTCGTCTCGTTCCGGTCGGCGCGCGCCCTTCCAGGGTGATCGCCCGCGCGGTGCCCGGCCCGCGCCCGTCACGAGGCGTCAGAGCTTCTCGAAGATGTCCGAGCCGGCGACGGACATGGCCACGAAGACACCCGCCGAGGTCACCAGCGTCATGACGAGCGCGATGGCCGCGACCAGCGGGTAGGAGCCGTTGGACCAGTAGTCGAAGAGGATGGTGCCCATGACCTGCGTCGTGGGCGCCCGTACCAGCAGTGAGGCGGTGAACTCGTGGGTGAGCAGCACGAACATCAACGCTCCGGCACCCGCGAGCGTCGGGCGCAGCAGGGGCAGCACGATCTCGGTGGTGGTCCGCACCGCGCCCGCGCCGCTCGTGCGCGAGGCCTCCACGTACGTGTCGCCGAGCGCCACCATTCCGGACAACTGCATCCTGGTGGCGAAGGGCAGCATCAGCGTCACATAGACGAGGACGATCACCGAGCGGGTGCCGTACAGAATGAACGGCTCGCGGCTGTACGTCAGCAGGAAACCGGCGCCGAAGACGACCGCGGGGATCCCGAGGGGCATCGCCACGACGAAGTCCACGGCCGCCCGGATGACGCGGAACCGGCGCCCCTTGAGGAGGAGCGAGGCGGCGACGAAGCCGAGGGGGAGTGCGATGGCGACCGAGATGACCGAGGTGACAAGGCTGTTGACGATCGCGTCGGTGATCCCCGACTCCTGGAACACGCGCCGGAAGTTGTCGAGCGTGAACCCACTCGGTTCGATCCTGCCGCTCCAGAAGGGGGAGAGTGACACCACTATGAGCGCGCCCAGCGGCAGGGCCAGCGCCACCAGTCCATACAGGACGATGCCCGTGACCGCCACCCACGACGGCCGCCCGCCGGTCCGGAACGCCTTGCCGCCGTGCGTGACGAAGCGGCTGTGGTCGCCGAGGATCACCTTCTGGAAGAGGACGACGGCGATACCGAAGAGCAGCAGCGGTGAGCCGATCGCGGCGGCGCGGCCGTAGTCGACCGGGCTCTGCGACACGGCGACGTACATGTCCGTGGTGAGTACGTCGATGCCGTTGTTCCGTCCCAGCAGCAGCGGTCCCGTGAACTGGCCGAGCCCCAGCAGCAGGGCCACGAACCCGCCGTACACCAGGACCGGGCGCAGCAGCGGCAGCGTCACTCTGAAGAACACCCCGGCGGCCGACGAGCCGCTGACCTGTGCGGCCTCGATCAGCTCCGCGTTGATGTTGCCGAAGCCGGCGCTGACGAAGAGGTAGACGAAGGCGGTCAGGCCGAAGCCGGTGATGAGTACGATCCACGGCAGCGTGTAGATGTCGACGGGACCCTCGTCGAGATGGTTCCACCAGGGCAGGTTCCGCAGCGCCGCGTTGAGGTAGCCGGGGCGGGGCGAGAACAGGAACGCCCAGCCGGTCACCGACGCCACGGCCGGGACCACGATGGGCAGGACGGGCAGGACGCGCAGCAGTCGCAGCCGGGGTGGCAGGCGGGTCGACGCCCAGGCCAGGAACGTGCCGAGGACGAGCGCGATGCCCAGCGAACCCAACGCCATTCCGGCCGTGGTGCGCAGCGTCTCGGCCATGTCCGGGTTGTCGAAGGCGGCCTTGTAGCCACGGGCGTCGTCCTCGAAGGCCAGCCGTTGCAGGCCCACCAGGGGAGCGATCACCAGGTAGCCGATGGCGGCCAGGAACGCGAGCGCGCCGAGCCGTGGCAGGTGGCGCCGAGCACGGGTCACCGCCGTCGGGCGGGGTGGGGCCGAGGGCGTCGGTGTCGTGAGGGGTGCGGGGGCGGGTGCGGCGGGTGCGGCCACGATGTCACGCCCTCACTGCGGCGGCGGGGGTGTGTGCGGCTGTCCGTACCCCGTCGGCGTCGTAGTAGATGGCCGCGTCCTTGGCGAACCAGGCGGTCACCTGCTGTCCGCGCGAGAGGCCCCGGGCCCATGGCTTGCCGGTCAGGGGCGCCTGCGCGTGCAGACGGCTGTCCGCGATCGTGACGACCACGTCCATGTGACGGCCGCCGAACTGCGCGTCGACGACCTCCGCCGCGAGGCCGACACCGTGCGGCGGCGGTTTCTCCTCGACCGGACAGAGCTGAAGGTCGTCGGGGCGCAGCCGGGCGGTGACCTCGCTCTGCGAGCGGGGCACCGGGAGTTCGTCGACCACCGCCTGGCCCGGCGCGGGGGCCTGACCGTCGGTGCCCGGTCGGCAGGCGAGAGCCCATCCCGTGCCCTGACGCCGGAGTGGAAGCCGGTTCGACATGCCGATGAAGCCGGCCACGTACTCCGTGGCCGGCCCCTCGAAGACCCGCTCCGGCGTGTCGAGTTGCTCGATCCGTCCGGACTTCATGATGGCCAGGCGGTCGCCGAGCGCCAGGGCCTCGCTCTGGTCGTGGGTGACGAACACGGCGGTGAAGCCCAGTCGTGCGTGCAACTCGTGAAGTTGGGCGCGTACCTGGTCGCGCAGCCGCGCGTCGAGGTTGCTCAGCGGCTCGTCGAAGAGCACCAGGTCCGGTTGGGCGGCCAAACCCCGGGCCAGTGCGACCCGCTGCTGCTGGCCGCCGCTGAGCTGCGCCGGATAGCGGTCGAGCAGGGCGGCGCAGTCGACGAGCTCCGCCGCCTCCTCGATCCGCGAACGCACCTGCTCGCGCGCCACCCGTCTGGTTCTCAGGGGATATCCGATGTTGCGGCGCACTGTCATGTGCGGCCACAGCGCGTACGACTGGAACACCATCCCGATCCGGCGTTTGTTCGGCGGGTGGTTGACCTTCCCTCGTACGTCCAGCACTGTCTGGTCGCCGAGCGAGATGCGTCCCTCGTCGGGCGTCTCCAGACCGGCCAGACAGCGCAGAGTCGTGGTTTTCCCGCAGCCGCTCGGGCCGAGCAGAACGATGAACTCGCCCGGCTCGATCACCAGCGACAGGTTGTCCACCGCCACAGCCGGCGGCTTGCCGGCGAACCTTTTCGTCAGACCCTCGATGCGCACGTGGGACACGGGGACTCCTCACATCCAAAGACCGAGTGAATGGGCACCCGTCGACGCGGGTGCCCACACTGTTGTGCGTCGGTACTGGCCGACACGTCCGACGCCCCTACTGGAACAGGGACTTCCACTTCTTCTGGTACGCGGTCACGGCGTCCGGCGTGAGCTTGGCCGGATCCTGTATCCGTACCTTGTCGTTGGTGATCACTGTGCCGGGGACGCCGGGCAGGACCGAGCCGGCGGACGGCGTGATCAGCTTCTGCCCCTCGGCGGTCACCATGAAGTTGGCGAACAGCTGTCCTGCGTTGGGGTGCGGGGCGCCCTTCAGCACCATGCCGTAGTACCGGGCACCCCACGCGCCCTCCGGCGGCATGCGGTAGTCGACCGGCGCGCCCTTCTTCTTCGCGGGATCGAGCGCGATCGGCGCGATGAAGCTGCCGGCGGCGATCTCGCCGGACTGCAGCGCCTCGCCCATCGGCAGGGAGCTGGGGTAGATGCGCGGCTTCTGGGCGGCCAGTTTCTTCACGTAGTCGGCGCCGTACGTCTCCTCGAGCCACAGGTAGAAGTCGACGAGCGACGGCGCCGTCGGCTCGACGACGCCGATCTTGCCGCCCGCGAGGGACGGGTCGAGCAGGTCCGGGTAGTCGGTCAGCCCCTTGGGGTAGAGCTTCGTGTTCCAGCCGAACGTGAGCACCGCGGAGTTGGTCTCGAAGTAGTTGCCTTCGTGGACGTACTGCTTGGTGTCGTAGTCGCCCTTGCCGGTCAGTTCGGGGCCGGTCGGCGCCAGGAACCTCCCGGCCTCGGCCTGTGGTTTCACCCAGGACAGGCTCGCGCTGACGTACATGTCGGCGATGTGCTTGCCGGTGTTGAACTCCGTCTCGACCTTCACCCCGAGGTCACCGTCGACGCCCCGGACGGTCTTGACGTCGATCCCCGGGTACTTGGCCTCGAAGGCCTTCGCGAGGTTGTTGAGGGAGGTCAGATCCTGGGCCGAGTAGACCGTGATCTGCCCTTCTTTCTTCGCTGCGGCGACGAGTTGGTCCAAGCCCGCCGACGCGGGCACGACCTTCGACTCGGCGTTGTTGTCGCTGCCGCCGCCGCATGCGGAGACGAGCAGCGTGGTGATCGACAGCAGGATGAGCAAAGCCCCGCGCCGTCGCGGATCTGATCTCATTCTCGGCTCCCTTACATGAAACCGGCTCCCGGGCCGAACCGGCGCACCACCGAGTGGACTTCGCGCTGGACGGTGACCGCATGGCCAAGATTTCGTGAAGCTACCAAACTGAACTCGGTTAGGCAATAGAATGCGCAGTCGCCCGATGACGGGGGTTTCGCGGCGGTACGGGTCGGTCGCGCGCTCGCTCGGACCCGGCCGGGGTGTCCTTCGCTCCCGGCTTTTCGGTCCAGCGCGGAGATCCATCAGAAGGGCCCTGAAGGGCTCTGTCTGGCGGTGGTGGCACCGTGGTCGGCGGTGAGGAAGGTCTGCGCGCGGAAGTGTGGTGCTCCGGCCCGGCCGCGCCGGCCGTGCCGAACGCCCACTGAATGTGCTGGACTTATTTCAGTTCAGTACCGCTGGGCGTCCCGCTCAACCCGCCTCAGCCGGCGGTGTTCTCACCATCCGGGACGCCGTCGATCCGCACAAGCGTCTTGCCCGTGTTGTCACCCCGCAGCAGTCCCGCCAGTGCCACCGGCGCCTGGGCCAGCCCGTCGACGACCGTTTCGCGGCAGCGGAGACGCCCTTCGCGGACCCATGCGCCCACCTGCCGGCTCATCTCGGGCAGCAAGTGGAGGTGGCCGCTGCCTCGGAAGCCGCGAATCGTCAGGCCCTTCGTCACCGCCAACATGAGGTTTCCAGGGCCACTCGGTGACTCCTGAGCCGCGTACTGCGAGATCATGCCGCAGATCGCGACGCGGCCCGACGTACGCAGTGCTCCCAGAGCGGCCTCGAGATGGCCGCCGCCGACGTTGTCGAAGTACACGTCTATGCCGTCCGGAGCGGCCTCCCGCAGGAGGTCGGGGAGGGCGCCGCGCCTGTAGTTGAAGGCGGCGTCCAGGCCGAGCTCCTCCAGGAGGTGGCGCACCTTCTCGTCGGAACCGGCGCTTCCGATGACGCGATGCCCGCGGATCTTCGCCATCTGTGCGGCGAGGCTGCCGACGGCACCGGCCGCGGCGGAGACCCATACGACGTCGCCGTCGCGCAGGCCCGCGGCATGGAAGAGGCCGGCGTAGGCGGTGAGCCCGGTGCCGCCGAGCACGCCGAGGTAGGCCTGCGGAGGTGCGAGGCCCACGTCGAGCTTCGTGAGCGTGCCGACGCCGCCGAGCGCCTGCGCGTCCGCCTCGACCACCGCGTAGTCGCGCCAGCCGGAGGCATGCCACACCGTGTCGCCGGGGGCGAACCCGTCGGCGCGGGACTCGACGACCTCCCCGACGGTCATGATGCCGTCCATGGGCTCTTCGAGAGGGAAAGCCGGAAAGTACCCCTGTGGCGCCGTCTCCCTCAGCCGCAGCCGGAGAGCGGCGTCGACGGATGTCCACGTGTTCCGGACCAGTACCTCGCCCGGGCGAGGTGGCCGTACCCGGACTTCGACGAGGCGGAAGTCCGACGCGCGGACCTCGCCGTGCGGGTATGCGGTCGGCCAGACTTCACGGCCCATCATCGCCGCTCCTCCCGGGATGCGTGACCCCGCCCGGCCCGGGTGCGCATCCGATCCGTGAACTGACCTTGTACCCGTCGCACGCGTCGATGAGGCGAGCGTCGCCCGCAGTCCGACCGCAGCCGTCGTGACGCCGCCCAGCACCTGGTCGCGGACGCTCTGTCAGCCGCGGCCCCCGCGCCCGTGGGACGCGCAGCGGACGGTCGCGGTGTCGGCCGCGGTGAGCCCGAACACCAGGGCCGAAGCGATGCCGCCGGCGTAGGCCCGGTACCACAGGCCTCCGGTGTCCGAGCCGGCCGCGAGGAGCCCTTCCACACACCTGCCGTCCTCTCCCAGAACCCGTGCCCGGTCGTCGATACGGATCCCGTGGAACGGGAAGGTGATCGCCGGCACCGTCTCGATGACGTAGTAGGGCGGTTCGTCGAGTGGCAGGCGGTCGAGCCGGCGGCCCGGCACCGGGTCCTGCCCCGCCGCCGTACGGGCGTTGAACCGCTCGACGGCCGCGCGGACGGTGGGCCCGTCGTACCCCCACTCCTCGGGCAGGTAGCCGAGTTCGTCGAGGTCCTCGGCGAACCCGACCCGGCCACCCCGTTTGCCGGCCAGCGCGAACTTGTCGACGGCGACCGCCCCTTCCACGTACGAGCCCACCACCCAGTCGCGGAACACGCGCGCGTCGGCGATGAGAAGGCCGCGGTTCTCGGGCTGTTCCATCAGCGCCATCGCCGTCAGGTGATCACCCAGTGTCTCGTCGGTGAACCGCTCGCCCAGCAGGTTGAACAGCAGGGCGTGCTCGCTGTAGTAGAGCGACAGGTCGACGAAGTCCGCCGGGTCGGCGAACGGGACGCCGCTCGGGATCAGGTGCCCGTAGAAGCCGGCCCCGGGCAGACCGGTCGACGCTCCGGCGGCGGTCGCCAGGCGGTGGCCGGCCCCGCGACTGCAGGGGTTGGAGCGCAGTTCCAGGACGTCGGCGTGCGGGTGGACGAGCTCTTTGCAGAGGTCCGCGTCCCCCTGGAACCCCCCGGTGGCCAGGAGCGTGGAGGTGGCGCGCACCTGCCGTCGTGTGCCGTCGCCCGTGACGAGTTCCGCTCCGGTCACCGCCCCGTCCTTGAGGAGGAGCCGCTCGGTGTCGGTGGTCAGCAGCAGTTCGCCACCCGCCTCCACGATGATGCGGCGGCAGGTGTCGATGTAGTGGTGGGTGTCGAACTGGTGCCCCTGGCCGAAGCTGAGGACGGGTTGAGCGTTCTTGGCCTCGACCCCGGTGCTCCGGATCCAGGCGATGCCGTCCTCGAAGCGGTCCACGAGGGCACGCTTGAGTGAGGCGTCCCCACCCGGGTTGTGCCGATCCATCGCCTCGTGGCTCGGGGCGGTCCAGGCGTAACCCGCGTACCGCGCGGAACCCCCGACGTCACCGCCGATCTCGACGACCACGACGGACAATCCGGCGCACACGGCTCTCGCCGCCGCGGTGAGCCCGGCCATTCCCGCCCCGATGACGAGCAGGTCGACCGTTCGGTGGTCCGGCATGCGCACTCAGCCCTTTCCTGGCCTTCGTGATGTCAGGTAATCCGGCACTGCCTCCGTGATCCGCCGCTCCGCAGACCGGCTCGGCCCGCGCGCCCCGGCGGCGGACGACGGCCCGGCGCGGCGGGTGGGGGCCGGCACCGGCCGCCGAAGCGCTACCGGCCCGCTGTCGCGTGGGCCTGGCCGACGTGGCCGATGGTCTGGCCGCCGTCGACGAGGAACTCACCGCCCGTCGTGTACGAGGCGTCGTCGCAGGCGAGGAAGAGCACCATGCGCGTGACCTCCTCGGGTTCCCCGATGCGGGGTACCGGCTGATCGGCGAAGAGCCCGGGTGCGGCGCTCTCACCCATGGGCGTGCGGATGACGCCCGGGTGGACGGAGTTGACGCGCACCCCGGAGCCCGCCATGTCCAGGGCGGCCGCCTTGGTCATTCCCCGGATGCCCCACTTGCTCGTCACATAGCCGATGCCGTCGGCGAAACCCATGAGGCCGGCGGCCGAGGAGATGTTGACGACCGACCCGTGGCCGCGCCGGCGCATGCCGGGGAGGACGGTGTGCATGCCGAGGAAGGTGCCCACCACGTTGACGTCGAGGATCCGGCGGAAGTGCTCGGGCGACTGCTCCTCCACGCCGCCGAAGTGAACGATCCCCGCGTTGTTGACCAGGACGTCCACGGAGCCGAAGGTGTCCTCGACGGTGCGGACCACGGACTGCCACGCTTCTTCGTCGGTGACGTCGAGATGGTGGTACTGCGCGCCGGGGAGGCCCTCGGCCAAAGCCTTGCCCTCCTCGTCCAGCACGTCACAGACGGCGATACGGGCGCCTTCCGCGGCCAGCCCGCGTACATGTGAGGCACCCATGCCACGAGCTCCACCGGTGACAAGCGCGACTTTTCCGTCGAAGCGCATCCTGGAGTTCCCTTCCGTAGAGGCGTGTACGCCTGAACCTGGTCAGTCGGGGACGAGTACGGCCCGCCCACGCACCCGGCCCCCGCGAAGCCGGTCGATCGCCTCGGTTGCGGCGGACAGCGGAAACCGCTCCGTCTCCACGTGGATCGCCCCCGAGCGTGCCAGCGCGACGACCTCGGAGAGTTCGGGGCGCGTTCCCCAGAAGGGCAGGGAGAGCCTGAAGCCCGGCGGGAGCACACCCGGCTTGGAGACGGTCAGATGGCCGCCTCCGCTGCCGACGACGGCGAGTTCACCACCCGGCCGCAGGACACCGGCCGCGAGTTCCAGCGTCTGCGCGGTGCCTACGAAGTCGAGCACGGCGTCCACTCCCGCGCCACCGCTCCGCTCCCTCAACACATGGGCGGTGTCTGCCCGCACCAGCGTGCCGAACTCCGCGCCGGAGCGGTCGGCGAGGGCCAGGGCATCCTCCCGCACATCGACCGCCAGCACGCGGCCGGCCGTGGTCGCGCGGAGGATCTGCACGGCCAGGTGGCCGAGCCCGCCGACGCCGATGACGACGGTGGTGGCACCCTCCGCGAGTGCGTGCCGGAGCCCGGCCACAGCGTGGTAAGAGGTGAGGCCCGCGTCCGAGAGCGGAGCCGCCTGACCGGCGGGCAGGTCGCCGATCGGCACCAGGTGGCGGGCGGACGGGACGAGTACGTACTCGGCCATTCCACCGTCCCGGCCCAGCCCCGCCCCGTGCCAGGCGAGGGTGTCGCGCCGGTCGCAGTAGTTGTCGCGGCCCATGGCGCACCGGTCGCAGGCGCCGCAGCCCCACGGTCCGTAGAGCACCACGCGGTCGCCGACCCGCACCCCGTCGGTGTCGGGCCCCAGGGTCTCGATCCGCCCGGCGACCTCGTGGCCGAGGGTGAAGGGGAGCCGGTAGGGGAGATTCCCCGGAGCGGCCCCGATGACGTGCAGGTCGGAATGGCACAGCCCGGTGGCTTCGACCCGCACCAGTACTTCGGCGCCGTGGGGAACCGGCCGCTCGACCTCGGCCAGTGTCGGGGTTTCGCGCCACGCCGTCAGTCGCAGTGCCCTCATCTTCACCGTCCCAGGTCTTGTCAGCCCCGCGATCGCCACGGTAACAGAGATGAAGTCAGTTCAATACAACCAGGAAGTGGTGAAGGGGAGATTGCTTTGACAGGCACAGGCACAGGCACAGGCACAGGGTCAGGCACAGGCACAGGGTCAGGCGAAGACATAGACATAGACATAGAAGTAGACGTAGACCCCGGCGCAAGCGCGCCGACGGGCAGGTTCGCGGGCAAGGTGGCGATGGTGACGGGCGCCGGCTCCGGCATGGGCGCGGCGATCGCCCGGAAGCTCGCGGCGGAAGGAACGCGGGCCGTCGTCCTGGCGGACGTGAACCACGACGGTGCCGAGGCCGTGGCCAAGGAACTGCCCGCCGCTGGAGCCGTCGCACTCGACGTGGCGGACGCGGCGGCGGTCGACACCGCGGTCCAGGACGTACTGCACCGGCACGGGCGGCTCGACGTCCTGGTGCACGCGGCCGGGGTCGACGATCCCGAGGCCAAGGCGCGCATCGCGGACGCGCTGGTCGAGGGGCGACCTGTCGAGATGACCGGTTCCCTCGACGACGCCGCCTGGCGGCGTGTCATGCGGGTCAACCTGGACGGTACGTTCCATGTGCTGCGCGCCGCGGTGCGCGCCATGGTCCCCTTCGGGGCCGGGTCGATCGTGGTGATCGGCTCGTCGTCGGCGTTCGACACCCCCGTCGGCTATCCCCACTACGCCGCGTCGAAAGCCGGTGTGCACGCACTGTGTCAGGCGGTGGCCAAGGAGGTCGTCGCGTCCGGGATCCGCGTGAACGTGGTGGCTCCGGGGCCGACGGAGACGGGAATGGCGGCACGTACGCCCCAGGCGCTGCGTACCGGTTTCGCCGACCCGCGGGTGCGCCCGTACGCGACACCCGAGGAGATCGCCGACATCGCGCTCTTCCTGGCGAGCGATGCCGCGGCGAACCTGGTCGGCGCGGTGCTGCTCGCCAATGGCGGCCGGTTCACCGCCTGAGCGACATCAACCGGTGCGCAGGTCTTGCCCGGCCGGAGTCCTGTGCCTACGGTCAATGAATTGAGTTCAGTTTTGTGAGGAGTTTCCCATGCCCCCTCGTCACCCCGAGATCGATCCCCACCTGCTGTCCGAAACGGACGAACAACGGCAGCTGCGCGCTGTCCTGCGGGATTTCTACACCGAGACCAGTGGTCCCGAGGAGGTCCGCAAGCATCTGGCCACCCCACGCGGTTACGACGAACCCCTCTGGGCGCGGCTCGCGGGCGAGATCGGGGTCCACGCACTGGCCGTTCCCGAGGAGTACGGCGGGTCGGGATTCACCTTCGCCGAACTGGCCGTTGCCCTGGAGGAATCGGGGCGTGCCCTGTCCTGCGCACCGCTGCTGCCCACGGTGGCCCTCGCGGCTCACGCCCTGCTGTACAGCGGCGACCGTACGGCAAGCGAGCGGTATCTGCCGCGGATCGCCGACGGCACGCTCACCGCGACCGTCGCCGGATTCCACGCGGAGGACCCTGACGAGTCGGACGAGCCCGGCGTCACGGCTGAGCAGGGTGGTTCGGGCTGGGTGCTGCGCGGTCAGGCGGACTTCGTTCTCGACGGGGCCGGCGCGGATCTGATCCTCGTACGGGCCCAGACCCCCGCCGGACCGAGGCTGTTCGCCTGTGAGCCCAAGCCGGACTCCAGCCGGCGGACTCCGCGCCGGGTACTGGACGAGACGCGGCGCCAGGCGTTGGTGGAGTTCCGCGGGGCGCCGGCCACCCCGGTGGGCACGGCGGAGCGTACCGAGGAGACCGTCGCGGCGACGCTGGACACCGGGCGGGCCGCGCTGGTGGCCGAACAGGTCGGCGGCAGCGGGCACGCCCTGGACGCCACGGTCGAGTTCGTCGCACAGCGCCACCAGTTCGGGCGGCCCGTCGGCTCCTTCCAGGCCGTCAAGCACCGGCTGGCCGACGTCCTGGTCACGCTGGAGGCGGCACGTTCCGCGTCCGCGTACGCGACCGCCTGCGTCGCCGTCGCCTCGCCGCACCTGCCGGTGGCCGCCTGTGCCGCCGCCGCGGTCTGCTCGGAGAGCTTCCGGCTGGCGACGGCCGAGTACGTCCAGCTGCACGGCGGCATCGGCTTCACCTGGGAACATCCGGCCCATCTGTACGTGCGCCGCGCACGCGGCGGCGAAGCTCTCTTCGGCACGACGGACCGGCACCGCACCCGACTCGCGGAACTCATCGGCATCACCACCGGCTCCGCCGCCTGACCAGGCAGGAGGACGGACAAGAGGACGTCCAAGAGGATCACAAGAGGACGGACAAGGAGAGCCGCAGACGTATGACGCCGACGCCACGCACACCACTCGCCCTCGCCGCACCGTTCACCCTCGGCGGTCTCACCCTCCGCAACCGCCTCGTCGCGACCGCCCACGCCACCGCCGCCGTCAGCGACGGCGCCCCCACCGACGCCGATGCGGCCTACTGGCGACGGCTGGCCCAGGGCGGCGCCGGCATGGTGATTACCGGAGGCACCGCCGTGGCCCCCGAGTCGACGCTGCCACAGCGCTACCTGACCGAAGCGTGGCGCCCCGAGATCAAGGACGCGGTGCGCCGCCGCGCCGAGGCCATCACGGACGAGGGCGCCGTGGCCGTCGCACAGCTCGTCCATCTCGGCCGGGAGACCCTGGGCGCCGGCACCTACTACGCGCCGGTCTCCGCCGCGGCCGTCCGCTCGCCCCGTGAGGCGACCGCGCCCCATCCGCTGAGCGCCGAACAAGTACGTCGTGTCGTCAAGGCGTTCCGTGTCTCCGCGGCGAACAGCGTGGAGGCCGGATTTCATGGTGTGGAACTGCACGCCGGGCACGGCTACCTGCTCGCCCAGTTCCTCTCCCGGGCCAACAACACCCGCGACGACGAGTACGGCGACCGCATCGCCCTGCTCACCCAGGTGATCGAGGCCATCCGCGCCGAGATCGGGGAACTCCCCATCGGCGTACGGGTGTCGGTGGAGCCCGGCGAGAACTCCGGACTCGGCCTGGACGACCTGACCGAGCTGCTGCCGCGGCTGTACGCCGCCTCGCCCTTCGCGTACGTCAACGTCACCACCGGCGTCCGCAACACCTATGTCCCGGGCATGGCCACCACTCACCCGCCGCTGCTGGCGTCCGTGGCCCGGCTGCGCTCGGCGGTCGCACTGCCGCTCCTTGTCAGCCAGGGCTTCCGGTCGGTGGCCGAGATCGAACGGGCGCTGGGCACGGGGGCCGATCTGGTCGGTATGGCCCGGCCGTTCATGGCCGACCCCGACTTCGCCCGCAAGGTGATCGCGGGCGACGAGCGAGCCGTACGGCCGTGCACGGGCTGCAATGAGGGCTGTCGGACCTTCGAGCCCACCGGGTCGTGCTCGGTGAACCCAGAGCTGGGCCCAAAGGGAGCCGCCGCCCGCCCGGCCGCCGCGCTGCCGCTCACCCGCCCGGCCGCCGCGCTGCCGCTCACCCGGACGGGCGGGCACAGCGGCGCTGTCGCCGTCCTGGGAGCGGGCCCCGCCGGCATGGAGTGCGCGCTGGCGCTTGCCCGCTCCGGCGCCGAGGTGACCGTGTTCGACACGGCTCGGCAGGCCGGCGGTCAGGCGTGCCTGGCATCCCTCGCCCCGCACCGTCCCGGTTGGCAGAAGTTCGTCGACTACCAGCGCGAGCAACTCTCTGCCTTCGGCGTGCGCGTGCTCCTGGGCACCTCGCCGGGGCCGGACGACCTGGCGGCGCACGCCCAGATCGTGCTCGCCACCGGCGCGAGGGAGGAGCCGGTCTCCGTGCCCGGCGAGCTTCGGAGCCTCACGAGTTCCGCATTCCTGCGCCGGTACGCGGACGTCGTACCGGACGCGCCCGTCGTCGCCGTCCTCGACGACGGCTTCGGCTGGTGGCAGGGCATCAGTGCCGTGGAGAGCGCGCTGGCGGCCGGCGCCAGGGAGGTCATCCTCATCACCCCCGGCACCGGTTTCGCCAACGGTCTGTCACCGGAGAACCGCACCCAGTTGCTGAACCGGCTCACCGGCGCGCCGCTGCGCGTCGTCGCGATGAGCACCGTGACCTCGACGACCGCCGACGGGGCGCGCCTGCGCCGTGTCCTGGACGGCCAGGAGTCACGCCTCGCCGCCGACGTCCTGGTCACCGTCGGCGAACGCCGCCCCCGCCGCCCCGACTTCACCCCGGCCGCCCACCAGGCGGTCCACGCGATCGGCGACTGCGTCGTGCCGCGCCGCGTCGCACACGCCGTCGCGGAGGGACGCGCGGCAGCCGAGGCCTTGACCACACGGACCACGGGGTTGCTGTGACGATCCGCGTCCCGCCGGACACGGGTTCGTCCCGCAGCCGAAGCGGTGGGGGGCCGAGCAGACGTACGGGATCTTGATGCCGCACCGGCGCCTGGTCCGCGACTACGAACACCGCCCGACCTCCTCCGCGTCCCGTGTACACGGGGAGTTGCCCCAGGTCATGGCCCGGCGGCTCACCGGCGCGAACACTCCCACCTGGCGCGAGAGGCAGGAGATGACCGCGTGAACATCCCGCCCCTCGCCCCGCTCGGCATCCAGGAAGACACCGCACGGGCCCTGGCCGATGACCTCCGCGGTCTGGGTGGCGATCAGGAGCCGGCGTTCGGCGAAACGGTCGGTTCCCCGACCGCCGCTCACCTCAAGCACCGGCTCGACCCGCGCCCCCCGCTCGTCGGGCAGGTCGGTCTTGCGGGGCGTGGGCTCGCTCGCGGCGACCGGCCCGGCGCACCCGTGGCCGCCTACTGGCCGGGATGCCGTCTTGTCGCGCTTTCAGGTGACGGCACATCGCCTATGCCATCGCATATCGCCCCCTGAGGGCGGGGGTCGCCTTGGCCGGCCTCCGCACCGATACGGGATTGCAGGAGTGCAGGCTCGCGACCAGGGTGGCCCGGCCCGCGCGGTGCCGCAACGTCCGCGATGCCCGAGCGGGCCCACTTGTCGAAAGCGGATTTGAATCAGGTTCGGTTTGATTGATCGCAGGGGTTGACATGGTTGCTCCACGCTTACAGACTCGTAATGAATTCAGTTCAGTTCGGGTTCCGAAGGGGTTGGAAGATGGCAGTGGAAGACGAGATCCAGTTCGAGCGTGACGGCCATGTCGCCCGCGTCTGGCTCAACCGCCCGTGGAAGAAGAACTGTGTCACCGTGCCGATCCTGAACCGGCTCGACGAGATCATCACGGAGGTCGACGAGGACCCTGAGCTGCGAGTCCTGGTGGTGCGCGGCCGCGGCGGCACCTTCTGCTCGGGCTTCGACCTCGACAGCCTGAAGGCGGAGTACGTCGGCAAGTCGAACGCGATCGACGTCGCGGTGAAGTCCGCGAAGGTGTGCGACCGCCTCTACTCGATGAAGACCCCCTCGGTCGCCGTCCTGGAGGGCTACGTCACCGCCGGCGGCTTCGAGATCATGATCTCCTGCGACTTCGCCATCTCCGCGGACGACGCCAAGATCGGCGACTTCCACATCCGCCGCGCGCTGTTCGGCGGGGCAGGCCCGATCTACCGGGTGCCGCGCATGATCGGCATCCGCAAGACCAAGGAGCTGATGCTCACCGGCAAGCTTCTGTCCGGCATCGAGGCCGCCGAGTTCGGACTGATCAACAAGTCCGCCCCGGCCGACAAGCTGGACGCGACGGTCGACGACTTCATCGGGGACCTCGTCGACAAGAGCCCCTTCATGATGTGGCTCACGAAGATGACGATCGACCGCAGCCTGGACGCCGACACCCAGTCGCTGATGGTGATGGAGCACCTCGCCGTGGGCGTGGCCCTCAACTCCGAGGACGCGAACGAAGGTGTGTCGGCGTTCCTGGAGAAGCGTGAACCCAAGTGGACGGGGCGCTGATCCGGATGGCCACGGATCCGCGGAGTCCGGCCGTCGCCGTCGGGCTCCAGGGCTCACGCTGCCGCTCCGGCTGCGCGGTGACGGCCTACCCCGCGGAGGGCACGTGCCCGCGCTGCGGGGGACCGGCCGAGCCGGCGGTCCTCACGGGCACGGGCACCCTGTGGACCTGGACGGTGCAGCGGTACGCCCCCAAGTCGCCGCCCTATCAGGCCCCGCCCGGCGGCTTCGAGCCGTTCGCGCTCGGCTACGTCGAGCTGGCGGAGGGCGTGCGGGTGGCCGCCGTACTCGAAGTCGACATCCGCGAGGGCCTGGACGGCATCCGTATCGGCATGCCTGTCACGGTGACCGCGGGCCACGGCGTCCCGCGGGCCAGGCCCATGACCCCCGGCGAGGAGGACTCATGAGTGCCGACGTCCTGATCTGCGGCGCCGGGCGCACACCGTTCGGCCGGTCGGAGGCGAGCGGCCGGCAACTTGCCGTCGGCGCGGTGAACGCCGCGCTGGCGGACGCCGGGATCGAGTGGTCGCGCGTGCGGGCCGCCTTCGGCGGCAGTGACAGCGCCGGCCTCGCCGACACGCTGGTGGCCCAACTCGGCCTGACCGGGGTGCCGTTCGTCAACGTCAAGAACGGCTGCGCCACCGGCGGCAGCGCGCTGGTCTCCGCCGTGAACGCGATCCGCTCCGGCATGGCGGACGTCGTCCTCGCCGTCGGCTTCGACAAACACCCGCGCGGCGCCTTCGACCCGCGGCCCGAGGACTGGGGGCTGGGAGCGGAGTACGGCAGCGACGGACTGATGGTCACCACCCAGTTCTTCGGCCTGAAGATCCAGCGCTACATGCACGACCACGGCATCACGCCGCGGACCCTCGCCCTGGTCGCCGAGAAGGCGTACCGCAACGGCGGCCTGACCCCCGAGGCATGGCGCCGCAAGCCGGTGGACGCGGACGAGATCCTCGACTCCGGCATGGTCAGCGATCCGCTGACCCGCTACATGTTCTGCTCCCCGGGAGCGGGCGCGGCCGCCCTGGTGCTGTGCTCACCCGAAGCCGCACGCAGCCTGGAGGGCGAGCCGGTCACCCTGCGCTCGGCGGCCGTACGCACGCGGCGCTTCGGCTCGTTCGAGGTGTTCAGCCCCTGGATCCCCGGGGGCCCGCTCACCAGCGTCAGCCGTGATGCCTCGGCCGCCGCCTTCGAGGAGGCCGGGATCGGGCCGGGCGACGTCGACGTCTGCCAGCTCCAGGACACCGAGAGCGGCGCCGAGGTCATGCACATGGCCGAGTGCGGGTTCTGCGAGGACGGCGAGCAGGAGCGCCTGGTCGCCTCCGGTGCGACCGGGATCGGCGGGAGGCTGCCGGTCAACACCGACGGCGGCTGCATCGCCAACGGCGAACCCATCGGAGCCTCCGGGCTGCGCCAGGTCTACGAGATCGTCCAGCAACTGCGCGGACGCGCCGGCGAGCGGCAGGTCCCCGGTGAGCCCAGGGTCGGCTTCACGCACGTGTACGGCGCCCCGGGCGTGAGCGCCTGCACCGTGCTGTCCCGCTGAATGGAGGTGGAGGAAGAGATGAGCGCCATCCCGGAACCCGAGGAGTTCCGTGCCCAGGCACGGAAGTGGCTGGCCACGGTCGCCCGGCCGCGCGCCGCCGACGGTGCGTGGGGCAGTGGCTCCGACTCCGTCGCCGTCTTCGAGAACTGGACCGAGGAGCAGGAGCGCGAGCACACCGCCCGCATCCAGGAGTGGGAACGCACCCGCCACGACCAGGGGTGGGGCGCACTCAACTGGCAGGAGGCGTACGGGGGACGCGGGCTGCCCGCGTACTACGAGCAGCTCTACCGCACCGAAGAGGCTGCCTTCGACGTGCCGCACCGCACCGAGGTCTTCCCGGTGACACAGCAACTCGTCGCCCCCGCGATCGGCATCTGGGGCACCGAGGAGCAGAAGGAGCGCTGGTTGCGGCCCATGCTGCGCACCGACGAACTGGCCTGTCAGCTGTTCTCGGAGACCGAGGCCGGCTCCGACCTCGCCGCGGTGCGCACCAAGGCGGTGCGCGACGGTGACAGCTGGGTGCTGCGGGGGCACAAGGTGTGGACCTCCGGGGCGCGCGTGGCGACCTGGGGCGTGGCGGTGTGCCGTACCGATCCGGACGTACGCAAGCACGCCGGCATCACCGTCTTCCTGGTACGCATGGACGCGCCGGGCGTGACCGTACGGCCCATCCAGCAGATGACGGGCGGCACCAGCTTCAACGAGGTCTACCTCGACGGCGTGGTGGTGCCCGACACCGACCGGCTCGGGCCGGTCGGCGAGGGCTGGCGGGTCACGCTCAGTGTGCTGGCCGCCGAACGGCTCGACTCCGGCAACCTCGGCCTGGACAACGCCGACCGGGCGGTGGAACTCGCCCGGAACCTGCCCCGCCCGCTCACCGGCAGTGAACAGCAGCGGGTCGCCGACCTCTACCTCCGCACCCTTGTCCAGCGGCTCATCGGACTGCGGGTGACCGCCGCCCTGGTCGCCGGACGCGAGCCCGGCGCGGAAGCCTCGGTCGGCAAGCTCTACGCCACCGAGACCATGCGACGCACCAGCGATCTGGTGGCCGAGCTGCTGGGGCCGCGCCTCGTCGCCGACACGGGGGAGTGGGGCACGTACGCCTGGACGGAACACCTGCTGGGCGCCCCCGGCTACAGCATCGCGGGCGGCACCGACGAGATCCAGCACAACATCCTCGCCGAACGCGTGCTCGGCCTGCCGAAGGAGCCCGTCCGATGAGTACGGCCGCCACACAGGTGTCGGAGCTGTCCGGCCGGGTCCGTGACCGGCTCGCCCGCCGCCATCCAGGCTCCGTGATCGGGGAGTTGGCGGTACTGCCGGGCGGCCACTCGGGACTCACGTACTCCGTCACCGCGGGGGATGCCCGGTACGTCGTCAAGGCGGTTCCTCCGGGGCAGCGACCCGTCGGAAGCAACGACGTGCTGCGCCAGGCACGGGTGCTGGGCGCGCTGGCCGGATCCGCGGTCCCGGTGCCGGGCGTCGCGGCCGTCGACGACACCCGACCGGCATGGTTCGCCATGGAGTTCGCGCTGGGGGAGGCCCTCGAGCCGGTACTCGACGACCCCGAGGTGTCCCCCGCGACGGCCCGCGCCCGGATGCTGGAGATCGCCGCCGTGCTACGGCGGCTGCACGCCACCGACATCCACACGCCCGGGCTGGATCCGCCCGAACCACTCGACTCGGCAGGTGAGTTGGAGCGGTGGAGCCGCACCCTGCACGCCGTTCCCGCCGAACTGCGGCCCGGTGGGGAGGAGTTGCTCGCCCGGCTCGCTCGTGACGTGCCCGGCGGCCTCCCACCGGTTCTGCTGCACGGCGACTTCCGGCTCGGCAACGTGCTGTGCGTCGACGAGCGCGCGGTGGCCGTCGTCGACTGGGAGATCTGGAGCGTCGGCGACCCGCGCATCGACCTCGGCTGGTTCCTGCTCTTCGCCGACCACCGCAACTTCCCCCGGCTGGGGCGTGCCGTGCCCGGCCTGCCCGGCGAGGCCGAACTGCTCGACGCCTACCTCGACGGCCGGCCCGCACTGCCCGCGATGGACTGGTTCCGGGCACTCGGCCGCCTGAAGATGGCCGCGATCATGGGCCACAACCTGCGCCGGCACCGCGAGGGCAAGCATCACGACCCGGACCAGGAGCGACTGCCGCCCACCATCGCCGCGATGATCCGCACGGCACGCGACATCCTCGGCTGATCCGGACCGACCACACGAACCGCGGAACCCCGGACAGGAGCAATCGTGGATTTCGGATTCTCGCCCCGCGCGAGTGAACTCCAGGACCGCATGCGGTCGTTCATGGAGCAGCACGTCTTCCCCGCGGAGGCCGTCTACGACCGGCAGCTGGCCGAGGCGGACGACCCGCACGCGCTGCCGCCGGTGATGCGCGAGCTGAAGGAGAAGGCGCGCGCCGAGGGCCTGTGGAACCTCTTCATGGCGCACGGCGACTGGGGCGCCGGACTCACCAACCTCGAATACGCACCCCTCATGGAGCTGGCGGGCCGCTCCATCATCGGCCCCGAGGTGTTCAACTGCTCGGCGCCCGACACCGGCAACATGGAACTGCTCGCGCTGTACGGCACGCCCGCACAGCAGGAGCGCTGGCTGCGGCCCCTGCTGGACGCTCGGATCCGCTCCTGCTTCGCCATGACCGAGCCGGAGGTCGCCAGTTCGGACGCGCGCAACATCCGTACCCGTATCACCCGCGACGGCGACAGCTATGTCGTCAACGGCCGCAAGTGGTACACCTCCGGGATCCTCGACCCCGACTGCGAACTGATCATCCTGATGGGCAAGACGGATCCGGAGGCGCCCACCTACCGGCAGCAGAGCATGCTGCTCATTCCCCGCGACACCCCGGGCGTCACGGTCCTGCGCGACCTGCCGATGTTCGGCTACACCGACCGGCTCGGGCACGGTGACGTGCTCTTCGAGGATGTCCGCGTGCCCGTGGAGAACATCCTCCGGGGCGAGGGGGAGGGCTTCGCGCTCGCCCAGGGACGGCTCGGCCCCGGACGGATGCACTACGCGATGCGCGCCGTCGGCTTCGCCGAGCGCGCCCTTCAGCTGATGTGCGAACGCGTCACCGAACGCACCGCCTTCGGCGGACCGCTCGCCGACCAGGGCGTGGTGCGCGAGTGGATCGCCCGCAGCCGCATCGAGATCGAGCAACTGCGCCTCCTCGTCCTCAAGGCCGCCTGGCTGATGGACACCGTCGGCAACGCCGCCGCCCGCATGGAGGTCGCCGCGATCAAGGTCGCGGCACTGGAGGTCGCCCACAAGGTGGTCGACCGCGCGGTGCAGGCGCACGGCGCGGCCGGGGTCAGCGACGACACCGTGCTGGCCCGGTTGTACGCCATCACGCGGGCGCTGCGCATCGCCGACGGCCCCGACGAAGTACATCTGCGGACGGTGGCCCGCCAGGAACTCGCCAAGTACCGGAAGGACGAGCGCGAGAAGCCCGAGCGCGAGAAGGCCGCGTACGAGAAGCCCGCACACGAGAAGCCCGTGTACGAGAAGACCGACACGAAGGCAGGGGCAGCGTGAGCGCCAACACCCTCGACGGCAAGGTCGCCGTCATCACCGGCGGATCCCGCGGCATCGGACTCGGTATCGCCACCGCCTACCGAGCGGCCGGCGCGCACGTGGTGATCGCGGCCCGCAAGGCGGCCGGACTCGCCGAGGCACGCGAGGAGTTGCTGCGCGTCAAGGGCGACGGCGACCTGCACACGGTGGTGGCCAACGCGGGCGAACCCGAGCAGGCCGAGGCCTGCGTCGACGAGACCATGGCCCGCTTCGGCCGGGTCGACATCCTCGTCAACAACGCGGCGACCAACCCGTACCACGGCGATCTGCTCGACCTGGACCTGCCGCGCGCGGAGAAGACCGTACGCGTCAACCAGTACGGCATGATCGCCTGGACCCGGTACGCCTGGCGGGCCTGGATGGCCGAGCACGGGGGAGCGGTGGTCAACATCGCCTCCGTCGGCGGGCTGATCGTCGACCCGCACATCGGCTACTACAACGCCACCAAGGCCGCCATGCTGCACATGACCCGGCAGCTCGCCTACGAACTCGGACCGCGGGCACGGGTGAACGCCATCGCTCCCGGTCTGATCAAGACGGAGCTGGCGCGGGCGGTGTGGGAGGTGCGCGAGCCGATCCTCACGGCCAAGCTGCCGCTGCGGCGCCTCGGAACAGTGGAGGACGTCGCGAACGCGGCGCTGTTCCTGGCCTCGGACGCGTCCTCCTGGATGACCGGCCAGACCCTGGTGCTCGACGGCGGTGCGACCGCCCTGCCGATCGGAGTGGACGAGTGAGCGCGCCGCGATCCGCCGCCGAGCTGTTCTCGCTCCAGGGCAGGACAGCCGTCGTCACCGGCGCCTCAGCCGGGCTCGGCGCGCGCTTCGCCGCCGTCCTCGCCGAGGCCGGCGCCACCGTGTTCGCCGCGGCCCGCCGCATCGACCGGTTGAAGGAACTCGCCGACTCCGACTCCCGCATCCACCCCGTGGCCTGCGACGTCTCGCTCGCCGCCGACCGTACGCGGCTGACCGGGACCGCACTGACCACCACCGGCCGCATCGACATCCTGGTCAACAACGCGGCCGGCTCCGGCGAGACACGAGCCGAGGACGAATCACCGGATGCCTTCGCCGACGTCCTCGGCGTCAACCTCACCGCGCCCTACCACCTGGCCCGCCTCACCGCCGAGGCGCCCGGTGCCGCGGACGGCAGGAGCATCGTCAACGTCTCCTCCATCCTCGGCCTGGTGACCGCCGCCCCCCTCGGCGGCGCGAGCTACTCGGCGTCCAAGGCCGGACTGATCGGCCTGACCCGGGAGTTGGCGGGACAATGGGGTGGCAACGGGATCCGCGTCAACGCGCTCGCCCCGGGCTGGTTCCGCACCGAGATGACCGCCGGCCTCTTCGGCGACGAACGCTCCAGCCGCTGGGTCGAGCGCAACACCCTGCTGGGACGCGGCGGCGACGGCCACGAACTCGACGGCGCCCTGCTGTTCCTCGCCTCGGACGCCTCCTCGTACTGCACCGGACAGGTGCTGACCGTCGACGGCGGATGGACGGCGCGGTGACGGCCGGGGCGATGAGGTCCGATCCGACGAGGGTCGGCGTCGAGATCGACGACGACGGCCTGGCCCGCGTCACCCTGCGCCGGGGCGAGGCGGGCAACGCCATCGACCTGGACATGGCGCGCGGACTGCTGGACGCGGCGCGGGCCTGCGCACAGGAGGGCGTACGGGCCGTGCTGCTGACCGGCGAGGGGAAGTCCTTCTGTGTCGGCGGTGACCTCAGGGAGTTCTCCCGTCTCTCCGGCGAGACGCTGGAGAAGCACCTGACCGCGGTCACCGACGCGCTGCACGACGCCCTGCGGACGTTCGCCGAGGGCGACGCGCCCGTGGTGGCCGCCGTACAGGGTGCTGTGGCGGGCGCGGGCATCGGCCTGGCCGCGGCCGCCGACGTGACCCTCGCCGCCGCCGACGCCTCGTTCACCGCCGCGTACACCGGCATCGGCTACTCGCCGGACGCCGGAGTCAGCTGGTTCCTGCCCCGTCTCGTCGGCCCCAAGCGGGCACTGGACCTCCTGCTCACCAACCGCCGCGTACCCGCGGCGGAGGCCGAGGCGATCGGACTGGTGAGCCGGGTCGTGGCCCCCGACCGACTCGCCGACGAGGTGGCACGCACGGCCGAGGCCCTGCGCCGTGGACCCACCACCGCCTTCGGAGTCACCCGCCGGCTCGTCGCCGCGGGACTGACCTCGGACCTCGGCCCGCACCTGGACCAGGAAGCCCGTGCGCTCGCCGCCGCGGCCGCCTCCGACACGGGCCGCGAGGGCGTCGCCGCCTTTCTCGGCAAACGGGCGCCCGACTTCGAGCACCTCTCCTTCAGGACCTGATCCCCCACCCGACAAGGGAGCCCCTCGTGTCCGAAGCCTTCATCGTAGGAGCCGTCCGCACCCCCGTGGGCCGCCGCAAGGGCACGCTCAGCGGCGTGCACCCCGCCGACCTCGGAGCCCATGTGCTGCGCGCGCTGCTGGAGCGCACCGGGGCGGACCCGGGAGCCGTCGACGACGTGTACTTCGGGTGCGTCAGCCAGCTCGGCGCACAGACCGGCAACATCGCCCGCACCGCCTGGCTGTCGGCGGGGCTGCCGCAGCACGTCCCCGGCACCACCATCGACCGCCAGTGCGGTTCCTCCCAGCAGGCCGTGCACTTCGCCGCGCAGGCGGTCGGCTCCGGTGCCGCGGATCTGGTGGTCGCCGGTGGGGTGGAGGTGATGAGTCTGGTGCCCATCGCCAGCCCGATGTTCGTCGGTGAGCAGGCCGGCATGGGCAGCCCGTTCGCGGGGGACGGCTGGCGCGAGCGCTTCGGGGACCAGGAGGTCTCGCAGTTCCGCGGGGCCGAGCTGATCGCCGAGAAGTGGGGCGTCTCCCGCACCGACATGGAACGGTTCGCGCTCTCCAGCCATCAGCGGGCCCTCGCCGCGCAGGCCGGCGGAGTCTTCGACGAGGAGATCACCCCGGCGTTCGGGCTCGCCGCCGACGAGGGCCCGCGCGCCGACACCACCCTGGAGAAGATGGCCGGTCTGAAGACCCTCACGGAGGACGGCCGGCTCACCGCGGCCGTCTCCAGCCAGATCTCCGACGGCGCCGCCGCCCTGCTGATCGCCTCCGAGGAGGCGGTCCGCCGCCATGGTCTGACACCGCTGGCCCGCGTGCACACCATGGCCGTGGTCGGCTCCGACCCGATCCAGATGCTGACCGGTCCGATCCCCGCCACGGAGAAGGTCCTGAAGAAGGCCGGGCTGTCCATCGGCGAGATCGACCTGGTCGAGATCAACGAGGCCTTCGCCTCCGTCGTCCTGGCCTGGCAGAAGGAGATCGGTGCCGACGAGGAACGGATCAACGCCTTCGGCGGCGCCATCGCGCTCGGGCATCCGCTCGGCGCCACCGGTGCCCGGCTCATGACCACGCTCGTCCACCAACTGCGCAGGACCGGCGGACGTTATGGTCTGCAGACGATGTGCGAGGGCGGTGGCATGGCCAATGCGACCGTGGTCGAACGCCTTTGACCGGAAGTCGATTGGCAACTGAGTTCAGCTTGGGGCTACTCTCGGGTACGCACGAGGTGGGCTGCAGCCAGGAGACAGGTCAGTGATGGCGACAAGGATCGTTGAACCGGAAGCGGGGCCGAGGTCCAAGCGAGCCGCCATTCTGGCGGCCGCCGTCGACTGTTTCGGCGAGACGGGCTTCGAGGCCACCAAGTGGTCCACCGTGGCGGAGCGGGTCGGCATCGGGCAGACGGCGCTGTACCACTACTTCGAGTCCAAGACGCACTGTCTGCTCACCATCATGCGGCTGGAGCTCCAGCGCTCGCACGACAAGTTCACGGAGGCGACGGCGGACGTCGCCGATCCGGTGGAGGCGCTGCGGGCGGCCGTCCGCGCGGCGTACGACGTCTCCGACCAGGAGGTTCTGCAGATGCGCATCCTGCAGAATCACATGGACCTGCTCTCCGGCCCGCGCAAGTCCAAGCGGGAGGAGGCCGAGCGCGTCGCGGCCCGCCAGCTGGTCCAGCTCGTCGAACGGGACTGGACGAACCTCCTGGTCAGGGGAATGTCCCAGGGCGCGTTCCCGCTGCGCGACGCGCAGCTGCTGGGTGCGAGTGTGCTCGGCCTGATCGTCAGCGTGTGGCGGTGGTACCGGCCGTCCGGGCCGACGCCGCTGTCGGAGGTCGGCGAACTGATCGAGGGCGCCTGCGTGCGGATGGTCGCCACGTGACGCCCTGAGCGGCGTCGGCTTCTTCGGCCCCGCTCAGCTCTTCTGCCCCCTGGTGGACATGACGGACGTCAGGGGGCATTGTCGTACCCGCTTGCGGCGCCCGTCGGCGCCGCGGAACCTTCGTGACGCACTCTTGCCAGCCCTGTTTCGACGGGATTACCATCCAAACTGAATTGAATTTGGCTCAGGTTGATCTGAGAGGCTCCCATGGCGTTGCGTGCATACATGGCCAGCATGGACAGCCGGCATCCCGAGCGGACGCTGGACCTGCTCGAACCCGGCTTCCGCTTCCTCATCGCCCTGCCGGGCAAGGAGGTCACGGGCAAGTCCAAGGAGGACTTCGCCGCGTACATCGCCGGCCGCAATCCAGTGGACCGGGCGCACGAGATCCTGCGCCACAGCAGGGACGGCGACCTTGAGACCGTCTACGGAGTGGTCACGGAGGGCGGGCTGTACAAGGGCTCCTTCCTGTCGGCGGCGGTGGTGTCGCCCGGCGGACTCCTGGCCCGCTACCAGTCCGTCTTCACCACGTCCTTCGAGCTCGTCGACTGGGCCGGGCGGACCGCGGACGAGAGGAGCCGGGCATGACCGACACCTCGACCGCGGCCCCCTTCCTCACCGCGTGGTTCGAGATCCTCGACGGCGACGAACCGTCCCGGATCCTCGACCTGATCAGCGACGACTTCTCGCTGTCCATCCTGTTCTCCACGGGCGACGGCAACGCCACCGACTTCGCCGGCGACCGCGCCGCCCTCGTGGGCTACCTCGAACAGCGCGAGAAGGGCACCCGCACGCACCACCGGTTGTCGGCGACCACACTCGGCCAGGACGAGCTCTTCCTGGGCGAGGTACGACGCGCGGGTGTCCCCGAGGCGAGCTTCGTCGCCGCCGGGCGGGTGAACGACGAGGGCCGGCTGCAGCGCCTGCTGATCGGCCGCTCGTCCGAGATCCGCTTCACCTGATCAGCCACGTACGCCCGACCCGCCGGGCACGTTCGACCGACCCCGTACGGAGGACCGTCATGTACAACCTCGTCCTGCTGGCAGCTCGGCCTCCGGAGTGGACGCACGAGCAGTTCATCGAGTGGTGGCGCGGCGACCACGCGGAGCTGACCTACCGCCTGCCCGGACTGCGTGCCTGGCGGCACACCGAGATCGACGCCGCTCTGGAGCCGCGCTCCGAAGGCTGGGACGGGATCTCCGTGCTCGGCTTCGATTCCCCCGAGGACCTGAAGAAGGCCCTCGCGAGCCCCGAGTGGGCCGAGGCCGTCGCCCAGGTCGGCGACATGAAGGGCCGTCGCATCGCGGTCATGGGGCACGAGGCGGAGATGTTCGCCGCCTGAGGTCGCTCCCGCCGGACGATCGCGGCTCACCGGTCACGGCACCCACCCCAGCGTTCATCAGACGGAGTTCGGCACAGCGCAGCGAGGGACAAGATGCGACAGGTAGTGCGGGAGTTCCAGCAGAAGGCGGGCGAGGCGGACTTCGTCGCCGTCATCGACGACGCCGGCAGCCACACGGCACGGCAACTGCTCGACGAGGCCACGCAGCTGGCCGGAACGCTGTCCGCCGCAGGGGCCGACGGAGCGGGCGGCACCGTCATGGTCCAGGCCGACAACTCATGGCGTACGGTCGCCGCCACCCTCGCCGTCGGCCTGAGCGGCGGTGTCATCGCGGTCGTCAACCGGCACACGACACGCGCCGAGTTCGCCGCGGCCTGGGAGGACATCCGCCCGGACGCCGTGGTAGCCGAGCCCTCCGCGATGGACGAATGGGCGGTGGCCGAACGGCTGCCGGGGCCGCCGCAGACGGTGCTCGACGGCTGGACCTGTCTGTCCGCGCCCCGCAAACGTGAGGTGTCGCGCTGGTCGGGCGGCGCGCTGATCGGCCTCACCTCCGGGTCGACCGGGCGGCCCAAAGGCGTCGTACAGTCCGAGTCGGCACTGAGCTATGCCGCCACGAGCACCATCACCGTCAACGGCCTGGCGCCCGGCGACGCGGTCGCCGCGATCGTGCCGCTGTCGTCGACGGCGGCGTACTGCTTCGGTGTCCACCTCTCCCTCATGCTGCGCGGGCCCCTCGTGATGACGGGGAAGTGGGACCGGGCCGTCGCCCTGCGGCGGATGGCCGACGCCGGCGTCCGCTGGACCATGTGCGTACCGACCATGGCCCTGCAGATGGGCGCCGAGGCGGCCGGCTCCGGCATCCTTCGCGGCGTCCGGTCGATCACCGTCGGCGGCGGGCCCATGGATCGCGGGGCGCTGGCCCGGGCGGAGCAGTCCCTGGGCACGAAGATCCTCCGCGTCTTCGGCATGTCCGAGTGCCTCGGCCACACCTCGCCGAGCCCCGACGACCCCGAGGAGATCCGGCTCGGCAGAGACGGCCGCCCCTTCCCGGGTACGGACGTCCGCGCGCTCACCCCCGACGGGCGCGCCGCCGGACCAGGCGTGACCGGCCGGGCGCAGGTGCGCGGCCCCTCCCTCTTCCTCGGCTACGCCCGCGACGGCGAGCTGGCGCCGGCAGCGTTGACGGAGGACGGCTACCTGCCCACCGGCGACCTGCTCATGACCCACGAGGACGGCACCATCAGCATCATGGGCCGCGAGAAGGACGTCATCATCCGCGGCGGCCGCAACATCGACATCACCGAGATCGAGCGCGCGGTCGCCAGTTACCCGCGCGTGGCCAGGGCCTGTGTCGCGGCGGTTCCCGACGAGGTGCTCGGTGAACGCGTGGCGCTGCTCGTCGTCACCGAGGACGGCGGCGGCATCGACCTGGCCGAGGTGACCGGACACCTGGAGAGCGTCGGCCTGTCCAAGACCAAATGGCCCGAATACGTGTACGGCGTCAAGGAACTGCCCCAGACCAAGGTCGGCAAGCTCGACCGGAGCGGGGCCCGGGACCTGGCCGTCAGCATGACTGCCCGCCCGCCCGGCGACCAGGTCTGACAGAGCGACAATTGACGCAACGGTGCCGTCGCGCGTGCCAACCGGCACGACCCCGCGGCGGCACGCCCCCAAGGAGGATCATGACAACGCGGTTCGACCAGGGCCCGTGGGCCGCAGCCGGAGTCCAGACCGTCCAGCCCGGGGTGCACCGCGTTCCTCTGCCGCTTCCGAACGACGGCCTGCACGCCGTCAACGTCTACCTATTGGAGGACCTCGCCGACGACGGCGGCCTCGTCATGATCGACGGCGGCTGGGCGATCCCCGAGGCGCGCAAGACGCTCGAGGAGGCCCTGGCCGCCATCGACCGCGACCTCGGCGACATCAGCCACATCCTGGTCACCCACATCCACCGCGACCACTACACGCACGCGGTGGAACTGCGCCGGCTGCTGGGCTCGCGCGTCTACCTCGGGGCAGGGGAACGCCCGGGCCTGGAGATGCTCGACCGACTGCGCAGCGACGAACCCGTGAGTTCGCTTCAGACCCTGCGCAGGGCAGGCGCCGGCGAACTGGCCGACCGTATCCGGGCGATGGACCACGGCGGTTTCGACCCGAGCGTGTGGGAGGCCCCCGACCGCTGGCTCGCCGCCGAGACCCTCCGCTTCGGCGACCGCGAGCTGCGCGTCGTACCGACTCCGGGCCACACCAAGGGACATGTGGTCTTCCTGGACGAGCAGCGGGGGCTGCTGTTCTCCGGGGACCACGTGCTGCCGCACATCACCCCGTCCATCGGCTTCGAGCTGACCGAGCCGGGAGGCCGGCCGCTCGCCGACTACCTGGACTCGCTACGCCTGATGAACCGTTACGCCGACGCCCGCCTGCTGCCCGCGCACGGGCCGGTCTCCGACAGCACCCACACCCGGGTCGCCGAACTGCTCGCCCACCACGACGACCGGCTGGCCAAGAGCCTCACCGCGCTGGGCGAGGACACGCTCGACGCCCACGGGGTGGCGCGCAAGCTCGGCTGGACGCGCCGGGCGGTGCCGTTCGGCGAGCTGAACGCCTTCAACCAGATGCTCGCGGTCAACGAGACAGCGGCCCACCTGGACGTCCTCGTGCTGGAAGGGCGCGTGACCGTGGCATCCGTGGGCGGCGTGGACCAGTACACGCGCGTGCGGTGAGAGTGCCTTTCCCTCAACAAGTCGGAACCCTCAGCACTCTCACACGCCTTCGAAAGGGAGTTCCGCACTGACGCCAAGGGCGGCACCTGACCTGCCGGATGCCCGGCGCGCCACCGGGCCGGGAGCCTCGGTGCGCGGGTGGACGTCCGGCGATCAGCGCGCGACGCCGCGCATCAGTCCCTCGAGGTCGCGTAGCTCCGGGCCGGTGCAGGGCTCCGGGCCGGTGCAGGGCTCCGGACCGGAGTAGGACTCCACCGGTCGGAACCGGGGCTCGGAACCGCGCACGTGGACTTCCCCGGCACGCGGCGGGCGCGGGGAGCCGGTCGTCAGCGTGCCGTCCAGCCCCCGTCCACGTACAGCTCGGAACCGGTGACGAAGCTCGCGTCCCGCGAGGCGAGGAACGCCACCGCTCCGGCGACCTCGTCCGGTCGGCCCAGCCGCCCCAACGGGGTGCCCTCGACCATCGCGGTGTGCCGGGGCGTGCCCCGCCACAGGTCGCGGGAGCGGGCCGTCTCGATGAAGCCGGGGTGGATGGAGTTGACGCGCACGCCGCGCGTGGCCCAGTGCAGCGCGGCGTTCTTGGTCATCAAGCGGACCGCGCCCTTGGCGGCGTGGTACGAGAACTGGCTGCCGAAGCCGCCGACCGTCCCGAAGATCGAGGCGATGTTGACGATCGAGCCGCCACCGGAGCGCTCGATCTCCGGCCCGCCGTACTTCATGCCGAGCCAGACACCGGTCTGCGTGACCGCGATGACCTTGTCCCAGGACTCCCGGGTCTCCGTCTCCACGGTCCGCATCTCGGCGATGCCCGCGTTGTTGACGAGCACGGACAGCCCGCCCAGTTCGGCGACGACGCGCTCGACCGCGCGACGCCACGTCTCCTCGTCGCTGACGTCCAGGGCCAGGCCGAGCGCCCGCGCCCCGCCGTCCGTCAGCTCCTTCGCGAGGGCCTCACAGCGGCCGGCGTCCACGTCGGTCACCGCCACCGCGGCACCTTCGGCGGCCAGTCGGCGTACGACGGCGTCTCCTATCCCGCCGGTCGCGCCGGTCACCAGGGCGATCTCTCCGGACAGCCGGTCTCGCACGGGTCCTCCTTCGTTTTTCGTGGTCTGCGTCGGTGTCAGTGGCCCAACGGGGCGGGTGGTTCAGGAGCCCGGTGATTGGGCGGGCCGGTGGTCTTCACGGCAGCAGCTCCAAGCCCGAGCGCAGCAGTGCCGGGACCGCGGAGCCGACCCGCTCGAAGCCGGTGCCGACCGTCTGACCCGCGCGATAGCGGGCGTGGATTCCCTCGGCGATGACCGCGAGCTTGAAGCAGCCCAGCGCCTGGTAGAAGGCCAGGGCCTCGATGTCCCGGCCGGACCGCGTGGCGTACCGCTCGGCCAGCTCGCGACCCGCGGGGAAGCCGGCGTTGGCCGTGGGAACGTGGCGCGCTCCGAGCACCGGCTCGCAGACCGGGTCCCAGTACATGAGCAGCATCCCGAGGTCGGCGAGAGGATCGCCGAGCGTGGCCATCTCCCAGTCGACGATCGCGGCGATCCGCCCGAAGTCGCCCGGCTCCAGGATGGTGTTGTCCAGGCGGTAGTCGCCGTGCACGATCGTCGGCGCGCCGCTCACGGGCAGGGCGCGGGTGAGCCGGCGGTGGAGCGCTTCGAGGTCGGGCAGTGAACGGGTGGCGACCTTGTCCCACTGGCTGCGCCACCGCCGCACCTGGCGCTCCAGATAACCGTCGGGACGGCCGAAGTCGCCGAGCCCGACGTCGGCGATGTCGACCGCATGCAGTGCCGCCAGCGCGTCCACCAGCGCATCGGCGCTTCGCCGGGCGTCGGCCGGGGGCAGCGCGGCGACCTCGTCACCGTCGCGCAGCACGGCGCCCTCCACGAAGTCGACGACGCAGAACGGCGCCCCGATCACCGCCGGGTCCGTGCACGACAGCACGGCTCGGGCCACCGGCACGTCGGTGCCGCCGAGTGCGGCGACGACCCGGTACTCGCGGTCCATGTCGTGGGCGGTCGGGGTGAGCACGCCCAGCGGCGGCCGGCGCAGCACCCATCGGTGTGTCCCGTCGGTCACCTCGTAGGTGAGGTTGGAGCGCCCGCCGTGCAGCAGCTCGACCTTCAACGGGCCCGCGCACTGCGGCACATGGCGTTCGAAGTAGCGCTGCAGGGCGGGGCCGTCGATGCCGACCACGGCCGTGTCCGGAGTGGTTGCCGTGGTCTGCGGTGTGGCCGCCGTCGTCTGCGGTGCCGCCACCGTGCGCTCGGACGCGGGCTCCGACGCATGCTCTGTCGCGGGCTCCGGGGGATGTTCTGTCGCGGGCTGCGACGCGCGCTCTGCCGTCGGCCCCGACACACCCTCCGTTGTGGTCATCGCGCGGCCCTCCGCTCCCGCGCCGCCCGCACCGCGCGTTTGGCGATGGCCCAGCGATGCGTCTCGGACGGACCGTCGTAGATCCGGAACGGACGCACCTCCCGGTACAGCCGCGACAGCGGGGCGTCGCCGGAGATGCCGAGCGCGCCGCACACCTGCACGGACCGGTCGACCACGCGGTTCACCGCCTCGGAGACGTACGTCTTCGCGATGGAGGTGTGCTGGGCGGCCGGGCGCCCCTGGTCCAGTTCCCAGCAGGCTCGCAGCAGCACCGCCCGACTGGTCTCGATGTCGATCTCGGAGTCGGCCAACAGCTGCTGCACCATGCCCAGTTCGGCCAGCGGCTTGCCGAAGGCCGAACGGTCCACCGCCCGCTCCAGGGCGATGTCCTGTGCCCGGCGTGCCACCCCGAGCCAGCGCATGCAATGCGTCATACGGGCGGGCCCCAGACGCACCTGGGCATGCGCGAAGCCCTGGTCCACCTCGCCCAGCACGGCACCGTCGCCGACCTCGCAGTGGTCGAGGACGACCTCGCTGTGCCCGCCGAACAGCCCCTGGTCCAGGGTGTCGATGTTCCGGACGACCTTCATGCCCGGGTTGTCGGCGTCGACGAGGAACATCGTCGCGCCGCCCGCGTCGCCGGCGACGCCGCTCGTGCGGGCCATGCAGATGGCGAAGCCGGCCCCGTCGGCGCCGCTGATGAACCACTTGCGGCCGTCGATCCGCCAGCCGCCCGCGGTCCTCGTCGCCGTGGTGGCCAGCGCACGAGGGTCGGACCCCGCGCCCGGCGCCGGTTCCGTCATCGCGAAGCAGGAGCGCACCTCCCCGGACGCCAGCGGCCGGAGATACCGCTCCTTCTGCTCCTCGTCGGCGACCACCTCGAGCAGGTGCATATTGCCCTCGTCGGGCGCCGCGCAGTTGAGCGCGAGGGGACCAAGCAGCGAGTATCCGGCCGCTTCGAACACCACGGCCTGGCCGCAGAGATCCAGCCCGAGCCCGCCCCACTCCTGCCCCACATGCGGAGCGAACACGCCCGCGGCCCGGGCCGCGTCCTGCAGCCGGCGCCGCAGCGGTTCCGGCCCGTCATGGACGTTCCCGTCGCATGCCTGCTCCTCCGGCTGCACCACGTCCCGCACGAACTCGGTGGTGCGCCGTGCGATGTCGGCGACCCTCTCGTCGGTCTCGAATCCGATCGACACATTGACCCCTGACCTTGGCTATCAGTCATTAGCCATGAGAGAGGTAGATGAGACCTTGTGTCAAGGCTTCTGTATTCCTCTCGCGGTCGATGGGTCGGCAGAAGGCTAATCATTGATAGCTTGCAAGACGGTCACAAGACGGTGGCATGCCGGATTGGCCGGCCCGCCGCAGATCAAGAGCTGGGCACGCGCCAAGTGGTCCGCGACCGGCGGGAGTTCGGGAGTCCGCCGGGTCTTGGTTAATCTGCACGGGTGACCACCGACCTGACCCTGCTGCCGCGTGTCGCCTGTCGCGGACAGGAAGTCACCGCGCCCCGGCTGCGCGGTCTCCTGGCCCTGCTCGCGGGCGACCTCCGCACGGGCTGCAGCACCGAGCGGCTTGTGACGGGGCTGTGGCCCGACGAGCTGCCGGAGCGGCCGGGGAAGGCGCTGCAGGTCCTCGTGTCCAGGGCACGGGCGCAGCTGGGCGCCGACGTCATCGCCGGCACGCCGACCGGATACCGGCTCACCCTCGCCGAGGACCAGGTCGACAGCTCCGCCCTGCTGCTGCACGCCGCCGCGAGCGCGCACCGGGCCAGGGCCGGGGACCACGCGGGTTCGCTGGCCGCGGCCGAGGCCGGGCTCGCGCTGTGGGAGGGCACCCCTGACGGGGCCGGCGGGCCCGGCGAAAGCACAGACCCCGTGGCCGCGTTGCGCGCCGAGCGGGCCCCCGTGCACGGCGCGCTCGAACGCGCGCGGGCGCTCGCGCTCGCCCGCCTCGGACGGCACGCGGAGGCGGCCACGCCGCTGGCCGCGTTCGCCTCACAGCATCCGCGCGACGAGGAAGTGCTCGCCGAACTGCTGCGCGGCGAGGCGGCGACGGCGGGCCCGTCCGCCGCGCTGACGCGGTACGAGGCCTACCGCCGTGAGCTGCGCGACGAGCTCGGCACGGACCCGGGTGCCGGGCTCAAGGCCGTGCACCAGGAGCTGCTGAGCGGCGAGGCGCCCGCGGTCAGGCACGGCGTGCCGCACGAGCCGAACCCGCTCGTCGGCCGGGACGAGGACATCGCGGCGGTGGAGCGGCTGCTCGGCGCCTCCCGCGCCGTCACCGTCGTCGGTCCCGGCGGACTCGGCAAGACCCGGCTCGCGCACGCCGTCAGCCGCCGGGCCGAGCAGCGCGTGGTGTACTTCGTGCCGCTCGCCGGCGTCACCGCGGACGAGGACGTGGCCGCCGAGGTGGCCTCCGCGCTCGGCGCGGGCGAGGGGCGGCACGGCGCCGTGGGCGGCCTCGCCCCGGCCGACCCGGTGTCCGGCATCCTCGGCGTGCTCGGCTCCGGGCCCGATCTGCTGGTGCTGGACAACTGCGAGCAGGTCATCACGGGCGCCGCCGACCTCGTACAGGCCCTGGTCTCGTCCTCGAAGGACCTGCGAGTGCTGGTCACCAGCCGGGCCCCGCTGGGCCTCACGTCGGAGGCGGTGTACGCGCTGCCGGAGCTCCGTCTGGACACCTCGGTCGAACTGTTCACGCAGCGGGCCCGGGCCGCCCGGCCCGGCGTGGAGCTGCCGCCGGACGCGGTGGCCGAGCTGTGCCGCCACCTCGACGGGCTGCCGCTCGCCGTGGAGTTGGCCGCGGCGCGGGTGCGCGCGTTGTCGGTGCCGGAGATCGCCCGCCGCCTCGGCGACCGGTTCGCGCTGCTGCGCGGCGGGGCGCGGGACGCACCGGAGCGCCACCGCACGCTGCACGCGGTCGTGGAGTGGAGCTGGAACCTGCTCACGCAGGACGCCAGGGCGGCGCTGCGCACGCTGTCCGTCTTCCCCGGCGGCTTCTCCGGCGAGGCGGCGGAGCAGGTCCTCGGCGAGGATGCGCTGTCTCTCCTGGAGCAGCTGGCCGACCAGTCGCTGCTCACCGTCGCCGACACCCCGGCCGGCGTGCGGTTCCGGATGCTGGAGACCGTACGGGAGTTCAGCGCGGCACAGCGTACGGAGGCGAGCGAGGACGAGGAGGCCGTGGGCCGGTTCCTCGCCTGGGCGCGGGCCTTCGGGATCGCGCACCACGACTGGCTCCTCGGCTCGCAGCCGGGGACCGTGTGGGAGCGGATCAGGGCCGAGCAGGACAACCTCGTACTGGCCCTGCGGTACGCCCTGGCCCGCACGGACGGCCCCACCACCGCCGCGCTCACCGCCGTCCTGGCCGCCCTGTGGTCCACCGGCTCCAGCTACCCCCGCCTCACCGCGCTCGCCGCGGACACCGGCCCGCCGCTGTCGCACTACCACCCCGAGCCCGAATACGTCGAAGTCGCCCGTGCCGCCGCGGTGTTCTGCACGGCGAGCCAGTTCATGGGCTACGGCCCACGCGCCGTACGCCACCTCGTCACCCTCCGGCGGTTGCCCCCGGCCCCGCCGGACACGCTGCTGCGCGCCGTCGCGACGGTTCTGAGCGCGGTTCCCGAGATGCGGCCCCCCGACTACGACGTGCTGCGGGAGCTCTGCGACAGCGAGCAGCCGCTGCTCGCCGGCATCGCCGAGTGCGTCGCCACCTATGTCTGGGAGTACGAGCACGACATCGACCGCGCGCTCGCCTCGGCTCGCCGGATCGTCGCCGCACTGGCGCCGGCTGACAATCCGTTCCTGCAGGTCACAGGCCACGCTCGGCTGGGCGATCTGTGCTTGCAGACGGAGCAGGGCGAGGCCGCGTACGGGCACCTCAAGGCGGCGCTGGAGGCGCTGCCGCGGCTCGGCGACGAGCACGACGCCATCGGCGTCCGCTGGGGCCTCGTCCTCGCCTGCCTGCAGCGCGGCGACCCCGACGAGGCCGAGTACTGGCTGCGACAGACGGAGGGCGACAACGCCCCGCAGAAGGACGACTTCTACAGCCCCGACTTCGGCGGGCGCGCCGAGATCGCGCTCGCCCGCGGGCTGACCGAGGTCGGGCTCGGCCTGTGGCGCAACGCCGTGGAGCGGATGCCCGCGGCCGGTTCGCAGGGCGGCGACCCCTTCTTCGACAGGTGGTCGCTGCAGGTCCAGTCGGCGGCGGTGACGGCGCACGCGCACGCCGGCCGTGTCGAACTCGTCGCGGGGCCGGTGGACCGGCTGCGGCAGAGGTTGCGGACGCTGCTCTCCGCTCCGTCCGGCTCACCGATGGAGCTCCCCGTGTTCGGGACGGTGCTGCACGCCCTCGGCATGGCCCGGCTCGCCTCCGGCGACGCCACCGCCGTACGGATGATCGCGCTGGCCGAACGGCTGCGGGTGCTGCGCGAGTTCCAGCCGACGATGTCGGCGGACCGCGCCCGCAAGGCGGTCGACGCCGCCGGGAGGACCGCCGGGGCGGCGTACGCCGACGCGGTGTCGGAGTACGCCGCCCTGGGGCGGGACGAGTTGCGGGAGGCAGCCCGCGCGCTCATTTCGGGTCGCGGTTGAACAACGCAGTCGACCAGCGGTAGCCGAGCGCCGTCAGTCCGACGCACCAGACGATCGCGATCCACCAGTTGTCGCCGATCTCGGTGCCGAGCAGCAGGCCGCGCAGGGTTTCGATGGCCGGCGTGAACGGCTGGTACTCGGCGATCGGCTGGAACCAGCCCGGGATCGCGTCGATGGGGACGAAGGCGCTCGAGATGAGCGGGAGGAGGATCAGCGGCGTCGCCATGTTGCTGGCCGCCTCGGGGTTGGGGCTGGCCATGCCCATCCCGACCGCGATCCAGGTGAGGGCCAGGGTGAACAGCGCGATCAGTCCGAACGCCGCCAGCCACTCCAGGGCCGTGGCGTCCGTGGACCGGAAGCCGATCGCCACGGCGACGGCACCGACCAGGACCAGGCTGGCGAGCACCTGCAGCACGCTGCCGACGACGTGCCCGACGAGCACCGACCCGCGGTAGACCGCCATCGTGCGGAAGCGGGCGATGAGGCCCTCGGTCATGTCCATGGAGACGGAGACCGCGGCCCCGATCACGGTGCTGCCGATGGTCATCATCAGCAGGCCCGGGACGAGATAGGCGATGTAGTCGGAGCGGTCGGCGCCGCCGCCGCCGATGCCCGCGCTCATCACGCCTCCGAAGACGTAGACGAAGAGCAGCAGCAGCATGATCGGCGTGAGCAGCAGGTTCAGGGTCAGGGACGGGTAGCGCCGTACGTGCAGCAGGTTGCGGCGCAGCATCGTGGACGAGTCGCGTACGGCGAGGGAGAACCGGGTCGGGCGGGCGGGAGCCAGGGGGGCGCTCATCGGACGGTCTCCTTGGACTGGTTGGACTGGTTGGACTGGTTGGACTGGTTGGGCCGGCTGGGGACGTCGGTGCCGCCGGTCAGGGCGAAGAACACGTCGTCGAGGTCGGGGGTGTGCACGGTCAGCTCGTCCGCCTCGACGCCGGCCGAGTCCAGCCAGTCGAGGATGGCGCGCAGCTCGCGCTGGCTGCCGTCGCTGGGAATCTGCAGCGACAGCGCCTCGTCGTCCCCGGTGGCCTCGCGCAGGGCGACGGCGGCGGACCGGTACGCGGCCGGGTCGGTGAACCTCAGCCGCACATGCCCGCCCGGGACGATCCGCTTCAGCTCGTCGGCGCTTCCCTCGGCGGCGAGCTTTCCATCGCTCAGCACCGCGATGCGGTCGGCGAGTTCGTCGGCCTCCTCCAGATACTGGGTGGTGAGGAAGACCGTGACGCCGCCGGAGACCAACTCGCGGATGATCCCCCACATGGTGTGGCGGCTGCGCGGGTCGAGGCCGGTGGTCGGCTCGTCGAGGAAGATGATCCGCGGATCCCCGACCAGCGTCATGGCGATGTCCAGGCGGCGCTTCATGCCGCCGGAGTAGGTGGAGACGGGCTTGTTCGCCGCCTCCACCAGGTCGAAGCGCTCCAGGAGTTCGGCGGCGGCACGGCGGCCCTCGCTGCGGGAGAGATGGTGCAGGTCCGCCATGAGCAGCATGTTCTCCTCGCCGGTGATCAGCCCGTCCACGGCGGAGAACTGCCCGGTGACACCGATCGCGGCCCGCACCGCCTGCGGAGCGGTGGCCAGGTCGTGGCCGCCGACGTGCAGCTCGCCGGCGTCGGCGGTGATGAGAGTGGAGAGGATCTTGACGACGGTGGTCTTGCCGGCGCCGTTCGGGCCGAGCAGGGAGAAGACGGTGCCTTCCGGTACCGCCAGGTCGATGCCGTCGAGAACCGTCTTGTCCCCGTAGGCCTTGCGCAGCCCCTTGGCCGCGATGGCGAGTGAGCGGGATGTCGTTGTCGTCATGCCGCAGAGGTTGCGGCAGGGCGCCTTCAGCGTGGTTTCACGACGGTTTCAGGGTCCTGGAACCGAGGCACTGTTCGGGTCCGGCCGGCCGCCGTCGGGCCGCTGTTCGACGACTCGGGGGAGCACCGCCGGGATCGGGGGACTCGTCGAAGGTCCGAGGTGCGGGCCGGCCCTCGCGCTCGGCCTGCCCTCGGTGGATGATCCCTCCTGGGCCCGGTCGCATCGGCGACCGGCCCACGAGGGATCATGAGCACACCTACGCAACGAGGGGTTCAACGATGGAATACCGGCATCTCGGCAACAGCGGCATGATCATCAGTGAGATCGCGTACGGCAACTGGCTGACCCACGGCTCGCAGGTCGAGGAGGAGGCCGCCCTCGCCTGTGTGCGAGCCGCACTCGACGCGGGCATCACGACGTTCGACACCGCTGACGTCTACGCCGAGACACGCGCCGAGTCGGTCCTCGGGCGGGCGCTGAAGGGCGAGCGTCGCGAGGGGATCGAGATCTTCACCAAGGTGTACTGGCCCACCGGCCCCGGCAAGAACGACCGCGGGCTGTCGCGCAAGCACATCATGGAGTCGATCGACAACTCCCTGCGCAGGCTCGAGACCTCGTACGTCGACCTCTACCAGGCGCACCGGTTCGACCGGTTCACGCCGCTGGAGGAGACCATGGAGGCGTTCGCCGACGTGGTCCACTCCGGCAAGGCCCTGTACATCGGCGTCTCCGAGTGGTCGGCCGACCAGATACGGCGGGCGCACGCCCTGGCGCGGGAGCTGCGGATCCCGCTGGTGTCGAGCCAGCCCCAGTACTCGATGCTGTGGCGGGTGATCGAGGGCGAGGTCGTACCCACCAGCGAGGAGCTGGGTATCGGGCAGATCGTGTGGTCGCCGATCGCCCAGGGTGTGCTGACCGGCAAGTACCTGCCGGGACAGCAGCCGCCGGCCGGATCGCGGGCGACGGACGACCGCGGCTCGGCGATGATCAGCCGCTTCATGCGCGACGAGGTGCTCGAGGCGGTGCAGCGGCTGAAGCCGCTGGCCGACGAGGCCGGTCTGACCCTGGCTCAGCTCGCGGTGGCGTGGGTGCTGCAGAACAGCAACGTGTCCGCCGCGATCGTCGGCGCGTCCCGGCCCGAGCAGGTCGCGGAGAACGCGAAGGCGGCCGGTGTGACGCTGGAGGCGGAACTGATGGCGCGCATCGACGAGATCGTGCTGCCGGTGGCGGTGACGGATCCGCATCTGGTGCACCAGAGCGTGCCGGCGCAGCGTCCCTGAGCCGGCGCGCCTCCCGAACGGCCCCGCGCTTCCCTCGTGGCGGATGGGCGGGGCCGGCGCGGGGCCGGGAGGCGCCGGCGGGCCGTGACAGCCGTTGATCAGCGACCGCCGGGTTCCGGGGCCCGCGTCCTCCATCCGGACGCGTGCATCACGTGGTCGATCGTCTCGCCCAGCGAGTTGCTCGCGGGGATCACCGTTTCGATCCCGCCGGGCAGCAGGTCCAGCGGCCTGTACCACGACCGGAGTTGGGCCGCGGTGACCTCGTCGGCGATCGGTTTGGTGGCGTGCCGGGCGAGGGTTTCCTCGAAGGGCACGTCCAGGTAGAAGCAGTGGGTGCGGCCCGTGTAGTCGGCGAGCAGGCCGGCAAGCATGTCTCCGTAGTGCGCGACGTACATGAGTCCCTCAAGGACGGTGTGAAAGCCGTGCTCAAGGGCGTGACGGACGGTCAGGTCGATCAGTCCGATGTTCGCGCCGCCGGGGACGTCGCGCTCGCGCAGCACGTCGCGGCGGAGCGTGTCCTGGCTGACCAGCGCGATGCCGCGACCGTAACGTTCGCGCAGCCCGGCCGCCACCGAACTCTTGCCGGACGCGCTGTTGCCGCGCAGCACCACCAGCTGCGTGGAGGATGAGGCTGTCGTCATCCGGGCCACAGTAGCGACAACGTCGGTCGCGACGGCCGATACCGCGTCAGAGGCAGCTCAGGGTTTGGGGCGGGGCCCGCTGCTCTCCCTCACCACCAGCTCCGTCGCCACCTCCACCCGGGTCGTCTCCGGCTGCTCCCCGGACAGCAGCCGCAGCACCATCCGGGCCGCGAGCGCGGTCATGTCGGCCAGGGGGGTGCGGACCGTCGTCAGGCGTGGGGTGACCCAGTCCGCGAAGGGCAGGTCGTCGAAGCCGACCACGCTGACGTCGGCCGGGATACGCAGGCCCAGCTCGGCGGCGGCCCGGTAGGTGCCCAGCGCCTGGTGGTCGCTGCCCGCGAAGACGGCCGTCGGGCGGTCGGGCAACGCCAGGAGTTCCAGGGCGTGTCGGTGCGCGAGACCGTGGGTGAAGTCGCCGTAGCGCACGAGGTCGGGGTCGAAGGGCAGATCTGCCTCCGCCAGTGCCGAGCGGTAGCCGTCGACCCGTGCGCGAGAGGTGAGCCGGCGTTCCGGGCCGCTGATGATGGCGATGCGCCGGTGACCCAGCTCGATGAGGTGGCGGGTCGCGGCCAGTCCGCCGGGCCAGTTGGTCGCGCCCACCCACGGCGTGCCCGGCGCGGGCTCGTCGATCGGCGCCACCAGCGCGTAGGGGATGCCGAGCCGGCTGAGCTCCTCGTGCTGCTCAGGCGTCAGTTCGGGCACCACGAGAATCGCCCCACGCGTGGATCGGGTGGCCAGCGAGTCCAGCCACTGACGGGCGCGCTTGGTCCGGCCGTGGGTGGAGGAGACCACCAGCCCCATGCCCGCGTCGTGCAGCACGTCCTCCGCGCCCCGGATCAGCTCGACCGCCCAGGGGCTGTCCAGTTCGTTGATGACGAAGTCGATCAGTCCGCCGGGCGGGGCCGCGGTGGCCGTCGGATGGTGTTTCGCCAGATAGCCGTTCTGTTCCAGCAGCCGCTGCACCTTGGCCCGCGTCGCCGCCGATACATCCGATCTGTCATGCAGCACCTTGGAGACGGTGGACACCGACACGCCTGCCTGCTCGGCGATTTCGGCCAGTGTGCGCCGTCTTCCCTCGCTGGATCCTGTCCGAACCGTTGACGTCATCGGATGAATCTCCTACGTTGCCGTGGCGATCGAGCTTTGCGAAAACTATCGCAATCCTCGCCTCCCGAGTAAGCCTCCTCGGCCAAAAGGTGGTCCCGATGACGACCCCCACGAAGACGCGCAGGAAGCGCACAACCGGCACGGGCCGTCAGGCCCGCAGGAAGAGATGGCCCGTCGCGTCCCTGGCCGCCGCCGCGGCCCCGGTGCTCTCCGGCTTCGGCGCGGTCCGCTGCGAGGCCGACTGGCAGAGCAGCTTCGACGACACGCTCGGCAAGGCGGTCGACTCCGCTGGCAACCTCCGTGACGCGCCCGGGAGTTGGCAGAGCAAGCCGGAGACGGCGGTCGAGGCCGACGGGTACACGGTCGGATGAAGACGCTCACGCCCCGCGCCCGTGGTGGCGGCGCCGTCCCCATCCACCATCCGGAAGCGGCCCGGCCGGACTGGTGGGCCTGCGCGCCGCCGCTGATCGGTTTGGTCCTCGCCCAGCGCTTCCCGCGCACCGGGTTGCCCGTCGGGGCGGAGAAGGGCTGACGGACATGGACGCAGAAGGACTGACGGACATGGGTGGAGAAGGGTTGATGGACACAGGCGGAGACGGGTTGACGGAGCCAGGCGGAGAAGGGTTGACGGAGCCGGGCGGAGATGGGGGGATGGACGACGCACGGGCCGAACTGGCGTCCGACATAAGGGAATTACTGGAGCCCGTCACGTCCCGATTCAGCGCGGGCCGGGCGCGGATACGGCTCGGCGTGAACACCGCGATCCACGACGACGCGGCCGCCGAACTGGAGGCGTTCGCCCGGCCGCTGTGGGGACTGGCGCCCCTCGCGGCGGGCGGACAGGCCGTGCCGCACGCCGAGTTGTGGGTCGAGGGGCTCGCCCACGGCAGCGATCCCGCGCACCCCGAGTACTGGGGCGAGCCGGTCGATCACGACCAGCGCATCGTCGAGATGGCCGCCATCGGTTTCGCGCTCGCCCTCGCCCCCGAGCAGTGGTGGGACCCGCTGAGCGGCCCCGAACGCGACCGGCTCGCACGCTGGCTGCTCAGCGCGCTGCCCCGGCAGACCACCGACAACAACTGGCTCTTCTTCCCGGTGCTGGTGGGCCTCGGCCTCGACCGGGTGGGAGTGTCCTACGACCGCTCGCTGATCACCGCACGCCTCGACCGCCTGGAGACCTTCTGGCTCGGAGACGGTTGGTACGCGGACGGCCCCACCGAACGCCGCGACTACTACGTCCCGTGGGCCATGCACTTCTACGGGCTGCTCCACGACACGCTCACCGGCGGCGACCGCTTCAAGGAACGGGCGGCCCGGTTCGCCGGCGACTTCCGGCACTGGTTCGCCGACGACGGTGCCGCCGTCCCGTACGGCCGCAGCCTCACGTACCGCTGGGCGCAGGCCGCCTTCTGGGGCGCGCTGCCGTTCGCGGGCGTCGACACCCTGCCGTGGGGCGAGATCAAGGGATATCTGCTGCGGCATCTGCGCTGGTGGCGTGCGCGACCGGTGACCGGGCCCGACGGGCTGCTGTCCATCGGGTACGGCTATCCGCAGCCGGCCCTGGCCGAGCAGTACAACGCACCGGGCTCGCCCTACTGGTCGCTCAAGGCGTATCTGCCCCTCGCGCTGCCGGCCCAGCACGCGTTCTGGACCGCGAAGGAGGAGCCGGCTCCGGCCCTGCCCGCCGTGAGCGCCCAGCCGCACGCCGGTGCGGTACTCATGCGGGAGTCCGGCGACGTCACCCTGCTCGCCGGGCGCCAGCACCACGCGTGGGTGCGCCATGGAGCCGAGAAGTACGCCAAGTTCGCGTACTCGACCCGCTTCGGCTTCAGCCTGCCGAACGGCACACTCGGCCTCGAACAGGGCGCGTACGACTCGATGCTGGCGCTGAGCGACGACGGCGGGGCCCACTACCGGGTGCGCGAGGAGCCGACCGCTTCCTACGTCACCGCCGACATGGTCCTCAGCACCTGGCACCCGTGGCCCGACGTGGAGATCACCACCTGGCTGTCGGCCGCCGCGCCCTGGCATGTGCGCACCCACCGCATCCGCACGGCTCGCGCCCTGCACACCGCCGAGGGCGGCTTCGCCGTCGACCGGGACGCGGGCACGGACCGCGAGACGGGGCCGGGACACGCACGGGTGGCGGCCCCCGGGGGGCTCACCGGACTGCGGGACCTGGACGGCCGTCGCGAGGGTGAGGTCGTCGACTGCCTGCCCGGCACGAACGTCCTCGCGCGACGCACCGCACTGCCCGTGCTCGTCAATCAACTCCCGCCCGGCGAGCACTGGTTGAGGTGCGCCGTGCTCGGAGCCCCACGTGGGCGCGAAGCCGAGACGGCCTGGCTTGACCCCCCGGCCACATCACATCCCCCGACCACCGCACATCCGACGACTGGAAACGGGACATGAGACGACGGGACATCAGACTCAAACACCTGTCCGTACTGGCCGCCGTGGCCGCGCTGCTGACCTCCCCGGTCCAGGCGCACGCGGCGCAGTCCGGCCACACGTACCACGTCGCCCCCCGGGGCAGCGACCACGCGAACGGCACGAAGGCCGCCCCCCTGCGCACCATCGGCGCCTGCCTCGCACGGGTCCGCCCCGGCGACACCTGCCTGATCCACCAGGGCACCTACCGCGAACAACTCACCCCTCCCTCCGGCACCGAGGGCGCCCCGATCACGATCGCCGCGTACGGCGACGGCCCGGTGACCGTCGACGGCACCGAGAAGGTGACCGGTTGGAAGAACGCGGGCGGCGGCCTGATCGCCGCCGACACCGACCTGCCGCCCGATCCCGACTTCAACGCGGTGTTCCTGGACAACAACCGTGCGGCGGAGGGCCGTTGGCCCAACTCCGGTGCCGATCCGCTCAACATCACCTGGGCCGAGGCCGACACCACCTCCACGGACCAGCACATCGACGACACGGATCTGCCCGACGCCGACTGGACGGGCGCCACGGTGCACCTGTGGGCGGGGTCCAACCCGTGGGCCCAGCAGACCGGCACGGCCACGGCCTCGGCACCCGGCAAGCTGGACTTCAAGGGCGGCAACTACCGTTGCACCCCGTTGTGCATGGGCAACCAGCCCTACCGCAACTACTACCTCGTCGGCTCGAAGGCCGCCCTCGACCAGCCGGGGGAGTGGTACTACGACGAGACGGCGCACCGGCTCTACATGGTCCCCCCGAAGGGGGGCATGGCCGGACACACGGTGACCGCCAAGCACCGCCTGTGGGGCGTCGACCTGAGCGACAGCTCGTACGTCACCGTGCGCGGCCTGGACCTGTGGGGAACCTCCCTGCGCACGGGCAAGTCCAGTACGGGAGTCGTGGTCGACCGACTGCACGCCACGTACATCTCCGAGTACTCCACCCTGCCCATGCCGCCGGACAGCGACCTCGCGATCGAGCCGGCCGAGGGCCACATCGTGGCCTCCCGCATCCTCGACTCCGGCATCCAGATCCTTGGCACCGGCAACACGCTGAAGAACAGCGAGATCGCGCAGTCGGCCGGTGACGGCGTCCTGGTGCGCGGCAACGGCAACACCGTCACCAACAACTACATCCACGACGTCGGCTGGATGGGCAGCTACACCCCCGGCATCGAGATCAACGGCAACGGTCACACGGTCACCCACAACACGATCCGGCGCACCGGACGGGCGGCCATCGACAGCGCCTACCAGATCAACGGCACCGAGTACCACGACAACCGCATCGCCTACAACGACATCTCCGAGGCGATGCGCACCTCCCGCGACGGTTCACCCTTCTACGTGTGCTGCTACCTGAACGGCACCGGAAGCTCCATCGACCACAACACCGCGCACGACTCCAGCGGCCAGAACGGCTACTACGTCGACAACTACTCCGGCCACTTCCGGCTGCACCACAACGTGGCCTGGAACACCGGCGCCCGGGGCGTCTACTTCAACGGCCACACCGGCCCGAGCATCGCCAACGAGGACCACAACTCCAGCTACGGCGTGGGCATCGGTACCGCGTCGTCCGCCCTCGGCGGCGCGACGGACGCGTCCGGCTCGTACTTCAGCAACATCATCGGACCCAAGCCGGTCACCGCGACGCAGACCGGCAACCCGCTGCCCATCGTCCGCTCCAACCTGATCAGCGCCACCCCCGGCTACACGAACGCCGTCAACGGCGAGCTGTGGCTGACCCCCGGATCGCCCGCCATCGACGCGGGCGAGGTGGTCGACGGCATCACCACCGACACCCTGGGCACGGCTCCGGACCAGGGCGCCTACGAGTACGGCGCACCCATCTGGTCGACCGGCTGCGACCTGCCCGGCTGCCGGCAGCGGGTACGGCACGGCAGCTGGAGCGCCACCGCGAGCGACGGCACCGACGCCGCCGTCACCGTCGACGGCGACATCAACACCCGCTGGACGGGCTCCGCTCCGCAGGCCGCCGGCCAGTCCCTGACCGTCGACCTCGGCGAGAGCAAGACGTTCAACCGGCTCTCCCTCGACGCGGGCCGCGACACCGGCGGTCAGCAGCCGTACGGCTTCACCGTCTCCGTCAGCGGTGACGGCACGCACTGGGGCACGCCCCTCGCCCGGGTCTCCGGCCGCTCCTTCACCCAGGACGCGGTCTTCCCCCGCCAGACCACCGCCCGCTACGTACGGATCACGCTCACCGAGAGCGGTCCCACGCCGTGGGTCGTCAACGACATCCGGCTGTACGGCGACGGACCCGACGCCGCCTCGACGCTCCAGGCCGAAAAGGCCACGACCGTACGAGGAGTGGGACGCGGCACGGCGGCCACCGGAGTCCTCGGATCCGGCGACTGGGTGGCCTTCCGCAAGGCCAACGTCAACGGAAAGCACTTCACCGTACGACTCAACTCCACCTGCGCGAAGGGCTGCTCGCTCCAACTGCGCCTGGACGCGCCGGACGGCCCGCCGGCCGCATCGGTGCCCGCCACGGGTACCGGCGACTGGCGGGAGCAGGCCGTGACCCTCAAGCGCGAGGTCACCGGCACGCACGACCTCTACCTCGTGGCCAAGGGCGCGGGCAAGGTCGCCGCCCTCGACTGGCTGACGATCAGGCCCTGACAACGGGATGAGCGGGCCGGGCGGCGGGACACGAACCCCGCTGCCCGGCCCGGTCGCGTCCCCGTGGCGCACCGCCGACCGTCTGCCCAGGTGCCGGCCCTGGGGCCCCTTCTGATGGATCTCCGCGGCGTCGGAGGTCCATCAGAAGGGCCCCAGCCGTCGTGCGGTGTGCCGCCGCGTGCGCCGGAAAAGCAGGTGCGTGCGCCCGCGACCGTCATCTAGCGTTCCTGACATGCGCGTTGTGTTCACCAAAGGTCCCGGTACGAGCTACGGCATCGCCGTGCACCGCGAGACAGGTGCGGCGCTCGCCCCGCGCAACGGGCCCGGTGGGCATCCGTATCTCCCGCACGACCTGGTGCACTTCCTCGTCGAGGCGGAGGCGGGCATCGAACTCGGGGTCTACGGTCGACTGGCCGCCGGAGACAACGGTCTGTTCTGGCCCGCCGACCCGGCAGAGCGCGCCAAGGCCGCCCGGCGCCGCAGGTCGAAGGGGGCGAAGTCGTCCCCCCGGGCGCAGGCCGACATGGCCAGGTCCGAGGAGTTGGCGGGCATCGCCGTACCCGTGTGGGAGGTGCGGCACGGCCACGCGAGGGAGCTGCCGGCATATGTGACCACCGGGGAGATCCCCCCGGTGGTCGACCGGATCGTGTCCCGCTTCGACGACCACGCCGACCGCTGGCACACGCTGCCGGTCGGAGGTTCGCTGACCCTGACCTGGTGACGCCGGCTCAGTCCGCCTGTTCCGGCACGGTAGGACGCACCGAGATCGGGGACCCGCGTGACGGCGGTGTCGCCCCCGTGCCCGAAGAGGCCTCAGCGCCAGTCGGGTACGCCTGAGACGGGCGGCAGGTGGGTTTCGACCTTGGCCCGAACCTCCCGCATCACCGAGACGATGTGGGCCTCGTGGTCCGGTGTCAGGCGGGCCACCGGGACGGAGCAGCTGATGGCGTCGGTGGCCGGTGCGTCGTAGCGCAGGGCGAAACCGAAGCCGGCGATACCGGTCACCGTCTCCTCGCGGTCGATGGAGTGGCCGCGCTCGCGCACCTGGGCCAGGTCGGCGAGCAGGGCGGCACGGTCGGTGTGCGTGTTCTCCGTCAGGGCGGTCAACGGCCCCTCGGGAAGCGGGAGTTCGTCGTCGGCGCGCTCGGCGAGGAGCGCCTTTCCGAGCGCGCCGGCGTGGGCCGGTACCCGGCGCCCGACCCTGCTGATCGTGCGCAGGTACTCGTGGGACTCGCGAGTGGCGAGGTAGACGACGTCGGGGCCGTCGAGACGCGCCAGGTGGATCGTCTCGCCGAGCGCGTCCGAGGCCTCGTCGAGGTAGGGGCGGACCGCACGGATGCGTCGGTCGCCGTCGAGATAGCTGGTACCGGTGAGGAGGGCGCGGATCCCGATGCCGTAGAGGGAGCCGGTGGCGTCGGTACGGACCCAGCCGCAGTCGACGAGCGTCCGGAGCAGTTGGTACATGCTGCTGCGCGGGACGCCGAGGTCCTCCGCGAGCTGGTCCAGACGCGAGGGTTCCTCGCCCCGTGCGGCGAGCAGCTCCAGCAGCGCGACGGTTCGCGCCGCCGACTTCACACCGCGGACCCCTCTCCCCTCCGACATGAGCCCATCGTAGATCCGCGGGAATCCGTTTCCGCCTACCCATTGACCCGTCCCGTTCACCCATCTAGCCTCCATCTGCATACGTAGACGGTGTCTGTATACAGGGATGATATTCGTGACAGGGATCAGCGCGGAGGTCGCGGAGGCCACTGAGGTCGCCGGGCCACTCCGTGACGGAATGGTGAGCGGGGTGCCGTCCTTCCCGCTCGCCGGCTTCCGGTACGACGGCGGCCTCGACCTCGACGCCCCGGGCGGTAGGCCGGGCCACGGTGGAGGTCGCCGACGGGCGGCTGCCGGCCGTCGCGGGCATCGGACACGGCTCGGCGCCGGACGACCACCCGTTTGACGAACCCGGGCGAACCTCGCGCCCACCCGGCGAATCCGCGGGCGCGCGGTGTCCGCCGGATGAGCAGCGGCCCGGGTCGGGAGCGGTCCGGGTCCGCAGTGGCCCCGAGACGGTCGTACGTCCTCCCGCGCCGCCACATCCATCAGCGCCCCACCGCTCCACCGGGGCATGCGGCCGACCACGCAGCACACCGATCGAGCCGTAGGCGGAGCCGACAGCGCCGCCCACCGCTCACTGAACAGTTCAAAGGGGAACTGCCATGCCTCTCCTCGTAGTAGGAGTAAGTGTTCTGATCCTGCTTCTCCTCATGACGAGGCTGAGGCTCAACGGCTTCGCGGCGCTTTTGCTGGTGGCGGTCGGCGTCGCACTGGTCCGGGGAATTCCGGTGGCTACCATCCCGGACGTCCTGTCCGAAGGCATCGGCGGCCAGATCGGCGACACCATGCTCACCATCGGACTCGGCGCCATGGTCGGCCGCGTCATGGGGGACTCCGGTGCCGCACAGCGGATAGCCGGCAAGCTCCTCGACGCGTTCGGGCCCCGCTGGGTCCAGGTCGCCATGGTGGTCACGGCCATGCTGATCGGCGTGACCATGTTCTACGAGGTCGCCTTCATCATCATCGTGCCGATCGCGTTCACCCTGGTCAGAGTCACCGGGACGAAGCTGCTGTGGGTCGGTCTGCCGATGTCCATCGCCCTGTCCACCATGCACAGTTTCCTGCCGCCGCACCCCGGCCCCACCGCCGTCGCCGCGACCTTCCACGCCTCCGTCGGTCTGACGCTGTTCTACGGCCTGTTCATCGCCGTTCCCGCCGGTGCGCTCATCGCACTGACCTGGCCCCGCCTTCCGTTCGTCCAGGCGATGAACCCCTCCATCCCCAAGGGACTGGTCAGCGAGCGTGAGTTCACCGACGAGGAGATGCCCTCGCTGAGCTGGTCGCTGTTCGTGGCCCTGTTCCCGGTGGCGCTCATCGTCGCCGCCGCCGTGACCGACATGGCCACCTCCACCGAGAGCCCGTTCCTGAACGTCGTCGCCTTCGTCGGTTCGGCACCGATCGCGCTGCTGCTGACCCTGTGCCTGGCGATCTGGGCGTTCGGGCCGCGCATCGGCCGGAGCCTGGAGGAGGTCGGCGCCTCCTGTACCTCGGCGGCCCAGGCGATGGCGATGATCCTCCTGGTGATCGGCGCCGGCGGGGCCTTCAAGAACGTCCTCGTCGAGGGCGGGATCTCCGACTACATCAAGGACGTCACGGACGGCTGGTCCATCTCGCCGATCATCCTCGCCTGGCTCGTCGCCGTCATCCTCCGCATAGCGCTCGGTTCGGCGACGGTCGCCGTCGTCACGGCCTCCGGCGTGGTCCTGCCGCTCCTGGCGGGCAGTGGGGTGCACCCCGAGATGATGGTGCTCGCCGTCGCCTGCGGTTCCATCGCCTGCTCCCATGTCAACGACCCGGGATTCTGGCTGTTCAAGGAGTACTTCAACCTCTCCGTCATCGAAGCGATCAAGGTCCGTACCAGCTATACGACAGTCCTCGCCGTCCTCGGCCTGGGCGGCGTGCTGGTGTCCGAGTGGGCCCTCGACGTCCTCAGTCTCTGAACCGGGAAGACTCCCGAACCGCAAAGAACCCCCGCCCCCCATCACCTCAGCACCGCAGAAGGGCAGCCCATGAGCATCGGACAGCCGACCGTCACGGCGTTCTCCGTCTACCCGGTCGCCGGCCGGGACAGCATGGAGCTGAATCTCTCCGGCGCGCACGGGCCCTACTTCACCCGCAACATCGTCGTCCTCACCGACTCCGAGGGCCGTACCGGACTGGGGGAGGTGCCCGGCGGCGAGAAGATCACGCAGACCCTGCGTGATGCCGAACCCCTCGTCGTCGGGGCGAAGGTGGGCGACTACAAGCGCGTCCTGCGTGAGATCGGCGACCGGTTCGCCGACCGGGACGCCGGCGGACGGGGCGCGCAGACCTTCGACCTGCGGACCACCGTCCACACCGTCACCGCCGTCGAGTCCGCGCTGCTCGACCTGCTCGGGCAGCACCTCGACGTGCCCGTCGCCGCGCTCCTGGGCGACGGTCAGCAGCGGGACGCGGTACGGGTACTGGGCTACCTCTTCTACGTCGGCGACCCGGACCGGACCGACCTGGAGTACGTCCGCGAACCCGGCTCCCCGGTGGAGTGGTACCGGATCCGGCGCGAAAAGGCCCTGTCGCCGGAGGCGATCGTCCGGCAGGCCGAGGCGGCGTACGACCTCTACGGCTTCCGGGACTTCAAGCTCAAGGGAGGTGTCCTCGAAGGGGCCGAGGAGGTCGCGGCCGTACGCGCCCTCAAGGACCGCTTCCCCGAGGCCCGGATCACCCTCGACCCGAACGGCGCGTGGTCGCTGCGCGAGGCGGTCGAGCTGTGCCGGCCCCTGGTCGGCACGCTCGCCTACGCCGAGGACCCCTGCGGAGCGGAAGGCGGCTACTCCGGACGGGAGATCCTGGCCGAGTTCCGTCGCGCCACCGGCCTTCCCACCGCGACCAACATGATCGCCACGGACTGGCGTCAGATGACTCATGCCCTGGCCCTCCAGTCGGTCTCCATCCCGCTGGCCGACCCGCACTTCTGGACCATGCAGGGTTCGGTCCGCGTGGCGCAGCTGTGCAACGCGATGGGCCTGACCTGGGGCTGCCACTCCAACAACCACTTCGACATCTCGCTGGCCATGGTGACCCACTGCGGTGCCGCGGCCCCCGGCGAGTACAACGCCCTGGACACCCACTGGATCTGGCAGGAAGGGCTGGAACGGCTCACCACCGCTCCTCCCCGCATCGTCGACGGCGAGATCCCCGTCCCCGACGCCCCGGGGCTGGGGGTGAACCTCGACATGGACCGGCTCCTGGCGGCCCACGACCTCTACCAGCAGAAGGCGCTGGGGGCTCGCGACGATGCGGTCACCATGCAGTACCTGATCCCCGGCTGGGAGTTCGACGGCAAGCGCCCCTGCCTGGTCCGGTAGGCGAGACCTGGCTGGTCGTTCGTCCGACAGAGCCCCGCAGGAATGTCCTGCGGGGCGGCAGGGCACCAGGGTGATGAACTGAACCGGAGCTGTATGGACTGAACCGGAGCTGTGCCGGGCAGGGTGCGGTGGTTGCCGGTGAGATCTCTTGGAGGCACAGGTGACGGTGGGTCGGGTCGGCCTGGTCGTACACGGCGGCCGTCCGGAGGCCGTGGAGGCGGCCCGGGTGGTTCGCGCATGGTGCGAGGAGTACGACGTGCCGTGCACGGACATCGACGTGTGGAACGAGGGTGAGCGGCGCAGCGCCCATGAGGAGGTCGAGGCCGCCCGCGACCCCGACCTGATCGTCACCCTCGGCGGCGACGGCACCTTTCTGCGCGGTGCGCGCCTCGCCGCGCAGAACGACGCGCTGGTGCTGGGCGTCGACCTGGGGCGGGTGGGTTTCCTGACGGAGGTGTCGGCCGCCGGGGTGCGTGCGGCGCTGGACGCGGTACGCGAAGAGCGGCTCGCGATCGACAGCCGCATGCTGCTCACCCTGCGGGCCTCCCGCCGCCTGGAAGTACCGGCGGACATGGAGGCATGGGTGAAGTACGGCCGCGGACCGCTCCTGCCACCTCCTCAGGTGCGCCCCGACTGCGAGGTCGACGCCGAGTGGGGCATCGCCCTGAACGTCACCGCGCTCAACGACATCGTCCTGGAGAAGCTGGCCAGGGACCGGCAGGTGTCGGTCGGGGTCTACATCTCCGGCCGGCTCCTGGCGTCGTACTCGGCCGACGCGTTGCTGGTGGCGACCCCGACCGGATCGACCGCCTACAGTTTCGCCGCCGGCGGCCCCGTCGTCTCGCCCCGCGCGGAAGCCCTCGTCTTCACGCCGGTCGCCCCGCACATGGCGTTCGACCGATCGGTGGTCACGGCCCCCGACGAGCCCGTCGGGTTGCGTGTCCTCGAACGCTCGGGCCCGGCCGCCGTCAGCATCGACGGCCAACTGCGGGGCGTTCTCGGTCCGGGGGACTGGATCGGCGTCTACGCCGCCCCGCGCCGGCTTCGGGCCGCCCGGCTCGGGCCGATGGACTTCTACGGCCGGCTGCGCGAGCGCATGAACCTGACCGACGCGCCGGCCGCGGTCGCCGACGGCTCCCCCGCACCGCTCTGGTCGGTGACCTCACCTCCGCCGGGCGACCTCGCGCATCTGTCGTTCCTGACGACGGCGGACGGTCCGCCCCCGCTGCGGTGACCGACCCGATCTCACCGGCGTCGGTCGTGGTGCCCTGGCGGCGGGTGAGGGTCTGGGCGGTGCCGGGGCCGGCCCGGGATCCGGCGGCAGCGACATCAGGGCGGTGAGCACCCGGTCACGCCCGAACCGCGCCATGACCAGGGAGTGCCTACGACGACGGGCGTGTCCGGCCGCTGGGGTCGAAGACGCGCAGGGAGCCGAGGCCCCTTGGCCGCTGCGGGGGTGGGGGAGTGCCGGCGACTGGCCGCCCACCCTTCACATGCTGCCCGGACTGTCGCCGCTGATACCGAGTCGTTCCGCGAGTTCGTGGGCGCCGATACCGAAGGTCTGCCGGATCCGTACGCCGTCGGGGCCGACGTCGAAGACGCCGTGGTCGGTGTAGACGCGGCTGACGCAGCCGACGCCGGTGAGCGGGTAGGTGCACCGCGGGACGAGCTTGGGCTCTCCGGAGCGGGTGAAGAGCGTCATCATCACGTAGACGTCCTTCGCGCCGATGGCGAGGTCCATGGCGCCGCCGACGGCGGGGATGGCGTCGGGCTTGCCGGTGTGCCAGTTGGCCAGGTCGCCGTTGACGGCTACCTGGTAGGCGCCGAGGACGCAGACATCGAGGTGGCCGCCGCGCATCATCGCGAAGGAGTCGGCGTGGTGGAAGTACGCGGCCCCCGGCAGCTCGGTCACCGGGACCTTGCCGGCGTTGGTCAGGTCGGGGTCGACGGCGTCACCCTCGGCCTTCGGACCCATGTTGAGCATGCCGTTCTCGGTGTGCAGCACCACCCCGGAGTCGGCCGGCAGGTGGTCGGCGATCTTGGTGGGCTGTCCGATACCGAGGTTGACGAAGGCGCCGGCCGGGATGTCCCGTGCGATGACGGCGGCCAGTTCGTCCATCGAGAGCCGGTGGTCGGCGCTCCTCGGCGCCCCGGCGTGGGCCTGGCCGCTTGACGTGGTGGTCATCGTGCCCCTTGCACTGTGTAGTGACGGGTCTTCACCGGAACGACCCGGTCGACGTAGATGGACGGGGTGACGATCGCCTCGGGGTCGAGTTTCCCGGGCTCGACGACCTCGTCGACCTGGACGATGGTCGTCGTCGCGGCCGTGGCCATGACCGGTCCGAAGTTGCGGGCGGTCTTGCGGTAGACGAGGTTGCCCATCGCATCCGCGACGTGCGCGCCGATCAGCGCGTAGTCGCCCTTGATGGGATACTCCAGCAGGTATGTCCGGCCGTCGATCTCACGCACCTCCTTGCCCTCGGCCAGCGGCGTGCCGACCGCGGTCGGGCAGTAGAACGCGCCGATGCCCGCACCGGCCGCGCGCATCCGCTCGGCGAGGTTGCCCTGCGGCACCACTTCGAGCTCGATCTTCCCCTCGCGGTAGAGGCCGTCGAAGACCCAGGAGTCGGCCTGGCGCGGGAAGGAGCAGAGCACCTTGCGCACCCGGCCCGCGGCCAGCAGCGCGGCCAGCCCCACGTCGCCGTTGCCGGCGTTGTTGGACACGATCGTGAGGTCCTTCGCCCCCTGCCGGATCAGCGCTTCGATCAGGTCGAACGGCATCCCGGCCAGGCCGAAGCCACCGACGAGGACGGTGGAGCCGTCCTCGATGCCGGCGACCGCCGCGTCGGCGCTCTCGACGATCTCCGCCCGGCTCATCGGGCCGACTCCGTCACGTCGCAGTTCTCGAGTACGACGGCCAGCCCCTGCCCGACCCCGATGCAGATCGCGGCGACGCCGTAGCGCTGCTTCGTCTCGCGCAGCACCTTGGCCAGCGTGGCGAGGACGCGGCCGCCCGAGGCGCCCAGCGGGTGCCCGATCGCGATGGCGCCGCCCTTCTGGTTGACGATGGCGGGGTCCACCTTCCACGCGTCGAGGCAGGCGAGCGACTGCACGGCGAACGCCTCGTTGAGCTCGACCGCGCCCACCTGGTCCCAGCGGATCCCGGCCCGGGCCAGCGCGCGGTTCGCGGCCTCGACCGGGGCGTAGCCGAAGGCCTGGGGCTCCAGTGCCATCACGCCGCGCCCGGCGATGCGGGCGATCGGGTCGGCTCCGATGGTGGTCGCGGCCCTCTCGCTGCCCAGCAGCACCGCGGAGGCGCCGTCGTTGAGCGGGCTGGCGTTGCCCGCGGTGATGGTGCCGCCCTGCTCCGGCGTGCGGAAGACCGGCTTCAGTGTGGCCAGGACCTCCGGCGTGGATCCGGCCCGGATGCTCTCGTCGCGGGTCAGGCCGGCGCCCTCTACCGGCACCACGAGGTCGTCGTAGAAGCCCGACTCCCATGCCTGGTCGGCGAGTTGGTGGGAGCGAGCGGCGAACCCGTCCTGCCGCTCGCGGGAGATCCCGAAGCGCTCCTGGAGCTGCTCGTTGGCCTCGCCGAGGCTGACCGTCCACTCCTTCGGCATGCGCGGGTTGACCAGCCGCCAGCCGAGCGTGGTGGAGACGGCGGTGACGTCGCCGGCCGGGAACGGCTTCGCCGACTTGGGCAGCACCCACGGCGCGCGCGTCATCGACTCCACGCCGCCGGTCAGTACCACCTCGGCATCGCCGGACTCGATCGTGCGACTGGCCGTCATCGCCGCGTCGAGGCTCGATCCGCACAGCCGGTTGACCGTGGTGCCGGGCACGCTCACCGGGAGCCCGGCGAGCAGCGCCGCCATCCGGCCGACGTTGCGGTTCTCCTCGCCGGCGCCGTTGGCGTTGCCCCACACGACGTCGTCGATCGCGAAGTGGTCGAGACCCGGCACCCTGGCGAGCGTCGAGGTGATCGCGGCGGCGGCGAGGTCGTCGGGGCGGACGCCGGCCAGCGCGCCGTTGAAGCGGCCGAACGGCGTCCGCGTCGCGGCGTAGATGAAAGCACTCATGACAGCGACGCTAACCCCAAGGAGCGATATTCTGAAGTACGCATATCAGAACCCATTGATACGGACGATATATGGATCTGCGCCATCTGCGGTACTTCGTGGCCGTGGCCGAGGAGCGCCACTTCGGTCGCGCCGCCGAACGGCTCCACATGGCCCAGCCGCCGCTCTCCACGCAGATCCGCCAGCTCGAGGCCGAACTCGGTGTCGAACTGCTCCACCGCACCACCCGCCGCGTCGACCTCACCGAAGCCGGCCGGGCCTACCTCGAGCGGGCGCGCGCGATCCTCGCCGACGTCGACGGGGCCGCGCACCACGCACGGCTCGTCGCCGCCGGCGCGGTGGGCCACCTCTCGATCGGGTGCGTGGGCTCGGCGACGTACAGCCTCCTGCCCGCGCTCTCGCGCCGCCTCACGGAGGAGCTTCCCGGCGTCGACTTCTCCTTCCGCGGCGAGATGCTGGCGCCCGACCAGGTCGAGGCGCTGCGCACCGGCGCGATCGATGTCGCGCTGCTGCGCCCACCGGCGGCCGACCTCTCCCTCACCGTGCACACCCTGCGCCGGGACCGGCTCGTCGTCGCCGTACCGGTGGACCACCCCCTCGCCCGCCGGAAACGGCTGCGCGCCGCGGACCTCGCCGGTGCCGACCTGATCGTGCACTCCGCCGACCGCCGGTCGGTGATGTACGACGTCGTGCTGGGCCTGCTGCGAGACGCCGGTGTCGAACCGCACATCCGCCACGAGGTCGGCGAGACCTCGACACTGGTCACGCTCGTGGCCGGCGGCCTCGGCGTCGCCGTCGTACCCGAGCCCGTGACCGCGCTGGCGCTCGACGGCGTCGCCTACCTACCGCTGGCCGGACCCGACGCACGTGTGGAGCTGGCCGTCGCCCACCGCACGGACCGCTCCGAGCCGCACCTGGCGCGCACCGTGGGGATCATCCGGGCCACGGTCTGCCTACCTGGGTGAAGGTGAAGGTCTGGTTGCCACGCCATGGCGGGCCCATTGGATGAGCTGGACGCCGTCGGCGGTGGAGCTGCCAGCAGGTCCAGGCAGTTGCCGCCGTTACTCCCCTGACGGTGCGGGCAGCGTGACGCCGAGGGCCGCCGGGGTGCCGAAGTCCGGTGTGCCGTCGGCGTTCCAGGTGAACTTCTGCGCTCTGGTGCTGCGGTTCATGTCGCAGCCGCCGGAGGCGGAACTGTTGGCGTGGTAGACCATCCAGTCCTCCGTCCCGTCGGGCGACTTGAAGAAGCCGTTGTGGCCGGGGCCGTACACGCCGTTGGCGTTGGACCTCTGGAAGACCGGGTTCGGCGACTTGACCCAGGAGGAGGAGCTGAGCGGGTCGCCGCCGTTGTAGGTGAGCATTCCCAGTTTGTAGTCGGGCGTGGAGCAGTGGCTGGCGGAGTAGACGATGAACGTCCTGCCGCCCCGCTGGAGGACTTCGGCGCCTTCGTTGACCGCGCCGCCCACCGTCTCCCAGCTGTAGGTGGGGGTGGACAGCACCCGGCGGCTGCCGCTCGCGGTCCACGGGTTGGACAGCGGCCGGATGAACATGGGCTGCGAGCCGTTGTAGAAGGTGCCGAGGAGGTAGAGCTTGCCGTCCAGTCGCAGAATGCTCGGGTCCAGCTCCCAGGTGTTGTCCTGGGTCGGGTCGAGCAGGTCGGCCTTGAAGGCGTAGGGCCCCATCGGGTCCAGGCCGGCGCTCTCCAGCACGTGGATCCGCTGGGTGCCCAGGTCGTACGGCTCCCGTCCGGCCGTGTAGTAGAAGTACCACCGCTTTCCGTTGGGGCCGTCGAGCAGGTGGAACTCCGGGGCCCACATCGTGCCGGCGCCGTTGGGCCGGGTGAGGTTGAAGATCACCTGGTCGGTGGCGGTGGCGAGCCCCGCGAGGGTGGGGGCCTTGCGCATGGTGACCGTCGAGTTCCAGGTGGTGGTGGCGAGGTAGTAGTACCCGTCGTAGTACGTCAGCCAGGGGTCGGGTCCGTGCTGGGAGAGCGGGTTGGTGAAGGTGTGCGGGCTCGTGGAGCCGCCGGTGAAGCCGGGCAGCCGCCACACCCTGCCGTTCGCGGCGGCGCACGGCAGCTGCACCAGGTCGGCGTTCGAGGCCGACGAACCACCGCTCGGTGTCACGCACTTGCCGGAGCTGACGGAGACCAGGTTGAAGGTCTTGTCGGTGCCGCTCACCGACACCGGCATGAGCCGCCACTGCTGGTTGGTCCCGCCGTGGCAGGGCCACTGGATGATCGCGGCGTTGTCCGCCGTGGACGCGCCGTGGACGTCGACGCACTGGCCGGACTGGGTGGTGATCGTGTAGGTGTCGCTCGACCCCGCGACGGGAGTGAAGCCGAGGTTCTGGTTCGCTCCGGAACCGCACGCGAACGCGCGCAGCTGTGTTCCGTCGGTCGACGAACTGTTCGGCAGATCAAGGCAGTTGCCGCCGTTCTGGTTCACCCCGGGCGAGGTGAACGTGGCGGCCGCGGCAGCTGGTGGAGGGCCCACCAGGAAGGCGACCACGATGGCGAGCACGGCGGTGAGCACGGACAGGAATCTGGAACGGGTCACTGGGCACACCCTTCATCGCTCGGAGGTGGTGGTGGGGCCGTACACCTTGGTCTCCAGGAGCCCGACGGAGTTGGTGCCGTTGCCCGTGAGCAGCATCCGCAGTCGCGTGGTGTTCGTCGGGGTGAACGTGACGGTGTTGTACTGGTTCCTGGCCAGGGGGTAGCCGCTCGTCCCGGGTAGGTCCACGTAGGCGCTGCCGTTCCAGTACTGGAGTTTCCATGAGGCGGGCAGGTTGATGCCCTCGTCGTCGTCGAAGAAGTACACCTCGGCCTTGTTGATGGTCTTCGGCGACGGCCAGGTCAGTTCGGCCCATTGCTGTCCGGTCTCGGGCCAGGTGCCCCACCGCGGGTTCACGGTGTCGTTGGACGAGGGCGGGTCGATGCCGTCGTTGACGGCGGCGACGTTCTCCCAGGGGGAGGTGTACGACGCGGAGGCCGTCGCGGACGTCGCCAGGTTGGCCGGTGGCTGGACGCCACCTCGGTTGAAGATCTTCACCTCGGTGAGACCCGTCTTCGCCCCCGAGGCGTTGGTGGCGAGGACTCTCACGCGTTGGGCGTTGACCGCGGGGAACCGCACCAGGTTGTAGTTGGCCCGGGGTGTCGCCGGGCTCTTGGTCTGACCGGGCGCGTCCACCCACGTAGTGCCGTCGTGGTACTGGATGGTGTACGCGGACGGGGCCCGGTAGGCGGTGCTCGCCGGGCGGCTGTCCTTGAAGTGGGGGCGCACCTCGTTGAACGTGCGGGCGGTGCCGAGGTTCAGCTCGTACCAGTCCTGGTTGTTGGGGGAGCCGCCGGCGCCCCAGAACGGCTCGTTGGTGGGGTAGCCGTCGACCGCGCCGGAAAGGGTGCTGCCGGCGCCGGTGTAGGAGGCGGACGGCGTCGCTCCGGCTGCGAGGTTGGTCAGGTCGGCGGTCAGGTCGACGCCGGCCTTGGCGAACATGTCGACCAGCCGGGGGCTGTCCTGGACGACCTGGTTGGGGGACTTGAGGCCGGGGACGGCCGTGTGGTGGGTGACCGTGCCGCTCGTGGTGACGTCACCGGTGGCCGGATCCCAGGTGAAGGGCACCAGCGAGTTGACGGTGGCGACCCGGTTGCCGTTGACGTAGACCGAGTACCCCTCCGGGACGCCCGGGTAGCGCACCACACCGTCGGCCGGGTCGTCCCAGACGACGGACAGGTCGGCGCCCCGGTAACGGAGGTTGTTGACGGTGAAGTGGTCCCAGCCGATGTCGATCGGGGAGAGCTCTACCTTGGCGTCGTTACGGGGCCGCAGGCCCGCCACATCCTCGATCACGGTCCAGTTGCTGCTGCCCAGGATGTTGTGGTGGATCCAGGAGCGGTAGTCGATCGAGCTGCCGTTCCAGTCGGCCCAGAACTCGTTGGCGTCCGGCCACCGGGTGTCGCCTCCGACGTACTGCGCCCAGGCGTTCCAGTAGAGCAGCTTCTTGTAGTCGGTCGCCTTCATCCAGGAGTTGGGGTAGTTGCGCAGCACCGAGGAGTACAGCCGGAACTGCACCGTCGAGTTGATGGTGGAGAAGTTGTTCGAGCCCGGGTTCCCCGCGTCGGCCGCCGCCTTCTTGTCGGCCTGGTTGGCCGTGTAGAAGGGGAAGACGGGGTATTGGGCCGGGTCGTCGAACAGACGCAGCGCCTGCTTGTAGGTCGCGGTGTTGGGGACGGCTCCGACCGAGAATGGGTAGTAGTTGTTGATCTCCTTCCACGGCACCCACTCGTTGGTCGACTTCAGCCGGTGCTCGAACAGTTGCCGGTTCGGGTTCCACAGCACGTTGACGATCGCGTCCTTGATCTGCGTCGCGAGCGTGCGCATCTCGGTGGCCTTGGCCGTGTTGCCGGTCGCCTCGTAGGCCTGCGCGGCGGCGAGCGCGCCGCTGTACTGGTAGGCGGACTCGGCGCGGTCCATGGTGCCGGGCTTCCAGTGGAAGGAGACCGCGTCGGCGTCGTTGCCGGTCAGGGCGCCCCAGTCGTACTCGATCAGCTTGTTGTTGTCGTGGTCGTAGTACGCGAGTTGGCCCTTGACGTCGCCCTCCGCGTAGTGGGCGAGGTTGCCGGCGATCGCCGGCTGGCCGCCGTGGATCTGGTAGCTCTTCCAGGCCGCCTCGGCGATGTACTGGGTGTAGCTGTTGGACCAGTTCTCCGGGTCGCCCGGGTTGTCGAGGAAGCGGCCGCCCTTGGAGACCTGCCCGACACTGAGCCAGTCCCCGTACGCGTAGGCCGGGTTGCGCAGGTACTTGAGGTCGTCGATGTGCATGGGCTGGGTGAGCGCGATCGCGTTGTTGTAGCCGAGGACGCCCTCGGTCGAGGTCGGGAACTGGAAGGTCTGCCCGGGGATGTCGGCGTCGAGGTTGTTGAAGCGCATCAGCCACCAGCGGTAGTAGACGCTCTTCTTGATCGCGGGCTCGGGTACGTCGATGTAGGGCACGTTCTGCGCCCACCACAGGTTGTAGGCCCTGACATGGGTCGCGAACGCGGTCGCGGGGGAGTGGCCCGCGTAGGCGTTGTACTCCGTGAGGGACTCGGGGATCTCGTCGGTGACGAAGCCCATGACCACTTTCGTGGTCACCGTGGCTCCGGCCGCGATCGTCACCGACCGGTTGAGGCCGCCGCTGGAGACGGTGAAGCCGTCGCCGGTGAGCCGCGGGCGGATGGTCGTGAGGTTGTTGTAGGCGTTCACCTGCCCGGTCAGTTCGCTGCCGGCGCCCGTGGTGGCGTACGGGGAGGTCGCCCGTAACTGGAGTGTGGTGGAGCTGGTGCCGTTGTTCTTGATGGACAGGTTGGTCACGGCGACGTTGTTGTCGGTGATGAACTTGGTCTGGTTGACGGTGACCGAGCCGTTGGTGTGCACGCTCTTCCAGTAGCTGGGGGCCTGCAGGCGCTGGGAGACCTGCTCCGTGAAGGTGCCAGGGCTGATCGCGACGGTGTAGGCGCTGTTGTCGTTGATGCTCTCCCAGTAGGCGACCTTCCCGCCGAACCCCAGCTTTGAGGGGTCGTGTTCCTTCATGAAGACGGCGCGGCCACGGCTCATCAGCCAGGGGCCGGCCGGGTCGTCGCCGGAGCGGGCCAGCAGGCGGTCCATCCAGAAGTCGGTTCCCGAACTCTCCGCGTCGTAGATGCTCCGCATCATGTCGCCCGGTGTGTAGGCGACGGGCGGGGACGGGATCGCGGGGCCGCCGAAGGTGGGGAACCCGATGGTCTGCGCCGCGTGGGCCGGTGTCGCGGTGAGGACGGAACAGACGATGAGCGTCAGTGCGAGGAGGAGGCGCTTCATCACAGGGCCTGCCGTTCCTGGACGCGCGGCGATTGAGCGGCCTGCGGGGCCGCGTTCAGCCGGAGCCGGGTCGTGCCGTCGTCGCCTCGTGCGCCGGCGTCGTGTCGGTGGAACGCGCTGTCGGTCCCTGCGAGGACCGCCGTCCGTCGTCTTCTCATCGGATGCTCCCTGTCCAGTCGAACTGACCGGTCGACCTGTCCAGTCGACGGCACGTGTCCGCACCCTGGCGCATGGTGACGGGGCATCGACGACCGTCGCTCATGTAGTGCTCATGACATATCGACCATGGCGATGTGACATGGCGAAGTGCATAGCGGTGTGACATTGCTGTGTGGCGTGGCGGTGTGACATCACGTGGTGCACGGGGGAGCGCTGGAGGCGAAGCAGGGGACCGGTGAGGGGAGTGCCCCCTTGGGTCCCCGAGAGCCGCTGAAACGACCTAAAAGGTTTTCGCAACGTAAGTGCGCTCCCCGCAAGTGTCAAGAGGTCTGGGAGAGGCCCCCGGGGCGCTGCCCGCGGCACTCAGGACAACGGCGCGGTGGACCCCCTGATCGCCACCCGGCACGGCAGGGCCTCGACGCCCGAGCGCCGGGCCCCGGCGATCGCGCCGAACAGGGCCTGCGCGGCCGCCCGCCCGACCTGTTCGAGGTTCATGTCGACGCTGGTCAGCGGCGGGCGGGAGGCGGAGGTGAGGATCTGCCAGTTGTCGAAGCCCATGACCGCCACGTCCTCCGGCACCCGGTGGCCCCGCTCGCGCAGCACGTCCATGACGCCGCGGGCGATCTGGTCGCTGCCGCACAGGACGGCGTCGACCTCCGGGTGCTGGTCGAGCAGCATCGCGGTGGCCGCCCGTCCCCAGCCCTCCGACCACACCCCGAACCGTGGTTCGCCGACCAGGGCGAGGCCGGCGTCGGCCAGCGCGGACCGGGCTCCCGACGCCCGCTCCTGCGCGGCGAGATAGCCGGGGTCGCCGGTGATGTGCGCGATCTTGCTCCGCCCGCAGGCGAGCAGATGGTCCACGGCGATCCGGCCGGCCCCCACGCTGTCGGGGACGATGGACAGATCCGCCGGATCCTCCGACGGTGCGTACGCGTAGACGACGGGGACGGGCACCTCGCGGCCCAGGGACGGGCGCGGGTCGGTACGGCTGCCCACCACGATGAGGCCGTCGACCCGGCGGCCCAGCAGCGCGCGGACGTGGTGCTGCTCGCGGATCGCGTCACCGCGCGCGTCGCAGAGGAACACCGCGACCTCGCCCGCTCCGAAGGCGTCCTCGGCGCCCATGAGGATCGGGATGCTGAACCGGCCCTCCAGGTCGCTGGTGAGCAGACCGACGGTGCCCGTGCGCCCGGCGAGCAGGCCGCGGGCCAGCTGGTTGGGCCGGAACGACAGCCGCTCGGCAGCGTCGATCACCCGCTGCCGGGTCTCGGCACGCACCTGGCTGCGGCCGTTGAGGGCCTTGGACGCGGTGGCGACGGACACGCCCGCCAGCCGGGCGACGTCGGTGAGCGTGGCGGGCTGCGAACGAGAGGGGTCGGTGGCCTGTGCCATGGGTGCTCCTGTCGCGTGTCGCGTGCCGAGACTGCCGAGGCCGACACGTCGGGCGTAAAACAGTACGCGAAAGGTTTCGGGGGCGGATCCGCCCTGCCTTGCGGCGAACCGTCGACACTCGCTCGGCACAAGGGATTGACGAGTACCAGGTCGAGTTCTAGCGTTCCAGAAAACCTTTTCGGTTCATTTCCCTCGCACGGTCCAGCGCCACCACAGCCATCGGCATCCATCGTCCCGACGGCCGGCCGGGCACGGCCTGCCGCGCCAGGAGGGGGAGCGAACATGGGGACCACGGTCGGATCACATGGACGCGTACGCCGTCTCGTCACCGGCGCCGTCGCCCTGCTCGCCGTGGCGAGTCTGGCCACGGCCTGCGGGTCGGGAGGCGGCGGCTCGGGCGGTGGGGGAGGAAGCGGGACGGCGGACGCCGACGGCGTCGACGACGGTGCGACGCTGACGATGTGGACGCGTGCGGCGACCCGGCCGCAGAGCGAGGCGCTGGTCAAGGCGTACAACGCGAGCCACAAGAACAAGGTCGAGCTGACCGTCGTCCCCACCGACGACTACCAGGCCAAGGTCGGAGCGGCCGCCGGGTCCAAGGACCTGCCCGACCTGTTCGCCTCCGACGTGGTGTTCGTCCCGAACTACACCTCCAACGGACTGTTCGCCGACCTCACCGAACGCATCGACGCCCTGCCCTTCGCCAAGAACCTCGCCCAGTCGCACATCAAGGCCGGCACGTACGAGGACAAGAAGTACGTCGTACCGCACACCCTCGACCTGTCGGTGCTCTTCTACAACAAGGACCTCTACCGTAAGGCCGAACTCGACCCCGAGAAGCCTCCCGCCAGTCTGAGCGAGTGGGACCGGCAGGCACGGGCCGTGGACGCGCTCGGCGGGGGCGTCGACGGCACCTTCTTCGGCGGCAACTGCGGCGGCTGCGGCGTCTTCACCTGGTGGCCGTCGATCTGGGCCGCGGGCGACGATGTGCTGAACACGGACGGAACCGAGGCAGAGCTCTCCTCCAGCACCGCGAAGAAGGTCTACGACACCTACCGCGGGTGGGTGCAGGACGACATCGTGGCCCCCGGCGCACGCGAGGAGACAGGCACGACCTGGACCGGGGTCTTCCCGAAGGGGAAGGTCGGCGTCATGCCGATGCCGTCGACGACCCTGGGTCTGATGCCCAAGAACCTCGACCTCGGCGTCGCCCCCATCCCCGGACCTGACGGTGGCAGGTCCACCTTCGTCGGCGGTGACGCCATCGGCATCTCCGCCACCAGCAAGTCGGCCGACCAGGCCTGGAACTTCCTCGCCTGGTCCCTGGGCGACAAGGCACAGGTCGAGGTGGTCGCCGCGCACAAGGACGTGGTGGCGCGCACCGACCTCGCGTCCAACAAGTACTCCAAGGCGGACCCGCGGCTGGTGACGATCAACGAACTCGTGGCCGACGGCCGTACCCCGTACGCGCTGAAGTTCGGCCAGACCTTCAACGACCCCAACGGGCCCTGGCTGAAGCTGATGCGCGACGCCGTCTTCGGCGACGGGTCGTCCGTCGCCAAGGACAACGAAGCGGTCAGCGCCTCACTCTCCGACTGACCCCATCGGCTCCGGCTGGAACGCCACCCGGGCTCCGACTGAACTCGCCCCCGGCTCCGACTGGACCCCACCCGGCTCCGGCAGCCCCTTCCCACGTCCCACGGCAGAGGAGAGCCATGCAGGTGAAGGCAGCCGACCCAGCGGCAGCCGAACCCAGGACCCGGCCGGAACGCCGGGCCCGTCCGTCCCGCGCCACTCCGCCCCGATGGCGGTCCCGGAAGGCGAAAGGCCTTGCCTACGCGGCCCCCACGGCCGTGTTCGTCGCGGTCTTCTTCCTGCTGCCGCTGCTGCTCGTCGGGCAGATGTCGCTCAGCGACTGGCCGCTCCTCGCGGGCGACCGGGGCCTCAACGCCCCCGAGAACTACGCCGACGCGACCGACGGCACCCTCTTCTGGCCCGCGGTCCGCTTCACCCTCTTCTACACCGTGATCGTCACGGTCGTACTCCTCGGCCTCGCGCTCGGCCTCGCCCTGCTGGTGCAGGAGTCCCGGCCCGGGACGGGCTTCTTCCGTACGGTCTACTTCCTGCCCGGCGCCCTGGGACTGGCCTCCGCGTCCCTGCTGTTCTGGGGCCTGTACAGCCCCAGCACCGGCCCGCTCAGCCGCATCCTCGAAGAACTCGGCCTCGTCGACGACCCGGTGTCCTTCCTCGGCACACCGACCTCCGCCCTGCTGTCGACGGTCTTCCTCATCGTCTGGAAGTTCGCCGGCTTCTACATGCTGATCCTCCTCGTGGGCCTCCAGCGCATCCCCCAGGACGTTTTCGAGGCCGCCCGCATGGACGGCGCGAGCCGCGGCCAGATCTTCCGCTCCATCACGCTGCCGCTCTTGCGGCCGTCGCTCGCCCTGACGCTGCTGCTGTGCGTGACCGGGTCGCTGCTCGCCTTCGACCAGTTCTTCATCCTCACCAAGGGCGGACCGGACAACAGCACCGTCACCGTCGTGCAGTTGATCTACCGCGAGGCCTTCCAGCGGATGGACCTCGGCACCGCGGCCGCCCTGTCGGTCATCGTGCTGGCCGTGCTGCTCCTGTTCAACGCCCTTCAGTTCCGCGGTCTGCGCCGCGCCGACGAGTCATGAGGCGTACCTCGAGAGAAGGGACACCACGGTGCTGACCCGCACCCTCGGCCGGACGCCCTACTTCGTCGTCGCCGGCGGCCTGGCCGTCATCTTCCTCTTTCCGCTGCTGTGGAACGCCTGGGCCTCCGTCAGCGGACAGCCGGGCACCGCACAGGAATCCGGCTACGGGTTCGGCAACTACCGCACACTGCTCGACTACGACGCGGGCCTGTGGCGGTACCTCCTCAACAGCACCGCCGTCTCCGCGCTGACCGTCGTCCTGACCCTCGGAGTGTCACTGCTGGGCGGCTACGCCTTCGCCCGCTTCGACTTCCCCGGCAAGAACCTGCTGTTCCTGCTCACCCTGGCCATCCTCATGGTCCCGTACGCCACCCTCCTCATCCCTCTCTACGTACTGCTCGGCAGACTCCACCTGCAGAACTCGCTGATCGGGCTGAGCCTGGTCCTGGCCATGTTCCAACTGCCGTTCGCCACCTTCATGATGCGGATCTCCTTCGAGGCGGTCCCGCGCGAACTGGAGGAGTCGGCGCTGGTCGACGGCTGCGGCACGGCGGGCGCACTGCGGCGGGTCCTCCTCCCGGCGGTACGACCGGGACTGATCACCGTCGGTCTCTTCGCGTTCCTCGCGGCCTGGAACGACTTCATCGCACCGCTGATCCTCATCTCCGACAACGAGAAGGCGCCGCTGCCACTGGCCGTCGCGAATCTGCGGCAGCAGAGCATGGGCGCCGTCGACTACGGCGCCACCGAGGCGGGCGTGGTGGTCCTCGCCGTGCCCTGTCTCGTCCTGTTCCTGCTGCTGCAACGGCACTACGTACGGGGCTTCATGTCCGGTGCGCTCAAGGGCTGATGGCCGATGGGTGACGGCCGACGCGCGCACGACTTCACCGGACGACTTGACCGGACGATCTGGCCGGACAACCGAAGGGACGAACCGAGGGCATGAAGTGGTGAAGGAGAACACAGTGGGGTCACTCGTCCTGCCGGTGGCACCGACCCGCGGCAGGCTGCGACCGCTCGGCCTCGACGAGGTCAGGATCACCGGGGGGTTCTGGGGCCGCCGCCGGCACACCAACGAGAACGCCACCCTCGGCCACTGCCGCGACTGGATGGAACGTCTCGGCTGGACCGGCAATTTCCTGGCCGCCGCGCAGGGCCGCGCCCCCCGGGAGCGGCGCGGCCGGGAGTTCGCCGACTCCGAGGTCTACAAACTCCTCGAAGCCATGGCCTGGCAGGCCGGCCCCACGGGCACGCTCGCCCCGGACATCGCCGCCCTCACCGAGGCGGTCGCGCCGGCCCAGCAACCGGATGGCTACCTCAACACCGCCTTCGGCCACCCCGGACAGCCGCCCCGCTACAGCGACCTCGAATGGGGCCATGAGCTCTACTGCCACGGCCACTTGATCCAGGCGGGCGTGGCCCAGGCCCGGGCCCGGGGCGAGGGCGAGCTGACGAAGATCGCCCGGCGGGCGGCCGACCACGTCTGCGCCACCTTCGGGACGGGCGGCATCGAGGGCGTCTGCGGCCACCCCGAGATCGAGACGGCCCTGGTCGAGCTGGCCAGGTTGACGGGGGAACAGCGCTACCTCGACCAGGCCGCCCTCTTCATCGACCGCCGCGGCCACGGCACGCTCGCCGAGGGCGAGTTCGGCCGCGTCTACTACCAGGACGACCTGCCCGTACGACGGGCCACCGTGCTGCGGGGCCACGCCGTCCGCGCCCTGTACCTCGCGGCCGGCGCCGTCGACGTGGCCGTGGAGACCGGGGACGACGACCTGCTCGACGCGGTCGTACGGCAGTGGGAGGCCACGGTCGCCCGACGGACCTATCTGACCGGCGGCATGGGCTCCCACCACCGGGACGAGTCCTTCGGCGACGACTTCGTCCTCCCGCCGGACCGCGCCTATTCGGAGACCTGCGCCGGCGTCGCCTCCGTCATGCTCAGCTGGCGGCTCCTGCTGGCCACCGGCGAGCCGCGCTACGCCGACCTCGCCGAGCGGACCCTGTTCAACGTGGTCGCGACGTCCCCGACCGAGGACGGCCGGGCCTTCTTCTACGCCAACACCCTGCACCGACGCCACCGGGGCGCCGTGCCCGCCGTGGACGCCGTGAGCCCGCGCGCCGAGTCCAGCCTGCGCTCGCCCTGGTTCGCGGTGTCCTGCTGCCCGACCAACGTGGCGCGGACGCTGGCCCAACTGCCCGCGTACCTCGCGACGGCCGACGACCACGGCGTGCAGCTGCACCAGTACGCCGACGCGGAGATCGCCACCTCGCTCCAAGGCGGCCACGGCGTCGCGCTGCGGGTCCGCACGGACTATCCGACCGGCGGAAACGTGACCGTGCGCATCGACCGGTCGTCGCCGGACCGCCCGTGGACCGTGTCGCTGCGCGTTCCCGCGTGGACGGCGGGCGCCACGGCATGGCTGGTCGACCCGGACGGGACCCGCCGTACCGTGCCCCCGGGCGTGACCGAGGTGACGCGCGGTTTCCGGCCCGGTGACGAGATCCGGCTCGAACTGCCCGTACGGCCGCGCTGGATCCGGGCCGACCCCCGCGTCGACGCCGTCCGAGGCACGGTGGCCGTCCAACGCGGGCCGCTGGTGTACTGCGCCGAGTCCGTGGACCTGCCGGACGGACACGACGTCGACGTGATCCGGGTGGACCCGACCGCACCGCCGCAGGACGGGACGGGCGGCACGGTGGTCACCGCCGCGCAGATCACCGCGTACGACGTACAGAGCGACGGGACCTGGCCGTACCGGCCGCTCGACACGACCGCCGCCGAGCCGTCCGCCGACCGCACGGAGATCACCCTGGTCCCTTACCACTCCTGGGCGAACCGCGGGCCTTCGACGATGCGGGTGTGGCTGCCGGTCGTGGAACCGCCCCGTGTCACCCTGCCGGACAGCACCCTCACAGGAAAGCAGCCGTGCGCGGACCGCGAAGACGGCACCCTGACGAGAGGAAGCGCGCGCTCTTCGGACCACCGCCCGGACTCGCCGACGGCGACCGACCACCGGAAGGCGTGACGCGGCCGTCCGGCCGGGACCTGCTCCTGGGCTACCAGGGGGCCAGTGAGCCGTCCGCGTTGCGCAGGACCGGGGTGCGCCAGCGATGGCCGCGTTCGGCGGCGGCCCGGACCGCGTCCTCGTCGATGGTGATGCCCGGACCGGGCGCGGTCGGGCGGTGGATGTAGCCGTCGCGGAACGTGAAGGGGGTGGTGTCGGCGAGGTGGCCCAGCAAGAGTCCGGGCAGCAACGCCGTCAGCAGCCTCGCCGTCTGCATCCACTTCTGCGACTGCACGGACGAGGTGGGACGCGGGCTCGGCCGTACCGAACGCGTCGCCCACTACCCGCAGTTGGCGCGCACCCTGCGCAAGGCGTTCATCGCCAACCACTGGACGCGGCACAGGGCCACTTCACCCAGGGCGGCATCTCCAGCGAGAACGCGATGGCCATCGCCCGACCTGGTGCCGAACTTGTAGGCCCCGCCGTAGATCCACACCATCACCGGGCGCTTCGCGGCCGGGTCCGGATCCGGTGTCCAGACATTGACGGTGAGCCAGTCCTCTCCTCCGGGTGTGGGAGTGGGTATGGCAGGGCTCAACGGCTCCTGCGGCGGCGGGGGACCGAACGCGAACGCCTCGCGCGTGCCCTCCCATCGACGCACCGGCTGCGGCGCGGCGAACCGCAACCTCCCCACCGGGGGTTCGGCGAACGGGATGCCCCGGAAGACCGCGAGACCGTCCTCGTGGCGGCCGCGCACGACGCCCCCCACGGTGGCGACGTCGAGAATCGGTTCTGTGGTCACGACACTCCTCATTGAGCTCTGCCGACCGCCGCACGGTCGCTTTACGACGACCAGGCGTCGGCTGCATGGTTCTCCAGGCTCCTGGACGGCCGCGTGGGCGGAGGGGCCGCGCATGATCCTCAGGATCGTGCGCGGCCGAACCCGCGGGGGCTGCCTGTCCGCGACCGGCGGCCACCTCAGGCGAGCGAGGTCCACACGCTCTTGACCTCCGTGTAAGCGTCGATGGCTCCGCTGCCCATCTCCCGGCCCCAGCCGCTGGCCTTGAACCCGCCCCAGGGGGCGGAAGCGTCCACGGGGTTGGGCATGTTGATGAAGACCGTGCCCGCGCGGATGGAGCCGGCCACGCGGTGCGCCGCGCCCACGTCGCGGGTCCATACGGCCGCCGCCAGGCCGTACTCGGTGTCGTTGGCGCGGGCGACGGCCTCGTCCTCGTCGTCGTACGGCAGGATGGCCAGCACCGGGCCGAAGATCTCCTCGCGAGCGATGCGCATGTCGTCCCGTACACCCGCGAAGACGGTCGGCTGGTAGAAGAAGCCCGGCAGGTCGTCGACGGGGGCCCCGCCGGCGAGCAGCTGGGCGCCTTCCTGGACCCCGCTGCGGACCAATGCGTCGACGTGGTCGCGGTGTTCGCCGGTGACCAGGGGGCCGAGCTCGGTGTCGGGCGCGCTGCCCGCGCCGAGTCGCATCCCGCTGACGGCCTTGGCGCAGCGTTCGGCGAACTCGTCGGCGAGGGAGCGGTGGACGAGGAACCGGGTGTAGGCGGCGCACACCTGGCCGCTGTTGAGGAGCGCGCCCTGAAGACAGCCCGTCACGGCCGCGTCCAGGTCGGCGCCGGGCAGGACGAGGCTGGGTGCCTTCCCGCCGAGTTCGAGCGTGACACGCTTGAGGTTGCCCGCGGAGGCCCGGACGATGTCCCTGCCGGTCTCGGTCGAACCGGTGAAGGAGACCTTGTCCACGCCGGGATGCTCGACGAGGGCCCGGCCGGCCTCGGGACCACCGGTCAGCAGGTTGATGGCGCCGTCCGGCACACCGGCCGCCCGGCACAACTCCACGAGCCGCACCGTGGTCATCGGGGTCTGCTCCGCGGGTTTGACGATCACCGTGTTCCCGCAGGCGAGGGCCGGTGCGATCTTCCAACTCGCGATCATGAGCGGGAAGTTCCAGGGGGTGATCAGCGCGCACACTCCCACCGGCTCGCGCTTGGTGTACTGCAGTACGCCGGGGAAGGACAGCGGCGCCGTCTCGCCGTAGATCTTGGTGACCCAGCCGGCGTAGTAGCGGAAGTGCTCGGCGGCCGCGGCGACGCTGACCGCCATGGAGACGCCGAGCGGCTGGCCCTGGTCGCGGGTCTCCAACTCGGCCAGTTCCTCGGCGTTTTCCTCGATGAGGTCGCCGATACGCCACAGGATCCGGGCGCGCCGGGCCGGGGTGAGTCCCGCCCACTGAGGGTCCTCGAGGGCGGCGCGGGCGGCCCGTACGGCCGCGTCGGCGTCCGCCGTCCCCGCCAGGGACACCTGGGCGTGGGGTTGCCCCGTTGCCGGGTCCAGGGTCTCGAACTCCGCTCCGGAGGCCGCGGCTTGCCACTCGCCACCGATGAGAAGGGTATTGGTCACAGCTGTGCTCCCAGGATGAGGTCGGCGCAGCGCTCGCCGATCATGACGGCAGGTGCGTGGGTGTTGCCGGAGGTGACGGAGGGCATGACGGAGGCGTCCGCGACGCGCAGTCCGGCCACGCCGTGCACGCGCAGCTGCGGATCGACGACCGCCATGCGGTCGATGCCCATACGGCAGGTGCCCACCTGGTGGTGATAGCTGAGGAGGGTCCGCTTGATGTACGCGGCCACCTCCACGTCCGTACGCACGTACGGTCCGGGTGCGACCTCGCGGGCGCGCCAGTCGCCCAGCGACTTCTCCTCGCCGATCTCCCGCACCTGCTGCACGGCCCGCACCATGGCCGCGAGGTCCGACGGCTCGGAGAAGTAGCCGGGGTCCAGGGCGGGAGCCTGGGTGGGGTCGGCCGAGCGCAGCCACAGGCGGCCCCGGCTGAGCGGACGGACCGTCCCGGCCAGGACCGAGAAGCCGTGCCCCTCTTCCGGCACGTTCACGTCGGGCACCGGCGCTGGTACGTGGGACATCAGCGGCTGCAGGTCCGGCACCAACAGCGCCGGGTCGGACTTGGCGAAGTAGTGGGCCTCCAGTTTGTTGGCCGTGCCCTGCGGCACCGGCCGTGCCGACTCCCACACCACCGGAGCGAGGGTGTGGTCGTGCAGGTTCGCGCCCACTCCCGGCAGGTCCGCGGTCACCCCGATCCCGAGTGTCCGCAGCTCGTCCGCCGGCCCGACACCGCTGAGCAGGAGCAGCTGGGCCGATCCGATGGTGCCGCCGGACAGGATCACGTCGCCTTCGCAGCGGATCTCCGTCGTACGACCCTCGCGCAGCAGCTCGACGCCCCGCGCCCGGCCACCGTCCACCAGGACGCGTGTGACCGCGGCGCCGGTCATCACCGTCAGCAGCGCACTGTCGAGCACCGGCTCCATGAAGGCGGTCCACGCGCTGACCCGCTTGCCGTCGCGGATGTTGCGGTGCAGCAGGTTCACGCCGAGCTGGTCCTGGCCGTTGCAGTCGTCGTTGTACGGGATCCCGTAGTCCTGGCAGGCCTCGATGAAGGCGGTGGTGACCGGGTTGGGGGAGTGGTTCCGGCTGACGGGCAGGGGACCGCCGGCCCCGTGGTAGTACGACGCGCCGTCCTCGAAGTCCTCCGAGCGTTTGAAGTACGGCAGCACCTCGTCGTACGACCAGCCCGCCGCTCCCTGGTAGGCCCAGCTGTCGTAGTCGGCCCGGTTGCCGCGGACGTAGATCATGCCGTTCAGGGCGCTGGAGCCGCCGAGGACTTTGCCGCGCGGCCAGAACACCTGGGTGCCGGAGGCGTGCCGTTGGCGTTCGGTGGTGTACGCGTGGTCCTGCGGGGAGTTCCACAGCTCCCACAGACGCCCGGGGTCGTGGATGGCCGGGTTGTCGTCCCGGTCGCCCATCTCGATCAGCAGAACGGTCCGGCCGGCGTCCACGAGTCTGCGCGCGAGCGCACAGCCCGCGGACCCGGCGCCCACCACGATGTGGTTGTAAACGGTGTGTGTTGCTCGCATGACGGGAGGCTCACAGACGGACGGGTTACCGGCTTGTGCGGCGGTGCACCGTGTCTTGTGGAGGCGGGCACGAACCGCTGAGTTCGGTCAGGACCGGCCCCCTGACCGGCCGCGGGTTGCCCTTACCTGCCGATGGGCGGCCCGGCAGCTGCTGAGGGTGACCGGCCGGACCGCGCGGACGCGCATCTCGTCCCCAGGCAACACGCGACGGCCAGGACCACCTCGGTGGTCCTGGCCGTCCCGGGAGTCGCGGAAACGCTCACTGGCGTCCGCGAGGAGGGCCCGTGAGGAGTGTGCGGCTCTCACGACCGGACGGTGCACCTCGGCGACCCACTCCGGCTTGCGTGGTGGTGCACCGGCCCCTGCTGGGGCGGGCACGATCGGCAGATCCACCGTGTTCGGGACGTACTACGACAGGCAACGAAAGGGCCGCGAACCCGCGTGACCGCCGCTGAGCGGCCTTGGTGAAATCTGGTGCCGCACCGCGCCCCGTAAGGGGCACGGGGAACTGCGCGCCCAGCCCCCACCGGCCCGCGGGTTCATCGCCGTCCTTCCAGCGGAGCGCTACGCGCCCAGCGCCGTGCGCCCGGCCCCGCGTGCCTCGGACGGGCTCATGCCGTAGGCGCTCCTGAAGGCGTGACTGAAGTGGGCGGGGTCGGGAAAGCCCCAGCGGCTTCCGACGGTGGCGACGGGCATATGGGCGAGCGCGGGGTCCGCGAGGTCGCGCAGGCACTCGGCGAGGCGACGCTCCCGGAGCCAGCCCGAGACCGTGTATCCCCGCTCGGCCAGCAGCTTGTAGAGGAAGCGCCGCGAGATGTGGTGGGCGGCCGCGATCCGGTCGGGGCCCAGCCCCGGGTCGGAGAGCCGCTGCTCCATGTACGTGAGGATCCGCTGGGTCAGTAGCTCCCGCCCGTCGTCCTGATGTGCCGCGTGCACGGCGCACCGCTCCGAGAGCATCGCGCCGACCAGGTCGACCACGCTGTCCGCGAGCCGCTGCGTGCCGAGAGCGTCCAGTTGCGGCACCTGCCCGGCCAGTCCGCACAGGAACGGGTGCACCACAGGCCCCAGTCCGTCGCCGCACGAGACGGTGGTGGCGATCATGCGGGTCAGGTCGCGCTCGGGCAGCCGGAGCATGACCCGCGGAAACATCAGCACGAGTGTGCGGTACGGCTGGTCGAAGTCGAGGGTGTACGGGTGCCGCGTGTCGTAGATGGCCAGCTCGCCCGGCTGGAGCAGGGCCTGGCGGTCCGCCTGGGTCAGCATGCACTGCCCGGCCAGCTGAAGACTCACCTTGACGAAATCGGCCGGGTCGGAGGCGATGTGCCTACGGGTGTGGGCGACGCCGTGCGGATCCGCGGCCACGACAGACACCTGCACCGCGCCGAGCTGGGCGGTGTGCAGGGAGGCGCGGAAGTCGGGAACCTTGCGCGGCAGCGCTTCCAGCGGCACGAAACTCTGGCCGACCACTTCCCGCCAGAACTCGAAGCGTCCTGTGGAGGTGTCGTCCGACGGGGTCGTCATCGAGGGCATGGGTCTCCTCTGCGGGCCCTTCGGCAAGCCGGCAGTAGGCATGCCGCCGGATATTAACTTTCGTATCCGGTTTTTGCAAAGTGTGATGAATGGGGTGTATGAGAAGATCCCGTGTCTGTCGAGGGCGCGGCGAGGGATCCCGGAAGGGCGCAAAGCACCTCCGGGTCCCCCGGAGCATCAGCCGAGGCCGTCCGCACCCACCTGAACCGCGGACTCGTCGAGGACCGTGTCGGTCACGGGCTGCGGGTGCCCGGAGAGGTCGAGGACGGGGGCGGCCTCCTTGTACCAGGACTCGATGACGGCGTTGCCCCAGAAGTCGCGGCGGCGGTCGTCGCGCACGTTCCAGCGGTATGTCTCGTGGTCCGGGTCACCGGTGTAGTAGTCGGAGGTGTAGATCTCCACGCGGTGGCCGTCGGGGTCACGCAGGTAGAGGTAGAAGGCGTTGGAGACGCCGTGCCTGCCGGGGCCTCGTTCGATGTGGTGCTCTTTGCGCAGCGAGCCGAAGATGTCGGCCGCGCGTAGTACCTGGTGGGACTCGTGGGTGGCCACCCCGAGGTGGTGCAGGCGGGGGCCGGCCCCGCCGGTGAAGGCGACGTCGTGGAC
>JODI01000016.1 GCA_000720805.1 Streptomyces violaceoruber
GCCCAAGTACGTCCAGTACGAGGGCTTCCGGCCGGCACGCCGAGAGCACGCACCGGACGCCGCTCCTTGACGGGCAAACGTTGCCTGCCGCGGCACTAGATCGCGAGGGACAGCAGGACCGGTGCCGCGCCCCGGTTCAGGCGGTCGGCGGCCTGGCGCAGGCGGTGGGCGTGTTCGACCGGGAGGGACAGGGCGAGGCAGCCGACGGAGGAGCCGGCCGTGATCGGGACGGCCGCGCAGACCGTGCCGACCGCGTACTCCTGGAGATCGAGGTGCGGCACGGTCGGCGGCTGGGACTCCAGGCGGGACAGCAGCAGCTTGTCGCTGGTGATGGTGCGCGAGGTGAGGCGGGCCATCTTGTGCCGGGAGAGGTGCTCCCGCCGGCTGTTGTGGTCGAGCTGGCCGAGCAGGCTCTTGCCGATCGCGGTGGCGTGGGCGGAGTAGCGGAAGTCCACCCACTCGTTCACCGCGGGGGTGGTGGGGCCGGCGGCGTACTGGGTGACGTCGATCTCTCCGTCGACGTACCGGCTGATGTAGACGGCGGCGCCGACACAGTCGCGCAGCCGGTCCAGGGCGCCCTGGACCTTCTCGCGCAGGGCCTGGTCGCGGTCCTGGGCGGAGCCCAGGCGGGAGAGGGCGGCGCCGGTGACATAGGCGCCGTCGGTGACCTGCTCGACGTAGCCCTCGCGGCGCAGCATCCTCAGGAGCGTGGTCAGGCGCTCCGGGTCGATGCCGGTCAGGCGGGCGAGCCGGCTGTCGGTGACTCCGGTGGTGTGCCGTGCCACGGTCTCCAGGACGCGCAGGGCGTCCTGGGTCGAGTGGTACGGCGCGGTCGGCTCGTGCATCAGCGCCACGGTGTTCCCCCTGCGCTCGCTCGGTCGCTCAACGACTGGGCCGTAATCCGGACAGCGAATCCCTTCCACGATAACCGGCAAGAGGCTTGCGGCGAGCGGTTGTTGAGGAGATTGCGAGGGGCCCGGGCCGCTCTCAGCAGGGCCGCTGCCCTCTGTCATGTGCCAGGGGCAGGACCCAGCGCCGGGACCTCGGAAGTTGAACCTCGTTCACCTATGGGGGAGCTCGGAGGGCTGGAAGAGTGTGGAAACCCCGGAGGGCTCGAAGGGCTCGAAGGGCGTGGAAGCCGGGGAGCCCTCGGAGATCAAAGCACCGCCCCCAGGAATTCGCGGGTCCGGTCGTGCTCGGGCTCGCCGAAGATCTTCTCCGGGGGCCCGGACTCGATGACCCGGCCCGAGTCGAACATCAGGACCTGGTCGGAGATGTCCCGGGCGAAGTTCATCTCGTGGGTCACACAGAGCATCGTGATGTCGGTGGAGTGGGCGATGTCCCGCAGCACGTCCAGGACACCGGCGACCAGCTCCGGGTCGAGCGCGGAGGTCACCTCGTCAAGGAGCAGCACCTGCGGCCGCATCGCCAGCGCCCGCGCGATCGCCACCCGCTGCTGCTGCCCGCCGGACAGCTGGCTCGGCCGGGCGTCGGCCTTGTCGGCCAGGCCCACCAGGTCCAGCAGGTCGCGGGCCCGTTCGTCCGCCTCGTCCCGGGACATCCCGAGGACGGTGACGGGTGCCTCGGTGATGTTCCTGAGGGCCGTCATGTTCGGGAACAGGTTGAACTGCTGGAACACCATCCCGATCTTCTTGCGGACCTCGCGGACCTGCTTCTCCGGCGCCGGGAACAGCTGCCGGCCGTCGACGGTGATCGTGCCCTCGTCGGGCTTGGTCAGCGTCATCAGCAGCCGCAGGATCGTCGTCTTGCCGGAGCCCGACGGCCCGATCAGCGTGACGTGCTTGCCGGAGTCCACGGAGAAGTCCAGCCGGTCGAGGACCGTGTTGGACCCGAACCGCTTGGTGACGTGCTCCAGCCGGATCAGCTCGCTGCCGTCCACCGGCGGGTTCGCATGGGACTCGGAATCTGTCAGGGGGGCGTCAGTGGACAAGACGTCGCTCCAGTGCTCGCAGGAGAAGGGAGGCCAGATAGGAAATGACGATGAAGGCCACGCCGATCACGGTCAGGGGCTCGGTGAACTGGAAGTGCTCCTGGGAGTACAGCCGCGCCTGCCCGAGCATCTCCAGCACCGTGATCACCATCAGCATCGGTGTGTCCTTGAGCATCGCGATCACGTAGTTGCCGAGCGCCGGCACCACGCGGCGGATCGCCTGCGGCAGGATCACCACCCGCCAGGTCCGGGCCACCGGCAGGTTCAGCGCCGTCGCCGCCTCCCACTGGCCGGCCGGCACCGCCTCGATACCGGCCCGGTAGACCTGCATCGTGTACGTCGAGTAGTGCAGGCCGATCCCGATGACGCCGGTGGTCAGCGCCGACAGGGTCACGCCCCACTCGGGCAGCACGTAGAAGAGGAAGAACAGCTGCACCAGCAGCGGGGTGTTGCGTACGAACTCCGTGATCACCCCGACCGGCCAGCGCACCCAGCGGGTCGGCGTGCGCATCAGCAGCGCCCACACCAGGCCCAGGAGGAAGGAGATGACCGACCCCAGCGCCAGCGCCTGCAGGGTGACCAGCAGACCGTCCCAGAAGTGCGGCATGAAGCCGCTCACCGCGTCCCAGTCCCACTTCACGAGGCACCTCCGGCCGCGCCGACCCCGGTCGTCTCCGCGCGCTTCAGCTCATGCGCGGACACCTCGCGCCGCGGCGCCTTCCCGACGCCCGCCTTCAGTTTCTTCTCCAGCCCGCGCATCAGCCGGGTGAGCAGGAAGGCGATCACGAAGTAGATCACCAGCAGATACGAGTAGATCTCCGCGCTCTCCTGCAGCGCGAGGCGCACCAGGTTGCCGCTGAAGGCCAGGTCGCCCATGCCCATCACCGACACCAGCGCGGTGCCCTTGAGCAGTTCGATCAGCAGGTTGGAGAACGGCGGGATCATCTCCGGCACCGCCTGCGGCAGCAGGATCAGCCGCATCCGCTGCCAGGGCGTGAAGCTCAGCGCGATCCCGCCCTCCTGCTGAGCCGGGTCGACGGCCTTCAGCGCACCGCGCACGATCTCCGAGCCGTACGCCCCGTAGGTCAGCCCGAGCGCGAGCGTGCCCGCCCACATCGGCACCAGCTGCCAGCCGAAGGCGATCGGAAGCACGAAGAACACCCAGAAGATCATCACCAGCGCGGAGGTCCCGCGGAACACCTCGGTGTAGAGGCCCGCGAGGAAGCGCACGATCCACAGCCGGTGGGTGCGGGCCACACCCGCGACGAAGGCGACGGCCGCGCCCAGCAGCGCGCTGAACACGAGCAACTGGACCGTGGTCCATATGCCCTTGAGTACGAGTTCCCAGAGTCCGGAGGTCATCCGCCGCACAGCTCCTTCGCGGTGAGGTCGGTCATCTCGGCCTCGGTGAACCCGAAGGGCTTGAGGATCCGGAACAACTCCCCACTCTTCTTCAGCTTCCGCAGCTCCACGTTGAAGGCGTCCCGCAGCCCGGTCTCGGTCGGCCGGAACGCGAAGGCGCCCCCGTCGACGTGCGGCTTGCCGTCGACGAGCGGCGTGAAGGCCTTGGTGGCCTCGGCCTTACTGGACTTCTTCACCACCTCACGGGTGGTCAGCGCGGTCCCGGCGAAGGCGTCGACGCGCCCGGCCTCCACCGCGTTCAGCCCGGCGACCTGGTCCGGCACGATCAGGATGTCGCTCTCCTTGTACCCGGCCTCGACGGCGTACTGGATCTCCGCGTATCCCGTGCCGGTCGCGAACTTGGCCTTCTTCTCGACGATGTCCTTGTAGTCGTGCAGGCCTTTCGGGTTGCCCTTGCGCACGATGAAGGAGTCGAGCATCTGGTAGTCGGGGTCGGCGAAGATGACCTGCGCGCAGCGCTCGGGATTGACGTACATCCCGGCGGCGACGACGTCGAACTGCTGCGAGTTCAGACCGGGGATCAGCGAACCGAACTCCGTCGGCACCGGCTGCACCTTGTCGATCCCGAGCCGTTTGAAGATGACCCGCGCGAGTTCGGGTGCCTCGCCGGTCAGGTCGCCGTTCTTGTCGATGTACCCGAAGGGGATCTCACCGGCGATTCCCAGCCGTACGACACCGGCGGCCTTGAGGCGGCTGAGGAGATCACCGCCCTCGGTGGTCGAGGCGGTCGCCACGCGCGAGCAGCCCGCCGCACCCAACGCGCCGAGCGCCGCCACCCCCGCGAGCAGCGACCGGCGTGTGGGTCCGGACGTGTGTGCGCCATGTTCCGTAGGTGGAGCCATGGCGGCGCAGCTACCCGAGAGCATGCGGGTTATGCAGGCTGATTTCAGCCCCGATCTTCGGCCGGGCCCTCTTGACTGCCGGGGGACCATGGAACGCATGGCCGACCGATATATCGAAGTCTCGCTGGTCAAGCGCGGAATCACCGCCACGGCAAAGCTGCTCGACGATCGCGCGCCGATCACCTGCGCGGCCGTCTGGGATGCCCTTCCGCTCGCCGGAGACGTCTATCACGCCAAATACGCACGCAACGAGATCTATGCCCTGTTCCCGCCTTTCGCGACATCAGAGCCACCCCTGGAAAACCCGACAGTCACCCCCATTCCCGGCGATCTCTGCTATTTCTCCTTCGCGGGCGCGGAGTTGGGCACCAAGGCCTACGGCTACGACCGAGAGGTCCGGCCCGGCACGACGGTCGTCGACCTGGCCCTGTTCTACGAGCGCAACAACCTGCTCCTCAACGCCGACGTCGGCTGGGTGCCGGGCATCGTCTGGGGCCAGATCGTCGAGGGTCTGCCGGAGCTCGCGGACGGGTGCAACGACCTGTGGCGGACCGGGGCGGCGGGGGAGAGCCTCAGCTTCCGCCGGGCGTGATCCCGACGCCCGCCTCGTACAGGGCGTGGGCCGCCCGGAGCACCAGGTCGTCGCGGTGCCGGGCGGCCACCAGCTGGAGCCCGACGGGCAGTCCGTCGCCGTCCGTGCCCACCGGGACCGAGGCGGCCGGCTGCTGGGTCATGTTGAAGGGGTACGTGAACGGCGTCCACCCCGTCCAGCGGCGGTGGCCGGAACCTTTCGGCACCTCGGCGCCCGCCTCGAACGCGGTGATCGGGAGCGTCGGGGTGACCAGCAGGTCGTAGGAGTCGTGGAAGCGGCCCATACGGCGGCCGAGCTCCATCCGGACGTCGACCGCGGCCAGATAGTCCAGGGCGCTGTAACGGGCGCCCCGGTCGCAGATCTCCCGCAGCCCCGGGTCGAGCAGTTCCCGCTGCCGCGGTCCCAGGGACTGGGTCACCCGGGCCGCGCCGCTGAACCACAGGGTGTGGAATGCGTCCACGGGGTCCGTGAGATCGGGGTCGGCCTCCGTGACGTGCGCCCCGAGCTCCGCGAGCCGCTCCACGGCCCGCCGCACCGCCGCCTGGACCGCCGGCTGCACCGCCACCTGGCCGCCGAGGGACGGCGAGTAGGCGACCTTGAGCCCGCGCACCCCGCCCGGCAGTCCCGCCGAGAAGGCGCCGGGCGCGGGACTCAGCGCCGACCAGTCCCGGGAGTCCGGGTTCCCGATGACGTCGAGGAGCAGCGCAGCGTCCGCCGCGTCCCGCGTCATCGGGCCGACATGGGCGAGGGTGCCGAAGGCGCTCGCCGGGTACAGCGGCACCCGGCCGTACGTCGGCTTCAGGGCGAAGATCCCGCAGAACGCCGCCGGGATACGGACACTGCCGCCGCCGTCGGTGCCGAGGGCGAGCGGTCCCGCGCCGAGGGCCACGGCCGCCGCCGCGCCGCCGCTGGAGCCGCCCGCGGTGCGGGTGGGGTCGTGCGGGTTGCGGGTCACCCCGGTCAGCGGGGAGTCGGTGACGCCCTTCCAGCCGAACTCCGGGGTCGTGGTCTTGCCGATGAAGACGGCACCGTGCTCGCGCAGCCGGGCCACCGACGGAGCGTCCTCGTCCCAACGGCCCTGTTCGGAGATGGTCCGCGAGCCCTTGAGGGTCGGCGTCCCGCGCTGCAGCAGGATGTCCTTCACCGTCACCGGGACCCCGTCCACCAGTCCCGCCGGCTCACCCCCGCGCCACCGGTCGGCCGACTCCCGGGCCCGCGCGAGGGCGTCGTCCGCGGTGAGCCGTACGAACGCGTTCACCTCCGGCTGGATCTCCGCCGCCCGGTCCAGGGCCGCACGGGTCGCCTCCACGGGGCTGAAGTCGCCCTTGCGGTAGCCGTCGACGAGTTGTACTGCGGTCAGTTCGGTGAGCTCCGTCATCCGGCCCCTCCATAGGACGTCAGTGTCCGGGCACGTACCCGCGCTGCTTGTCCACCACGTTCGGCAGCGATCTGCCCGCCTCCCAGCGCTCGTACAACTCCACGAACTGTGCGCCCAGTTCGTCCCGCCAGCCGACCGTGTCGCCGCTCATGTGCGGGGACACGATCAGGTTCGGGACCTGCCAGAGCGGGCTGTCGGGGGTGAGGGGCTCGTGCTCGAAGACGTCCAGGGCGGCGCCCGCGATCCAGTGCTTGGTCAGCGCCTCGACCAGCGCGTCCTCGACGACCAGCTGTCCCCGGCCGATGTTGATGAAACGGGCGGACGGCTGCATCGTCCCGAAGCGGCGCGCGTCGAACATGCCGTGCGTCTGCTCGGTGAGGGGCGCCGCCGAGATCACCCAGTCCGCGCGGGCGATCAGCCGGTCCAGGTCGTCCGGGCCGTGGACGCCGGTGCGCGGGGTGCGGCCCACCAGGGCGGCGGTGATGCCGAGCGCCTTCAGCGTGGAGACGATCGCCCGTCCGATCGGCCCGGCCCCGACCACGCACGCGCGCGTGCCGGCCACCCGTTGCGACTCCCGGTGCCGCCAGGTGCGGTTCCGCTGCAGCTCCAGGGTCCGCGGCAGGTCCTTGGCCATCGACAGCACCAGCGCGGCGACGTACTCGGCGATCGGCCGGTCGAAGACGCCCCGCGCGTTCGTCACCACCGTGTCCGAGGCGGCGAGTTCCGGACACATCAGGTGGTCCACACCCGCGCTCGCCGTGTGCACCCAGCGCGGCCGCGGCCCCTCGCCGGGCCAGGCCGCGCGCACCGCTTGCGAGGTGAAGTCCCACACCAGCAGCACGTCGGCGGACGGCAGCCGCTCGGCGAGGGTGCGCTCGTCCGCGTGCTCGATCCGGGCGCGGCCGGTGAGCTTCCCGAGCCGGGGCAGCGGGTCGGCGTCCAGGACGAGCAGGGTGGGCGGCCTGGCGGCGTCGGAAGGGGACGCGGAAGCGGGCATTTCTCAAACCGTTTCTCGGACGCTGACAGCCGTCTGACGTGGGACGGACACGAGCGGGTCACCGATGCGTGACGCGGGCGTGACAAGGGCGGATTGACCACGCTCGCACCCGAACCTACCTTCGTCAACACGGGCGTGCGCACGGTCCGTTGTCCCCTGGTCCCTCTGTGTGAGGCCGGTGTCTGTCATGGACGTTTCTTTTCTGGGGGGCCCACGCCCCCAGCGCGGTGTCGGGGTCGTCGCCCCGTTCGACTTCGCCCTCGACCGCGAGCTGTGGCGCTGGGTGCCCGACGAGGTCTCCCTCCATCTGACCCGGACGCCGTACGTCCCGGTCGAGGTCAGCCTCGACCTCGCCCGCCTGGTCAGCGAGCACGAGACCCTGCACGACGCGGTGCGCACGCTCACCGCCGTCGAGCCCGAGGTGGTGGCCTACGCCTGCACGTCCGGCAGTTTCGTCGGCGGGATCGCCGGGGAGCGGGCGATGTGCGCGGCGATGACCCTGGCCGGTGCCCTGCCGTCGGTGACGACGTCCGGGGCGCTGCTGGAGGCACTGACGGAGCTCGGCGCACGCCGGGTGGCCCTGGTGACGCCGTACACCGTCTCCGTGACCCGCGCTCTGGAGGAGTACGTGGCCCAGGCGGGCGTCACCGTCACCGGGTGTGCGTACATGGGCCTGACCAGGCACATCTGGAAGGTTCCCTACCGGGACGTGGCGGACATGGCGCGCAAGGCGGTCCGCGGCGGAGCCGAGGCGCTGTTCATCAGCTGCACCAACCTCCCGACGTACGACGTGATCCCGCAGCTGGAGGCGGAGCTGCGGATCCCGGTGATCTCAGCCAACCAGGCAACGATGTGGGCGGCGCTGCGCCGACTGGGTACCCGAGCGGTGGGACCGTACCAGGCGCTGATCGATCCGGCCGCCCGGCTCGGTCCCGCACTGCCGGACGTACCGGGCCTCCCGGACGTGCCGCGACTGCCGGACGAAGAACAGCAGCAGGAAGGCTCGACATGACAGCACTGGGATTCCTCTACCCGGGACACTCCGCCGAGGACGACTATCCACGCATCGAGCAGCTGCTCGGGAGCGACATCCGGTTGGACCTGGTGCACACCGACATCGGCGAGGACGCCCACCGCGTCGACGCCCTCCTCGAAATGGGCTCGGCGCCCCGGCTCGCGGCGGGCGTCGAGGAACTGCGCATGTCGGGCGCCGAGTCGGTGGTGTGGGCCTGCACCAGCGGCAGTTTCGTGCACGGCTGGGAGGGCGCCCACGAACAGGTACGCACCCTCGCCCGCGCCGCCGGCCTGCCGGCCTCCTCCACCTCCTTCGCCTTCGTGTACGCGGCTCGGGAACTCGGCGTGAGCCGGGTCGCGGTCGGCGCGACCTACCCGGACGACGTGGCCGATCTCTTCGCCGACTTCCTCCGCGCGGCCGGGATCGAGGTCACCGGCGTCCGCGGCTCCGGCATCATCACGGCGGCGGAGGTCGGCACGTGGGGCGAGGCGGAGGTCATCGCCCTGGCCCAGGCGGCGGACACCCCCGACGCGGAGGCGTTGCTCCTGCCCGACACGGCCCTGCACACGGCCGCCCACATCCCGACCCTGGAGAAAGACCTGGGCAAGCCGGTCCTCACCGCGAACCAGGTCACGGTCTGGGAGGCCCTGAGGCTGGCGGACCGCCGGGTGAACGCACCGGCGCTGGGCGCACTGTTCACACGGGAGCCCCTCGTCCAGGCGTGAGAGACAGGTTTATGAATTCGGCCACAAGGAAGGCCGAGGGGTCGCCATACTTGCGGCCTGCACCATCGTCGGGTGGATGCGATCGGGGGACGTCCATGTCGTCATTCACGCCGCCACTGCCGCCTGGTCCGCCACAGCCGCCCGCGCCGACCGGGGGACGAACGGGGGACCCGGGCAGCGCACACAAATGGCAGGCGATAGCGGCCCTGATCAGCGCGGGAGTCGGTGCTCTCACCTTCGCGGTCGGCTTCATCGGGCTTCCCGCGGCGGGCGTCGCATCACCGGTGGCGGCCCGGGCGACGGCCACGGTGACGGCTACCGTGACGGCCACAGCCACGGCGACCGTGACGGCCACTGCCACGGCCACCGGGGCCCCTGCCGCGCAGGGCGAGGAACATGATGCGGCGTCGCCGAAAGTCCAATGGTCAGGTCCCCTGCTTTCACAGCAGCAAGGGTTTGATCTGGATCTCGTACCTCCCGCGGTGGGGGGCAACGATATTGATCCCTGGGGTTTCGAAGGGCAGAAGGCGACGCTCATCTACAACAACTACGCGCTCGTGCCCGAGGGGGAGGTACCGGATTTCAGCGAGTGCAAGTTGCTCGCCACGACCAAACCGCAGCCGGGGCTCTCGGTTGCCGCAGGGCGCAGTGTCTGCCTGTTCACAGACGGCGGGCGGGTGGCTCTGGCCACGCTGGATTCCGTGAATCCTGAAACCGGGATAGTGGATATCACGGTCAAAGTATGGGAAAAGGTCACGTGATCCGCCTCCGGGAATAAGCGGAGACACTCTCCTGTTGTCGCCGCGAGGACAGTGCACGGCACAAAACAGGAGGCACCCACCGTGACGGCAACGGCAGACGAGATCCGGGGAACAACCCACGGCAGCGCCCCCACCCCCCTCTCCGTCCTGGACCTGGTCACCGTTGGCGCCGGCCGCACGGCCACCGACGCGCTCCGTACCAGCGTCGAGATCGCCAAGCTCGCGGAGTCCCGCCGCTTCAACCGCTACTGGGTCGCCGAACACCACTCCATGCCGGGCGTGGCCTCGTCCTCCCCGGCCGTGATCCTCGCCCACCTCGCCGCCCACACCACCCGCATCCGCCTCGGATCGGGCGGCGTGATGCTCCCCAACCACGCGCCCCTGGTCATCGCGGAGCAGTTCGGCACGCTGGAGGCGATGGCCCCCGGCCGCGTGGACCTCGGCCTCGGCCGCGCCCCGGGCACGGACGGCGCCACCGCCGCGGCCCTGCGCCGCACGGACCGGCTCAACGAGGGCGCCGACGACTTCCCCCAGCAGCTCGCGGAGCTCATCCGCTTCCTCGACGACGACTTCCCGGACGGTCACCGCTACCGCCGGATCCACGCCGTCCCAGGCCCGGTCCAGGCGACCTCCCCCGGCGGCGTCCAGTCCCCGCACCGCCCGCCCGTCTGGCTGCTCGGTTCCTCCGGCTTCAGCGCCCGCCTCGCCGGCGCCCTCGGCCTGCCCTTCGCCTTCGCGCACCACTTCTCCGCCCAGAACACCGTCCCGGCCCTGGACCTGTACCGCGAGTCCTTCCAGCCCTCCGCCGTCCTCGACGAGCCGTACGCCCTCATCGGCGTCTCCGCCCTCGCCACCGACGACGAGAAGGAGGCCCGCCGTCAGGTGCTGGCCGCCGCGCTGAACATGGTCCGCCTGCGCACCGGCCGCCCCGGACTCGTGCCGACCCCGGAGGAGGCCGAGGCCTACGAGTTCAGCCCGATGGAGCGCGAGTTCGTCGACTCCTGGAACGCCAACGTCATCCACGGCACCCCCGACGAGGTCCGCTCCGGCCTCGACGACCTCCACAAGCGCACCGGCGCCGACGAGCTGATGATCACCGCCAACGCCCACAGCGGGGACGTACGCCTGCGGTCGTACGAACTCATCGCGGACGCCTACGGACTGCCGGCCGCCTGAGCCGGCGCCACCCGCACTCGCCCTCGCACCTCAGACCCGTACCCCGAGCAATCCGGAGATACGATCCGGCGGCACCGGCCGTGAGTACAGCCACCCCTGGCCGGTGTCGCAGCCGATCCGCCGCAGCCGGGCGGCCTGCGCCGAGGTCTCCACGCACTCCGCGGTGACCGTCAGCCCGAGCCGGTGGGCGAGCTGGATCATCGCCTCGACGACGACCTCGTCGGCCGGGTTGGGAGGCATGCCCTCACCCTCGTACTGGAAACCCCGGACGAACGAGCCGTCCAGTTTCAGCACCGACACCGGCAGCCGGCTCAGATACGCCAGGTTCGAGTAGCCCGTGCCGAAGTCGTCGATGGCGATGTGCACGCCCATGTCGCTGAGGGCTTGGAGCGCTTGCAGCGGGCGGCCCGCCGAGCCCATGACCGCGGACTCCGTGAGCTCCAGTTGCAGCAGGTGCGGCGCCAGTCCCGTCTCCGCGAGGATGTCCGCCACGTCGGCGACCAGGTCGGAGTCCCAGACCTGACGGACCGCCACGTTCACGCTCACGAAGATCGGCGGCTCGCCGGGGTGGTCCACCTGCCACCGCCGGGCCTGCCGACAGGCCGTGGCCAGCACCCAGCGGCCGAGCGGTACGATCGAGCCGTCCTCCTCGGCCAGTCCGATGAACCGATTCGGCGTCAGCATGCCGAACTGCGGGTGGTTCCAGCGCACCAGCGCCTCCACGCCCCGCAGCCGGCTGTCCTCCATACGGACCAGTGGCTGGTATTCGAGGGTGAACTCTCCGCGTTCGATCGCCGGGCGGAGCGTGGAGGCAAGGGCCTGCCGGGTCATGCGGTGCGCGTTGCGCTCCGGGTCGAACAGGGTCCAGCGTGCCTTGCCGTCGGCTTTCGCCCAGTACAGCGTGGTGTCGGCGGCCTGCATCAGAGCGGTGGCGCTGGTGCCCGCCGCCTGGCGCTCCACCACGCCGATCGAGGCCGACACCGACAGCCGCTGTCCCAAGAGGTCGAAGGGAGCCTGGACCGCGTTCAGTACGGCCTCGGCGAAATCGGCGAGCTGCTCGGTGCCCGTGGAGTCCTCGACGAGCAGCGCGAACTCGTCGCCGCCCAGCCTCGCCACCAGCGGCGCGCTGACCCGGCCCCGCCCGGCCTCGTCGGCGCAGCGGGTGAGCCGGTCGGCGACGGCGGCCAGCAGCCGGTCGCCGACGCGGTGGCCGAGGGTGTCGTTGACCGCCTTGAAGCCGTCGAGGTCCAGGTAGCACAGGCCGACCCGGCCGGTGCCGCCCTGCCCGTAGGCCTCCGCCTCCAGCGCGGCCGTCAGGCGCTCGAAGAACAGGGTGCGGTTGGGCAGCCGGGTCACCGGGTCGTGCATCTGCAGGTGCCGCAGCCGTGCCTGGAGTTCACGGCGGGCGCTGATGTCGGCGACGGACAGCAGCACGGTGCCGGGTTCCTCACCCCGGAGGGGAGCGACCGTGACCTGTGCCCACAGGGGCCGGCCGTCGGGGTGCTTGAGCCGGCGGGTGCAGCGCAGCCGGGCCTGCCGGCCGCGCAGAACCTCGCGGTAGGCGTGCCAGGTGCGGGCGTCGGAGGCCAGGTCCACCAGGTCGGCGGCGATCCGTCCGGTCAGCGCGTCCGGCTCGCTGCCCAGCAGATCGCCGAGGGCGAGGTTGGCGCCGACGACCAGACCCTCACGGTCGACCACGGCCATCGCGAGGGGAGCGCCCGTGAACACCGAGCGGTAGGACCGGGGCTCGGCACCACGAGCCGTGATGGCATCACTCTCTGTGACGGCTGACCGGTCGAGGTCTGCCGCGGGCGTCGGCCCTTCGGACGTTCCGCTCACCGCTCGCTCCCGCAGTGCACTCGATCGCTGTCCGGCAGGAAAGTGTGCCGATCATAGAGGCTGCCCCAAGGGCCTACCAGCCACTCCCCGGTCTCCCGGTCAAATCGGCCGTTCTGGCAGATCGTTTCTGCTCGGACCTGTGACGGCTTCTTCAGGCTCCTGACCAGTTGTGACGTTCCGTGAGCGGTTCGGGATGTCACTTCTGACGGCCCTTCGGCTCTCTCACTCGTCTGGTGCAGGTAAACAGGGCTTAGTACGACAAATTCACACAATCTGGGTGCGGTATCCCGTGAACCGTTCCCGGAGGTCCCTGTGCCGCGTCCGTTCCCGCGCCCCCGACTGCGCAGCACCGCGGCCGTGTTCACCACCCTCTCCGCCCTCGCGGCGACCTCCCTCGTCACCGGCCCCTCGGTCGCCGAGCCGTTCTCGGCGGCACCCTGCGCCCTCCAGCGCACCGCCGCCCACCACGCGGAGGGACTGGACACCTGGAACGCCGCCTACCCGCGCCCCACCCGCGCGCTGGACGCGGTGATGGTGTTCCTGTCCTTCCCCGACTCGGCCCCCCTCACCGCCCCCGCCCAGCTGGCCGCCGACCACTTCCCGGCCACCAGCCGTTTCTTCGCGCGTGCCTCCTACGACCGGTTCACCCTGCGCCCGCATCCGCTGCGCCAGTGGATCCGGATGCCGAAGCCGTCGACCTCGTACGCCATACAGCGCGACTGGAGCGCACCGGACCGGGCCAGGTACCTGCGCGACGCGCTCGCCGCGGCCGACGCGCGGGTCGACTTCTCGCGCTACGACATCGTCTACTTCGTCGCCGACCCGGACGCGCCCGGCGTGGACTCGGACGCGACGAAGGTGGTCAACATGGACACCCCGCTGCGGGCCGACGGCACGGACATCCGGCGGGTCGTCACGGTGTTCGAACAGCATCCGCCGGACCGGCTGGTGCTGGCCCATGAGACCGGGCACGTCTTCGACCTGCCGGACCTCTACCACCGCCCCGTCGACGGCAAGGGCGACTGGGACACGTACGTCGGCGACTGGGATCTGATGGGCAGCCAGTTCGGACTGGCACCGGACCTGTTCGGCTGGCACAAGTGGAAGCTCGGCTGGCTGGATCCGAGGCAGGTGGTGTGCGTACAGCGGAGCGGGCCGACCTGGCTGACGCTGGAGCCGCTCGGTGCGGGGCCGGGCGTCGAGACGGTCGGTACGGCCGGGGCGCCGGCCTTCGGACTCGGTCAGGGGACCAAGCTCGCGGTCGTCCGCACCGGCGCCGACAGCGCGCTCGCCTTCGAGGCCCGCGGCCCGGTGGGCAACGACGCGGGGGCCTGCCGGCCCGGCATCCTCGTCTACCGGATCAGCGGCGCCGCCGAGTCCGGCCGCGGCCCCATCGAGGTGATCGACGCCCACCCGCACACCGACGCCTGCTGGGAGAACTCCGTCTACCCACCCCTCGCGGACGCCCCGGTCGCTCTCGGCGAGAGCTTCACGGTCCCCGGCGAGAACGTCCGGGTGGCGGCGGAGGGGCGGACGGCTTCGGGGGCGTGGACGGTGGAGATCACGGTGACCTAGGGGCCCTTGGGCCGGATGGGCCGGATAGTCCGGATGGTCCGGACACGCGATAGGCCCCTCGCTTCCGCGAGGGGCCTATCCACAACGTGCGCCGCCAGGGACTCGAACCCCGGACCCGCTGATTAAGAGTCAGCTGCTCTAACCAACTGAGCTAGCGGCGCCTGCTGACGTCGTAGACCTTAGCACCCTGATCGGCGGGAGGAAAAATCGATATCCGCACGGCCGCACGGGCCGCTCGGACGGCCGCCCAGAGCAGGATTTCCGGGCCGGGCAGCCAGGGGTGGCGGGTGTCCGGGGCGACCAGCCAGCGGGCGTCGGGGCGGCCGGGGGAGTCGCCCGCGGTGATCGGCGCGGGGACGGTCACCGCGTCGCCGGTGCCGTGGCACAGCAGCGGCGGGATCGTGGCCGTACGGCCGAACTCCTCCCAGTGCAGCAGCGAGGGCAGCCGCTGTGCCGTGCCGGGCGGGGCGAACAGCAGCATCCGGCCCCGGAACGCCGCGACCGGTCCGGATCCCGGGCCCTCCGTCCACAGCCGGTCGACCATACGGCGACCGAAGACCGCGGGCGCGCTGACCACGTCGAAGGCGGAACCGCAGGGCAGGACGACCGGCGCGTCCGACCGCTCCTCCCACAGCGCGAGGGTGCTGCGCGGATAGGTCGCGGCCGAGGCGAGCCAGGCCGCTCCGTCCGGGGTGACGCGCGTCTGCTCGTCCCGTGCGGTGCGGGTGTCCCGCGAAAGGCTCGGATCCGCTGTGTGGCGCATATCTCTTGCACTGCTCATGGGGACATGTCTACGGGCTGTGAGCATTCCCTTTCCCAGAGTTGCCGAAAAGCCGGACGGGAAGGGGTGGGGAGGAGTATCTTGCCCGCCTGGCATATGCCATGGCGCGGGCTCGGGGGAGTCCTGGGAACGATGTCTCAGACGGGGTCGGCCGTTCCCTGGCCCTCCACGTCACCGCGCATCAGGTCCCGGCCGAACTCGACCATCTTCTTCGCGTAGTCCTCGGTCCACTCGGCCCGCGCGGCGATGTCCGCCGGGGTCAGCCGGTCGAAGCGGCGCGGATCGGCCAGCTGGGCCGCCGCCATCGCCTGGAACTCCACGGCACGGTCGGTGGCCGCGCGGAACGCCTGCGTCAGTTCCGTCGCCCGGGCCAGCAGCGCCCGGGGGTCGTCGATCGACTCCAGGTCGAAGAAGTGCTCGGGGTCCTCGGCGGCCTGCGCGGGCTCGAAAAGCAGGGGCGCGGGGCGTAGCCGCGGTTCGTTCCGACGCGGCGTTGGCTCCGCCATGTCTTCTCCTCACTCGTACGTACTGAATGACCCGCCTTCGGAAGGGCCACCGTCCATTGTCCCGCGCCCACGCAAGAGGGCCGGGGGAGTCCGGCGATGTCGATGGACACTCCAGCGGAGTCAAGGTCCGAGGACCACGCGATGTTCCCCGGAATGCTCCGGCACCGCGTGATGCGCCTCCTGTCCGTGGGCGTGAGCAGCGCGTTCACGGCTGCCAGGTGACCCGGTGTTCCGCCAGGTGTGCGAGCACCGCGTGGTTGGCCTCCCATCCGTCCGGGAACTTCACCACCGTCCCCAGCTGGACGGGCTCCGTGGACGGGTAGGCGTCGAGGAGGTCGGTGACGCCCTCGCGGCAGACCACGACGCAGGCGTGCCGGTGGCGGGAGGCGAGGACGCACAGGCGGCCGGTCTCCAGGTGGAACGCGGTGGCGTCGGGGCGGCCGGAGAGCGGGTGGAGTACGACCGTGACGTCGTACTCGCGGCCCTGGAGGCGGTTCGCCGTGTCGACGGTCACGTCAGTCGCGCCCAGCTCGGCCAGCGCCGCGCGGACCGCTGCCGCCTGGTCCCGGTGGGCCGTGCCGACCGCGATCCGGTCGGCGGTCAGGGGCGTGGGGTCGGGGGAGCGCTCCGAGGTGGCCGCCCCGCCCCGGTCCAGCAGCCGGCGCACGACGGTCGCCACCGCCCGCACCGCCTCGGGATCGGTGCGCGGGGTGTGCCGCGCGGGCAGCTCCAGCAGGCCCCAGCCCGACACGGCGGCCTCGTCGATCACCTTGTCGGGACCCGAACCGTCCGAGGGGACCGCGAAGGCGAGCCGGCGGTCGTGGTGATCCGTGCCGCTGCGGAAGGGCGTGTACGGGTAGAAGGCGGCCGAGATCAGCGGCGCCGCCGACGCCGGGAGGCGCCAGGACACCGGCAGGCGGTGCTGCGGCAGCTCGGGGTTGTGCGCGAGCAGGGTGGTCACGGCGGAGGCCGAGGGGTCGTACGACAGCCCCGCCCACTGCTCGCTGCCGACGATCGTGAACGGGTCCAGCTGGCCCGGGTCACCCACGAACAGCGCCCGCTCGAAGAGACCGGCCACGGCGAGCAGCGCGTCCGAGCGCATCTGGTACGCCTCGTCGACGATCGCGTGCCGCCACGGCTCGTCGACCTTCACGTGCCCCCACTTGGCGGCCGTCGAGATCACCACCGCGAGCCCGCCGAGATCGGAGGCCTTCGAGGACTTGCGTACGTTCGGCAGGTCGTCCAGCGCTTTGTCGTACGGGTCGCTGTCGCTGCTGTGCAGGCGGCCCACGGGCAGGTCGGGACTCTTCTCGGCGAGCCTGAGCACCAGGTCGTCGACCTGGGCGTTGGTCTGCGCGACCACCATCAACGGGCGCCCGGCGTCGGCGAGTTCCAGCGCCGCGCGGACCACGAGGGTGGACTTGCCGGCGCCGGGCGGGGAGTCGACGACGACACCGCGGTGCAGGCCGTGCAGGGTGTCGTGGAGGATCGCGTCGGTGGCGCGGGAGGCCTCGGCCCCGGGATCGAAGGCACCGGTCGTCACAGAACGTCCTCCTCGGTCACGGGGTCGGGATCGGGCACCGTCGCCTCGCCCGGCGGCCCGCCGTGTGTCCACGGGGTGTCCTCCGGGTCGGGCAGTTTCGCGCCGCCACGCTGCTCGTGCTCGAAGAGGGTGAAGCAGACCCGGTCGCCCTTCTCCGGCACCGAACCGGGCTCGGGCTCCTTGCCACGGCCCATCTTGTCGACGATCCGCAGGACCAGCAGGTCCTCCGCCTCCAGGCCCACGAACTCGGCGGACTGCGGCTTGCCGCCCAGCGAGCGGTACACCTTCGCGCGCTCGCCGAGATGCGGCCGGTCGTCCGTGCGGACGGTCACCAGGGGGCGCGGGCTGGGCCGCTTGCCCTCGCTGTACGCCATGACGACATCCGTGACCTCGCCCGCGAACGCCTCCCCGGACAGCCGCCGCCCCGCCATGACCAACGGGTCGTCGAGTGCCTCCTGGGCCTCCAGGCGGGCCTGCTCGCGCTCGCGCGCGGCGAGCTTGTTCGCGGCGGTCACCGCGTCGTCGCGACGCGGCTGCGGCGGCTCACCGGCCAGGACGCGGTCGCGGTGGGCGGTGAACGACCAGCGGTCCCGCGTCCACCGCTCCTCGACGTGCGCGCCTTCCGGCAGCGCCCGCAGCAGGTCCAGGCCCCGCCACACCGCGTCCCAGGTGGGGCGCGTCCGGCTCTCCACCAGGGAGTGCAGTTCGCGTTCGGCGGCGGTGAGGATGCCGAGCCGGTCGTCGGCCTGCAGACCGTCCTCGGCGGCGGCGAGGGCGGTGCGGGCGCGGTCGTAGCGCTCGATGGCGGGCGCGAGGAGTTTGTTGTCGAACGCCGGGTCGGTGGCCGGGCCGGCGGGCGGGCACACCAGATGGCCGTGCGCGTCCCGGCGCAGCTCCGCCTCGAGGGCCGCCTCGGCGCCGGAGACGCCCTCGGGCGGGTCGATCCAGGCGAGCAGGGCTCCGAGGTGCTGGTCCTCCAGGGTGGACTGGCCGGTGGCCCAGTGCCGGGCCAGCACGTCGGTCATGGCCAGCAGCAGGGAGGAGCCGGGCACCCGGGCGCGCTCCCCGAAGTGGGTCAGCCACCGGCCGAGCAGCGGCAGCCGGGGCGGGGCGGGGTAGGGGGTCTCCGGGTCCTGCTCCGCCGTACGCCGGAAGCGCATGGAGCGGCCGAGCAGTCGTACGAACTCGACGCCCGCGCGGCTCGGCACGATCAGCTGCGGGGCGTCCGTGCACAGGTCCACCTCGACCTTGACCCGCTTGCCGGTCTCCGGATCGGTCTCGGTGCGCTCGGCGGCCTCGACGGAGTCGGCGTACGTGTCGACGTACGGCAGGACGACGTCGGCGAGTTCGGCGAGGAACGCGAACCTGAGGTCGCGGTCGCGGGGCTGCGGTACGACCAGCAGCCGTGGCGCGTCCCGGTCGGTGCCGACCAGCGCGCCGAGCGGGGCGCCGGCCTCACCGGCGGTGGTCAGCGGCACGAAGACGAGCGGCCGCTCGGCCAGCCGCCGGTGCCGGACGGTGGCTGCGGGCTGGGCCCTGCCGGTGCTGACGGCTTCGAGACGGGCGAGGGTGGCGATCAACGACACGGGGCACCCTCCTGACCGGTGGCCGTCGCAGCCGTCGGGCTCTGCCGGCCTGGGGCCGCCGCCGCCGTCGGGTTGTGCTGCCCGAGTGCCGTCGCAGCCGTCGGGCCCTCCGTGCCTGGGGCCACGGCAGCCGCCGAGTCCTCCGCGCCGGGGCCTACGGCAGCCGCCGGGTCCTCCTCGCGGAGGGCCTCCGCGGGCGCCGTGCTCTCCTGGCCCGGTGCGGCCGAGGCCGCCGTGCTCTCCCGGCCGGATGCCCGCGCGTCCGCCTGCCTGAGCGCCTCCGCCCTCAGTGCGGCCGCCCTTCTGAGCGCCGCCACCGCCGGATCGGCCGGGTCGCCGGCCCGTCCGTGGGCCGCTGCCAGGACGTCCTCGACCGTGGTCAGGCCACCGAGTTCGGCGCGGACCGAGCGGCCGAGGGAGGTCACCGCGCCGGTCGTGCGGGAGCGGTCGCGGCAGTGGAAGGCCAGCTCGCAGGCGGACAGGCACTCGGGCGCGTATGTCGCCGACACCGCCTCGACGGCCGCCGTGAGCTGTTCGCGGGGCAGTTCTGGGGAGAAGCAGATGTCTTCGGGGAGGGTGTCGGCGATGTCCTGGAGGCGCGTGAGACGGGCCAGCTGACGGGCGGTCACCGCGCGCTGCTTGCGGATGTCGACGGCGGAGGCGGTGGCCAGGTTGGAGAAGTCCTTGGGGCAGACCAGCAGGACGTGGTGGCGTACGCGCGCCGGTGGGTCCAGTCGGGCGGCGACCTCCTCCAGCGCCAGGACGTACACCGCGGCCTGCCGGGCGGCCGCGCCGACCTTCGCCGGGTCCGCGGAGCCGTCCAGCATCGGGAAGGACTTGATCTCGACGACGGTCCAGCCGCCGTCCGGGTGCACGACCACCGCGTCCGGCTCCAGGAACGCGGGTGAGCCCGCGACGTCGAGCGCCAGCATCGGGTGGTCGAGCAGCGTCCAGGCGCCGGCCGCGGTGGCCTCGCGCAGGACGAGCTCCGTGCGTGCCGTGCGGCCCTCGGGGCCGATCGCGGTGAGGTCGGGAACCTCGGCGGCCGACGGCGGCTCTGCCCTTCGGTCCAGCTTCTCGTGCACCAGCCGCAGCAACTCCGCGCCGCCGTCCGACTTCACCCGCGCCTCGAACGCGTTGCCCCGGGTCAGGGCGAACTGCGACTGCCCGAACGCGGACGGAGCGCCCAGCGCGCTCGCCAGCGCCGTCTTGTTCACCCCGGCGCCGTCGAGGATCGCGCGCCGCTCGCAGCCGGGGTTGGCGGCGAGGGCCGCCAGGGCGCGGGCATCCAGCGCCTTGGCCGGGATCTCGGGACCGCGCAGCTCAGCGAGCCGGTGCCGGAGCGCCGTCCCCCGCGTCCGTGGGGGAGGCACTCGGTTCGGCTCCGTCTGCGAACCGGGACTCGCGCTGCCGTGGAATGTGCTCACCCGCGGAAGTCTTGCATCCGGCACTGACAAGTGGGGCCTGTGCGCCGGAAGAGCCCGCCGGGACGTCCGCGAACCGGACCCGCGCGCTCGCCGTCGCCCGCTCCGCGATCCGCGAGACGAAGGGCGCGAGCAGCAGTCCGACGCCCATCACGGCGGCACCCGCCACCGCGTCCAGGAAGTAGTGGTTGGCGGTGCCCATCACCACGATCGTCGTCACCAGCGGGTAGACCACACCGGCGGCCTTGGCGGTACGCGTCCTGCCATAGCGCCACAGCAGCACTCCGCACCACAGGGCCCAGCCCACGTGCAGGCTCGGCATGGCCGCGTACTGGTTGGTCATACCGCCCATGCCCCGCGGGGCGCTCGCCTCACCGCCCCACCAGCCGTACGAGCTGTACTGCGCCATCGTGTCGACGAAACCGTGGCCGGCGGAGAGCAGGCGGGGCGGACAGGTCGGCAGCAGGGTGAAGCCGATCAGGCCGATGAAGGTCGACGTCATCAGCCAGGTGCGGGCCATCCGGTAGTGCACGGCGTGCGACCGGAACACCCAGACCATGACGGCGGGCGTGACCAGGTAGTGCAGCGACGCGTACCAGAAGTCGGCCGGGACGCCGATCCAGGCCTCGCTGGTGAACAGCCGGTTGAGCGGATGCTCGGCGTTGATGCGCAGGAACTTCTCGATGCGCAGGATCGTCAGACCGTGGTCGACGGCGCCGGCCACGTCGCCCCGCGCCAGCAGCCGGCCGGCCGAGTAGCAGGCGTACACCATGATGATCAGCGGCAGCTCGGTCCACCAGCGCAGCCGGGCCCGAGGGGCCGCCTCGATGCCCGGTGTCACGGTCTGCAGCATCCGATCGCCTCCCCCTTCGTCTCGCGCGCCCGGTGATGTCTGGCCCGTCGTGTCACCTTACGGCGTGTTCACACTCCCCCATGGAGTGGCCCCCGGCCCCCTAGACGCGGAGATCGCCCGCCGGGTTGCGCTTGCACAGCGTGCGGGATGATGGAGGGATTCCGCCTGCGAATTCACCCGGAAAGGTCCCCCATGGCACCGCGCATCCTGCTGGCCCGGCACGGACAGACGGCGTGGTCGCTGTCCGGACAACACACCGGCAGGACCGACGTGCCCCTCTTGGAGGAGGGCCGGCGCGGCGCCAAACTGCTCGGCGAGCGCCTGCGCCGGGCGCCGTACGACGGCCTCGACGGGGTGGAGATACGCACCAGCCCGCTGGCCCGCGCGCGGGAGACGTGCGAACTCGCCGGCTTCGGTGAGCGAGCGCACACCTGGGACACGCTCATGGAGTGGGACTACGGCGCCTACGAGGGCCTGACCCCGCAGGACATCCAGGCCCTCAGCCCCGGCTGGCTCATCTGGCGCGACGGCGTACCGGAGGGCGAGTCCCCCGCCGAGGTGGCGGCCCGCGCGGACGAGGTGGTCGCCTGGGCGCGGGAGACCGACCGGGACGTGCTGGTCTTCGCGCACGGGCACATCCTGCGCTCCATAGGCGCGCGCTGGCTCGGCCTGCCACTGGACTTCGCGGCGCGGATCCGGCTGAACCCGGCCTCGCTCTCGGTCCTCGGCTGGGCATACGGCGAACCGGCCATCGAGAGCTGGAACGACCTGGGGCACCTGACCTGAGGCACCGGCCCGTTCGGGCGGTGCGGGGCAGTGAGGCCTGCCTGACCCGGGGCACGTGTCCTGAGGTGGGCGGCCGGTCCAGACGGTGCGGGGCAGTGAGGCGTGCCTGATCCCGGGCACCTGTTCGGTTGTCGGCGGCCGGTTCAGGCGGTGCGCGGCAGTGAGGCGTGCCTGATCCGGAGCACCTGTTCTGTCCTCGGCGGGCGGTTCACGCGGGGCGCGCGCCGGCGAGATGTGCCTGACCTGGGGCACAGCACGTGTTCTGTCGCCCGCGTCCCGCTCAGGCGGTCCGCGGCTGTGAGGCGTGTCTCTCCAGGAAAGCCGACACGCCCGACGCCCGCCGGTGCGGACGCAGGACCCGTGCCGTGGCCGCCAGCATCGTCTGGACGCGGGACGACTGGACCTCTCCCAGCAGGTCGAGCACCTTCATACCCGCCGCGGCGGCCTCGTCGGGACAGCCCCCGCGCGCGAGGTCGTCGGCCAGCTCCGCCGTGTACAGGGCGATGTTCCGGGTGAAGTGCGGATCCTGGAGGCGGGCCGCCCGGCGCGCGTGCCGGGCCGCGCGCCGCCAGTCGCCCAGCGTCGACCAGCACTGCGCCTCCAGGCCCTCCAGCTCGGCCTCTCCGTAGAAGCTCATCCACTCGGGGTCGGCGTCCGAGTGGCCTCGTTCGAAGAGGGCCTGTGCGCGGGCGAGCGCCTGTTCGCAGCCGGTGCGGTCGGCGAGTCCGGCCCAGCCGCCCGCCTCGCGCAGCGCGAGCAGCGACATCAGCCGGGCGGAGCCCAGCGGGCGGGCGACGCGCTGCGCGGCCTGCGCCGCCCGGACCGCCTCACGCGGGCGTCCGGCGTCGCGCGCGAGGAACGCCGTGTTGCAGAAGGCGTGCGCCTCCAGTGCGTCGTCGCCGCTCACCCGGGCGGTCGCGAGGGCCTCCGCGTAGTGCGAGCGGGCGTCGTCGTAGCGGCCCGAGTCATGGGCCAGCCAGCCCACCGAGATGGCCAGTTCACCGGCGCCGGAGTGGAGCCGGTCGGCGGTCGCCTGCCGGGTCACGCCGGCGTCCAGCAGCGCGTACGCGGCGCGCAACGGAACCGCCGCGCGCCGGTAGAGACCGTCGGCGCCGTGCCGGTCGTCGAGCAGCCGGATTCTGCGGACGGCCTCCTCGAGCGCGCTCGCCTCGCTCCCGCCGACCCGGCGGACGGGACGGTCCGCGGCCACGGCGTCGAAGGCGAGCCCCAGCGGGCCCAGCGAGGCGGCGGCCACCGTGGCGCCCCCGCCGGTCATGAATGCGCGACGCAGCACGTCGCTCTCCTCGTAGTTGTCGTGCGTCTCGTACGGTCCGTGTGTGCCGTACGGATCCTGTGTGTCCTGCGTGTCATACGGCTCGTCCGACTCCCGTGTCTCACCCGGGGCGCACGCCGGGCTCGAGGTGCCCGCGGAGGGCGCGTCCCCGGCTGCGCGCGGCCGGCGTCCGCGGACGGACGAGCGGGGCGCGAACCCGAGGTCGGTGAGCGTGCGGCCGGGGAACATGTGCAGGAACACCCGTTCGTACGCGTAGTTGGGGCAGCGGATCTCACCGGCCTCGACGCGGCCGACGTAGCGCGCGTCGCAGCTCACCCGCTCGCCGATCTCGCGGGCGGCCCGCCGTACCGCCGCGGCGAACTCGGCCGGCGAGCGCTGCCCGCGCAGCTGCCGGAACGCGATGTTCGGCTGAGGTGGTGTGGGGGGCTGGGACGAGGTCACCATTGACGACGCCATGGCCGGGTCCTCTCGTGCGAACCGTCGAACCATGCCGGAAGCGGGGTGAACGCGCGGTGAGTCGACTGCTGTGCCGACGTGGTCACCCTGGTTCCCGGCGGGCAAGAACGTACCCGCTGTGCACGGCCCGCCACGCAGGGTTTGGCTACAAACCGGATATCTCATACGGGATCTGCCATGAACTGCCATCCTTTGCGGCGGACTTCGCCCGTAGCCGTTGACGTGTCGCCGCGTTGAACTCGGTGGACCGGGAGCCGCCCGACTCCCGACCAGGTCGTTGGAGGAGGGGTTCCGTGGTGGAGGCCGCGATGGAGACCAGCCAGAGCACTGATCCGTGTACGCAGGCCGAGTCCGGCGTGCCGCCTTACTGTCCGGACACCGCGTGCGATCTCGTCACGGTGCCGACCCGGCAGGGGCTCGAGGCGGTCGACATCCTGCGTCGGGGGGTGGGCGACGCGGTGGGGCCCGTACTGCACGACGACGGCGGCGACACGCTGGGGTTCCTGGTCCCGCCGGGCACCGCGGCGGCGTGGGACATGCCGGGAAGCACCTGCACGGAGACCGACGGGCAGGGCCTGGGACCCAGCCCCGAGCCGCCGGTCGAGGGCTCGGACTGGCTGCTGCCGCCGGGTGACGCGGACCTCGCGACGGATCCGGCGGTGCTGCGAGCGGCGCTGGGGGAGGCGGCACGATTGATCGAGGTGGCGGACAACTGCCGGTGACCTGGGCGCGAGCCGAGCCGGCGGACGACCCTGGACGGCCCTGTGCGAGATCGCTGAGCCGTCCCCTCTGGCGCACCGGATAATGGGGCGATGGGAAAGTCCAGGAACCCCCGGCGCCAGAGCGCGGCCGTGAGCGCCGTCGTCGAGGCCGTCGAAGGTGGGCTCGCCGAACTCATACCCGACCGGGACCGGGCGCGGGCCTGGACGTTGCTCCTCGACGGAGCGCCGCAGTCGCACGTGGACCTGGACGATCCGGCGTATCTGTCCTTCGAGTACCAGCGGCGGCTCGGGCACGTCGTCGACCTGGTCGCCCCGCCCGGCCGGCCCGTGCACGCCGTGCACCTCGGCGGCGGCGCGCTCACCCTCGCCCGGTACGTCGCCGTCACCCGCCCCCGCTCCACCCAGCAGGTCGTCGAACGGGACGCGGCCCTGGTCCAACTGGTCCGCCGAGAGCTGCCGTTGGCGCCGAACGCCCGCATCCGGGTCAGGTCGGCCGACGCCCGCGAGGGCCTCGCCAAGGTGCCCGACGGCTGGGCCGACCTCGTCATCGCCGATGTGTTCAGCGGGGCCCGCACCCCCGCCCACCTCACCTCCACCGAGTTCCTGGACGACGTCCGCCGGGCCCTGAAACCCGGCGGTTTCTACGCCGCCAATCTCGCCGACGGACCGCCCCTGGCCCATCTGCGGGGCCAGATCGCCACCGTGGCGGCCCGTTTCGCTCAGCTCGCGCTGGTCGCCGACCCGACCGTGCTGCGCGGCAAACGCTTCGGCAACGCGGTCCTCGTCGCCTGCGACCACCCGCTTCCACTGACCGAACTCACCCGCCGCGCCGCCTCGGACCCGCATCCGGCCCGCGTCGAACACGGCAAGCAGCTCACCGACTTCACGGGCGGGGCGGTCCCGGTGACGGACGCGGCGGCCGTGGCGTCGCCCGCACCCCCGCCGTCCGTCTTCCGCTGACTCAGGTTCTGCTGACTCAGGTTCTGCCGGTCTACCGGGCCCCAGGTCCTGACGGTGACTCAGCAGGTCCTGATCGCTCTCCCCCTCCCCGCGGCGGCCCGTCGGGCCAAAGCGCGGAACACCGCCACCCGTTCCGCGCGGCGGGTAGTGCGCCGTGCCCGCCATCGCCGTGTGGACGCCTCAGCACGGCAGCGTGACCGCCGCGCCCGCGGCGAGCCGCCGGGCCAGTGCGTGTACGAGTCCTCTGCGCATCGCGGGCCATGCTGGAGCACGCCGCTTCGCCGGGCCGGCACCGCGAGCCGGGCGTCACGACGCCACGCACGCCCGGCGGCTCAGCCGTCGCAACCGCGACACCCCGGGCAGTTCGAGGACGTCGCAGACGCGTCAGGTGTCGGCCGATCACGGACGGGGAGTGCTCTTCTGAGTGCAGGACGACGCAGGTGAAACGGCCGGTCCCGTCCGTCACCCGACAGGTGGCAATGCGATCGAGCCAATCGGCATGTGTCCGCGGCCGGTTCTCGCTGGCTGATTGACAAGGGTTCCGTCGGTTGGGCACCGTCATTGGGAGCGCTCCCATAGCTGCTGGTTCAGCTCCCGTTTCCCTACGAAGTACTCGATTCTTCGTCCGTCGAACCGGAAAGTGACAGCCCCATGTCTCACAGCACCTCTGCTCAGTCCAGTACTTCTCTCGGTACCGCATTCGTGGAGCGCAATCTCGACCTGGTGGGCAAGCTCTACCAACGTTCCGTGTATCCCTCCGTCCTCGACGTCGCTCACGGCAAGCGCCTGTCCGCGCCGCTTGTGGTCGACCTGGACCCCACGACCGTGTGCGACCTCGCCTGCCCGGAGTGCATCAGCTCCCAGGTCCTGCATCACGGCCAGATAGGCCAGGACCGCATCGTGCGCCTGGCCCACGAACTGGCCGAGTCCGACGTGGGCGCGGTGATCCTCATCGGCGGTGGAGAACCGTTGCTGCACCGCTCCGTCGGAGAGATCATCGAGGTGTTGCACGGGGCCGGCATCAAGCTGGGCCTGGTCACCAACGGCACCCAGATCCACCGCCACATCGACCAGCTCGCCGGGATGCTGTCCTGGGTGCGGGTCTCGATCGACGCGGGCAGCCCCGACACGTACCAGACCTTCCGCCCCAGCCGGGGCAAGCGCAGCGCCTTCCCGCAGGTCATCGAGAACATGCGGCTGCTCGCCTCGCGGAAGAAGGGCCGGCTCGGCTACTCGTTCCTGCTGATGCAGCGCTTTGACGAGGCCGGAAAGGTCACCGACTCCAACTACGACGAGGTGTACCAGGCCGGTGTGCTGGCCCGGGACATCGGCTGCGACTACTTCGAGGTCAAGGCGATGCTGGACGAGGACCACTACACGGTCAACCAGCGCGCCGAGGACATTGAGGCCGTCGAGCAGCAGGTCGCCCGGCTGCGCGAACTGGAGGACGACTCCTTCCACGTCCTGCACTCCTCGAACTGGCAGGCCGTGCGCCGCCACGCCGAGTCCGTGCAGCCCAAGGACTACCACACCTGCGCGGTCGCTGAACTGCGCACGACCATCACCCCCACCGGCGTCTTCGTCTGCCCCTACCACAGGGGCAACCCCAAGGGCCGGATCGGCGACATCCAGCAGTCGAGCTTCTCCGAGCTGTGGTCGTCGGCCGACACCACGGTGATCGACCCCAGTGAGGACTGCCGCTTCGTGTGCGCCCGGCACGCCAGCAATGTGGAGATCTCCCTGCTCCCCCGGCGCCCCGAACCGGCGGATCTGGCAGAGGACTTCGACCCCTTCATCTGACGCCCGGGCCGACCCCCAGCCGGGCGGTCCTTCCCCCCGCGGCCGGCCAGGTGCTCCCATGCCCGCAGTCTTCCTCCGCTGCCCGTGCCGCTCTCTTCCGCAGCCGGTCCCTTCGTCCCCCGACGCCCGACCCCGCGGGCCGCGTTCACCCGCGCGGCCCGCTGCCCGACCAACGCCAGGAGCCCGTAGATGCGCGTCACTGTGACAACGCCAGGAGCCTGTACATGCGCATAGCTGTGATCGGAGCCGGTCCCGCTGGGCTCACCTGCGTCAAGCAGGGCCTCGCGGACGGCCACGACGTGGTCTGCTTCGAGAAGCTCCCGGAACTCGGGGGTATCTGGAATCCCGCCTCGGGGGGCGCGTACGCCGGGGTCCGGATGCAGAGCTCACGTATGAGCATGCCGTTCTCCGACCACGCGCCCGCCTTCACCGCCGACTTCCCCACGCAGACGGAGGTCCAGGGGTATCTCACCTCCTACGCCGAGGAGTTCGGCCTGCTCGCATCGGTGCGCTTCCGACAGGAGGTCGTCGACGTCACCAAGGACGGCGCGCACTGGCGGGTGACGGCCCGTGACACGCACGACGGAACGACCGGTTCCGAGCACGTCGACGCGGTCCTCGTCGCCAACGGGGAGCTGTGGCGGCCCAGGTTGCCGATGGGCGGCCTCCCTCCGGCCGGCAGCGGCGTCCGGGTGCTCACCTCCCCCGAGTACCGAGGCCCGGACGACTTCACCGGAAAGCGTGTGCTGGTCGTCGGAGGCGGCGTGAGCGGCGCCGACATCGCCGCCGACCTCGCGCCGCACGCCGCCCGGGTGGACTGGTCCGTACGCCGCAAGGTGCTGTTCCTGCCCCGCAGCGTCGGCGACGCGTACAACGACGCGCTGTTCTCGTACGCGGGCCGGGTCGCCGTCGAGGATGTGCCGTACGCCGAGTACCTTGACTGGCTGACCGAATGGCTGCCTGAGTACATGGGCATGTACCGGGCCACCGGGCTGCTGCCCGAGGACGGCTTCCACGGCGCGGTGCACGTCAACGACAAGATCGTCCCGACGGTCCACGGCGGCGGAGTGCATCCCGTCACGGCCTTCTCCCGGTTCACCGCGGACGGGGGCGTCGTCCTCGCGGACGGCACGACCGACCGGTACGACGCGGTGGTGCTGTGCCTCGGTTACGAGCCGCCCGACTACGGATTCATCGACGGCCTGCGCCGCGAGGACCTGTACGAGCACCACTTCTGGCGGCACGACCCGACCCTGGCCGTGGTCAACACCCCCGTGGACACCGAGGCGTTCGGCACCGCCTGCCCGTACTTCGAAGCGGTCTCGGGCTGGGTACTGAGCGTGCTCGGCGGCAAGACGGCGCTGCCCGATCCCGACGAGCGCGCCGCGTGGTGCGCCCGCCACATGTCCGCGCTGCACGACCGGCGTTACCTGGACTGCTGGCTGGAGACCATCCGCCTCGGCCTGCTCAGCGGCGCGCTGCCCGATCCGGCGACGCAGTTCCGCGACTACTGGACCCTCGTCTCCAGTCAGGTCGACCCCTCGAACCTGCGCCCGGGCCGGGTACGCCCGGTAGCCGCCGTCCACGACGGGCGCCTCGACGTGGACGGCGTGCGCCACCGCGTCCTGGCCTCGCTGCCGGTCGCCGTCCGGGAAAGCCTGCTGGCACGTGACGAGATCGACGAGGCCGACCTGGCAGCCGCCGAACGCGTACCCGAGGACCGGGTCCTGCCGCCATGGCTGCCCTACCGGCAGCGCGAGACCGCACCGGCACCGGGAGGGGTCGAGTGAACACTCCGGTCACGGCCGGGCGGAAGCCCGGCGGCCGGTGGCGCCAGCTCAGCGACTCCTCGGTGCACAGCCTGATCGCCGCCACCGCGGCGGTCGGGGTGGCAGGCGCGTTCGTGGTGCCGACCACTAGTCTGTTCCTGAGCAAGGCCGTCACCGCCACTCCGTTGATGGTCGGCCTGTTCTTCGCCGCCCGGTCGATCGCGGAGATCGGTACCGACGTGGTCGTGGGCGCGGTCTCCGACCGGCTGGGCAACCGACGTACGATCCTGGTCCTGACCGCGCTCTGCAACGCGGCCGGAGCGCTGTGCTACACGTTCCTGCGCGACTACTACCTGCTACTCCTGTCGGGCATGGTCTGCTTCGGGCTGGGCGGCGCGTGCTTCGGGCAGCTCTTCGCCTACACCCGGGAACTCGCCGACGCGCGTGGTGTGGACGCCCCGTTCTTCAACGGCTTCCTGCGCGCGGTCACCTCCCTGGCGTGGGTGGTGGGCCCCCCACTCGCCTTCTGGGTGATCGCCGAATGGTCCTTCACCGCCCTGTACGCGGCGACCGCCGCCCTGTCGCTGCTGGCGGCGGCGCTGTGCGGGTGGGGGCTGCCCGACCCGCGGACACTCGGCTCCCGCGGAACCGACCCCGGTGAACCCGCCACCGCCGGGTCCGGCGCCGCCGGGTCCGCCGCTTCGGAGTCCGGCTCCGCCGACCCCGCTTCCCCGAAGCCGGCCGAGGAGCTGCCCCCCGGGCCGCTCGGCATGTTCCGCGGTCTCGGTACGCGTACGGCGCTGGTGCTGGGCGCGGTGGTGCTGTTGCTCGGCGCGAACGCGATGTACCAGATCAACTTGCCCCTCTACGTCACCGAAGACCTCGACATGAGTCCGCAGTTCGCCGGGCTGCTGCTCGGGGTGAGCGCAGCCCTGGAGATCCCGCTGATGGTCCTCATCGGTGTCTGGGCGGACCGTCTCGGCAAGCAGCGGCTGATGCTCGCGGCCACCGTCTGCGCCACCTTGTTCTTCGCCCTCCTGCCTTTCGCGGACAGCAGGGTGCCGCTCCTCGCGTTGCAGCCGCTCAACGCGGCCTGGGCGGCGGTGGCCCTCAACATCCCGGTGGTCATGCTCCAGGACAGCCTGCCCGGCAGGTTCGGCACCGCCTCAGCCCTGTACTCCAGCGCCTTCAAGGCCGGCATGTTCCTGGGCGGCCTGGTGGTCGGCACGGTGGCCACCTGGACCGGCTACGGCCAGGTCTTCTGGGTGTGCGCCGGACTGACCGCCGTAGCCGGAGTGCTCGCGCTCCTCCTACGCCCCGCCCCCACCCCCCTGACCGAACCCCGTGAAGGGAGCACCCCGTGACCACTCCGGCCTGCACCGTCGTCGTCCCCACCTACAACCGGTCAGCTCTGCTCAAACACACCCTCGACTCTCTGTGCCGCCAGCGGCTCGACGGCTCCGACGCCTTCGAGGTGATCGTCGCGGACGACGGTTCCAGCGACGACACCGCGCAGGTCGTCGCCGGGTACAGTGACCGGCTCGACGTGCGCCACTACTTCCAGGAGGACGAGGGGTACCGCGTCGCGAAGGCCCGCAACCTCGGTATCGAGCACGCCCGTGCGGACATCTGCGTGTTCGTGGACTCCGGCGTGATCCTGCACTCGGGCGCGCTCGCCGCACACCTGGCCGCGCACCGGGAGACGGCCGAGCCCACGGCGGTCGTCGGTTACGTGCTCTGCTTCAACGAGGGCAACGAGGACGGCGAGGAGATCACCGCGGCCCTCGACTTCGCGGATCCCGACGCGTCGTTCGCCGAGTTCGCCGCGCGGGGCAGCTGGCCGGACATCCGCGAGGACTACTACGAACGCTACGGCGAGGACCTCACCGTCCTGACGGCGCCCTGGCTGATGTGGTGGACGTGCGACGCGTCGGCCGGCACCGGCCTGCTGCGCGAGGTCGGCGGCTTCGACGAGGCATACCGCTCCTGGGGCGCGGAGGACGTCGACCTCGGTTACCGGCTGCACACCGCGGGGGCCCGCTTCGTGCTGCGCCGCGACGCCGCCGCGATCCACGTGCCGCATCCGAAGAGCTACGAGGACAACATGCGGTCGGCCGCCGACAACTACGCCTACTTCGCCGCGAAGTACGACACCCCGGTCGCCCGTCTGGTGGTGGACAACCACTTCCACGAGATCGAGGACATCCTGCGCTCCCGCGGACTCGCAGACGGCGAGGTCACCGACCGGGTCGGCACGGAACGGCGCTCGATCGACGTGCACGACACCGTGCCGGGGGCCGGTGAGCCGGCCGGCACCGGACCGGGAGGGGACCCGACGATGACTCCACCAGTGCTCGGTGTGTGGACCTGGAAGGACCGCGAGGCCCGGCGTGAGGCGCCCCGGGTGCTGGTCTTCTCGCCGCACCCCGACGACGAGGTGATCGCTTGTGGCGGCACCATCGCGCGGCTCGTCGCCGAGGGCGCCCGGGTGCGGGTGGTGTTCGCCACCGACGGCGCGATGTCCCACTCGGCGGTGCTCGGCATCCACACCGAGCCGACGCCCGCCGAACTGCGCGAGATACGCCGCGAGGAGGCGCGCTCGGCGGCCGTGGCGATGGGGCTGGACAAAGGCGCGGCCCGGTTCCTCGACTACCCCGACACCGCGCTCGCCGACCATCTGCCCGCGTTCCGCGAGGACGTGCTGAAGGTCCTGCGCGAGCACCGCGAGGTCACCCGGGTGTACGTCCCCCACGAGGTGCGCGAACTCAACGCCGACCACCGGCTGACCGGCGAGACGGTGATGTCCTGCCTCGCCGAACTGGGGCTCACCCCGCAGGTGTTCCGGTACGTGGTGTGGGACGAGCGCACGGAGGAGGAGTTCGGCTTCGTCAACCGCAATCCGGCGGCCGGGCGGGACGAGACCACCGAACGCCTCGTCTCCTTCGACATCAGCGCCTACGCCGAGCGCAAGCACGCGGCGTTCCGGGAGCACCGCACCCAGGTCGCGCTGTACGCGCCGAGCCAGACCCGGCCGGTGGTGCCGCTGCCGTTCCAGGAACGGGTGTTCGCGGCGCGGACGGAGGAGTTCTGGGTCACCGAGCCGGTCTCCGGGTCCGTCGGCGGACCGGCCACGGGACCGGGCACCGATACGGCCGACGGGACCGCCACGGGACCGGCCACCGAAACGGCCGACGTGACCGTCACGGTACCGGCCACCTCATCCGCGACCGGCGAGAAGGAGTGACGATCACCGTGACGACCGTGACGGACGGCAGCCGGGGGCACGCGGCATCCTCCCTGCCCGCCCTGCGACCGCTGACCGAGTGGCCCCGCCTCACCTCCGCGATCCCGCGCGACCCGGAGGTGGAGCGCCGGGTGGCCGAGATCCTCGGGCAGCTCACCCTGGAGGAGAAGGTCGGCCAGATGATCCAGCCGGAGCTGGCCGAGCTGACCTGCGAGGACGTACGCGAGTACGCGATCGGCTCCGCGCTCAACGGCGCCGGGATCTGGCCCGGCGGCAAGCGGCACGCAAGCGTGGCGGACTGGGTGGACACCGTGGACCGCTTCTGGACGGCCGCGGAGGAGGTGTGGCGGGACCGGCCCTTCCGCGTCCCGTTCATGTGGGCGACCGACGCGGTGCACGGACACAACAACGTCCACGGCGCCACCGTGTTCCCGCACAACATCGGCCTCGGTGCGGCCGGTGACCCGGACCTGGTGCGGCGCATCGGCGCGGCCACCGGCCGCGAGGTCTTCGCGACCGGCATGGACTGGATCTTCGCCCCCACCGTCACCACACCGCGCGACCGTCGCTGGGGCCGCTACTACGAGGGCTACAGCGAGGACCCGACCGTGGTGCACGCGTACGGGCGTGCCATGGTCGAGGGCCTCCAGGGCGACGTGGAGGCGCTACGGGCCGACGGGAAGGTGCTGGCCACGCTCAAGCACTGGATCGCGGACGGCGGCACCGAGAACGGCAGCGACCGGGGCACCGCCCGCTGCTCCGAGGACGTGCTCAGGGACATCCACGCCCAGGGCTTCCTGGCCGGCATCGAGGCCGGCGCGCAGAGCGTGATGATCTCTTTCAGCAGTTGGGAGAACCCTGCCAACTACGACCACACGCCGGGCCGTTCGCAGCCGTACAACCACAAGGTGCACGGCAGCCGCTATCTGATCACGGATGTACTGAAGGACGCCCTGGGCTTCGACGGCATCGTGATCAGTGACTGGGACGCGCACGCCGAGGTCGCCGGCTGTTCCGCCGGTGACGCCGGATACGCGGTCAACGCCGGGCTGGACGTGCTGATGATCGCCGGGCGCGAGGCCTGGCAGAGCGCGCACCGCACCACCGTCCAGTACGTGCGCGACGGTGTCATCCCGATGGCGCGCATCGACGACGCCGTCACCCGCATCCTGCGCGTGAAGATGCGGGCCGGTCTGTGGGACGCGTCCCGTCCCCGGGACCGCGCGCTCACGGCCTCCTCAGCGGAGGTCGTCGGCTGCGCCGAGCACCGGGCGCTCTCGCGTGAGGCCGCCCGCAAGTCGCTGGTCCTGCTCAAGAACACCCCCGGCCTGCTGCCCCTGGCGCGCACCGCGCGGGTGCTGGTGACCGGCAGCGCGGCCGACGACCTGAGCAAGCAGTGCGGCGGCTGGACCCTGACCTGGCAGGGCGACGACGTGGACCGCGCCGACCTGCCGGACGGCACCACGCTGGCGGACGCGGTCCGCCACGTCGTCGGCGCCGAACGGTGCGTGGTGGACCCGGCGCTGGAGCACGCCGATCCCGCCGACTTCGACGTGGCCCTGGTCGCCCTCGGCGAGGACTCGTACGCGGAGATGCGCGGGACGCTCAAACCCTGGCGGTCGCTCGGCTACGCTGACCTGAAGCTCTCCTACGCCCGTGACCTGGAGGTGCTGCGCCGACTGGACACCGCCGGCCTCCCCACCGTCTCGGTGTTCCTCACCGGCCGTCCGCTCTACTGCACGGAGGAGATCAACCGCTCCGACGCCTTCGTCGTCGCCTGGCTGCCGGGCCCGTACGCGCAGGGCATCACCGATGTGCTGTTCGCTCCCGAGCCCGGCATGCCCGCGTACGACTTCCAGGGCCGGCTGCCGTCATCCTGGCCGCGGACGCGGGACTCCGCCGCCGTCAACCAGGTACCTGCGCATCTGCCTGACTACCGGGTGCCCGCCGAGGAGACGGCGCCCGAGGGCCGGCGCACTCCGCTGTTCGCGGTCGGTCACGGCCTGTCGCTGCGGGGCGCGGTCCCGGCCGCCGGACCCCTGCCGCTCGACGAAGTCCCGGAGGTCGCTCTCCCGCCCGCGGCGGAAGGCCCGCTCCGGGTGCTGGACACGGCGGGCACCCCGTACCGGCTGCGGGTGGGGGGCCACAACACCTGGTCGCGAGTGGACATTCCGCTCAGCGGGCCGATGCGGTGCCTCATCGTGCACTCGGACCCGGTGCCCGCACCCGGTGGTGGCGGCGGCTCCCTGGCCAAGAACGACCAGGAAAGCGGGGGCGGTACCGGGCTCAGCCTGCGTTTCCAGGGCTTTCCGGCCTTCGTCTACGCGGAATCACCCACCGGCCTGCCCGCCGACCTGCGCGGTCACCTGGTCGCCGGAGCCCATGTGCGGTTCCTCGCGCGGGTGATCGAACCGCCGTCGTCCGCGCTCTTCCTGGCGTGCCACGACGACTATCCCGCCCAGCCGGGCGTGGATGTGGCGCCGCTGCTCCGTCAGGCGCCGCCCGAGCAGTGGACGGTGGTGTCCGTTCCGCTGGCCGAACTGGACGCGGCGGGGATGGACCTGCGCCACGTCGACGTGCCGTTCATGCTGTACACGGAGGGAACGGCGCTGCTGGAGATCGCCGACATCGGCTGGCGCGTCCCCTGACGCACGAAGGCCCGGCCCTCACCTCGACCACCGGGTGAGTGCCGGGCCTGGTCGTCCGCGCGTTCCGCCAGGAGCGTCGCGCGCCGCGTCACACCGCCTCGTCGAGGACCCTGCGCAGTTCCTCCGGGAGCGCCAGGTCGGCGGCGGCGAGGCACTCGTCCAGTTGGGCCACCGAGCTGACGCCGATGATCGGCACCACGGCGGGTTCGCCGCCGGACAGCCAGGCCAGGACCGTCTGGATGGGTGTCATCCCCAGTTCGTCGGAGACCTTCGTGAGGGCCTGGAGCCGGCGCTCGGTGCCGGGGTGCGCGTAGTGTTCCGGCAGCGGCTTGTCCGGGCGGCCGTAGGCCCCGAAGAGGAGACTGGTGTAGGCGAACAGGGTCAGGCCGCGGCTGCTCACGTAGTCCAGCAGTTCGTCGCTCGCGTGGACGTGGCCGCCCTCGGGCAGCACGGTCTTCGGCCGGGGCTGGAGATAGGAATAGCGCTGCTGCACCGCGGTGTACGGCGTCCAGCCGCGCTGTTCGGCGAGGGAGCGGGTCTCGGCCAGCCGCCAGGCGGTGTGGTTGCTCGCGCCCAGCACCCGGACCTTCCCGTCGGTCACCGCCCGGTGGAAGGCGGCGAGGGTCTCCTCGTCGGGTGTGTCCCGGTCCTCGCGGTGGGCGTAGTAGAGGTCCAGGTGGTCGGTGCCGAGCCGGCGCAGGCTCCCCTCCAACTGTTCCCCGATCACGGCCGGCGCGAGCCCCTCGGCCTGCCCGTCGGGTCCCGGTCCCGAGCCGACCTTGGAGGCGATGGTCAGGGCGTCCCGTCCGCCCCGGTCCTTCAGCCAGCGGCCGAGCACGGTCTCGCTCTCGCCGCCGCTGCCGCCGGGCACCCAGAACGAGTAGCAGTTGGCGGTGTCGATCGTGGTGCCGCCGGCTTCCACGAACCGGTCCAGAATGGCGAAGGCGGTCTGCTCGTCGACCGTGGTGCCGAACGGCATGGCGCCCAGGCACAGCCTGCTGACCTTGGTCCCCGTGCCGGCGTCGAGAGTGCGTTGCTGCATCGTTCCTCCGAGCTCTTGCGTCATGGGTGGGCATGTGGGGCATGCGGGCACGGGGGGGCGTGCCAGAGGACACGCCACCGCGTCCCGCGGGCGGGTTCTCTCCGCCACGAACGTAGGCGAACGGGGGCGAGCGCCGGGGTGCTTCGCGGCGATCTGTGATCTTCGGACAGGTCGCCGTACGACGAAAGTCGCACGCCGGCCGCCCGGTGCGGGGCCGGGCACCGGGGAGCCGTCGTGCGACTTTCGTGCTCAGCTGCCGGGCAGCGTCATGGTCAATGCCTGCGCCCGGTGGTCGGACATCCCCTCGGCGTCCACCATGTCGTAGGTGTGGACCTTCACCGACTCGCTGGTGAACGCCCAGTCCAGCCGCCACAGCGACGGTCCGCCCGAGGGCCAGGAGACGGGGTACAGCTCGTCGCTGGCCGGGAGGGCGTCCCGCAGCCGGCTGCCGAGCCCGCCCAACTCCCCCATGGCCGCGGTGCCGTTCATGTCGCCGGCCACCACCATGGGTAGCCGGTTGTGGTCGATGTCGTGCTCCAGGACCCGGTAGGTGGCCTCCCGCCGCTTTTCCTGGGCCCGCATGAACTCGGTGAACTGCGACGAGGCCGGGTCCATCGAGATGTCGAGCTGCACCGGGACGTGCACGTTGTAGAACGTGGTCACGCGTCCACGGATGCGCAGGTCGGTGCGCAGGACCTTGTACCGGTAGTACTCGGGGAAGCTGCTGTCGGGCGGCATCCCGAGGCCGTTCCCGGGCAGGTAGGGCCAGCTGTCCAGGCCGTGCCAGTCCTCGATGGGGTAGCGGGACATGGTGAGCACCTCGCCGACGGCCACCACGTGGTATCCCGGGAAGCGCGCCTGCAGTTCGGCCCTGTGGTCCGAGCGGATCGGGCGGTGTCCGGGCAGATCCCAGGAAACGTGCTCCTGCAGCAGATAGACGTCGGCCCGCTGGGCCTTCAGGAAGTCGTAGAAGGCATCCGGATCGTCGCTGTCGTCCCAGTACTCGGTGTTCCACGAGAACACTCGGAGTGCCCCCGCCGGTACCGCCGACCCGCCGCCCAGGCCCGGCAGGGCGTAGAGGTTCAGCCCGACCAGGGGCAGCCCGAGCAGCACGCAGCACAGCGCCGCCGCGGCCAGTCGCAGGCGGGCTCCGCGGGCCAGCGGCGTGAGCACCAGCAGGAACAGCGGAACCACGGCGAACGTCAGGGGAGGCATCAGTTCCAGCGGACGCCACCACCAGTGCCCGCCGGTGAGGCCGTAGAACGCGGCGAGGAAGGTAGTCCACAGGACGAGGGCACCGGTGAGCAGGCGGGCCGCCCGGCGGCCGGGCCGCCGCCGTGGGCGTGGTGGCGGGAGAGTCCCCTCGGAAGGCCCTGCCGCCGGGGCCGCCTCGTCGAGGTGTGTGCTCACGCCGTCATCCCCGGACTTTTCTGCGGCGCGCCGACGATCCGCTCCTCGGCGTTCTCCCACTGCGGCTCGTACAGCCTGCGGAAGCGCGGCGACAGCAGCCACTGGACGGTGCCCACGGCTATGCCCGTGGAGATCGCGACGTTGGTGGCGAAGGCCACCGAGCTGAAGACGGCCAGGAACCGCCACCCGCGGCGCTTGAGGACATAGCGGTACATCGCCAGGTCGCCGGTGAGCGAGGCGCCGGCCAGGACCACCGGGACCGCGAGCCACGCGGGACCGAGCACGACGAGGGGCAGAGTGACCACCGCGCCGAACGCGGCCACCGCGGCCATCGACCGGGACGCGGTCTCGAAGCCCTTGGCGAAGCGCCGCCGCTGGACGAACAGGGGGATCCTCAACCGGGCCCGGCGGAACAGCTTGCGCAGGAGCGGCAGCAGCTTGTCGTCGTCGTCATGGCGTCCCAGCACACGGGGCGTGACCCTGATCTGGTAACGCGCGGACATCCGCTGACCGTAGTCCACCTCCTCGGTCTGACGCAGCAGGGGGTTGAAGGGGCCGACCTCCTGGAAGACCTTGCGCGGGATCGCGGTCAGCGAGGAGAACAGGAAGCTGACCGTGCCGAGCGAGTCCATCCGCCAGCAGTAGGCCTGCAGTACGCGGCACTCCTCGACGATGCTGTCCCGGATCAGCGGCTCGTCCTCGTAGATGCCGCACACCGCGCCGTACTCGGGGTGGGCGAGCAGTTCGTCGACGGCCTTCTCCACCGCGTCGGGACGCAGCGCCACGTCCGAGTCGACGAAGAAGAGGATCTCCCCGCGGGCCGCGGCGGCGCCGGTGTTGCGGGCCACGGCGACGCCGCTGTTGCGGGGCGTCTGCAGGACGGTGACGTCCCGGCGGCGGGCGATCCGCAGGGAGTCGTCGGTGCTGTGGTCGTCGACCACGATCACTTCCAGCGGGGCGTACGTCTGCTGCAGCGCCGCGTCGATGCACAGCCCGATCGAGTTGCCGTAGTTGTAGTTCGGAATGACGACCGACACGAGGGGTCGGGACACTGGATTCCTCCTGATGAGGCGTTAACGGTAGTGGGTGGCGAGCAGCGTTCCGCCGAGCAGCAGTGCCCACAGGAGGGCGTTGACGACCATGGCCCGGTCGCGCAGCAGGATGCGCGTCGGCTCGCCGCCCTTGCTGTGGACGTGCAGCAGTTGCAGGTAGCGGGCCATGGCGAAGAGCGCGAACGGCGTCGAGCCGAGCACCGCCAGGTCGGCGTAGGGGGTGCCGACCGACTGCTGGAGGTTGATGAGGAAGGCGACCACGGTCACACAGGCGCACAGCCCGATCAGGTGGTCGAGGTAGGGGATGGAGTAGCCGCGCAGGGCCGGGCGGTGGGCCGCGCCGCCCACCGTCATCTCGTGCCTGCGCTTGCCGAGGACGAAGACCAGGCAGAGGGAGAACACCGAGACAAGCAGCCAACTGCGGATCTCCGTGCCGGCCCCCAGGTGTCCCTGGACCACCCGGAGACCGAAACCGGCGGCCACGACGAAGACGTCCAGCAGCGGTACGTGTTTCAGGCCGCGGCTGTAGGCGAGGTTGAGGGCGAGGTAGACGACGATCGGCCACCATTGGCCGACGGGCCCGAACACGGCCGCGGCCGTCAGCAGCAGGAGCAGCGCGGTCGCGAAGACGGCGGCTGTGGTTGCCGTGACCCGGCCGGAGGCGATCGGCCGGTCGCGCTTGGTGGGGTGGGCCCGGTCGCGGTGACGGTCGTAGAGGTCGTTCCAGACGTAGACCAGGCTCGAAGCGAGGGTGAACAGGAGGACGGCCCAGGCGGTGCGGAGCAGCAGTCCCGGGGGCGCCGTCTGCGTGTCGAGCAGGGCGAGTGGCACCACCAGCAGGTTTTTCGGGAACTGGCCGGGCCGGACGAGGGTCAGCAGATCGCGTGGCAGACCCCGGGTCCGGCTCGGCGGCGGGGGCGCCACCAGAGTGGTGTCGAGGGGCTTTTGGGCACTTGTCGTCACGATGTCTCCCCGTTCAGAAAAATGCCTTGGCCAGGCCGAGGGCGCCCTGTTTCCACGGTTCCCGGCTGGTGCGGCCGGTGGACGCGGACGCCGCGCCGGTGGTTCGGTTCTCGCGCCACCACCGGTAGGTGCTGAGGATGGCGTCCCTGTTGGAGTGGCGGGGCGACCAGCCGAGCACATCGCGTGCCTTGTCGATGCTCACGTAGGAGTCGGCCCGCAGTTTGTGGACCAGCCGGCCGTACACCGGTGACAGCCGCAGCCGGCTCAGCGTGTCCAGGGCCAGGACGGCGGGCGCGGCGGGAATGGAGATCAGACGCTTGCCGTGCCCCGCGGCGTCCAGTACCGCCTGGAAATCCTCCCGCAGGGTGCCGAACTCGGCCGCCGCCAGGTTGAAGGTGTCGTTGGCGGTCTCCGCCGGTGCTGCCAAGGTGGTGGCCACCGCGTCGACCAGGTCGTCGACGGCGAACATCTGGATCCGTACGTCCCCCCTGCCCAGCACGGGGAAGTTGCGGCCCTCCTCCGCCCACTCGAAGAGCATCGCGAACAGGCCCATCCGGCCGGGCCCCACGAACGTCTTGGGGCGCAGGACGGGGACGCACAGCCCGCGGGCGCGGAACTCCTCGGCGACGACCTCCGCGCCGGCCTTGGCGCGGCTGTAGGCGTCGACCGGCCGACGCGGATAGTCCTCCGTGGTGGGCACGGTCTCGGGCAGGCCATACACCGCGGTGGAGGAGACGTGCACCGCGCGTGCCAGTCCGGCGGCCTCGGCGGCCCTCAGGACGGTCCGGGTGCCCTCGACGATGATGGAACGGATTTCGTCCTCGGGGTAGCTGGGCAGCGCGGCGGCGGTGTGCACCACGGCGTCCGCCCCGTTGAGCGCGGTCCGCACACGGGCGCCGTCACGTATGTCCGCGGTGACGTGCTCCACGCCGGGAACCGGCTTCCCGGGCGGTCGCAGGTCGAGACTGCGCACCTCCAGGCCGGCCGCGGCGAGCGACCGGGTCAGGTTTCCGCCGAGCATTCCGCTGCCTCCGGTCACGACCACTTTCTTCACCACAGCGACGACACCTTCTCGCGGAGGAAGCGGGAGACGAGCCGGCTGATCCCGGACGCCAGGGTGCGGTCGAGGCGCTCCAGGAAGTGCTCCACCTCGCCCGGGGTGGCCACCAGCGGCGGGCCGACGACCAACGGGTTCTTGCCGTTGAGGGTGTAGTAGGCGTAGATGTCGTGGTCCTGGTAGAGCGCGTTGATCACGCTGCAGGTCACCACCTTGGTCCCGAACTGCGGGTCCTTCGCCAGGCCGCCCGGCGCGAGTTTGGCGACAAGATCGAACACCGCGGGGCTGCCCAGGAAGACTCCCCACAGGGCGCCGGCTCCCCGGACGTCGGTGACGATGTCGGAGTGCTCCTTGGCGATGCGTTCCAGACCGGGGCCCAGTACCTTCTCGATCGCCCGGGCACGGGCGGGGAAGTCCTCTTCGACAGCGACGTTGATGGCCTCGATGGCGGTGGCGCACTCCTCGCCGAAGCCGTAGTACGTGGTGCTGGTGCTCTGCAGCAGCGCGTCGTGGAGGTTGTCGTACGCCTTCTGGAAGACGGGACGGCGGGCGACGAACGCGGAGATGGAGGACTTGCCGCCGCCGAAGGACTTCGACGTCGTCACCACGTCGGGTACGAGACCGGGGTAACGCATGAAGTGGAACATGGTCCCGGTCTTGCCCCAGCCGGTGTAGATCTCGTCGAAGATCAGGATGATGTCCTCCTGGTTGCACAGCTCCCGCAGGCCGCGCAGGAACTCCTCCGAACACCAGCGGATGGTGGAGGCGCTGAACGGCTCGATGAGCAGGGCGTAGACGTCCGACCGGCCCTTGCCGTCGCGGCTCGCCTCGACGGCCGCCCGGACGGAGTCGAGGTCGCCGTAGGAGAAGGTGCTCACTCCCGGGATACCGGGAAAGGCGAAGTGGTTCTGCGAGCCGCCGGTGAGGCTGCCGGAGCCGAGCAGCTTGCCGTGGAAACTGATGTCGCTGCGCAGAATGGTGTTGCGCCTGCCGTTGTGGTACTTGTACGCGAGTTTCACCGCGCCTTCGACGGCCTCCGCGCCGGAGTTGGGCAGGAAGGACATGTCGAGGTCGCCGGGGAGCACGGCCGCGAGGTTGTGGGAGAGCGCGGCCAGGTAGGGCGAGAAGTAGGTCTTGTGGACCTCCATCCGCTGCTGTTCGGCGAATCTCCGGCGGGCCTCGATGATCCGCGGGTGGTTGTGTCCGTGGCTGAGGACGCCGACACCGCCGGTGAAGTCCAGGATGCGGCGGCCGTCACGGGTGTAGACGTACGCGCCTTCGGCCCGGTCGACCAGTTCGCGGCCGAAGCCGAACGAGGTCATCAGGGAGACCTGGCTCTTGCTGACGTACTGGCGGTACAGGTCGTGCACCTTGTCGACGGACAGCCCTTCGGCGTCCTCGATGCTCATGAGTTCCGTCATGCGGCAGTCTCCTTCCGGAGGGATGGGGGGAGGGTGCGGCGGCCGTGCAGCGTGGCCGCGCCCAGGGCGACGCCGGAGGTGGTGAGTTCCGCTACGAGAGTCAGAACCCGGCTGACCAGGGCGGTGGCGACGGCGGCGGGCAGAGGAAGGACCGTGGCGAGGGCGGGCACGAGCAACAGCTCGCGAACGCCGGCGCCGTCGGGTGCGAACATCACGAGGGTTCCGCCCACGGTGGCGAGGGCGAACCCGCCCACCGAGGCCGGCAGCGCGGGCAGTGGATCGGCGCCCAGCAGCACGGCGGTCACCCACACGTGCAGACCCGACAGCACCCAGGAGGCGGTCTGGTAGAGGATGGAGCGGCGCAGATCCCAGGGGCGTCCCGGCGGCGGAGGCGGGCGCCGCCGGGCGACACGGGCGGCCAGGACCGCGGACCGGTGGATCAGGTCCGGCCGGGCCAGCAGAGCCACCAGCAGCACCAGGGGAAGCACCATCCACCAGACGCCGTCGTCGAACAGGGCCGGTGCGACCAGGATGCCGACCGCGCCGCCGGTGAGCAGCACGACCACCAGGTTGACCGCATAGACGCCGGCCATCTGGGCCTTGCTGACACCGGCCTGCTCGCCCATGCGCATCTGCGCGATCAGGCCCCACACCCGGCCCGGTACGAACTTGCCCAGGAAGCCGACGAAGAACATCCGTATCCCGGTGCGCGCGGGCACCGGCACCGCGATCGCCGACAGTGTCAGCAGCCAGGCCCGGGTCCCGCACAGCAGACCGACCGCCGTGACCAGGACGGCGCCCAGCAGAGCCGGCACGGAGCCGGGGTGCAGCAACTGCCAGACGACGGACCAGTTCTGGCCGCGCAGGGCGACTCCGGCACCGGCCACCACCGCCACGCCGAACAGCAAGGCCAGTATGCGGCGCCACGTGGGGCTCATCAGGCGCTCGTCCCCGGCGGCAGCGCGGCCGGCAACGCCCCGCGTCCGCCCAGCCGGCGCGCGGTACCGACGACGAGCCCGGCCACGATGGCCCACTGGGCGAGCAGGTGCACCGCCAGGAAGTACAGCAGGAACCGCGTCCCGCGCTCCCGGCGGACGAACCCCGCGAGTCCCGGATCGGACACCAGGAACAGGGCGAGGAACAGCAGCGGCACCGCGGCGAGCACGGGCACGTCGGCCACCGTGAACAGCAGGGGCAGCGAGGCGGCGAACAACGTCGCACCGACCACCCCGAGCAGGGGGTTCACCACCACCGCGCCGGAGCGCATGCGGTGAGCGCCGGCGAAGCCGGCCAGCGGGAGGGAGCGCCGGAACTGCTCGCGCAGCATGTCCGCGAGCCCCGCGCAGTCGTCGTGCTTCCCGACGACGGTGTCGGTGAGCCGGATGCCCGCCACGCGTGCCAGCCGGTCGCTGTACTCGACGTCCTCCGCGTCGCGCAGGCCCTCGTGGAATGGGCCGGCGGCCGCGAAGACCTCCCGGCGCACCGCCGCCAGCGCGAAGACGGCCGTACCGACCCGGCCCACGCTGCGCCTGCGCCACCAGTGCGCGTGCAGCACGCGGTAGTGCTCGACCGGTCCGTCGTCGAACAGCGGGCGGGTGTCGTACGTGCCGTGCACCAGACCGCAGTCGGGGTCCTCGCGCAGCACGCGCAGGGCGTTCGCGATGGCGTCGGGGCGCAGGGCCACGTCGGAGTCGACGAAGAAGAGGACGTCGCCTCGCGCCTCACGCGCGCCCCGGTTGCGTACCGCGGAGACGCCCTTGTTGCCCCCGCCCTCGACGACCCGGCAGGGGTAGGAAGCGGCGATCTCCCGGGAGCGGTCGGTGGAGGCGTCGTCCACGACGATCACTTCGAGTGGCCGGTAGGTCTGGGCGAACACCCCGTCCAGGCAGGCGGCGAGGGTCTTCTCGTAGTTGTAGTTGGGAATAATCACCGACACTGTCGGCTGATCCGTGATCATGAGCTGTCCGTTTCGGCGAGTGAGGCGATGCGGACGGTGAGAGCGCTGTTTGCGTCCCCTGAAAACTAGGGACCGGCCGGGGGCCCGTGACAGTGGCAAAGGCCGTATCCCCCTGCTTGTCGGCCAAAGTGCAGGGCGGTCCTACGACGTTGGGTGCATGGGCGCTGCACGGAAGTGGCGTGGAGCGGTCGGGGGAGGGGCAGGGAAGTGGCGTGCGCGGCCGGGGGGAGGGGCAGGAAAGGGCGTGGACGGGCGGGAGACATCTGGCCGGAGGGCCCGACGGGCGGCGCCGGGCGCGGCGGACACCTGTCGCTCTGCGACACCGGACCGACACACCCCGTTTGGTCGGCCTTGATCGGATGCCCCTGGCATAAAACGAACGGAGCGCCTAATGTAACGACCCGGATCTGCCTCCTAACGCCTTGAAGAGGCTCCGACGGCGGAGGTCGACACGTGTCTACATCCCGCGATCGAACTCCCGTCATCGGAGGCCGCGCATCACAGGAGGCCTGACCATGTCAGCGGCAAGGAAGCCGCGTCCGGACCATCGACTTCGTCACCGCATCGGCCCGTAGGCTCATGCCGAAGCCGACCGACCACACCTGAAGGCAGCCTGGTCAGCAGTCCCGTATGCCAGAGAGTGGGAGCGCTCCCGCGGGGGCGCGGAGCTGAGGGGATTTCACTGTGTTGATCCGCGATGCACACGCTGACTCGTACCGCGGTCTGTCCACCGTCCATGAGGAGATCTGCCGGTCCATCAACGACGCCTTGCGCAAGGACGGCAACGAGCTGGCCGGCCGGCCCGGTTTCGTCGACGAACTCACCGTCCAGGCCTGCGCCGTCTTCGACGAGGTCACCACCGCCGTGGCACGCGGGGAGCCCTTGGAGACCGTGACGGTGAGCGGCGGCCCCTTACCGGCCGGCGACGACCGGCTCCAGCGCGGCCTGGACTGGGCGCACCTGCTCCGTGCCGGGACCACCTTGTTCGAAGTGATGCTGCCCATCGTCCTCAGGGAGTCGGCACCCGCGAACGAGGCGGACGCCACCCGGGTCAGCGTGGTGCTCCACCAGGCCGTGCTCTCCCGTGTCGCCCGCGGCTCGCTGGCGCGCATGACCATCCTGGCCGACCGGGCCCTGGACTCGCGCCAGGACGAACGACGGCTCATCGCCCGGGAGTTACACGACCGGGTACTGCACGGGATCGCCCTGGCCCTCCAGGGGATCGACATGCACCAGTACCACGCGGAGACGTCCCCCGCACTGGCCCGCGCCAAGCTCGACCGGGCGGCCGGACTGCTGCGACAGAGCGTGCACACGCTTCAGCACTTCACCTCGGACCTGCGAAGATCGGTCGGAGAGGGCGGCCTGGAACGGGCGCTGCGCTCCTACCTGGAAGCACACGCCGACCCGGCCGTGCAGGTCACGCTCCGCACGAGCGGAAACCTCCTCGCGCTGCCCGCGAGTGTCAGCGAGGAGACCTACCTGATCCTGCGCGAGGCCGCGCGCAACGCCTTGCGGCACGCCTCGCCGTCACGCCTGGACATCACCGTTGAGGTGACGAACCGGACCCTTTACGCGACGGTGACCGACGACGGATGCGGCTTCCTGACCGGCTCGGCGTCCGCGGGCGGCGGCCTGCCGTCGATGCGGGAGAGAGCCCATCTCCTCGGCGGTGACCTGTCCCTGTCCAGCGCGCCCTCGGTCGGCACCGTCGTCGAGGCGCGCATCCCGCTCGGGGAGCGCGGCCTGTGAGCGTCCCGGCGGTGCCCACCGTACGCATCTGCCTTGCCGACGACCACACCCTGATGCGGGACGGTCTGAAGGAATTGCTGTGCACGGATCCGGGCTTCGCCGTGGTGGGTGAGGCGTCCACCGGCACCGAGGCGGTGACCCTTGCGACGCGCCTGCGCCCGGACGTGGTCCTGCTCGACGTGGAGATGCCCGGCCCCGGCGCCTCGGAGGTCATCCGGCACATCACCCGCACGGTGCCGGAAGCACAGGTGCTCGTACTGACGATGCACGACGACCCCGAGATGGTCAGCGAGTTGCTGGAGGTGGGGGCGTCCGGGTACCTGCTCAAGACCGTCCCGAGGGAGGAACTGATCGCCGCGGTGCGCTCGGTGGTGCGCAAGGCCTCCGACAGCGTGGTCCTCGTCGTCTCCCGCAGGACGGTGGAACGACTCGACCGGCAGAAGTCCCGCCCCCGGCAGGTCCAGCTGACGGGCCGCGAACTGGACGTCCTGCGACTGGTCGCGGAGGCCCTCAGCAACGCCCAGGTGGCCGATCGGCTGTTCATCACGGAAGCCACGGTGAAGCGGCACCTCACCAACGTCTACGCCAAACTCGACGCGGTGTCGCGAGTGGACGCCCTGCGCAAGGCGGCCGCGGCCGGGCTGATCGATGCCGGGAGGGGCGGCAGCCCGTGGAACTGGCCCGGTGTACCGGCGGGCGAAAAGTGACCAGGGGCCCGTTTTGCACTCGTGCGAAACGGGCCCGGCCTGCGGCTTCCACGGGTTCTGGGGGTTCCACGGGTTCCGCGAGTGGAGACGGCGCACTCGGGACCCGCGCAGGAGAACCGAGAAGCCGTTGTCCCACTGCCTCCGAGTTCCAGGGCTGATCCTGGCCGGGCCGCGGCTGAACCCGGGACTCCTGACCGACGCGGCGGAGGGGCACGGCGTTCGACTCGGACGCCGTGCCCCTCGGGCGGTCGGATCAGGTCGCCGGCACCTCGGGGAGGGCGCCCGTGCGCGCGGCCTGCCCGTACCATCGTCCGCTCGACTTCGGCGTCCGCTCCAGGGTGGCGTAGTCGACGTAGACCGCGCCGAACCGCTTGGCGTAGCCGTAGGCCCACTCGAAGTTGTCCATCAGCGACCACAGGTAGTAGCCGCGGACGTCGGCCCCGTCCGCGATCGCCCGGCGGATCGCCGCCAGGTGGCTGTGCAGATAGGCGATGCGCTCCGGGTCGTGCACGCCTCCATCGGAGTCCACCTTGTCGTCGTAGGCCGCGCCGTTCTCGGTGATGTACACCGGCAGCCCCGGCACCTCCCGGGAGTAACGCATGATCAGCTCGTACAGACCGCTCGGGTCGATCGTCCAGCCCATCTCGGTGCGGTCGCCCGGTGCCTGGTGGAACGCCACGTCGTCGGCCCCCGGCCACGGTGAGTAGGCGCTCGCCCCGTGGCCGTCGGCCCTGGGGCCCTGCGGCGCCTCGGCCGCCGCCGACACCAGCGTCGTCGTGTAGTAGTTGAGCCCGAGCGCGTCCAGCGGCTGGTTGATGCTCCGCAGGTCGCCGTCGAGGACGTACGACCAGTCGGTGACCGACGAGGTCGCCTCCAGCAGCGTCGCGGGGTACGCCCCGTGCAGCATGGGGCCGTGGAAGACGCCGTTGGCCAGGTCGTCGATCTTCTGTGCCGCCGCCAGGTCCGCCGGGTCCTGCGACAGTGTGCGGATCACCGAGGAGTTGAGGCTGACGGCGACCGTGTTGCGGGCCGGCATGGCCGACCGCAGCGCCTGGACGCCCAGCCCGTGCGCCAGGTTCAGGTGATGTGCCGCGCGCAGCGACGCCACCGGCTCCGTACGGCCCGGCGCGTGCACCCCGGAGCCGTAGCCGAGGAAGGCGCTGCACCACGGCTCGTTGAGCGTGATCCACTGCTCCACCCGGTCGCCGAGCGCCTCGCCCACGATCTGGGCGTACTCCGCGAAGCGCAGCGCGGTGTCCCGCTCCGGCCAGCCGCCCGCGTCCTCCAGTTCCTGCGGCAGGTCCCAGTGATACAAGGTGATCGCCGGTTTGATCCCGTGCGACAGCAGTTCGTCGACGAGGCGGCGGTAGAAGTCCAGACCCACCTGTACGGCGGGACCCCGTCCGGTCGGCTGCACCCGCGGCCAGGAGACCGAGAAGCGGTAGGCGTTCAGGCCCAGCTCGGCCATCAGGGCCACGTCGTCGCGGTACCGGTGGTAGTGGTCGACAGCGATGTCACCGGTGTCGCCGTCGGCCGTCTTGCCGGGGGTGTGGCTGAAGACGTCCCAGATCGAGGGCGTACGGCCGCCCTCCCGCACCGCACCCTCGATCTGATAGGCGGAGGTCGCCGCGCCCCAGAGGAAGGCGGAGGAGAAGGTCACCGGGGTACCCGACTGCGTGGACATAGACATGGAAGCGCTCCGTAGGAGGTCGGCAAGACGGACGGGAGGAGGGGGAGGGGGAGAAGGACGAGCGGGGGAGAAGAGAGGAGGGGCCGAGACGGTGGCGCCCCGGCCCCTCGCGGAAGGTGAGCCCGCGACGCAGGAGAGCGAGGCACGGGCTCAGCCCTTGACCGCGCCCTGCATGATGCCGCCCACGATCTGCTTGCCGAAGATCGCGAAGACCAGCAGCAGTGGCAGCGTGCCCAGGAGCGCGCCCGCCATGATCAGGGACTGGTCGGGGGTGTAGCCGCGGCCCAGGCCCGCGATGGCCACCTGCACGGTCGGGTTGCCGGTCTGGGTCAGGACCAGGAAGGGCCACAGGAAGTCGTTCCAGGTCTGGACGAACGTCAGCATGCCCAGCACGGCCATCGCGGGGCGTGCGGTCGGGAACACCACGTGCCACACCACGCGCCAACTGCTCGCGCCGTCCACCCGGGCGGCCTCGATGATCTCGTCCGGCAGCGCCTGGACCAGGTACTGCCGCATGAAGAAAACACCGAACGCGCTCACCAGCGACGGGAAGATCACCGCCTGGAGCTGGTCGGTCCAGTCGAGCTTGGCGACCATCATGTACAGCGGGATCACGCTCAGCTGCGGGGGCACCATCATCGTGCCGATGACGATCAGCATCAGGGCGCCCCGGCCCCTGAACCGCAGCTTGGCGAAGGCGAACCCGGCGATCGTCGACAGGACGACGACGGTCACCGCCGAAATCCCGGCGACCAGGGTGGTGTTGAAGAACGCCTCGCCCAGGTTGGCGTCGGTCCAGGCGATCTTCAGGTTCTTGAAGAGGTTCGCGCCGAACCAGAACGGCGGCGGCGACTCGGCCAGCCGGTTGTTGTCGCGCGAGGCGGCGATCGCCGTCCACACCAGCGGGAACAGCGAGACGATGGTGAACACTGCGAGGATGAGGTAGGCGATGGGGCCGGCGTGCAGTTGCCCGCCCGCGCGCGCCGCCTTCATGCCGCGTACACGCTTCGGCGGCTCGGGCGCCGCGTCGGCCTGGGGTTTCGTCAAGGTCGTCGTCACGGCCGGTTCTCCTAACTGCTGGCGCGCAACCGGCGCGAGATGACGTAGTTGACGATGCCGATCACGATGAGGATCAGGAACATCGTCCAGGCGATCGCCGAGGCGCGGCCCAGGTGCTGGTTGACCCAGCCCTGCTCGTACAGGTACAGGCCGAGCGTCTGGAACTGGTGCTCCGAGCCTCCGGAGGAGCCCTTGTTGACGTCGAACAGCAGCGGCTCGCCGAACACCTGGCTCGCCCCGATCGTCGACACCACGGCCGTGAACAGGATCGTCGGACGCAGCGACGGCAGCGTCACATGGAGGAACTGCCGCCAGCGGTTCGCCCCGTCGAGAGCCGCCGACTCGTACAGGTCCTGCGGGATCGCCTGCATCGCCGCCAGGTAGATCAGCGCGTTGTAGCCGGTCCAGCGCCAGATGATGATCGTCGAGACGGCGATCTGCGAGGGCCACTTGTCGCTCTGCCAGTCGATCGCGTCGATGCCGACGAAGTGCAGCGCCCAGTTGATCATGCCGTAGTCACGGCCGAAGAGCAGCACGAACACCAGCGAGGCGGCGGCGATCGAGGTGGCGTACGGCGCGAGCATCACGACCCGGTAGAAGATCGAGGCGCGCAGCTTGTAGTTGAGGATGTGGGCGATGCCCATCGCCATCAGCAGCTGCGGAACGGTGGAGATGATGCCGATGGTGAGGGTGTTCTTCGCCGCGTTCCAGAAGAACTCGTCGTCGAAGATCCGGGTGTAGTTGCGCAGCCCCACCCAGCTCATGTCGGTGGGCGCGGTCAGCTCCACCTGGTGCAGCGATGCCCAGCCCGTGTAGATCAGCGGGAACAGGCCGAACGCGACGAACAGCAGGAAGAACGGCGAGACGAAGGCGTACGGGCTCCAGCGCATGTCCCGCTGCCAACGGCGGGACAGCCGGGCGCGCTTCTTGGCCGCCGCGGGCGATGCCGCGTCGGCGGACGGGCGGGCCGGGGCCGCGCCCCCCTCCTTGGCGGGGGGCGCGGCGGTGTCGGGGCGGGTGGCCATACGGGTCACTGGTCCAGGTTGTTGTCGATAGTCTTGGTCGCCGTGTCCCAGGCCTCGTCCGCCGACTTGCCCTTGGTCACCAGGATGACGCCGTTGTCCGACAGGCCCTGCATGATGATCTGGTCCTTCGGGCCGATCACCTGGACAGGGGCCGACTTCGCGGCTTCGGCGAAGACCGGGCCGATCACGGCGTCACCGGTCATCTCGTTCTTCGCGCCGGTGACTTCGGGCATGGTGTAGGTGGACGGGGCGCTCGGGAAGCTGGCCTGCACCTTGAACAGCTGGGCCTGCTGCTTCGGCGAGGTCAGCCATGTGACGAGCTCCGTGGCTTCCTTCACGTGCTTGCCGCTCTTCGGGACGGCCAGGAAGGTGCCGCCCCAGTTGCCGCCCTTGGGCGCGGAGGCCACGGCCCACTTGCCCTTCGATTCCGGCTTCGAGTTGCCCTTGATCGTGCCGAGCATCCACGGCGGGCAGGCGATCGCGGCGAACTTGCTGTTGGCGATCGTCGTGTTCCAGGACGGCTGGAACTGTGTCTGTGCCTGGACCAGCCCCTTCTCGGCGGCCTCGGCGGCCAGGTTGAACCCGGCGTGCACGGCCGGGTTGGTCTTGTAGATGACCTTGCCGGAGGAGTCGTAGAACTTTTCCTTCTCACTGCTCAGGATCGCGTTCAGCAGGCCCTGGGGGGAGTCCATGAAGTAAGTGCCGTTGGGCGCCTTCGCCTTGTACCGCTCGCCGACATCGACGAGCTTGGCCCAGTCACCCGCCCACAGTTTGCCGACCTCGTCGGGGTTCGTGGGCAGGCCGGCCTGCTTGAACAGGTCCGTGCGGTAGCAGATCGCCATGGGACCGACGTCCGTGCCGAGGCCGATCGTCCTGCCGTCCTTGGTCGTCGCCTGCTGCCACTTCCAGGGCAGCCAGTTGCTCTTGTCCACGCCCGGCGCCTTGGACAGGTCCACGAGCTTGTCGGCCTGCGTGTTCGCGACCTCGGCGATGTTGGCGACCTCGACGGCCTGGATGTCCATCAGACCGCTGTTGGTGGTGAGGTGGTTCACGAGCGGCGGGTAGTAGTTCTCGTTCCGCTCGACGACATTCTGGGTGATCTTGATGTTCGGGTGGAGCTTCTCGTACTCGGCGTAGAGGCCGGCCTCCTTGAAGCCCATGGTGCCGAAAAGCCCCAACGAGATCGTGGTCTTGCCCTTGCCGTCATCCGGCGACGTGCTGTCGTTGCCGCTTCCACCGTCGTCGGCACAGCCGGCCAGCAGCCCGGCGCCCAGCGACGCTACGGCCGCGAGGACCACCGCCCGGTTACGGGCGGATCGGGTACGTGCTCGCATTGCGTCCTCCTGTTGCCCTGACGTGCCGACCCCCCGGCCAACTGCGTTGTTGGGCCCGTTAGTTCTAGCTGCGGCTCGGGCGGGGAACGTGCGGGATGTGTATGTGTCAGGTACCGTGGGAGCGCTCCCATCGGTGATGAGTTGAAGGTTCGTCGGTCCGGGCGGGGGTGTCAAGGGACTGGGAGCGGAGAGATGCGTTCAGTTATCGGGCTGTTAACTGGAACCGGGCGGTGGCGATCCAGCCACCGGCCATGGTCCTCCTGTGGAAACGGGCCGCGCCCACCGGGCGGGCCCGGCGTCCGGCGGGACTGTTAAATTCCAGGCCAGCTCAACGACAACGGCGGAAGAAGGCGGAGCCCATGGGCCACGGAGCGCGGGGGCGGAGCGGTGGCCGGCCCACCCTCGAAGAGGTGGCGGCACGGGCCGGCGTGGGCCGCGGCACGGTCTCCCGGGTGATCAACGGCTCCCCCCGGGTCAGCGACGCCACCCGCGCCGCGGTCGAGGCGGCGGTCGCCGAGCTGGGCTATGTGCCCAACAGGGCCGCCCGGGCCCTGGCCGCCAACCGCACGGACGCCATCGCCCTCGTCGTCCCCGAGCCGGAGACACGGTTCTTCGCGGAACCGTACTTCTCGGACATGCTCAAGGGTGTCGGAGCCGAACTGTCCGACACGGAGATGCAGCTGCTGCTGATCTTCGCGGGCAACGCCCGGGAACGGCAGCGGCTGGCCCAGTACCTGGCGGCCCACCGGGTCGACGGCGTCCTGCTGGTCTCCGTACACGCCGACGACCCGCTGCCCGACCTGCTCTCCCAGCTGGAGATCCCGGCGGTGATCAGCGGCCCGCGCTCGGCCGCGGAGACGCTCCCGTCGGTCGACTCGGACAACTACGGTGGCGCCCGCTCGGCGGTCGAGCACCTGCTGGCCCGTGGCTGCCGGGTGGTCGCCCACATCACCGGCCGCCTCGACGTGTACGGCGCCCAGCGCCGCGTCGACGGCTACCGCGACGCCCTGCGGGACGCGGGGCACGACGCGGACGAACGGCTGATCGAGTCGGGCGACTTCACCGAGGAGGGCGGCCGCCGGGCGATGACCGAGCTGCTGGCCCGCCGTCCCGACCTGGACGCGGTCTTCGCCGGCTCGGACGTCATGGCGGCCGGTGCCCTCCAGGTCCTGCGCGAGGAGGGCCGCCGCATCCCCGACGACGTCGCCCTCGTCGGCTACGACGACTCCGCCATCGCCCGCCACATGGACCCGCCCCTGACCAGCGTCCGCCAGCCGATCGAGGAGATGGGCCGCCGGATGCTCGACCTGCTGCTCACGGAGATCGCGGACCGCCGCCCGGCGGTCACCCGTGAACTGGAGCGGCGGCAGGTGGTACTGGCGACGGAACTGGTGCCGCGGAGATCGTCCTGACGGAGCTCTACGGGTGACGCCGGCGGCCCCGCCCCGCGAGGTCACGCCGGTGCCATCCCCGGGGTGCTCGCCGCCGCGGTCGTTCGGTGCGCTGGGTGATGAACCAGGCGATGCCCAGAATCACCGCTCCGGCCAGCCAGAAGAAGATCACCAGCCAGGCGCCGAGGAGGGAGTCCGGATGGTCGGCGCCCCCGCACACTCTCCCGACGCACCCCTTGCTCGCCGCGTGCAGAGCGATCACGAGCCACAGCAGCATGCCGAGGTTGAACCCGAGAATCACCCAGGTCAGCACCCGCCACCGGGGAATGTGCCGCCGGGCCCGCATGACGAGCCTCCCAACCTCGAACGGCTCTTGTGCCGACCCTACGCTGAGCCTTGTGAGCCCTCATCCGTTGCTGGACGTCGACCAGGTCCCCGACCTCGAACCCCGCCTCCGCGCGGTGGGTGAGGTGTTCAGTGTCGTCGGTGCCCTCCATACCCAGGACTCGGGCTGCGTCACGTACGGCGTCCGCCTCCCGGACGGCACCCGCTGGTGCGTCAAGGAGGCCACCACCGGCCCCGCCCAACGCTCGCTCGACCGGGCCTGGGCCTTCCACCGGGCGGTCCGGCATCCGGTGATCGTGCCGCACCTGCACCGGATCGCGGTACGGGACGGCCGGACGGCGACGGTGATGCCCTGGCGGGCGGGCGAGTCCCTGTACGGCCCCGCACCAGCCGACACACACCGTTCCCACCCCGACCGCCCCCTCTCCCGCTTCCGCGCGCTCCCCGTCCCCCGGATCCTCGCCGCCCTGGACCGTGTCCTGGACGCCCATCTCGCGGTGGAGGCGGCGGCCCAGGTCGCCGTCGACCTCTACGACGGTTCCTTCCTCTACGACTTCGAGGGCGACGAGCTCCATCTGATCGACCTCGACGAGTACCGCCCGGGCCCGTTCACGCTGGCGGCCGACCGTCTCCCCGGCTCCCGCCGCTTCATGGCCCCGGAGGAGTGGCGGCGGGGCGCGGTCATCGACATCCGCACCACGGTGTACGCCCTCGGCCGCACCGCCCGCCTCCTCCTGGACGCGGGCGACGACGAGCGCGCCTTCCGGGGGACGGCCGAGCAATTGACGGTCGTCGAACGCGCCACACGTGCCGATCCCGGCGAACGCTTCGGCGGGGTGCGGGAGTTGGCGGCAGCGTGGCGGGCCGCGCTACAGACGTAGCGTCAGGGCCGTAGTGCCAGCCGCCAGAGGGTCTCCCCGTCGTGCGTCTCGTCCGTGGGGGACAGCCCGGCCGCCTCGGCGACGGCCGCCGACGCGCGATGGTCGGGGTGGATGTGGGCGACGACCGTCCGGACGTACCGCCCCACGAGCCAGGTGACCAGCCCGCGTGCCGCCTCGGAGGCGAAGCGACGGCCCTGCCAGGGCGTGCCCACGATCCAGGCGATCTCCGCGGCGTGCCGTCCGGTGACCGTCGCCTGGACGGTGCCGATGAGACGGGACTCCTCGCGCAGCCGCAGCACCCAGTTGCACCAGGAGACACCCGGCTCGGGCGCACCGGCGACGAGGCGCTCGTAACGGGTCCGCAGTTCGTCGACGGTGAGGGGAGCGCCGCCGATGAACGCGTGCAGCGCCGGGTCGGAAAGGACGGCCGCCATCTCCTCGGCGTGCTCGACACGCAGGGGGAGGAGGTCGAGACGGGCGGTGGTGAGGGGATCGGCCTGCACGGGGGCCTCAAGGGGGCTGGGTGGTGCGGTGGACGGGTTCGGCGTACGGAACGCGATCAGCCGGTGACCTTGTTTCCAAGGTCACCGGCTGATGACTCAGGGTGAGTGACGGGACTCGAACCCGCGGCATCCTGGACCACAACCAGGTGCTCTACCAGCTGAGCTACACCCACCATGTCGGCGGCCCGGGTTTCCCCGACCGGCCGAGAAAAAGTGTACAGGGTCCGAAGGGGTGCTCGCGCCCGGCTTTCGCGGTGCCCCTTCGAGGGCCTGTGACCTGCCCTACTGCGCGGGCAGGACGTACTTGGCGGCGATCGTCTTCGCGGTGTCGGAGTCCGGGCCGGGCTGCGGTACGAAGACGGCCTCGCGGTAGTAGCGCAGTTCCGCGATGGACTCGCGGATGTCGGCGAGGGCGCGGTGGTTGCCGTTCTTCTGCGGGCTGTTGAAGTACGCCCGCGGGTACCAGCGCCGGGCGAGTTCCTTGACGCTGGACACGTCGACGATGCGGTAGTGGAGGTAGCCCTCCAGGGTGGGCATGTCCCGCAGCAGGAACCCCCGGTCGGTGCCGACCGAGTTGCCGCACAGGGGGGCCTTGCCGGGTTCCTTGACGTGCTCCCTCACATAGGCGAGGACCTGCTCCTCGGCGTCCGTGAGCGTCGTACCGCCGGACAGCTCCGTGAGCAGCCCGGACGCGGTGTGCATCTGACGCACCACATCCGGCATCGTCTCCAGTGCCCGGTCCGGCGGACGGATGACGATGTCCACACCGTCGCCGAGGATGTTGAGCTCGGAGTCGGTGACGAGGGCGGCGACCTCGATGAGCGCGTCGTCGGACAGCGAGAGGCCGGTCATCTCGCAGTCGATCCACACCATGCGATCATTCATGCGACCACCCTAAGGCTGACGTCCGCCTTCTGGGACGCCCGGTGCGGGCCCTGACCTCGCCGGGTGCTGCGGGCCCTGACCTCGCCGGGTGCTGCGCCCCGGAGTGGCCGGTGGGGGGCGGCGGGGGTGACAACCTCCCCGCGCCGCCCCCCACCGGCCGTACCGAATTCACATCCCGCTGCGCTGCCCCGGCACACTCGCCCGGCTTCCCGCGTACGCCTCGCGACCGTTCTCCGAGGAGGACGAGGAGGACGAAGAAGACGATGCCAGGGGCGCGGACGTCCCCACCGGGCTGGGTGCGCGGCGGGTCTGGAGCGGCACCGGTCCGCCGCCCTCCTGGTGCGGCGCGGCCGTCGGCGCGCTCGTCGGCCCGGGCTGACCGGCCCCCGCTGCCGCGCCGTCGCCGTCCACCGGCGGTCGGTCCCCCTGCGGCCTGCGGGCGCGGTACGCGGCCCGGTACGCGGCCGGGGACGATCCCAGCTGGCGGCGGAAGTGTCCGCGCAGCGCCACCGGCGAGCGGAAGCCGCAGCGACCCGCGACCTCGTCCACCGAGTAGTCCGACGTCTCCAGCAGCCGCTGGGCCTGCAGGACGCGCTGCGTGATCAGCCACTGCAGCGGGGCACTGCCCGTCAGTGAGCGGAACCGGCGGTCGAACGTTCGCCGGCTCATGTACGCGCGGGCGGCCAGCGTCTCCACGTCGAACTGCTCGTGGAGGTGCTCCAGCGCCCAGGCGACGACCTCGGCGAGCGGGTCGGCGCCGATCTCCTCTGGTAAAGACCTGTCGAGGTAGCGCTCCTGGCCGCCCGACCGGCGCGGCGGGACCACCAGGCGCCGGGCCAGCGCGCCCGCCGCCTCGTTGCCGTGGTCCGTCCGCACGATGTGGAGACAGAGGTCGATTCCGGCGGCCGTACCCGCGGACGTCAGGACGTCGCCGTCGTCCACGAACAGCTCACGCGGATCCACGTGTACCGACGGGTAGCGCTTGGCCAGCGTCGGCGCGTACATCCAGTGGGTGGTCGCGGGGCGGCCGTCCAGCAGGCCCGCCGCCGCGAGGACGAAGGCGCCGGTGCACAGCCCCACGATGCGGGCCCCCTCCTCGTGCGCGCGGCGCAGCGCGTCGAGCGCCTCCTCCGGTGGCGGAGAAGTGATCGAACGCCAGGCCGGCACGACGACGGTGCCCGCCCGGGAGATCGCTTCCAGGCCATGCGGTGCGGTGAGTTCCAGGCCCCCTGTGGTCCGCAGCGGACCTTCTTCCCCGGCACTCACCAGCAGTCGGTAACGCGGCACCCCGGCGTCCTGGCGGTCGATCCCGAACACCGACAGTGGAATGGAACTCTCGAAGATGGGGCCGCCGCTGAACAGCAGCACCGCGACGATCTCCTTGCGGCGTCGCCCGGACAGTTTCCGGGCCGCGGCTTCCGGCGCGGCGGTGGAGTCGTGGCTCATACTGCTAAGCCCCCCTCGGTGGTCGCGGCTCCTCGGTTGTGTCGCTCCTGCACGTTTCCCCTTGGTCCTGCACGAGTCCCCCGCCGTAAGACAGTCAAGATCGAATCTACTGTGCGCCGTGGTGCCGTCGTGACAAGTTCGTCATCCGGCACATTGTCGACTTGGCAACTTGGCGTGAAGCATTCGATCACGAAGCGTTGCACTCGTGGGGCGTGCAGGGAAGTGCGCCTTGTCGCAGTGGCCAATCCACGTAGGGTGCGCAGACCCCCGAAGGTCCTTTCCGTGCAGGTGGAACGGGGGTTGGGGGGTGGTTCGGCCAAGGGGGGCGCAGGGTTCGGAAGTTGGCTGAAAAGAGTCGTGCGCGTGCGCGGAAACCGGTCAGCCGACCGGTGTATTTCCCCCACTGTGACGTCCGCCTCTGTGCGCCCCCACCCCGGCCCGGTGATGGCGGACGTGCGGGCGGCCGCGGTGGGGGCCGCAGCGGGGAGCCCGCTCCTCCGGAACCGGGCGGGCCGCGCAGCGTTCCGACTGGCGCAGGAGAATACGGCAGGCCGCGGTCACGGCGGCCAGGCCGAGTGCGGTGCCGGTGGCGCCGGCCAGCGAGGTGCCGAACCACAGGAGGACCACGGGTACCAGGACGCAGCTGAAGGCCGCCCAGCGGATGACGTCCGTGGCGGAGTCCTGGCCGGGCGAGGTCGCGCGGGGGGCTTCGGGACGGGGGCTGGGACCGGACATGCGTGCTCCCTGGGGCGTGGCTCAGGGGGTTCAACGCGTGTTCGATCCATCGGTCACTCTGTGTCCGCCGGTCGGCCACTGCCTGTTCGGCCCCGGCCCGTCGGGGGACTGCCTCTCGGCCACGGTCCCTCGGTCACGATGTGCCCGACGGCGGGTGCCGGTACGGGAGTCCTGTGGAAACCGCCTGTACAGCGCAGCAACCATTGCGTTACGGGCGCCCCTCGTGCATGCTCCCTGAAACCCCCACGGTGGGGGCCCCGCTCAGCGAAGCCGAGAGCGGGGGAGCGGGCGGGAACTGGGCTAAGGAGGCGTGCCGCCGTACCCTTGAGGGTATGGGGTGGGGAAGATGATTCCCGGACACAGCTCCGCCGCACACTGTCGTGTCCCTCCCAAAAAGGATCACAACGCCGAGACAGCCATGGCCGGTCACGAATTCTTCGAACCTGCGGACCGCAAGCGGCCTGTCGCCGATCCCACGGCGGCCGAGCCCCTGGCGGCGGATGAGCCACGCCACTCCTGCGACCCGGCCTTCAAGCACGGCGTCGTGGTCGGCTTCGACGGCTCCACGTCCAGTGAGCGCGCCCTCGCGTACGCCATCGGCATGGCGCATCGCTCCGGGGCGGCTCTGATCATCGTCCACGTCGCCAACCGGCTGCCCACCACGGTGTGGGCGGGCTGCGAGCCACCGGTCTTCGTCGACGTGCCGGACCACCGCACCGAGGTCCTCGGTCTCGAACTCGCCTGTGCGGACTACCTCGCCGAAGTGCCCTGGATCCTCGTCGAGCGCGGCGGTGACATCTGCCACGAGCTCGAAGAGGTGGGGCGGGAGTACGAGGCGAACGCGATCGTCGTCGGGTCGACCCACGGCATCGTCGGCCGGATCTTCGGCTCGGTCGCTGGGCGGCTCGCGAAGCGGGCGAAGCGGCCCGTGATCGTCATCCCGTAAGCGCCGCGCGCTTGTGTCGTTGTCATTCCGTAACTGGCCGTTCTCCCAGGTGAGATGAGTCCTGGGTACCGCCGACCCCCTTTGTGCGCCGCATAAATCTACTCGTGCGTAGATGTGTTTGTGCCCTTGTGAAGGGCATATACCGGGCACCGCACACCGGCACAGCACGAAGGGAGCCCGCCGTGGACAACGACGTCTCCGCGGGAAGCACCACCACGATCGTCGGCCGACTCGCGCTCGGCATCACGCTGTTGGCCTTCGGCCTCGGGTACACCGAAGCGATCGACGGCGTGACGGCCGCTGACGCAGTATCAATCGCTCAGTACGTGGGCGGAGTTGCCCTTTTCGTCGCCGGACTCATGGCGTTCCGCGACGGTGACACCGCGACGGGGACCGCGTTCTCGGCGCTCGGCGCCCTGTGGTTCACGTGGGCCGTCTCCGCCGACAACCAGGTGTCCGCCAACGCGGCCGGACTGTTCCTGCTGCTGTTCGCCCTCGTGGCGCTGTCCCTCACCGTCGCCGGCGGCGACCCGCTCGGCCGGGGCGCCTACGGGTTGTTCCTCGTCTCGCTGGTTCTGCTCGCCGTCGCGCGCTTCTCCGACAACGACGGCCTCGTGAAGGTCGGCGGCTGGTTCGCCGTGGCGGCGGGGGCGGTGGCCTGGTACGCGGCGACCGCGGCGCTGGCCCACTGGCCGACCGCCGTTCCGCGACGCGCGGCGCGCCGGGGCGTGACGGCCACGGGGTAGCTGCCGCCGGCTGGGGAGTTGGGCGGCTCCCCGGCGATGAGAACGGGCCCCCCGTGAGTGTGGCGTCACGTGGGGGTCCGTTCTCTTGTTCGGCCTCTGCGGGTGCGTGGGGGTTGCTCGCGCCCACGCGGCGGAGCCGCACAGTGATACAGCCCCGCGCCCCTTCGGGGCGCTACTCCACCGTTACCGACTTGGCGAGGTTCCTGGGCTTGTCGATGTCCCTGCCCAGGGTCAATGCCGTGTGGTAGGCGAGGAGTTGGAGGGGGATGCCGAGGAGGATGGGGTCGAGTTCGTCCTCGTTCTTGGGGACGACGATGGTCTGGTCGGCCTTTTCCTGGCACTCGTGGGCCACTGCGAGGATCCTGCCGCTGCGGGCCTTGATCTCCTCCAGCGCGGCGCGGTTCTTCTCCAGGAGGTCGTCGTCGGGGACGATCGCGACCGTGGGCAGGGCGGGCTCGATGAGGGCCAGGGGGCCGTGCTTCAACTCCGAGGCGGGGTAGGCCTCGGCGTGGATGTACGAGACCTCCTTGAGCTTCAGGGAGGCCTCACGGGCCACCGGGTAGCCCCGGACGCGGCCGATGAAGAGCATGGAGCGGGCCTCGGCGTACTGGTCGGCCAGCTTCTTGATCTCGTCCTCCTGCTCCAGGATCTCGGTGATCTGGCCGGGCAGTTTGCGCAGGCCCTCGATGATCCGCTTGCCGTCGCGGACGGAGAGGTCGCGGGTGCGGCCCAGGTGCAGGGCGAGCAGGGCGAAGGCGACCGTGGTGTTGGTGAAGCACTTCGTCGAGACCACGCAGACCTCGGGGCCCGCGTGCACGTAGATGCCGCCGTCGGCCTCGCGGGCGATCGCCGAGCCGACCACGTTGACCACGCCCAGCACCCGCGCGCCCTTGCGCTTGAGCTCCTGGACGGCCGCCAGCACGTCGTACGTCTCGCCGGACTGGGAGACGGCGACGTAGAGCGTGTCGGGGTCCACGACCGCGTTGCGGTAGCGGAACTCGGAGGCGGGCTCGGCGTCGGCGGGGATACGGGCCAGCTCCTCGATCATCTGGGCGCCGATCATGCCCGCGTGGTACGAGGTGCCGCAGCCGAGGATCTTCACGCGGCGGATCTGACGTGCCTCGCGGGCGTCCAGGTTCAGGCCGCCGAGGTGCACGGTGGAGAAGCGGTCGTCGATGCGGCCGCGCAGCACGCGGTCCACGGCGTCGGCCTGCTCGTGGATCTCCTTGTGCATGTAGGTGTCGTGGCCGCCCATGTCGTAGGAGGCGGCCTCCCACTCCACGGTGGTCGGCTCGGCGGTGGTGCGGGTGCCCTCGGTGGTGTAGGTGCGGAAGTCGTCGGCCTTGAGGGTGGCCATCTCGCCGTCGTCGAGGGTGACGATCTGCCGGGTGTGGGCGACCAGGGCGGCGATGTCGGAGGCGACGAACATCTCCTTCTCGCCGATGCCGAGGACGACCGGGGAGCCGTTGCGGGCCACCACGATCCGGTCCGGGAAGTCGGCGTGCAGGACGGCGATGCCGTACGTGCCCTCGACGACCCGCAGGGTCTCGCGGACCCTGTCCTCCAGCTTCTCGCCCTGGGCGCGGGCGATGAGGTGGACCAGGACCTCGGTGTCGGTCTCGGAGAGGAACTCGACGCCGTCCGCCTCCAGTTTGCGGCGCAGGTCGGAGGCGTTGTCGATGATGCCGTTGTGGACGACGGCGACCTTGCCCTCGGCGTCCAGGTGCGGGTGGGCGTTCACGTCGGAGGGGGCGCCGTGGGTGGCCCAGCGGGTGTGGGCGATGCCGGTGGTGCCCTTGAAGCGCGCCGGGACCTTGGCCTCCAGGTCGCGGACCCGGCCCTTGGCCTTGACCATCTTCAGGCCGGACGTCTTCGGCGAGGTGACGACGATGCCGGCCGAGTCGTAGCCGCGGTACTCCAGGCGCTGCAGGCCCTCCAGGAGCAGGGGAGCGACGTCACGCTTCCCGATGTAACCCACGATTCCGCACATACAGATGTGTCCCTCAGCCGTAGACGATGCGGCGCAGCTGCCGGAGCGTGAGCTCCGGCGGTGCCACCGCGCGGTATTTGAGATCCGCCGCGATCCGTTGGAAGATCTCCGCGTTCACCAGGCCCTGGCCCTGCAACTCGCGGTGGCGGCGACGGACGTATTCCTCCGTCGTCTCGTCGAAGTAGGCGAGCACGTCCTGGATCACCCGCAGTGCCTCGCCCCGGTTCAGGGGCGTGGACCTTGTCAGATGATCAACGAGTTCGTCGTGCACCCGGTAGATCCTGAGGGACCGGCGGCGCTTTCGCAAGAATCCTGCCCGATTCCGGGCAGACCCCTGAAGGGAATCTTTGGGCGAACGTTGAATCTGTCATGAGCACCTGTTCTCGCGTCGTCCATCCGGCGTCTTGCGCTCCGTCGCCTGGGGGGACGAGTTTCAGACGCCATGGACATTCCTCGCATGGGCGTACCCGAGCAGCTGGCCGAGCGCATGAACATGGCCGAGCAGCACGAATACCTGCGCGCCAGATTCTCGCGGCGCACGATGATCAGAGGTGGCGCCGTCACGCTGGGCGCCGTCACCGGTGGCGCGTTCGTGCCGGGGGCGACAGCCCAGGCGGCCGTTCCGACGCGGACGGCCCCCAGCACGGAGCCCGTCGACGGAGCGCTCGTCGCACCCTTCGGCCGGCACCTCGCCTACGGCAACGACCCGCGCACCGAGATCACCGTCTCCTGGCAGGTCCCGGTCGCCGTCAAGAACCCCTTCATCCGGATCGGCGCCCAGCCCTGGGACCTCTCCCGCAAGATCGAGGCCGAGGTGCGCACCCTGTACACCCCGGCCGGTGTCGGCGCCAGCGGCGACCACACCCAGTACTACCTGCACGCCAAGCTCACCCACCTGCGCCCCGGCAGGATCTACTACTACGGCGTCGGCCACGCCGGCTTCGACCCGGCCGAGCCGCACCTGCTCGGCACCCTCGGCACCTTCACCACCGCCCCCGCCCACAAGACGCCGTTCACCTTCACGGCCTTCGGCGACGAGGGCGTCAGCTACCACGCGCTGGGCAACAACAGCCTGCTTCTCGGCCAGAACCCGGCCTTCCACCTGCACGCCGGCGACATCGCCTACGGCGACCCGGCCGGCCAGGGCAAGAGCACGGACACCGGCTTCGACTCGCGGGTGTGGGACCAGTTCCTCGCCCAGACCGAGTCCGTCGCCAAGTCCGTCCCGTGGATGCCGGCCTACGGCAACCACGACATGGAGGCCTGGTACTCGCCCAATGGCTACGGCGGCGAGGAGGCCCGCTGGACCCTGCCGGACAACGGGCCCGACAAGAAGAACCTCCCCGGCGTCTACTCCTTCGTCTACGGCAACACGGCGGTCATCTCGCTCGACGCCAACGACATCTCCTTCGAGATCCCGGCCAACCTCGGCGTCTCCGGCGGCACCCAGACCACCTGGCTGGACGCCCAGCTCAAGAAGTACCGGGCGTCCGACGACATCGACTTCGTCGTGATCTTCTTCCACCACTGCGCCTACTGCACCTCCACCGCCCACGCCTCGGAGGGCGGTGTGCGCCAGGAGTGGGTGCCGCTGTTCGAGAAGTACACCGTGGACCTGGTGATCAACGGCCACAACCACCAGTACGAGCGCACGGACGTCATCAAGGCGGGCGCCGTCACCAAGAAGCTCCCGATCGGCGGCACCGCGTACCCCGAGACCGACGGCGTGGTGTACGTGACGGCGGGCGCGGCCGGCCGCAGCCTGTACGCGTTCAGCGCCCCGCTGTCGTACGAGGGGCACGAGAACGAGGTCGACTCCGTGGCCTCGTTCATCAACACCAAGGACGGCAAGCAGAACGAGACCGTCACCTGGTCCCGGGTGCGCTACCTCGACTACTCCTTCCTGCGGGTGGACGTCACCCCGGCCGCCAGGGGCCGCACGGCCACGCTGACGGTGCGGGGCATCGCGGAGACCGGCGCGCAGGTCGACCACTTCACGGTGGCGCGCAGGGCCAAGTAGGGCCCTGACGGAGGTACGTGTGCCCGGAAGGCGGGGCGCACACCGGGCGGGCGGTCCTCACATCGTCTTGAGGATCGCCTGCTTGGCCACCGAGAACTCCTCGTCGGTGAGCACGCCCGAGCGGTGCAGCTCGCCCAGCTCGCGCAGCCGCCGCAGCACCGCGTCGTGATCGTCCTCGGCGGCGGACGCGGGCGCGGGGAGCGCCGTGGCCCGGGCGGGCCGTACGTCCTTCGCCTGGGTCGCCGGATGCGGCAGCCGGACCTGGACGGCCGCCGCGACCAGGGCCATCAGCGGGTCCCTGCGGAAGTTCCACAGCTCGACGGCGTTCGGGTCGTACTTCGGCGGGGCCTTGGTCGGGGCGTTCCTCACGGTGAAGCGGAGATGGCCGTTCTCCAGACCCGCCCCGGGGCACCACTCCACGGCGGTGATCTCGGCGAGCGCGAGGGTACGGGCGCCGGCGGCGGCCTTGGCGTCCTCCGTCTTCCAGTTCCACTCCAGCCGGACCTGTTCGCCGTCGAAGCTCGCCGTGCCGTCCCCGGCGGAGACCGAGATCGGCACGGCCGGGCCCGGCAGCAGATACGCGTCCACCGGGTCGGCCGGAACCTGGTCCAGGAGCAGCGCGCTGCGCACCTCGTCCACGAAGTACTCGGCGACGCCGTAGCGGTCGGACTCGACGACCAGCTGGTACGGGTCGTTCGGTTCGGTGAGCCGGCCGCCGGTGGCCAGCAGCAGCGGGTCGGCGCCGTCCCGCAGCCGCAGCCTGAGCCGCCCGGTCCTCTTGCCCTGTTCGAAGGAGATGCCCGCCAACGCGCCCAGGGGAACGACGAGTTCACCGAGGGTCTTGCGGAGCAGGCTGACGTTCTTGTCCCGTCCGGGAGTCAGCCTCAGGGCATCGCCGTCGAACGCCCAAGTGCCGTCCTTCTGGAGGATTTCCGCCATGAGGGGATTGTTTCACCGGTTCCGAGGCAGGATTGGTCCATACCTATCGAATGCAGGGAGGGATCGCTGGTGGGACAGCACCACAGAACGACCCGTCTTCTCGGTTCGCTGCTGCTCGTCGCGACGGCGAGCGCCTTCTCCGTCGCCGCGAAGCCGACCGCCGGAACCCCGGCCGCCACCCCACTCGACCGAGTGGTTCCGGCGCCCGCCTCGGTCACGCCCGGGGGACCGCCGTACCGCATCACCCACGACACACACATCCGCGTCGACGACTCCCCCGAGGCGCGCGAGATCGGCGCCTACCTGGCTCAGCTGCTGCGTCCCTCCACCGGCTACCGCCTCCCCGTCACCACCCACGGCCGCGGCGGTATCCGACTGCGCCTGGCCAAGGGCCCGTTCGGCGCCGAGGGGTACCGCCTCGACAGCGGCGCCAAGGGCGTGACCATCACCGCCGCCCAGCCCGCCGGGCTCTTCCACGGCGTCCAGACCCTGCGCCAGCTCCTGCCCGCGGCCGTGGAGGAGGACTCCGTGCAGCGCGGCCCCTGGCTGATCGCGGGCGGCACCGTCCGGGACCGGCCGCGCTACGGCTGGCGCGGCGCGATGCTCGACGTCTCCCGGCACTTCTTCACCGTCGACCAGGTCAAGCGCACCATCGACCAACTCGCCCTCTACAAGGTCAACAAGCTGCACCTGCACCTCAGCGACGACCAGGGCTGGCGGATAGCCGTCGACTCCTGGCCGCGCCTGACCACCCACGGCGGCTCCACCGAGGTCGGCGGCGGCCCCGGCGGCTTCTACACGAAGGCCGACTACCAGGAGATCGTCCGGTACGCGTCCTCCCGCTACCTGGAGGTCGTCCCCGAAATCGACATGCCGGGCCACACCAACGCGGCCCTCGCCTCCTACGCCGACCTGAACTGCGACGGCGTCGCGCCCCCGCTCTACAGCGGCACCGAGGTCGGCTTCAGCTCGCTGTGCGTGTCCAAGGAGATCACGTACGACTTCGTGGACGACGTCATCCGGGAGCTGGCCGCCCTCACCCCCGGCCGCTACCTGCACATCGGCGGCGACGAGGCGAACTCCACGAGCCACGAGGACTACGTCAAGTTCATGGACCGGGTGCAGCCCATCGTCGCCGAGTACGGCAAGACGGTGATCGGCTGGCACCAGCTGACCGGCGCGACCCCGGCCAAGGGGGCGCTCGCCCAGTACTGGGGCCTCGACTCCGACAGCGCCGAGGAGAAGGCCCAGGTCGCCAAGGCCGCGCAGAACGGCACAGGGCTGATCCTCTCGCCCGCCGACCGGATCTACCTCGACATGAAGTACGACGAGGACACGCCCCTGGGGCTGTCCTGGGCGGGCTACGTCGACGTGAGGCGGGCCTACGACTGGGACCCGGGCGCCTATCTGCCGGGGGCGCCCGCGTCGGCCGTACGGGGTGTCGAGGCGCCGCTGTGGACCGAGACGCTCGCGACGAGCGCGGACCTCGAGTACATGGCCTTCCCGCGCCTCGCGGGGGCGGCCGAGCTCGGCTGGTCGCCGCCGGCCACGCACGACTGGGACGCCTACAAGGTGCGGCTCGCGGCGCAGGGGCCGCGGTGGGACGCGCTCGGTATCGGGTACCACCGGGCGCCGGAAGTCCCCTGGCCCGCACGGTAGTCCGGCCACCTGAACGGACGGGCACCGCGGAGGACCGTACTCCGGGGTGCCCGTCCGTCGGTCGGGGGTCTACAGCCCCGCGATGGGGTTCTGCAGGTTCCCGACCAGCTGGAGCGCGCCGGACGGATCCGCCAGGTCCACCATCTGCTTGTTGTCGCGCAGCTGGAGCCGGTTGAGGCAGGACAGCGCGAACTCGGGGGCGAACATGTCGTACTGCTCGAACTTGTCGCCGAGTTCGGGCACCGACCGCTGGTAGTCGCGGGTGACCTCGGCGACCGTGCGCCAGAAGTCCTCCTCCTCCAGGATCCCCTCGGTGGCGAGGTTCGCGGCGAGGAAGCGGAAGAAGCAGTCGAAGACGTCGGTGAAGACGGACAGGAGCTTCTTGTCGTCCGGGACCTCGACGCGCAGCCGCTCGACCGTGGGCGGCAGCACCGCGTCCGGGTCCATGACGGCGATCTCCTCGGCGATGTCCTTGTAGATCGCGCGCTGGACCACGCCGTCCTTCAGGACCAGGATGACGTTCTCGCCGTGCGGCATGTAGACCAGGTCGTAGGCGTAGAAGCTGTGCAGCAGCGGGGTGTAGTAGGCCCGCAGGTAGCGGCGCAGCCACTCCTTCGGGGGCAGCCCGGACCGCTCGATCAGGGCGCCCGCGAAGGAGGCGCCCTCGTGGTCCACGTGCACGAGGGAGGCCATCGTGGCGAGGGACTCGCCGTCCTGGAGGGACGGGACCGGGCTCTCCCGCCACAGCGCGGCCAGCATCTTGCGGTACGGCGAGTAGCGGTCGGTCGCCTGCTCGTACTCCAGGTGCCGGTAGCCCACGGCCGCCCGCTCCCGGATGATCGTGAGGCCCGTCGACTTCAGCACCGGGTCGCCCTCGATCAGCTGGGCGAGCCAGTCGTTGATCGCCGGGGTCGCTTCCATGTACGCGGCCGAAAGCCCGCGCATGAAGCCCATGTTGAGCACGGACAGGGCCGTCTTCACATAGTGCTTCTCGGGGTGCGACCGGTTGAAGAAGGTCCGGATGGACTGCTGGGCCAGGTACTCGTCGTCCCCCTCGCCCAGGCAGACGAGGTGGCCGCGCGCGACCTCGGCGGCGAAGGTGACGGTGAGCTTGTTCCACCACTGCCAGGGGTGGACGGGGATCAGGAGGTAGTCGGCGGGGTCGAGGCCCCGGTCGGTGAGCTGCCGGTCGAACCGCTCGACCGTCTCCTCGCCCAGCTCGTCCCGTACGAAGGACTCGTACTCGATCCCGACGCCCGCCGTGAACGCGGCCCGCGAGCGGTGCGCCGCCAGCCACACCAGACGGACCGGGCTCGCGGTCTCGGGGGCGTACGAGAGGTACTCGTGGACCCCGAAGCCGAGCCGTCCGTTGTTGGCGACGAAGCAGGGGTGGCCCTCGGTCATGCCGGTCTCGATGTCCTGGAAACCGGATCGCGCCAGCTCGGCGACCGGGATCTGGGGCTTGGTGAGCTTGTAGCAGGTGCCGGAGAGGGTGGAGGAGATCTCCTCCAGATACACCGGCAGGATCTCGTCGCTCAGGCCCAGCGCGTTCCTCAGCTCGATGAAGAAGTCCAGGGCGTCGACCGGGAGGTCCTTGCCGTCGCGGGTACGGGTGATCGAGCCGGCGTCCACCTGCCAGTGGTCAAGCGCCCGGCGGGTGGCGCGGAAGCGGTAACGGGTGAGGCCGTCGTCGCTGCGGACGACGTACCGCCCGTCGGCTTCCTCCGGTGTGATCAGCCGCTCGTGCGCGAACTCCGCGAGGGCCTTGCGCACGAGGAGACGGTTGGCCTTCTCCCAGCGATCGGGGGAGAGGTGGGACACGGCGTCGGCGAGGGTCATGCGGACACCGCCGTGGCCGCCGCGAACTGTTCCCGGGTGCAGAAGCTCAGCAACGCCTTCTTCTCCGGCTTCTGTATCTCCCGCTCGGGCACGAACCCGACCGCCTCGTTCAGGGCGTGCACGGCCTTGTTGGACACGTCCGGCTCGACGACCACGCGCTCCACCGCCGGGTCCTCGAAGAGGTGCGCCATCACGGCCGTGATCACCGCCCGGGTGAAGCCGTGCACGGGCCGGTCGGTGGGAGCGACCAGGAAGTGCATGCCGACGTCGCCGGGCCGCGGCTCGTAGAGACCGACCAGTTCGCGGTGGGCGGGGTCGTACTTCTCCATCAGGAACGCCGGTTCGCCGTCGTGCAGGCCGAGCAGGGCGTGGTGGTGCTCGTCGGCGGCGATCTCCATGTACGCCCGCTCGACGTCCTCCAGCCTGGCGTCCTGCATCATCCAGAAGGCCGCCTTGGGGTGGGTGACCCAGGAGTGCAGGAGCTCGGCGTCGTCGAGGGGGTCGAGGGGGCGGAAAGCGAAGGTCATACGGCGAACTCCTGGAACGCGATCGTCTTCTCGACCGGGTAGTACTCCGTGCCGAGCAGCTCACGGATGATGCAGCTGTTGCGGTACGCACCCATGCCCAGGTCGGGGCTGGTGATGCTGTGGGTGTGGACGCCGGAGTTCTGCAGGAAGACGCCCCGGCCGGTGACGTCGACGGCGTAGTTGCGCGCGACGTCGAAGTTGCCCCGGGAGTCGTAGCGCAGGCGGCTCTTGACGGGCCTGAGGAACTCCGGCTCGGCGTACTGGTAGCCGGTGGCCAGGATCAGGCCCCGGGACTCGATCTCGTAGTCCTTGCCCTGCTCCTCCTGGCGGAAGGAGAGGGTGTACGTGCCGTTGTCGTACCGGGCGCCGGTGAGGGCGGAGTTGGTCAGCAGACGCGTGGGCACCGGGCCGCCGAGGTTCTTCTGGTACAGCAGGTCGAAGATCTCGTTGATCAGGTCACCGTCGATGCCCTTGAACAGGCCCTTCTGCTCGGCCGTGAGACGGTAACGGGTCTGCTCCGGGAGTGCGTGGAAGTAGTCGACGTACTCCGGGCTCGTCATCTCCAGCGTGAGTTTCGTGTACTCCAGCGGGAAGAAGCGCGGGGAGCGGGTGACCCAGTTCAGCCGGTAGCCGTGGACGTCGATCTCGCCGAGCAGGTCGTGGTAGATCTCGGCGGCGGACTGGCCGGAGCCCACCAGCGTGATCGACTCCTTGCGTTGGAGCTCGGCCTTGTGCTCCAGATAGCGGGAGTTGTGGATGAAGTCGCCGCCCAGGCCCTGGCAGGCCTCGGGGATGTGGGGCGGTGTGCCGGTGCCGAGGACCAGGTGGCGGGCGCGGAACTCGTCGCCGGCGGCGGTCCGCACGACGTAGACCTCGGCCCCTTCGTCGTACCCGACCTCGGTGACCGTCGTGCCGAAGCGGACGCTGCTCAGCTTGTTCGCGGCCCAGCGGCAGTAGTCGTCGTACTCGACCCGCAGGGGGTAGAAGTTCTCGCGGATGTAGAACGAGTACAGCCTGCCCTTCTCCTTCAGGTAGTTGAGGAAGGAGTACGGCGAGGTCGGGTCGGCGAGGGTGACCAGGTCCGACATGAACGGGGTCTGGAGGTGGGCGCCGTCCAGGAACATGCCGGCGTGCCACTCGAAGTCGGGTTTCGACTCCAGGAAGACACCGTCGAGTTCGGCGATGGGCTCGGTGAGGCAGGCCAGGCCGAGGTTGAAGGGGCCGAGCCCGATCCCCACGAAGTCGTGAGTCGCGTAAGAAGGGGCCGGGTTGTCAGGACGCGCGGTCAAGGGACTCTCCCAGGTACTGCTCGGCGTGGCCGGCGATCAGGTCGAGGACGGCGGCGATGTCGTCGACCGTCGTCTCGGGGTTGAGCAGGGTGAACTTCAGGTAGTGCCGGCCGTCGACCTTGGTGCCCGCGACGATCGCGTCCCCGGAGGCGAACAGGGCCTTGCGGGCGTACAGGTTGGCGCGGTCGATGTCGGCGGGGTCGGTGACGGCGGCCGGGATGTGGCGGAAGACGAGGGTGGAGAGGGCCGGCTCGACGACGACGTCGAAGCGGGGGTCGGCCGCCAGCAGTTCCCAGCCCTGGACCGCCAGGTCGCAGACCTCGTCGAAGAGCTGCCCGATGCCGTCGGCACCCATCACCCGCAGGGTCATCCACAGCTTGAGGGCGTCGAAGCGGCGGGTGGTCTGGAGGGACTTGTCGACCTGGTTGGGGATGCGCTCCTGCACCATCCGGCGCGGGTTGAGGTACTCCGCGTGGTAGGTGGCGTGGCGCAGGGTGGCCGCGTCCTTGACCAGCACGGCGGACGAACTCACCGGCTGGAAGAAGGACTTGTGGTAGTCGACGGTGACCGAGTCGGCCCGCTCGATGCCGTCGATGCGGTCCCGGTGCCTCACGGAGGCGAGCAGCCCGCAGCCGTAGGCGGCGTCGACGTGCATCCACACGCCGTACTGGGCACACAGCTCGGCGATCTCGGGCAGCGGGTCGATGGAGCCGAAGTCGGTGGTGCCGGCGGTCGCGACGACCGCCATGGGAACCAGGCCGTCCTGCTTGCAGCGCTCCAGCTCGTGGGCGAGCGCGACGGTCTGCATCCGCTTGTCGGCGCCGACCGGGATCGACACCACGGCGTCCTGCCCCAGACCCAGCAGTTTCGCGGACTTCCTCACGCTGAAGTGGCTCACCTCGGAGGCGAAGACGCGCAGTTTGGCGAGCTCGTCGCTCTTGGCCTCCTCGCGGGCCAGCAGCAGCGCCTGCAGGTTGGACTGGGTGCCGCCGGAGGTGAAGACGCCGTCGGCGTTCTCGCCGAGCCCGATGCGGCCCGCGGTCCAGTCGATGAGCTTGCGCTCGATGAGGGTGCCGCCCGCCGACTGGTCCCAGGTGTCCAGGGAGGAGTTGACCGCGGAAAGGATCGCCTCGCCGAGCACGGCCGGGATGACGACCGGGCAGTTGAGGTGGGCGAGGTAGCGGGGATGGTGGAAGTAGACCGCGTCCCGGAGGTAGACGTCCTCCAGTTCGTCGAGCACCGCCGCCGTGTCGTGCAGCGGCCGGTCGAGGTCGATCTCGTCGATGCGCGGGGAGAGGGCGTCGACGGTGACGCCGGTGAACGGCCTGGAGGTGGTGGCGAGTTTGGCCGCCACCCGCTCGATTCCTTCGGTCACGGAGCGTCGGTAGTGCTCCGCGGTCGTGTCGTTGAGCAGGTGCGAGCGCATGTGCGGTCCTCCGGTGGGGACGGTCCGTGGGGCGGGGGAGCGGGGCGGAGCCTCGGCTTCAACTTAGGTTAGCCTAACCTAATTAACGCGAGCGAAACCCTGCCTCCACCGTGACCGCCGTCACTCTCAACTCAGGCCTGAGATAAGCGAGTTGGAGCGAAAGGTGATGGCGGGGCTCACTCCTGCTCGCGGAGCTCCTCCTCGGACAGACCCTGCCGCCAATAGCCGACGAAGGTGATCCGGCGCCGGTCGAACTCCCGCTCCCGCACGAAGTGCCGGCGCAGCTCCTTCACACAGCCGGACTCGCCCGCCATCCAGACGTACGGCCGCGCGGCGGGCGGGAGTTGAGCGGCGCGGATGGGGGCGAGCGCCAGTGGGGAGCCCGTGGCGTGGCTCTCCTCCCGCACCAGCCAGGTGATCTCGGCGTCCGCCGCGGTCACCAGATCCTGTACGTCACCGGCGTGCGGAACCTCCAGCCAGACCCGGGCACGGGTGCCGGCCGGCAGCGACTCGACGATGGAGCAGGCGGCGGGTACGGCGGTCTCGTCACCCCAGATCACCACCAGGTCCGTGTCCTGAGGGGGCCGGAAGCGGATCGCCCGGTTGTCCGCGATCGCCGGCCCGAGCAGCAGCACCTTGTCGCCGGCGGCGGCCCGCGCCGCCCACGCGGAGGCCGGCCCGGCGGGAGCGTGCAGCACGAAGTCGATGTCGATCTCCTCGGTGTGCCCGTCGGGCCCGTGCCGCAGGTCCCGCAGCGTGTAGGACCGCATCACCGCCCGTACACCGTCCGGGAGTTCACGCCAGCCCTGCCACCAGCCGTCACCCAGCTCGATCGGGACACGCGGCTCGGACTGCCCGGGGTGCGGGAGGAACAGCGACAGGGACTGGTCCCGCCCGTCGGAGAAGAAGGCGCGCAGATCCTCCCCGCCGAAGCTCACCCGGACCAGAGACGGCCCCAGCCGCCTCGTCCGTACGACCTGCAGGGAGAAGAAACGGAACGGAGCGGCTATGGCCGTGGTCATGGGGTGACTCCTGAATCGGCGTCAGGGATGCTTACCTGGGTGCGGGGTTCAACCGACCTTCTTCGCGCCCTCGATGGCCTTCGCGAGGTTCTCCACCATCGGCACGCACTTGTCGTACGACAGAATCGGCTCGGGAGAGCGCGAGATGACCTGCCCGGCCTTGACGGCCGGCAGCTTCTTCCAGGTCGCCTCGGTGATGTCGGCGGGCTGGATGGTCGCGGTGCGGTCGTCCATCATGATGATGTCGGCCGGGTACTTGTCGACGTTCTCCCAGCTCAGGGTCTCGAACCAGCCGCCGGTCGACTTCTTCGCGGACTCCGGGGGCTCGACGAAGTTCACGCCGAGGGCCTTGAAGTACTCCAGGTCGACGGAGAGGTTGGTGCCGGAGACGTAGAACGCGGTCTCGGCGGCGGAACCCGCCAGCACCTTGATCTCGGGCCGGGCCTTGGCGGCCTTGCGCAGCCGCTCCGAGGCGGCCTCGAAACGCTTCTTGGCGTCGGTGGCCTTGGCGGCCTTCATGTCCCCGCCGAGCGACTCGGCCAGCTCCCACATGCGGGCGAGCGACTTGGTCAGCTGACGGTCGTAGACGGAGACGGCGACGCTCGGGGCCAGCTTGGCGATCTTGTCCTTCGACGCCTCGGGCACGTACCAGAGGGTGCCGGCGGCGTCGAAGGTGGTGGTGATCAGGACCTGGGGTGCGAAGGCCGCGTACTTCTCGACGTTGAACTGGTCCCACACGTTGCCGAAGACCGTCAGCTTGCTGACGTCCATGTCGCCGGCCTGGACGTCGGCCTTGCCGCTCTTCGTCGTGGTCGGGCCGAACACGCCCTTGACCTCGATGCCGTAGTCGAAGAGGGCGGCGGCGACACCGGTGAAGGCGACCATCTTCGTCGGGACCTCGTCCAGCTTCACCGTCGTACCGCGGTCGTCCTTGAAGGACCAGGGGCCGGAGGCCTTGGCGGGCGTCGTCGAGTCCGAGCCGCCGCTCTCCGAGTCGCTGTCGCCGCACGCGGCCAGGAGGGCGCCGAGGCCGAGCGCACCGCCGGTGGCGAGCAGGCCGCGACGGGAGAGGTGGGCGGTTCTGGCGTTCGGCATGGAGGGGTCTGCTTTCGTGCGTACGGGGGCAACTGGGTGCACGCCAACGGTGGGTGGCGGAATCAGGCTTAGGTTAGCCTAACCTTCTATTTTGTCCAGAGGGCACCCGGTAGCTGTTCCCGATACGCGGGGAGCGATGCCCGGTACCCCGGTAAAGTCCGTGAAATGCCGAGAACCAAGGTCAGCGTCATCGTCCCCGTCTACAACACCGGGAAGTACGTCGACGAGTGCGCGCCGTCGCTGCTGGGGCAGAGTCTGCCGGCCGACGAGTACGAGGTGATCTACGTCGACGACGGGTCGACGGACGACACACCGGCCCGGCTGGAGAAGATCGCGGCCGCGCATCCGAACGTCCAGGTGCACACCATGGCGAACTCGGGATGGCCCGGTGCGCCGCGCAACCTCGGCATGCGGCACGCCAACGGTGAGTACATCCAGTTCGTCGACCACGACGACACGCTCGGGTCCGAGGCACTGGAGCGGCTGTACGAGCACGCGAAGCGCAACGACGCCGACGTGGTCATCGGCAAGATGTCCACCAACATGGCCCGGCCCCGGCGGCTGTTCCGGCACACGGTGGACGCCTGCACGATCGAGAACGACGAGCTGATGCAGAGCTTATCGCCGCACAAGATGTTCCGGCGGGCGTTCGTCGAGGAACACGGGCTGCGGTTCCCGGAAGGGCCGTGGATCATGGAGGATCTGGCCTTCGTGAGCGCCGCCTATCTGAAGGCCGAACGGATCTCGATCCTCGCCGACTACCCCTGCTATTACTGGATGAAGCGGGACGACGGCGGCAACAACACCCGGCACCGGTTCAACCCCCGGCACGGATTCTGGCCCAACCTGCGCACCATCGTCCGCCAGATCAAGGACGGCACCACCCCTTCCGGCGACATCGACGCGCTGCAGAACCGGCTGCTGCACCGCCTCTACCACGTCGAGATCCTCTCCCGGACCCGTGAGCCCGAGATCCTGCGCGAGGACCCGGCCGAACAGCGGCAGCGCTTCGAGGCGGCCCGGGAGGTGGCCCGCGAGGAGTTACCCGCGGCCGTGCGGGAGGGACTGCCCGCGGTGTCCCGGTTGCGGGCCGAACTGCTGGAACGCGGCGACTTCGACGGGGCGGTGGCGCTCGCGGAACGCGTCCGCGACGTGACGGCACGCGGCCTGGTCGGCGAACCACGCTGGGAGGACGGCTGCCTGGTCGCCGACGTCACCCTGGACCTGCTGCGCGGGGACGGCCAACCGCTGGCCCTCGTCGAGCGGGACGGGACGTGGTGGCTGGACCCGGAGCTGCTGGACGGCGTGCCGGGGACGGAGGACGGCTGGGAGGTCCCCGATCCGTTCCGGCGGGCGTCCGCGGAGCTGGTGGTGAAGGACCGGGACCGGGAGGACTGGTGGTACCCGGAGGGTGACCCGGAGGTGCGGCTGGAGCCGCTGGGGGAGGGGCGGTCGCGGCTCGTCGTGTCCGGGCGGCTGCGTCTCGACCCGGAGCGGCTGGCGGGCGGCCGGCCGCTGAAGCGCGGGGTTCACGACGTGTGGGCGCACATCATGCTGCTGGGCGTCGACCGGATGGTCCGGGTGACCGGCGACGGCACGCAGGGCGGCCCGGCCGCGAGCCCGGCGCTGACCGGCGGGCGGCTCGCCCTGCCGTACTGGACCAAGGGCAAGGGCCAGCTCGCCCTCGACCTGGACCAGCGCCTGCGAAGACTCGGGCCCGACACGGACGGTGTCGTCTCCGCGAACACCGCGCGTGCCCGGCGGTCGCTCGGGCTGCCGTACATGGCCGCCGCGGCGGGCGACCCGCTTCCCGTCGAGGTCACCGTGTCCACCCTGACGGTGGAGGCGAAGCTCGCCCCCGGAGCCGACGGAACGGCACGGCTGCGCCTCCCCACCCGCCTCAAGCTTCCGGCCGGACGCCACCCGGTCACCTTCCCGAAGGCGAACACCCCGGTCGCGTACGCCGTGGTCCGTGACGGCTCCCTGCTGCGTCTGGAGGGCCCGGCGTACCAGGCCGGCACCCGGCGGCGGCTCCTGGACGCGGTCACCGACAACCGCCAGATCCGGCGGCTACGGGGGCGGTTGGGCCGGTAGAGCCGGGCGGCAGGCAACGCTCGGCGGCCGACTCCCGGCAGTCGTCGGCCCGCTCCGTCCTGGGCTGACGGCGGCCGACTCCCGACGTCCGCCGGCCCGCTCCGCCCCCGGCGGACGGCGGCCCGCTCCCGATATTCGCCGGCCCGCTCCGCCCCGGCGGACGCGGGTCGACGCGGGCCGACGGCCGGAATCAGCCCGCCAGCCCCAACTCCCGCGCGATCAGCATCCGCTGGACCTCGCTGGTGCCCTCGCCGATCTCCAGGATCTTGGAGTCGCGCCACATACGGGCGACCGGGTACTCGTTCATGAAGCCGTAGCCGCCGTGGATCTGGGTGGCGTCGCGGGCGTTGTCCACGGCGATCGTGGAGGAGTACAGCTTGGCGAGGGCCGCCTCCTTCTTGAAGGGGTCGCCCAGGACGAGACGGGAGGCCGCGTCGCGCCAGGCGAGGCGGGCGGTGTGGGCCTTCATGTCCATGTCGGCGATCTTGAACTGGATGGCCTGGTTGGCGCCGATGGGGCGGCCGAACGCCTCGCGTTCGTTCGCGTACTTCACCGACTCGTCCACACAGCCCTGCGCCAGCCCGGTGGCGAGGGCGGCGATGGCGATCCGGCCCTCGTCCAGGATGCGCAGGAACTGGGCGTAGCCGCGGCCCTGTTCGCCGAGCAGGTTCGCGGCCGGGACACGGACGTCGGAGAAGGACAGCTCACGGGTGTCCGAGGCGTTCCAGCCGACCTTGGAGTAGGGGGCGGCGACCGTGAAGCCGGGGGTGCCCGACGGCACGATGATCGCGGAGATCAACGGCCTGCCGTCCGCCTTGCGGCCCGTCACCGCGGTGACCGTGACCAGGCCCGTGATGTCCGTGCCCGAGTTGGTGATGAAGCACTTGGAGCCGTTGATCACCCATTCGTCCGTCTCCGGGTCGAGGCGGGCCGTCGTCCGGGTGGCGCCCGCGTCCGAGCCGCCGCCGGGCTCGGTCAGCCCGAACGCCCCGAGGGTCTCACCGGAGCACAGGCGGGGCAGCCACTGCCGTTTCTGCTCCTCGGTGCCGAACAGGTGGATCGGCATCGCGCCCAGCGAGACGCCCGCCTCCAGGGTGATGGCGACCGATGAGTCGACCCGCGCCAGTTCCTCCAGCGCGATGCCGAGGGCCAGATAGTCGCCGCCCATGCCGCCGTACTCCTCCGGGAACGGCAGCCCGAACAGCCCCATGCGGCCCATCTCGCGGACGATCTCGTACGGGAACTCGTGCCGCTCGTAGAAGTCGCCGATCTTGGGCGCCACGACGTCGTGTGCGAACTCCTCGACCGTCCGGCGGAGTTCTTCCAGTTCGGGGGAGAGACGGTGGTCCATCGTTGTTCACTGCTCCTGGTGGGAGAGGGCTCGGACGGTGCGGGACGGGCTGGGCCGGCCCAGGTGCGCGGCCATCCACACGCTGGTGGCGACAAGACGGCCGAGGTCGACTCCGGTCTCGACGCCGAGCCCCTGAAGCATCCACACGAGGTCCTCGGTGGCGAGGTTGCCGGTGGCGGACTTGGCGTACGGGCAGCCGCCGAGGCCGCCCGCGGAGGCGTCGACGGTGGTGACGCCGTACTGGAGCGCCGCCAGGGTGTTGGCGAGCGCCTGGCCGTAGGTGTCGTGGAAGTGCACGCCCACCACCTCGGCGGGGACCCGCGCCTCGGTGAGCGCGGTGAGGAGGGCGAGGACATGGCCGGGCGTGGCCACCCCGATCGTGTCGCCGAGGCTGAGCTCGTCGCAGCCCATGTCGAGCAGGGCCCGGCAGACCCGGGCGACCTGCGGGATCGGCACCGGGCCCTCCCACGGGTCGCCGAAGCACATGGAGAGATAGCCGCGGACATGCACCCCCTCCGCCTTCGCCCGGGCCACCACCGGCTCGAACATCGCCAGCGCCTCGTCGACGGTGCGGTTGAGGTTGGCCTTGGCGAAGGACTCGGTGGCGCTGGCGAACACGGCGACCCGGCGGGCGCCGAAGAGCAGGGCCCGGTCCAGTCCGCGTTCGTTCGGGACGAGGACCGGCAGGTCGACGGGGAGATCGTCGATCAGCGGGAAGAGCTGCTCGGCGTCGGACAGTTGGGGCACCCACTTGGGGTGCACGAAGCTGGTCGCCTCGATCGTCGTCAGGCCGGCTTCGGCGAGGCGGCGGATGAACGCCGCCTTGATCTCCGTCGGGACGGTCGCCTTCTCGTTCTGCAGCCCGTCGCGGGCGCCCACCTCGTGGATCCGGACACGGGCGGGCAGGGCCGGAGCCGGTACGACCATGGGGAGGCCCAGTTCGGGAGTGCTCATGCCGTCTTCTCCTTGCCGGGGACGATCTGGGCGGGGGCGGTCTCGGAGGTGGCGGTCTGCACGGAGGTGGTCTGTGCGGAGGTGGCCTGTGCGGGGGTGGTCTGTGCGGTGGCGGTCTCCGGAAGTGGGGTCCCCGAGGCGGGGGTCTCTGACGCGGCACTCTCCGACCCGGCACTCTCCGACGCGGCGCTCTCTGGCGCGGCAGTCTCCGACGCGGCGGTCTCCGCAGGCGCGATGACCGCCAGCACCTGGTCCATGGCGACCGTCGCCCCCGGTACGACGTCCAGTTCGGCGACCGTGCCGGCGTGCGGGGCGGAGATGACGTGCTCCATCTTCATCGCTTCGACGACCAGCAGGCTCTGGCCCGCGGTCACCTCGTCGCCGACGGCGACCTTCACGACGGTGACCGTGCCGGGCATCGGTGCGGTGAGCGAGTCGGCGCCCGCGTGGGCCGCGCCCGTGAGGGACGCGGCGACCGGGTCGTGGTCGCGCACCTGCCAGGCGTCGCCGTCGCGGCCCAGCCAGGTGCCTCCCGGCAGGGCGGCGAAGGTGTGGGCGATGCCGTCGAGGTGGAGGGTGAACCGGGACCGGGAGTCGCCGTCCGGTCCCGGAGGCGGCCCGGCGTGTGCCCGGAGCGGTGTCCGCGCGCCGTCGGCGAGTACCTCGGCCCCGCCGTCCGCCGTGCCGCGCACCCGGACGGTGCGGGGCTCGTGCCCTGCCACCTGGAGGTGGTGAGCCGTCCAGGCCCGCTCGCCGCCCAGGCGCCAGCCATCGGCGACGGAGAACGGGTCCACCCAGCCGGGCCCCGCCGCGCCGAGGGCGGCCTGGCGCAGCAGCGCTGCCGCCGCGTAAACCTCCTGCGGGACCTCGGCCGGCACCAGACCCTCGACCTCCCGCTCCACCAGCCCCGTGTCCAACTCGCCCGCCACGACCGCCGGATGGGCGAGCAGCCGCCGCAGGAACCCGGCGTTCGTCTGCACGCCCAGAGTGACCGTCTCCGCCAGGGCGGCCCGGAGTTTCCTGAGCGCGGTGGCCCGGTCCGGCCCGTACGCGATCACCTTGGACAGCATCGGGTCGTACAGGCTGCCGACCTCGGTGCCCTCGCTGAGCCCGGAGTCGGTGCGGACGCCGTCGCCCTGGGGTTCGTGGAGTCTCAGGACCGTGCCGCCGGACGGGAGGAACCCGCGCGCGCCCTCTTTGACCGACACCGTCTCGGCGCAGACGCGGGCCTCGATCGCGTGGCCGGTGAGGGCGATGTCGTCCTGTCCGAAGGGCAGCGGTTCGCCGGCCGCCACCCGCAGCTGCCACTCCACCAGGTCCAGGCCGGTGACCAGCTCCGTGACCGGGTGCTCCACCTGGAGGCGGGTGTTCATCTCCATGAAGTAGTACGACGACGGGTCCTCGCCGGGGACGATGAACTCCACCGTGCCCGCGCCCCGGTAGCCGCAGGAACGGGCCGCCTGGACGGCCGCCTCGCCCATCGCCGCCCGGGTCCTGTCGTCCAGGAGGACGGAGGGCGCCTCCTCGATGAGCTTCTGGTGGCGGCGCTGGAGGGAGCACTCGCGCTCGCCCAGGTGGACCACCCGGCCGTGGCCGTCGGCCAGGACCTGGATCTCGATGTGCCGGGGCCGGTCGACCCACCGTTCGACGAGCAGGGTGTCGTCCCCGAAGGAGGCGCGGGCCTCGCGGCGCGCGGCGGCGATCTCGTCGGCGAGCAGGGCCGCCTCGCGCACCAGCCGCATGCCCTTGCCGCCCCCGCCCGCGGACGGCTTCAGCAGCACCGGCATACCGATCTGACGGGCGGAGTCGGCGAGTTGGGCATCGCTGAGCCCGCTGCCGCTGGACCCGGGGACCACCGGCACCCCGGCCGCCCGTACCGTCTCCTTGGCGCGGATCTTGTCGCCCATGAGCGCGATGGCGTCCGCGGGCGGCCCGATGAAGACCAGCCCGGCGTCGGCGCACGCGCGCGCGAAGCCGGCGTTCTCCGCCAGGAAGCCGTACCCGGGGTGGACGGCCTGGGCGCCGGTGCGGGCCGCCGCCTCCAGGAGCCGCTCGACCGACAGATAGCTCTCGGCGGCGGGCGCCGCACCGAGCCGTACGGCGGTGTCGGCCTCGCGGACGTGCCGGGCGTCGGCGTCCGCGTCGGAGAAGACGGCCACCGAGCGCACCCCCAGCGAGCGCAGCGTACGGATCACGCGGACGGCGATCTCGCCCCGGTTGGCCACAATCACTGTGTCGAACATCGTCGTCAGGTCCCTCACATCCGGAAGACGCCGAACTGGGGGTCACCCAGGGGCGCGTTGGCGCACGCGGTCAGGGCCAGGCCCAGCACCTGCCGGGTGTCGAGCGGGTCGATGACCCCGTCGTCCCAGAGCCGGGCCGTGGCGTAGTAGGCGTTGCCCTGACGCTCGTACTGGGCGCGGATCGGCGCCTTGAACGCCTCTTCCTCCTCCGCCGGCCAGTCCTCCCCCCGGGCCTCCGACTGGTCCCGCTTGACGGTCGCGAGGACGGAGGCGGCCTGCTCGCCGCCCATGACGGAGATCTTGGCGTTGGGCCACATCCACAGGAAGCGGGGCGAGTACGCCCGCCCGCACATGGAGTAGTTCCCGGCGCCGTACGACCCGCCGACCACGACGGTCAGCTTGGGCACGCGCGTGCACGCCACCGCGGTCACCATCTTGGCGCCGTGCTTGGCGATACCACCGGCCTCGTAGTCCTTGCCGACCATGAAGCCGGAGATGTTCTGCAGGAACACCAGCGGGATCCCGCGCTGGTCGCACAGCTCGATGAAGTGGGCGCCCTTCTGGGCGGACTCGGAGAACAGGATCCCGTTGTTCGCGACGATCCCGACCGGGTGGCCCTGGATGCGGGCGAAGCCGGTGACGAGGGTCTGCCCGAACTCGGCCTTGAACTCGGCGAAACGGGAACCGTCGACCACGCGCGCGATGATCTCGCGCACGTCGTACGGGGTGCGGGAGTCGACGGGCACGGCGCCGTACAACCCGTACGGGTCGAGCTTCGGCTCGACGGCGGGCCGGACCTCCCAGGGGAGGGGCCCGCGCGCGGGGAGGGTGGCGGCGATGTTCCGCACGATGCGCAGGGCGTGGGCGTCGTCCTCGGCGAGGTGGTCGGTGACGCCGGAGATCCGGGAGTGCACCTCGCCCCCGCCCAGCTCCTCCGCGGTGACGACCTCCCCGGTGGCGGCCTTCACGAGAGGCGGACCCCCGAGGAAGATCGTCCCCTGGTTCCGCACGATGACGGCCTCGTCGCTCATGGCCGGGACGTACGCCCCGCCGGCGGTGCACGACCCCAGGACCGCGGCGATCTGCGGGATCCCCGCGCCCGACATCCGGGCCTGGTTGTAGAAGATCCGCCCGAAGTGCTCGCGGTCCGGGAAGACCTCGTCCTGCATGGGCAGGAAGGCGCCGCCGGAGTCGACGAGGTAGACGCAGGGCAGGCGGTTCTCCAAGGCCACCTCCTGGGCGCGCAGATGCTTCTTCACCGTCATCGGGTAGTACGTCCCGCCCTTGACGGTGGCGTCATTGGCGACGATCACGCACTCGCGTCCGCTGACCCGGCCGATCCCGGCGATGACCCCGGCCGCCGGGGCCTGTCCCTCGTACATCCCGTCGGCGGCGAGAGGCGCCAGCTCCAGGAAGGGCGAGCCGGGATCGAGGAGCGTGTCCACCCGGTCGCGCGGCAGCAGCTTCCCGCGCGCGGTGTGCCGGGCACGGGCCCTCTCGCCCCCGCCGAGCCGGGCCGTCGCGAGCTTGCCGCGCAGCTCCTCGACGAGTGCGAGGTGGGCCGTCTCGTTGGCCCGCCAGGCCTCCGAGGCGGGGTCCGCCGCGCTGGTCAGCACCGCTGCCTCCTGCATCCTCAGGTCCCCTCGTCGTGTTAATGAGCGTTAACCGTTTCCTTCAGGTTAACGACCGCTAACCAGTCTGTCTAGAATTACTTCCATGGCCACCAGAACCGACGCCCCCACCCGCCGCGAGCAGATCCTCAAGGAGGCCGCGCGGCTCTTCGCCGAACGCGGCTTCCACGGCGTCGGTGTGGACGAGATAGGTGCCGCGGTCGGGATCAGCGGCCCCGGTCTCTACCGTCACTTCGCGGGCAAGGACGCGATGCTCGCCGAGCTGCTGGTGGGGATCAGCGGCCAGCTGCTGACGGGCGCCAAGCGGCGCGTCCAGGAAGCCGACGGGGTGCCCGGCGAGCAGGTCCTCGACTCCCTCATCGAGGGCCACATCGACTTCGCCCTCGACGACCGCCCGCTGATCACACTGCACGATCGGGAGCTGGACCGCCTCCGGGACACGGACCGCAAGCTGGTGCGGCAGCTGCAGCGGCAGTACGTCGAGCTGTGGGTCGGCGTCGTGCGCGAGGTGTACCCGGCGTTGTCCGAGCCGACGGCGCGCTCCGCCGTCCACTCGGTGTTCGGGCTGCTGAACTCCACCCCCCATCTGGGGAGGGCGGGTTCCCTGCCGGGGCGGGGGGCCACGGCGGAGCTGCTGCACCGGATGGCGCGGGGCGCGTTCGCGGCGGCGGAGTGACAAGCCCCGCGGCATAAGCGGTGCGGTACAAGCCCTGCGGCGCAAGCCCTGTGGCGCAAGCTCTGCGCGCACATCGAGCGGCCGCACGTGACGAGCGTTACCTGGACGCGCCTCCCTACTCGCCGGTACCTTGAGTGAGCAAGCGCTTAGCCGTTCGGGCCGCAACCATCGATTGAGGAACCCCAACGGCGAGCGACCACATACGCGAGAGCGGCGCCGGCTTAGGCGCAAGGAGGTGCGGCGGTGCGCCGTACGGTGTTCAACGAGGATCACGAGGCGTTCCGGGAGACCCTCCGGGACTTCATCGAGGCCGAGGTCGTCCCCGTCTACGACGAGTGGTTCGCCGCGGGCCAGGCACCGCGCGACTTCTACTACAAGCTCGCCGAACTCGGCGTCTTCGGCATCCGCGTCGACGAGGAGTACGGCGGCGCCGGCATCGACTCGTACAAGTTCGAGGCCGTGATGTACGAGGAGACCGCCCGCGCCGGCGTCTCCTTCGGCGGCTCGGGCGTCCACGTGCTGCTCGGCCTGCCGTACATCAAGATGCTCGCCACCGACGAGCAGAAGAAGCGCTTCCTGCCGAAGTTCGTCTCCGGCGAGGAGATGTGGGCCCTCGCGATGACCGAGCCCGGCACCGGCTCCGACCTCGCGGGCATGAAGACCACCGCCAAGCTCTCCGAGGACGGCACCCACTACGTCCTCAACGGCTCCAAGACCTTCATCACGGGTGGCGTGCACGCCGACCGTGTCATCGTCTGCGCCCGCACCGCCGCGCCGACCGCGGAGGACCGCCGCCACGGCATCTCCCTGTTCGCCGTGGACACCAAGTCCGAGGGCTACTCCATAGGCCGCAAGCTGGACAAGCTCGGCCTGAAGGTCTCCGACACCGCCGAGCTGGCGTTCGTCGACGTGAAGGTCCCCGTCGAGGACCTCCTCGGCGAGGAGAACAAGGGCTTCTCCTACCTCGGCCACAACCTGGCCTCCGAGCGCTGGGGCATCGCCTTCGGCGCGTACGCGCAGGCCAAGGCCGCCGTCCGGTTCGCCAAGGAGTACGTCCAGGAGCGCACCGTCTTCGGCAAGCCGGTCGCGTCCTTCCAGAACACCAAGTTCGAGCTGGCCGCCTGCCAGGCCGAGGTGGACGCCGCCGAGGCCGTCGCCGACCGCGCCCTGGAGGCCCTGGACGCCGGCGAGCTGACCCCCGCCGAGGCCGCCAGCGCCAAGCTGTTCTGCACCGAGGTCGCGCACCGCGTCATCGACCGCTGCCTCCAGCTGCACGGCGGCTACGGCTTCATGAACGAGTACCCGATCGCCCGCCTGTACGCGGACAACCGCGTCAACCGCATCTACGGCGGCACCAGCGAGATCATGAAGACGATCATCGCGAAGGACATGGGTCTGTAAGGTCCCGGAAATTACTGGCCCGTAGAAATAACTGCATGAGTCAGGCACTGGACGATCTCCTCGATCTGCTCGACCTCGAGCAGATCGAGGAGAACATCTTCCGAGGTCAGTCCCGGTTCGCCGTCGTCCCTCGGGTCTTCGGCGGCCAGGTCGCGGCCCAGGCGCTCGTCGCCGCCGGGCGGACGGTCCCCGAGGGCCGCCTCGCCCACTCCCTCCACGCGTACTTCCTGCGCCCCGGCGATCCCGGCGCGCCGATCGTCTACACGGTCGACCGGATGAACGACGGCCGTTCCTTCACCGCGCGCCGCGTCCTCGCGGTCCAGCACGGACAGCCGATCTTCGCGCTGTCCGCCTCCTTCCAACGGTACGAGGAGGGCTTCGACCACCAGACCCCGATGCCGCCCTCCGCCGACCCGGTCACGCTGCCGACCTCCCAGGAGCGGCTGCGCGGCTACGGCCATCTCGCCCCCGAGGTCGTGGAGAAGTTCCTCCAGGCCCGCGAGGCGATCGACCTGCGCTACGTCGACGCGCCGCCGTACGGCGATTTCGGCGAGCCCCGCGAACCGCACTCCCAGGTCTGGTTCCGCACCAACGGCAAACTCGCGGACGACCCCCTGCTGCACGTCGTCCTCGCCACCTACGTCTCCGACATGACCCTGCTCGACTCGGTCCTGCTCGCGCACGGACGCGGCGGCTGGGCGGTCGGTGACGTCGTGGGAGCCTCGCTCGACCACGCCATGTGGTTCCACCGGCCGTTCCGCGCCGACGAGTGGCTCCTGTACGACCAGGAGTCCCCGTCGGCACACGGCGGCCGGGGCCTGGGCCAGGCCCGCATCTACACGCAGGACGGCCGGCTCGCCATCTCGGTCATCCAGGAGGGCGTGGTCCGCGCCCCGCGACGCTGACGCGCCCCGTCGCCGAGCGCTCTCTCCAGCCGAGCGCTCAGCCCTGCGTCAGCCCCGCCTCCGCCAGCAGATACGCCGTCATCGGGTCGTAGTGGCGCGGGCTGACCACGTGGTCGTCGAGGGGGACCGTCACCTGCACGGTGCCCTCCGCCTCGGCGAGGAAGAGCGCCGGGTCGTTGCAGTCGGCGTAGCCGACGGAGTCGACGCCGTGCTGCCCGGCGTAGCCCGCCCAGCCGTGGTCGGCGACGACCAGGTCCGGCAGCGGGCGGCCCTCGCGCTCCAGGGTGGTGAGGATGGCCTTCATCGGCTCGCCGGAGTGCGTGTGCCACAGCGTGGCGCCGTGCTCCAGCACCGCCACGTCCGCGAACTGCATGACGTACCCCTCGTCCGTCTGCAGCCCGTCCGGGATGACGACGATCTCGCAGCCGGCGGCTCGCAGCGCGGCGGCCGTGGCGCGGTGCACGTCGAGCAGACCGCCCGGGTGGCCGGTGGCGAACAGGACCCGCTGCTGCCCGTCGGCGGCCTTGCGCAGCCGGGCCGCCATCCGGTCCAGGGCGGCCACCGTCAGACCGGGGTCGATGCTGTCCTGGCCGTACCGGTACTCGGGATCGTCGTTCACTCCGACCCGCTCCGCCATCACCGCGAGCACGTCCTGCTCGTCGGTCCACCGGTCGCCGAGCTCCAGGCCGAGCCAGAAGTTGCGGACGCCGTTCGCCAGCTGGCGGTAGTGGGAGAGGTTGTTCTCACGAGGGGTCGCGACATCGCCCGCGATACGGGTCTTCACAAGGTGGTCGACGAGCTCGGCGCGGCTGGGTGTCCCGGGTATCGGCATGCCCCCCATTGTGAGGCAGACCTCGGGGGGATCACTCGGCATCCCGCACGCTGGGACGTGCGTCACGCGATCACAGATGCCGCAGCGCGAACCACAGTTCCATCCGTACGTCCGGGTCGTCCAGGTCGGCCGCGAGCAGGGCCGCGCACCGGGCGATCCGCTGCCGCACGGTGTTGCGGTGCACGGCCAGCGCCACCGCCGTACGGTCCCAGCTGCCGTGCAGCGACAGCCAGGCGCGCAGCGTCTCGGTGAGCGCCGGGGTGGCCGCGACCGGCGCGAGCAGCGTACGGGCGTACGCCTCGGCCTCCTCCCCGGGGACCAGGTCCGCGAGAGCCGGGCGGGTGGTGTGCCGGACCAGCGGGGCACGGGTGGCCCGGGCGCGGGCCAGGGCACGGGCCGCCTGGGCGTCGGCGGACGCCCACTCGTGCGGTCCGGCGACCGCGCTGACACCGAGCGTCCAGCCGGGCTGCGGAGCCGGTTCGCGTCCGGCCGGCACCAGGACCCGTACGACGTCCCGGTCCAGGTCGACCAGCGGGGAGCCGAGCGCCGCCCCGAGCGCGGAGGCGGCCACCCCGTCGGGAACCTCCCGCATGTCGGGCCGGGCGTGCACGACGACCCACCGTTCACCGCCCAGCAGGGGCGCCACCTCGTCGGGCCCGGCCCCCAGCAGCAGCCGTACGAGCGCCGCGGACCGGGCCGCTCCCGTCCCGCTCTGGTGTTCGCCGGTGAGGAGGGAGAGCAGCACGGCGGCGACGGACGCGATGGTGTGGTCGCCGGGGTCACGCCGGGGCGCCGCGACCCCGAGCACGAAACCCTGCCCGGCGCCGAGGGCGTAGGCGGCGAGATGCGTACCGGCGAGGGTGGTGTCGGTGGCGGTCGTGGAGGAGCGGCCGGCTACGATCCGCGCGAGTTCCGCCAGCGCCTCCCGCCCCTCGCCTCTTTGCTCCCCTCCGGTCGGTGCCCCCGGTACCTTGCCCCTCTGCTCGCCTCCGGTCGGTGCCCCCGGCACCTCGCCCCCCGGTTCCCGTCCCGCCGTCGCGATCTCCGCCCCCTCCGGTCCGTACAGCACCGCCCGGCCGCCCACCCGCTGGGCGAGCTGCCGCAGGACGGACGGGACCGGGTCGGGGCGGGAGGCCGCGGCGGCGAGGCTCTGCTGGGCCTCCGTGACACGGCGCAGTTCGGTGTGCCGGGCCTGGGCCATCAGCTGCCAGACCGCGCGGGCCACACCCGAGAACGTGGTTCGCGGCGGGACCTCGACCAGCGGCAGCTCGTACGCCTCGCAGGCCGCGACCAGCGCCCGCGGCACCGCGTCGTGCACCGGTGCCAGCCCGAACCCGAGGGCCGCCCCGCCCGCCGCGACGATCCGGGAGACGTAGTCGTCGAAGTAGGTGCCGGAGCCCGCCGCCTCCGGAATGTGCACGCCCGCCGTCAGCAGGAGTTCACCGCCGAGCAGATACGGATACGGGTCCGCCATCTCCGAGGTGTGCGCCCAGTGGATGACGATGTCCGGGTCGGACGGCCCCGCGATCTGCCGCAGGGCCAGGTCCTCGCGGGCCAGGAGAGCCGCGAGAGGCACGGGAGGGGTCGGCGGGACAGCGGGATCCGGCACGGTGGACGTTCCTTCAATCCTGCTCGGCTCGAATGGATGAAACGTACACTTCGCAGTCGCTTTCCGGCCACCTAGTGTCGGTGCTCGTCACCCGCCGGCGACACCGAGCGAAGGAGGGCCCCGTGGCCGTCGACTACGCAGTCATCGTCGTCTATCTGGCCGGCATGCTGGCCATGGGCTGGTGGGGCATGCGCCGCGCCAGGTCGAAGAGCGAGTTCCTGGTCGCCGGGCGCCGCCTCGGACCTGTCATGTACTCGGGCACCATGGCCGCGATCGTCCTCGGCGGCGCGTCCACCATCGGCGGCGTGGGCCTCGGCTACCAGTACGGCCTGTCCGGTGCCTGGATGGTCTTCACCATCGGCCTCGGCCTGCTCGCGCTGTCCGTCTTCTTCTCCGCCCGCATCGCCCGACTGAAGGTCTACACCGTCTCCGAGATGCTGGACCTGCGCTACGGCGGCCGCGCGGGCGTCATCTCCGGCGTGGTCATGTGGGCGTACACCCTGATGCTCGCGGTCACGTCGACCATCGCGTACGCCACCATCTTCGACGTCCTCTTCGACATGAACAGGACCGCCGCGATCGTCCTCGGCGGCTCGATCGTCGTCGCCTACTCGACGCTCGGCGGCATGTGGTCGATCACGCTGACGGACATGGTGCAGTTCGTGGTGAAGACCATCGGCGTGCTGCTCCTGCTCCTCCCGATCGCCGTCGTCAAGGCGGGCGGCTTCAGCGAGATGAAGGCGAAGCTGCCCACCGAGTACTTCGACCCGCTCGGCATCGGCGGCGAGACGATCTTCACCTACGTGCTGATCTACACGTTCGGCATGCTCATCGGCCAGGACATCTGGCAGCGCGTGTTCACCGCCCGCGGCGACCGCACCGCCAGGTGGGGCGGCACGGTCGCGGGCACCTACTGCCTCGTCTACGCCCTCGCCGGCGCCGTCATCGGCACGGCGGCCAAGGTCCTCTACCCGAAGCTGCCCAATGCCGACGACGCCTTCGCGACCATCGTCAAGGACGAACTCCCGGTCGGCGTACGGGGGTTGGTGCTCGCCGCCGCACTGGCCGCCGTGATGTCCACGTCCTCCGGCGCGCTCATCGCCTGCGCGACCGTCGCCAACAACGACATCTGGTCGCGGCTGCGGGGCGCCACGGACGCCGCGGCCGAAGCCCCCGACGACCGCGACGAGGTCAGGGGCAACCGCGCCTTCATCCTCGTCATGGGCGTGGTCGTGATCGGTACCGCCATCGCGCTGAACAACGTCGTCGAGGCACTGACCGTCGCCTACAACCTGCTCGTCGGCGGCCTCCTCGTCCCGATCCTCGGCGGACTGCTGTGGAAGCGCGGCACCGTGCAGGGCGCCCTCGCCTCCGTCGTCGTCGGCGGTCTCGCCGTCGTCGGCCTGATGGCGGGCTACGGCATCCTCGCCAACGAGCCCGTCTACTACGGGCTGTTGTCCTCCCTGGCCGCGTACCTCCTCGTCTCCCTGGCGACCAGGCCCACCGACGCGGCCGTCCTCGCGGCCTGGCGCGAGCGCCTCGCCGGCCGCGGGACCCCCGACCTCACCTCCGCACCGGTTCCGGCTCCCCGTTAGAGTCGTCAGAAGAAGCAGTACATACGCGGCGAAGCGTAGGAAAGAAGGCAGTACTTCATGAGCAGCAACGAGACGCCCCGCGGCCCCGTCGACTCGTCCCGCGTCCCGCGGTACGCCGGTCCCGCGACCTTCGCCCGGCTGCCGCGCCTCGACGAGGTCGGCCGCGCCGATGTCGCCGTGGTCGGGGTGCCGTTCGACTCGGGCGTCTCGTACCGGCCGGGTGCCCGCTTCGGCGGCAACGCGATCCGCGAGGCGTCCCGGCTGCTGCGCCCGTACAACCCGGCGCAGGACGCGTCCCCCTTCGCCCTCGCGCAGGTGGCCGACGGCGGCGACATCGCCGTGAACCCCTTCGACATCCACGAGGCGGTCGAGACCGTCGAGGCCGCGGCGGACGAGCTGCTCGGCACCGGCGCCCGCCTGATGACCCTGGGCGGCGACCACACGATCGCGCTGCCGCTGCTGCGGTCGGTCGCCAAGAAGCACGGCCCGGTCGCCTTGCTCCACTTCGACGCCCACCTCGACACCTGGGACACGTACTTCGGCGCGGAGTACACGCACGGCACACCGTTCCGGCGGGCGGTGGAGGAGGGCGTCCTCGACACCTCCGCCCTGTCCCACGTCGGCACCCGCGGCCCCCTGTACGGCAAGCAGGACCTCACCGACGACGCCAAGATGGGCTTCGGCATCGTCACGTCGGCGGATGTGATGCGGCGGGGCGTCGACGAGGTCGCCGACCAGCTCCGGCAGCGCATCGGCGACCGTCCCCTGTACATCTCCATCGACATCGACTGCCTGGACCCGGCCCACGCACCCGGCACCGGCACGCCCGAGGCGGGCGGCATGACCTCCCGTGAGCTGCTGGAGATCCTGCGCGGTCTGGCATCGTGCACCCTGGTGTCGGCGGACGTCGTCGAGGTGGCCCCCGCGTACGACCACGCGGAGATCACGTCGGTGGCGGCGTCCCACACGGCATACGAACTGACCACGATCATGTCCCGTCAGATTGCTGAGGCCCGCGCGAAGTGACCCACGACCACGACCTGGTGCTCCGTCCGACGCCGTCCCAGACGGCGGCCGCGCTGAACCCTCCCCCCGGCCGCACCGGCGGAGACCTGGTCGTGGAGACGCTGGCCGGCCTCGGCGCGACCACCGTCTTCGGCCTGCCCGGCCAGCACGCGTTGGGCGTGTTCGACGCGTTGCGCCGCTCCGACCTGCGGTACATCGGCCTGCGGGTGGAGAACAACGCCGGGTTCGCGGCGGACGCGTACGGCCGTGTCACCGGCGAGGCGGCCCCGCTGCTGCTGTCGACGGGCCCGGGCGCGCTGACGTCCCTCGCGGCGCTTCAGGAGGCGGCGGCGGCCTCCGCCCCCGTCCTGGCGATCAGCAGCCAGGTCCCGACGGCGGGCCTGGGCGGCGGCCGTCACGGCTATCTGCACGAACTCCCGGACCAGGCGGCCTCGTTCAGGGGCGTGGTCAAGTCCGTCCACACCGTCCGCACCCAGTCCCAGATCCCGTCCGCGATCGCGGAGGCCTGGAAGTCGGCGCTGACGGTTCCGCACGGCCCGGTGTGGGTCGAGATCCCGCAGGACGTACTCCTGGCTCAGACGCTGATCCCGGTGGTGACCGGAGGCGACGCGTTCCCGGAGGAACTGCCGCCCCGCCCCGAACTGACGGCGGTGGCGGCCGACTTGCTGTCCCACGCCGCCCGCCCGGCGATCATCGCGGGCGGGGGAGTGGTACGGGCGGACGCGTCGGGCAAGCTCCGCCGACTCGCCGAGAAGCTCCAGGCCCCCGTGGTCACCACCCCCGGCGGCAAGGGCGCGTTCCCCTGGACGCACCCGTTGTCGTTGCGGTCCTGGCTGGAGGACCGGTACACGACGGACTTCCTGGAGGACGCGGACGTCCTCCTCGTCATCGGCTCGGGCCTCGGTGAACTCTCCTCCAACTACCACACGTTCAAGCCGCGAGGCCGGGTCGTCCAGATCGAGGCGGACCTCGGCAAACTGGAGTCCAACCACCCGGCCCTCGGCATCCACGCGGACGCGCGCCTCGCCCTGCAGGCGCTGCTGGAGACGGTGTCGGACCGCGAGGATCCGACGGCGCCGGAGCGCGTAGGGGACCTCCTCGCGCGGGTGCGCGAACGCATCGCCGCTCAGGAACTGACCCTGGAACAGCAGTTGCTCGCTGATGTACGGGAAGCGCTGCCGGACGACGCACCGAGCTTCTGGGACATGACCATCCTCAGTTACTGGGCATGGTCCGCGTTCGACGCCAGGCAGCCCAACACCATGCATTCGGCTCAGGGCGCCGGAGGCCTCGGCTACGGATTTCCGGCGGCCATCGGCGCCGCGGTCGCGGACCCGACCAAGCCGGTCCTGGCGGTGTCCGGAGACGGTGGTGCGATGTACTCGATCGCCGAACTGGCGACGGTGAAGCAGTACAACCTGCCGGTGACCTGGTTGATCGTGGACGACGGCGGTTACGGCATCCTGCGCGAGTACATGACGGACGCCTTCGGCCGGGCCACGGCCACCGAACTCGCCCGACCGGACTTCGTGGCCCTCGCCGAGTCGTTCGGCGTACCCGCGGCGCGTACGACTCCGCAGACGTTCCGCGACGACTTGGCCAAGTCGCTCAGCGCACCGGGCCCGTCGGTGATCGTGTTGCCCGCGACCTTGCGGATGTTCGCTCCGACGCATCTCGACTGAGACGGGCGGCACCGGGGCCCAACGCCCACAATCCGCTCTCGAACAGCGGCACTTGAAGCCGTTGTTGTGTCGTGAGCGGTACGCACCGCAGGGCCCTGCGGCAACTGCCCGAGGACCCTGCTCCGTGCCGTGCTGCCCGCTCCTACCAGATCGCCTCGACCCACTCAGGATGGTCGATGAACGGGTTCCGGTTGTGCTGGTAGGTGTCGTAGATGACCTGGTTGCGCTTCTCCTCGAAGGCGCTGGGCGGGTCCGCCTCGTTCCATGCCTTGAGAACGGAGAGCTTGCCGATGTACGGGTTGCTGCCGTTGTTGACCTTCTCGTTGGGTTCCAGGTCGGCCCAGCCGTCGTCGCCCTCGTAACGCACGGCCATGTAGAGGATCATGCGGGCCACGTCGCCCCGGTCCGCGGCGCGCGGTGCGAAGGAGTCGGAGTCGACGGTGCTGCCGCCGCCGTTGGTGACGGCGCTGCCGCCGTTGTCGAAGTCCAGGTTGCCGCGGATGGAGTTGACCTGGACGTCCGCCGGGCGCAGGTGGTGCAGGTCCGTGCCGGGGCCGGTCGCCTCGCCGAAGTCGCCGTGGGACTTGGCCCATACGTGCTCGCGGTTCCAGTCGCCGACGTCACCGCCGTTGAGGGACTTGCTGCGGGAGACCCCGCTGTACAGCAGGATCACGTTGCCGCTGTTGTTCGGGTCCTGGTCGGTGACCTTGAGGGCGTTCCAGACCGCGGAGTACGAGATCTTCGACTGGCTGCTGATGATGGTGTGGAGGGAGGACTTGAGGCTGGTGCCCGTCTTGCCGACCGCGTTCTTGTAGTACGTCGTGTCATACGCGGTCGTCGTCGCCGCGGCCGGGGTCGCGGTCAGGGTGGACGCGGTGAGGCCGGCCAGGACGGCGGCGGTGGCCAGCGCCACCGGCTTCCATCGGCGTATCCGTGTTGTCGCCAGCATGTGGGGGTCCCATCTACGCGGGTTGATTGGAGGCGGCAACGGGAGAGTGACATGGACATGTGGTCGTGTAAATGGCTTCGGCATGTCGATCGGATGACGGAAACCGGCAAGTCGGGCAGCGTGGTGCCGGTGGCGTGAAGAGACCGGGAAGATGCTCCCGATTCGTACAACCTTTCCCCTGGGTGTGTGAGTCAACTGATGCATGACTTCCGTGACTTCACGCCGTACGAGACTCCTGGCGACCGGTCTGGCCGTCGGCGCGCTCATACCCGTCGTGGCCGCCGCCGCGCCCGCCGCCGCGGCCACCCCGACCGTCAGCTGCACGTCCGCCAAGGCGGGCCTCGCCGACAAGCTGAAGAGGGACATCACCGCCGCCCTCGCCAACCGCAGGGGCACCGTCGCGGTCGGCGTCTACGACCGCCCGACGAAGACCACCTGCACCCTGCGCGCCTCCACCGCCTTCGACTCGGCCAGCGTCGTCAAGGTCACCGTCCTCGCCACGCTGCTGTGGGACGCGAAGAAGCACAACCGGTACCTGACGGACACCGAGGCCTCCCTCGCCAAGGCCATGATCACCAAGTCGGACAACACCGCGACCAGCAAGCTGTGGAAGCAGCTGGGCATGACCAAGATCAAGGGCTTCCTCGCCGCGGCCGGCATGACCCAGACCAAGCCCGGTGCGAACGGCTACTGGGGTCTGACCCAGATCACCGTCACCGACGAGCAGAAACTGCTCAAGCTGATCACCGCCAAGAACGCCGTCCTGAGCGACAACGCCCGCGCCTACATCCTCAAGCTGATGAGCCAGGTCATCTCCTCGCAGCGCTGGGGAACGCCGTACGGAGTGCCGTCCGGGGTCTCCGTGGCCCTCAAGAACGGCTGGCTGGAGCGGGCCACCAACGGCTGGCGGGTGCACAGCATCGGCGCGTTCAAGGGCCACGGCCACGACTACATGATCACGGTGCTCACGCAGGGCAACAGCACCATGAACTACGGCATCACGACCATCCAGGGCGTCGCCAAGGTCGTCCACCGGGATCTGGCCGCGAGCTGATCCGTCATGAGGTGGTCTCCCGTGCGTCACCGGGCCGCCCTACGGTGGCCCCCATGCGCCTGCGAACCGTTCTCGCCACCACCACCGCGGCCCTGGCGGCGGCCACCTGTCTGACCGCCGCCGGTCCCGCGAACGCCCAGGAGGGCCACGCCTGTTCGCCGTCCGTCTCGATCGACCGCTTCTCCGACGCGCTCGACAAGACGACGTACGACGGCACCTTCGTCGGCAACCTCTCCGCCCTCGCGGTGGACCGGGACGGCTCGCTCGCCGCCCTCTCCGACCGCTCCTCCCTCTTCGGCCTGGACGCGAGGACCCTTCAGCCGCGCCGAGTGGTCCCCCTCGCCGACGAGAACGGCACTGTGCTCGACTCCGAGGGCCTGGCGATCGATCATGACGGCACCCGGCTGATCACCTCGGAGACCGAGCCGTCGATCCGCCGGTACTCGACAGCCGGCCGCATACTCGACCGGCTCCCCGTCCCGCCCTCCCTCCAGGTCGCCCCGGCCGGCCGTGCCGTCGCCAACGGCACCTTCGAGGGACTGACCCTGCTCCCCGGCGGCCGTACCCTCCTCGCGTCCATGGAGTACGCCCTGACCGGCGACAGTTCGACCATCGTCCGGTTCCAGACCTGGGAGCGGACGAAGGGCGGGCGCTTCGCGCTCGGCGCACAGTACGCCTACCCCGTCGACGCCGGCCTCGGCGTCCCCGAGGTCCAGGCCACCCCCGACGGCCGCCTCCTCGTCCTGGAACGCGGCTTCACCTCCGGCGTCGGCAACACGGTCCGCCTCTACCTGGCCGACCCCCGCCGCGCCACGGACACCAGCGGCGTCGAGAACCTGACGGGCCAGGCGGGCGTCCGCCCGGTCAGGAAGACCCTGCTCGCCGACATCGCCGACTGCCCGTCCCTCGGGGCCACGGCCAAGCAGCCCCAGCCGAACCCGCTCCTGGACAACATCGAGGGCATGGCGATCACGGGACGCGCGGGCGATCGCCTGAAGGTCCTCCTGGTGAGCGACGACAACCAGAACGCGGTACAGACGACGCGGTTCTACCACCTGCGAGTACGTATCTGACGTACCCGCGAGCAGAGGGCCGCGCCTCCGCCCCCGAGTTGTTGCGGAGGGATGAAATCCGCTTCATTCCGTGTTGGTGTCTTCCGGAGTACAGGTCTGAAGGAGGGCACCGCGTGGCAGCGCACCAGGGGGACGAACAGGGCTGGGCTCGAAGGCTGGCCGGTTACGCGTGGCGCTATCCCAAGGATGTCGTCCTGGCCCTCGCGTCCAGCCTGGCCGGGATGGCCGTGCTGGCCGTCGTCCCCCTGATCACCAAGGTGATCATCGATGACGTGATCGGCGACCACAGCCGGGACATGGCTCCCTGGGCCGGCGCCCTGATCGGCGCGGCCGTGATCGTCTACCTGCTCACGTACGTCCGCCGCTACTACGGCGGACGTCTCGCCCTGGACGTCCAGCACGACCTGCGCACCGAGATGTTCGGGACGATCACCCGCCTGGACGGCCGCCGGCAGGACGAGCTGTCCACCGGCCAGGTCGTCGGCCGGGCGACCAGCGACCTCCAGCTGATCCAGGGCCTGCTCTTCATGCTCCCGATGACCATCGGGAACTTCGCCCTCTTCCTGATCTCCCTCGTGGTCATGGCCTGGCTGTCCGTGCCGCTCACCATGGTCGCCCTGGCCGTGGCGCCCGCCCTGTGGTGGATCGCCAAGCGCTCCCGCAGCAAGCTGCACCCCGCCACCTGGTACGCCCAGGCCCAGGCCGCCGCCGTCGCGGGCGTGGTCGACGGCGCCGTCAGCGGCGTACGCGTGGTGAAGGGCTTCGGGCAGGAGGAACAGGAGACGGGCAAGCTGCGCGAGGTGGGCCGCCGCCTGTTCGCCGGCCGGCTCCGCACCATCCGCTTCAACTCCCGGTACACCCCCGCCCTGCAGGCCGTCCCCGCTCTCGGCCAGGTGGCGATGCTCGCGCTCGGCGGCTGGCTGGCGGTGCGCGGGCACATCACGCTCGGTACGTTCGTCGCCTTCTCCACCTACCTCGCCCAGCTCGTCGGCCCGGTCCGGATGCTCGCCATGGTCCTCACGGTCGGCCAGCAGGCCCGCGCGGGCACCGAGCGCGTCCTGGAGCTGATCGACACCGAGCCGTCGATCCAGGAGGGGACGAAGGAGCTTCCCGCCGACGCCCCGGCCACCGTCGAGTTCGACGACGTCTCCTTCGGCTACGACCACGCCCCCGGCAGAACCACCCCCGTCCTCGACGGGCTCAGCTTCGAGATCCGCCCCGGCGAGACCCTCGCGGTCGTCGGCTCCTCCGGCTCCGGCAAGTCCACCGTCTCCCTTCTCCTCCCGCGCTTCTACGACGTCACCCACGGCGCCGTCCTCATCGGCGGGCACGACGTCCGCGAGCTCACCCTCGACTCGCTGCGGGCCGCCATCGGCCTGGTCCCCGAGGACTCCTTCCTCTTCTCCGAAACGGTCCGCGACAACATCGCGTACGGCCGTCCGGACGCGACCCAGGAGGAGATCGAGACCGCTGCCCGCGCCGCCCAGGCGGACCGTTTCATCAGGGAACTCCCCGAGGGCTACGACACCAAGGTCGGCGAGCACGGCCTCACCCTCTCCGGCGGCCAGCGTCAGCGCGTCGCGCTCGCCCGCGCGATCCTCACCGACCCGCGCCTGCTCGTCCTGGACGACGCCACCTCCGCCGTGGACGCCCGCGTCGAGCACGAGATCCACGAGGCCCTCCAGCAGGTCATGCGGGGCCGCACCACCCTCCTCATCGCCCACCGCCGCTCCACCCTCAACCTCGCCGACCGCATCGCCGTCCTCGATGCCGGCCGGCTCGCCGACATCGGCACCCACGAGGAGCTCCAGCAGCGCTCCGCCCTCTACCGCCGCCTGCTCACCGACCCGGACGAACTCGGCGGCGTCTCCCCGGGCCACGCCCTGCCCGCCGCCCCCGCCGAGGACACTTCGGTACGGGACGAACTGGACGCCGAGTTCGACGCCGAGAGCGGCATCACGCCCAGGCTCTGGGTGGGGGAGCGGGAGCGCCGGGACCTCGCGATGGAGGGCACCCCGGCCACTCCCGAGCTCCTCGCCCAGGTCGAGGCGTTGCCCCCGGCGACCGACACCCCGGGCGTCGACGAGGCCCGGGCGGTCGCCGCCGAGGAGTCGTACGGCCTGCGCAGGCTGCTGCGGGGCTTCGGCCGGCCGCTGCTCGTGAGCCTGGCCCTGGTCGCCGTGGACGCCGGGATGGGCCTGCTCCTGCCGGTGATGATCCGGCACGGCATCGACGACGGCGTCTCGCGGATGGCGTCGGGCGCGGTGTGGGCCGCCTCCCTGCTCGCCCTGGTCGCCGTCGGCGTGCAGTGGGCGGCGCAGGTCGGCGAGATCCGGATGACCGGCCGTACCGGCGAGCGGGTCCTGTACGCCCTGCGCCTGAAGATCTTCGCCCAGCTCCAGCGACTCGGACTCGACTACTACGAGCGGGAGCTGACCGGCCGGATCATGACGAGGATGACGACGGACGTCGACGCGTTGTCGACGTTCCTGCAGACGGGCCTGGTCACGGCCTTCGTCTCGGTCGTCACCTTCTTCGGCATCATGGGCGCCCTGCTGGTGATCGACGTACAGCTCGCACTCGTGGTGTTCGCGACCCTGCCCCCGCTGATCGTCGCCACGTTCTTCTTCCGCCGGGCGAGCGTGAAGGCGTACGAACTGGCCCGGGAGCGGGTGTCGGTGGTCAACGCCGACCTTCAGGAGTCGGTGTCGGGGCTCAGGATCGTGCAGGCATTCCGGCGCGAGCAGGACGGCGGGGCACGGTTCGCGGAGCGCAGTGACAGCTACCGGCAGGCGCGTATCCGGGGGCAGTGGCTGATCTCCGTCTACTTCCCGTTCGTGCAGCTGCTGTCGTCGGTGGCCGCGGCGGGCGTGCTGATCGCGGGCGCGGGCCGGATCGACGCGGCGACCCTCACGACGGGCGCCCTGGTCGCGTACCTGCTCTACATCGACCTGTTCTTCGCCCCCGTCCAGCAGCTCTCCCAGGTCTTCGACGGCTACCAGCAGGCGACCGTCTCGCTGGGCCGCATCCAGGAGCTGCTCCAGGAACCGACGTCCACGAAGGCCGTGGACGAACCGCTCGACGTGCTCTCCCTGCGGGGCGAGATCGCCTTCGAGGACGTCCACTTCGCCTACGGCTCCGCCGACGAACCCGAGGAGGCCCTCGGCGGCGTCGACCTGCACATCCCCGCCGGGCAGACGGTCGCCTTCGTCGGCGAGACCGGCGCCGGCAAGTCGACCCTGGTCAAGCTGGTGGCCCGGTTCTACGACCCGACCGGCGGCCGCGTCACGGTCGACGGCACGGACCTCAGGAGCCTGGACCTCACCTCGTACCGCCACCGCCTCGGGGTCGTCCCGCAGGAGGCCTACCTCTTCCAGGGCACCGTCCGCGACGCCATCGCCTACGGCCGCCCGGACGCCACCGACGCCGAGGTGGAAGCGGCGGCCCGCGCGGTCGGCGCCCACGAGATGATCGCCACCCTGGAGGGCGGCTACCTCCACGAGGTCGCCGAACGCGGCCGCAACCTCTCGGCCGGCCAGCGCCAGCTGATCGCACTGGCCCGCGCGGAGCTGGTCGACCCGGACATCCTCCTCCTCGACGAGGCCACGGCCGCCCTGGACCTTGCCACCGAAGCCCAGGTCAACCAGGCCACCGACCGCATCGCCGGCCGCCGCACCACCCTCGTCGTGGCCCACCGCCTGACCACGGCGGCCCGCGCGGACCGGGTGGTCGTCATGGACCGGGGCGGGGTCGCGGAGGACGGCACGCACGAGGAGCTGCTGGCCCGGGGCGGGCGGTACGCGGAGTTGTGGCGGACGTTCGTGGGGGCCGCCGAGCCCGAGGAGCCGGTCGGCGCGTCGCAGTGACGGTCGCGCAACCATCCGACATGTGTCGCGCGTCCGTACACCTGTACGCACAGGAGTCGTGTTTACGGGAGGGACGACAGTGGATTGTGGTGTGCTGCGGCGGCGCCTCGCGCTCGCTCTGGCCCTGGTGACCGCTTCCGGTCTGCTCGCGCTTCTGGCGCCGGCGTCCGCGCAGGCCGCCGACGCCTCGTCCTGCGCCGGACGCAAGGTCAGAACGCTCTCCTTCACCACCGGCTCCGTGCAGATCTACAAGCGGCGCGGCTTCGTCTGCGCGGTCACCCTTCCCAAGAACCCCGGTCCGAAGCGCCACATGATGGTCAGCGTGCAGGCGCGCGGCCTCCGCCCGGTCGTCGACGACGGCCGCTACACGCGCAGGGCCGGACCGGTCACCGTGCACGCCGGTCACCGCTGCGTGCGAGTGAAGGGGCAGGTGGGCGGGGGTTCGGTCGGTACCGGCTGGATCCTCTGCTGAACACCGGCACCCGTACAGGGTTTTCCCCATCGAACGCCCATCTCCCCTGGTGTGGAAGGGACTTGCTCCGCTAGCTTCCGGCGGACATCTGTAAAACCCAGGGGAGGGTGCATGCGCAAGGCGCTCAGATGGCTGCTGACGCTCACGGTGCTCATAGGCACACTGAGCACGGCCGGAGCGGCCACCGCCGCCGAGGCGGAGGCCACCGGCACCACCAGCACCACCAGCACCACCAGCACCACCAGTACGACCACGGACATCAAGGACCGGCTGCTCGCCGTCCCGGGGATGAGCCTGATCGAGGAGAAGCCGTACGCCGGTTACCGCTTCTTCGTCCTCAACTACGCCCAGCCCGTGGACCACCGGCACCCGTCCAAGAGCACGTTCCAGCAGCGGATCACCGTGCTGCACAAGGACGTCTCCCGCCCCACCGTCTTCTACACCGGCGGCTACAACGTCTCCACGAACCCCGGACGCCGCGAGCCGACGCAGATCGTGGACGGCAACCAGGTCTCCATGGAGTACCGCTTCTTCATGCCGTCCCGCCCCGCCCCGGCCGACTGGAGCAAGCTGGACATCTGGCAGGCCGCGAGCGACCAGCACCGTATCTTCAAGGCGCTGAAGGCCGTCTACACCAAGAAGTGGATCTCCACAGGCGGCTCCAAGGGCGGCATGACCGCCACGTACTACGAGCGCTTCTACTCCCGTGACATGGACGGCGTCGTCGCCTACGTCGCCCCCAACGACGTCGTGAACGACGAGGACTCGGTCTACGACCGCTTCTTCACCACCGTCGGCACCAAGGAGTGCCGCGACCGTCTGAACGCGGTGCAGCGCGAGGCCCTGGTGCGCCGGGAGGCCCTGGAGAAGAAGTACGGGGCGTACGCGGCCGAGAACGGCTACACCTTCGACACCATCGGCAGCCTGGACCGGGCCTACGAGGCCGTCGTCCTCGACTACGTCTGGGGCTTCTGGCAGTACAGCCTGCTGTCCGACTGCGACTCGGTCCCGGCGGACGCGAAGACCGCGACCGACGACGACATCTGGACCTCCGTCGACACGATCTCCGGGTTCTCCGCCTACACCGACCAGGGCCTGGAGACCTACACGCCGTACTACTACCAGGCCGGCACCCAGCTGGGCGCGCCGACGATCCACTTCCCGTACATCGAGAAGAAGTACATCCGCTACGGCTACCAGCCGCCCCGGAACTTCGTCCCGCGCTCCATCCCCATGAGGTTCCAGCCGTTCGCGATGCGCGACGTGGACACCTGGGTGAAGCACAACGCCCGCCGGATGCTCTTCGTGTACGGGCAGAACGACCCGTGGGGCGCGGAGCCGTTCCGTCTCGGCAAGGGCGCGAAGGACTCGTACGTCTTCACCGCCCCCGGCCTCAACCACGGGGCGAACGTGGCCGGTCTGGTCCCCGACCAGAAGGCGCTGGCCACCGCCAGGATCCTTCAGTGGGCCGGGGTGGCGTCCGCGTCCGTCCAGGCGGACCCGTCCTCCGCCAGGCCCCTGGCCCGGTTCGACGCCAAGCTGGACCGGCGTGACGTGGAGCGCGAGCCCGCCCTGCGGCCGTAATCCCGGTGCTGCGCCCGGCCGTTGATCCCTTCCAGGGTCACACCGGCCGGGCGCAGCCCACCGGCCGTTCGCCGCCGAGCTGGACGTACAGGGCCGTCGACAGCGGGCACTCGGCCCGCCCGGAGACGGCCTTCTCCACCTTGTACTGAGGTTGCTTCTCGCCTGTGCCGTCGCAGGCGGTCTCGCGGACCTGTCCGTCGCCCAGGCTGTAGACGCAGTCGCCGACGATGGTGCGGGGCCCGCCCCCGCCGCCCGGGTCGCCGGGATGCGGGGGTTCCAGGTTGCGCATGCAGGCGTAGCCCTGCGGTACGGCCCCGTCGCCGTCCTCGTCGGAGGCCGGGCGCTGCTCGCTGATGTGCAGCACGAAGTCGGTGGTCGCCGGGCAGGACGGGCCGCCGGTCACCGTGCCGTCGTGCCGCGCCACCACACGGGCCGCCGCCCGCTCGCTGGTGCAGGGGACCTCGGTGAAACTGGTCGTCCCGAAGGAACTGCACTCGTCGACCGCGAGGAACACCGCCCCGAATGCGGAAGGCCGGTCCGGAGCCACCGTCGACGCCCCGCCCCCCAGCCGGCCGTCCTCCTCGGTACCTCCCGCACCGGACTGCTGACACCCCGTCAGAAGAACGGTGAGCGCCGTCAAGGCCGCGCACATCACCCTCACGGACCGTCGCTCGCGCATCGTCATCCCCGGGCACCCCCGCCCAGCGTGACCTGCCACGGCGGGCCCACGCCAGGCGTGTGGGGTGCTTTGCGCCTTTTGGCGGTGGTGCGCCGGTTGCGTGACGTACGGGGACTACGCAGGGGGACCGGGTCCGGGGACTACGACGGGTACGACAGCCCGTACCCGACCGGATAGAGCACCCGCGCCGGATCGTCCGCCCGCTGCACCGGCACCGGCAGTTTCCCGCGCGGCCGGACCCGCCCCGCGATCACCCGCGCCGCCGCCCGCAGTTCGACGTCGGTCCAGGAGTAGGCCGCCAGGAACGCCGGTGCGGTGGGCAGCTGGGCCACGTCGTACGGGTTGCGGATCGCCACCGCCACCACCGGCTTCCCGGTCGCCACCAGCTGCTCGACCAGCGTTCTCTGAGTGCTGCTCGCGGTGACGTTGTACGTCCCGACGACCACCGCGTCCGCGTCCCGGGCCGCCGCGACCGCCCTGGCGACGGTGGCGGCGGAGGGTGCCGTGCCGGTCGGGAGCGCGGTGGCGGTGAAGCCGAGTTCGGTGAGCGCGCCCGCGAGCACCCCGGTGGGCGGCCCGGTCGTCCCCGACGGCGAGGCGGGATCCGCGCCGACGACGAGCACCCTGGGCGTACGGCGGCGGGAGAGCGGCAGCACCTGGCCCTTGTTGGCCAGCAACGTCGTCGTCCGCTCGGCGACCCGGTCGGCCGCCGCCAGGTGCGCCCCGGTCCCGACCGTGCGCGTGACCCCGGCCTGGCTGACGTACGGCTTCTCGAACAGCCGCAGCCTCGCCTTCAGCCGCAGGATGCGCAGGATCGATTCGTCGAGCCGTTCCTCGGTCAGCTCACCGTCCCGTACGGCCTTCAGGACCGCGTTCCACGCCACGTCCAGGGACGGCGGGTTGAGGAGCTGGTCCACGCCGGCCTTGAGCGCGAGCACGGGTACCCGGTCGTCGCCGTACTTGGTGCGCACGCCCTCCATGCCGAGCGAGTCGGTCACCACGACCCCGTCGTAGCCGAGTTCGCCGCGCAGGATGCCGGTGAGGATCGGGTGGGAGAGGGTCGCCGGGTCGCCGGAGTCGTCGAGGGCCGGGAACTGGAGGTGCGCGGTCATGATCGAGTCGATGCCGGCGCGGATGGCGGCCCGGAACGGGACGGCGTCCAGCTTCTCCCACACCTCCCGGCTGTGGGTGATGACCGGGAAGCCGTAGTGGCTGTCGACGGCGGTGTCGCCGTGCCCCGGGAAGTGCTTGGCGGTCGCGGCGACCCGCGCGCCCTGGTACCCGGCGACCTCCGCTGCCACCAGGCCCGCCACCGCGTCCGGTTCGGCGCCGAAGGAGCGCACACCGATGACCGGGTTGGCCGGGTTGACGTTCACGTCGGCGACGGGGGAGTAGTTCTGCCGGATGCCGAGCGCCGCCAGCTCCTGGCCCGCGATGCGGCCGAGCGTGCGGGCGTCCGTGCGCGAGCCGCCCGCACCGATCGCCATCGCGCCCGGGAAGAGGGTCGCGGGCTCGCCGACCCGGCACACGATCCCGTGCTCCTGGTCGGTCGAGATGAGCACCGGCAGCCCGCGCGGCTGCTCCAGGGACGCCTGCTGGATCCCGTTGGAGAGGCCGGCGATCTGGTGCGGATCCCGGGTGTTGTGCGCCCAGGTGAAGTAGATGATCCCGCCGACCCGGTACTTCGCGACCAGCTCGGCGGCCGTGCGGACGCCGATCTCCTTGAGGTTGGCGTCGATGTCGGCCTGGTCGGGGGCGGTGGCCGAATGGCCGTACACCCGCATCACGAAGAGCTGGCCGACCTTCTCCTCCAGCGTCATGCGGGAGACAAGCGCGCGGAGCTTCTTGTCGTCGGGGGTGGCGGCGTGGGCGGGGCCGCCGGTCGCCACAGTCGCGGTGAGGCCTGTGGTGACGCCTGCGGTGAGGGCTGCGGTGGCGGTGAGAAAGGTGCGTCTGGAGGGCACGTGCGCTCCTTCCGAAGTCCATTGAAGGAAACTTCCGAGGAGCCAGCAATATCCGGGAAGTTTCTGCCAGTCAAGGGAGCGCACGGGGGGAGCGCAGAGGAGCACGGAGGGGCCGCCATCGGCGCAGTGGAGGGGGGCGCGCCGATGACGGCATGCTGCCGGCCGCGGCACGGCGGAGAGGGTGGGTCAGCGTTCGCAGCCAGCAGCGAGGCCGACACCGCACCACGGTGACTCTCCGACAGCTTGCGGCTTGGACGCGCGGGAGAGGGGCGGGGTTCCCGGCCGGGGCCCGATTCCCGGAAGTCGGGACGCCCGGGACCAGTGGGCTCAACGGGGCATCCCGGGCGGGTCCGGGGGCCTGTCGAGCCCGTCGGCGTATGCGTACCGTCGGCTCATGGACCAGCTTCTGCCGCTCCTGATCATTCTCGCCGCGCTCACCGTCGTCCTGGGCCTGTTCGTGTGGCTGGCCCGGCACATCCGCCGCCGGGGAACGGGCGGCGGGGCGCTGCGCGGGGCGATGGCGGCCTACGACGAGGCGTTCCACGGCACGGCGGCGGACTCGTACTACGAGATCCAGGTCCAGCAGGACCGCAAGGCGCCGTTGCCGGACGACCGGTGGCGGCTGCGGGGCCCACGTGGGCGGCGTCCGCGGGCGCGCTGAGGGGCGCCGTGGTCGCCTCCGGCCGTGAGGTGCCGGCGGGCGCCGTTCAGTTCAGTTGGACGCGGTCGCCCAGTCCCGCCGCGCTGAAGGCGTCCACCAACTCGCCCCGGCCCTCGGTGAAGTGGGCCCAGCTGTCGAAGTGGACGGGGACGATCCGGCGTGCGCCGAGGATGCGGGCGGCTTCGGCGGCCTGCGCGCTGTCCAGAGTGAGCAGCGCGCCGTCGAGGGCGGGGGTGCGGGCGGCGCCGGCGAACAGGACGGCGGTGTCCACCGGGCGGAAGCGCTCGGCGATCCGCTCGACGAGATCCAGCGAGGCGTTGTCACCGCTGACGTACACCGTGGGCAGGGCGTCCCCGGTCAGGACGAAACCGACGACCTCCCCGACGACCGGCTCGCAGCCCTCGGGTCCGTGCCGGGCCGGCACCCCCGTCACGGTCACGGTGCCGCCGTCGGGGCGGTCCAGGTCCACGGAGTCCCAGGGGGCGAGGCCCCGGGCGGTGCCGCCCAGGCGGTCCGCGCCGCTGGAGGTGGTGAGGGTCAGCGGGACTTCGGCGAGCAGGGCCCGTCCGGAGCGGTCGAGATTGTCCGGGTGCTGGTCGTGGGAGAGCAGGACCGCGTCGACGCGGCCGAGGTCGGCGGGGGCGGCCGAGGCGGGGGCCGTCTTGGTGAGGGCGCGGCCGTTGCCCAGGGGGTAGTCGCCGGGGCTGTCGAACGTCGGGTCGGTGAGGAAGCGCAGCCCGCCGTACTCGATGAGAGCGGTCGGGCCGCCGAAGACCCGGACGGGGATCTGGTCGCTGGTCGTGCCCATACCGGTCATGACAACAAGCACCTCACGGTTAAGGGATTCGATATCCGTGAGGTTAGGCGTTTGTCACGGACAAAGGCAAGCGATACCGTGAGAATCGTGAAACAGACCGCGACCGCCGAGTCCGAGCCCGAGTCCGTGCCGGCTCCGGTGCCGGGTGCGGAGCAGTACCCCGCCCTCGACTTCGCCAACAGCGCGATCGCCCTGCCCGGCGGCCGGTTCCTCGACTTCCTCGACACGCCGCAGGCCGCGACGCGGTGGCTGGCCGAGCGCGGGCTCGCCCCGGCGGACGCGGGGCTGCAGGAGGTGTGCGCGGGCCGATTGCGGTCCCTGCGCGAGGAGGTCAGGTCACTGCTCGCGGCCGAGGTCGCTGGGCAGCCCGCTCCGTCCGGGGCACTGGCCGCCGTCAACGCCGCGCTGGCCCGGGTCCCCACGGCCGCCCTGCTGCACTGGGACCCGGCCCGCGGCCTGCACCGAGTCGCCCCGCACCCCACCGACCAGATCGTCGACCACGCCCTCGCGGCCCTCGCCTCGGGCGCCGCCGACCTGCTCACCGGCCCCGACGCCGAACGCCTGGCCGCCTGCGGCTCCGCCCCGTGCAACCGCTATCTGCTCCGCGCGGGGCGCCGCCACTGGTGTTCCGTCCGCTGCGGCGACCGCGCCCGCGCGGCCCGCGCCTACGCCCGACGCACCGGCGTCACGGCCGACTGAGACTCACCCCGGCGCCCGGCGGCCTCGGCCGGACGCGGAAGCCCCGGCGGCCCCGCGACCGTCGGACGACGGGTCGTCGACCGCCTCCAGACGCTCGGCCGCCCCACCTGAGCGACTGTCCGGTCGGTACGGTCCGCTCCCGCCGGCGGCAGGGACTGGCGGCCTGGCTGTTCGCGCTGGCCCCGGCAGCTTCGGTCGGGCGGGGAACAACAGCGCCACCTGGCGCACCCGGCCGAGCGAGGAACACCTCGCTCACCCGGCGCACTCGGCCGCCCAGGGAAGACCCTCGCCCCGGCACCCCGCACCACCCCGCACCCCGGCCGACCGGGGAACACCCGGCCCCGCATCCCGGCCGACCGAGGAGGATCTCGCCCCCGAACCCCTCAGGCGGACTCGTTGAGCAGCCGGGCCAGGTGGTCGCGCCCGGCGCCCAGCAGGTCGGGCAGCGGGGCCGCCGCCTCGTACCACCGCTTCTCGTACTCCCAGCACAGCCAGCCGTCCCAGCCGTGCCGGGAGAGGACCTCCACGCACTCGGCGAGCGGCAGCACCCCGGCGCCGAGGGCCAGCGGGGTCTTGTCCTCGGCCGAGGCGATGTCCTTGACCTGGACGTATCCGAGATACGGGGACAGGGCCGCGTAGGTGTCCGAGGGTTGCTCGCCGCCCAGCCAGGTGTGCATGACGTCCCACAGCGAGCCGACCTGACGGTGGCCGACCAGGCCCAGCACACGGATCGCGTCGGCGCCGGTGCGGTGCGAGTCGTGGGTCTCCAGCAGGATCCGTACGCCGAGGTCGGCGGCGTACTCGGCGGCCGTCCCCAGCCGCCGCGCGGCGGCCGCGTCGGCCTCCTCCCGGCTCTGTTCGGTGCCGCCGCCGGGGAAGACCCGCACGTAGGGCGCCCCGAGGTCGCGGGCGAGGTCGAGGAGCCGGCGGACCTCCTCGATCACCGGTTCGTCCTCACCCGGCGCGGCCACCCGCGCGTACCCGGCGAGGCCCAGCACCTCCACCCCGGCCGCCTTGAACTCGGCTGCCGCCTCGGTCCGTCGGTCGAGGTCGAGGCCGGGATGCACCGGTTCCTCCGGATGGGCACGCAGTTCGACGCCGTGATAGCCGTACGTGGTCGCGAGACGCAGCACGTCGGGGAGGGGGAGGCCGGGGACGCCGAGGGTGGAGAACGCCAGTTTCATGATTCCTACTGTTCCTCGCGGGTCGGCTGGGGTCCAGACGGGGGGCGGTACGTGTCGGTCCCGTCCGTCCGGTTCCCGTCCCTGCTTCACCCGTGCCCTGAAGATCGGCCGGTCATTCGTCCCCGCCCTGCGCGCGGTGCAGATCCAGCCGCCAGTCCTGCCCCGTGAGGTCCTTGCCGAACGAGCGGTGGGGCTTCTCGGCGACGAGGGCGAAGCCGTGGCGCTGGTAGATGCGGCGGGCGGCGCCGAGGATGCCGTTGGTCCACAGGACGACCTCGCGGTCCGGCTCCGCCGGACCTCAATCCGCGACGCTCCGCGTCGCCACAGTCAGATTCGCTTCACCGGTGCGGCGTCCGGTCGTCCTACGCTCGACCAACGCTGTCACTCGCGCGGCACCCCGGAAGACCCCCGCACCATCAGCTCCCCCCGCACTGTCGCGATCCCCCCGGGCGGCGGCTCCTCCCGCCCCATCGCGATCCGTCCCGCCCGCGCTCCCGCCTCCGCGAGCGGCAATCTCACGGTCGTCAGCGAAGGCATCGCGTCGACGCTGAACGGGAGGTCGTCGAAACCGGCCACCGAGACGTCCTCCGGAATCCGCAGCCCCGAGTCGCGCAGCGCCGCGCACGCCCCCAGCGCGACGGAGTCGTTCGCGGCGACCACGGCCGTGAGCGACGGATCCCGCCGCAGCAGCTCCAGCGTGGCCTCGTACCCCGACTGCCGGTCGTAGCGCCCCCACACCGTCCACCGGGGGTCCTCCTTGATCCCGTGGGCGTCCAGCGCCGCCCGGTGCCCCTCCAGCCGGTGCCGTGTCGTCGTACGTTCCTCGGGTCCCGCGATGTACCCGAGCCGCCGGTGTCCCAGCCCGATCAGGTGCTCGGTCAGTTCGCGTCCGCCCCCGCGGTTGTCGAAGGTCAGCGCGATCGCCCCGGTGTCCGGCGCCGGCGGGCGTCCGCACAGCACCACCCGGGTCCCCGCTTCCTCCAGTTTTCGCAGCTTCGCCGACATCGCCGCCGTGTGCGCCGCGTTCTCGATGGCCCCGCCGGTCAGCACCACGGCCGCCGCCCGCTGCCGTTGCAACAGGGTCACGTAGGTCAGCTCCCGCTCAGGGGACCCCCCGGTGTTGCAGACGACCGCCAGCCGTTCGCCCCCCGCTCGCCCGCCCGGTCCGCCGATCTCGGACTGGATGGCGCTCGCCATGATCCCGAAGAAGGGGTCGGCGATGTCGTTGACCAGGATGCCGACCAGGTCGGAGGTGGCCGCGGCGAGCGCGCTGGCGGGTCCGTTGAGCACGTAGTCCAGCTCGTCCACGGCCCGCAGCACCCGCTCGCGGGTGGACGCCGCCACGGGGTAGTTGCCGTTCAGTACGCGCGACACCGTCGCGGGGGAGACCTGGGCGCGGGCCGCCACGTCCGCCAGGGTCACCGTCATCTCGTCGTCCTCCGGTCGAGCATTTCGTCGTACGTCGTCGTACGCCCACGTAGACAGACCACGCGCAGCCTCGGTTCCGAGCGTGTCGAGCAGACCATACGGCCCCCACTCCCAGTTGTTCGCCCCCTCGAACAACTCAACCCCTTCACGGTCTTGTCCAGACCGCTGGTCAGAGGCTAGCTTCTCATCAGATAGAAAGCGCTTGCTGTATTGCTCTGAACTGTTCTGTACCGCTCGGCTGTGTACCGAACGGCAGTAAAGGCGTACACGGCGCGCACCACCGTGTAGGAAAACGCGCACAACCGCTGCGTACGAGCTGTGCACGAACGCCGCGTACGACGCCTGCGAAGGGAATGACGTGACACGCAAGACGGTGCGTATCGCCATGAACGGCGTGACCGGTCGCATGGGTTACCGCCAGCACCTGGTCCGCTCCATCCTGGCCCTCCGTGAACAGGGTGGCCTCGACCTCGGCGACGGCACCGTGCTGTGGCCGGAGCCGATCCTGGTCGGCCGCCGCGAGCACGCGCTCAGGGCGCTCGCCGAGCAGCACGGCCTCGAGCACATCTCGACCGACGTCGACGCGGTCCTCGCCGACCCCACCGTCGACATCTACTTCGACGCCCAGGTCACCTCCGCCCGCGAGGAGGCGATCAAGAAGGCGATCGCCGCGGGCAAGCACATCTACACCGAGAAGCCGACGGCCACGTCCCTCGAGGGCGCCCTGGAGCTCGCCCGCCTCGCGCAGGACAAGGGCATCAAGCACGGAGTCGTCCAGGACAAGCTCTTCCTGCCCGGACTGCTCAAGCTCAAGCGCCTCATCGACGGCGGCTTCTTCGGCCGGATCCTCTCCGTGCGCGGCGAGTTCGGCTACTGGGTCTTCGAGGGCGACTGGCAGACCGCGCAGCGCCCGTCGTGGAATTACCGCAGCGAGGACGGCGGTGGCATCGTTGTCGACATGTTCCCGCACTGGGAGTACGTCCTGCACGAGCTGTTCGGCCGGGTGAAGTCCGTCCAGGCCATCGCCACCACCCACATCCCCGAGCGCTGGGACGAGAACGGCAAGCCCTACGACGCCACCGCCGACGACGCCGCCTACGGCATCTTCGAACTGGACGGCGGCGCTATCGCCCAGATCAACTCCAGCTGGGCGGTCAGGGTCAACCGCGACGAACTCGTCGAGTTCCAGGTGGACGGCACCGAGGGATCCGCCGTCGCCGGCCTGCGCAACTGCCGCGTCCAGCACCGCAGCGCCACCCCGAAGCCCGTCTGGAACCCGGACATCCCCGCCACCGAGGTCTTCCGCGACCAGTGGCAGGAGGTCCCGGACAACGCGGAGTTCGACAACGGCTTCAAGGCCCAGTGGGAGCTGTTCCTCAAGCACGTCTACGCCGACGCCCCTTACCACTGGGACCTGCTCGCCGGCGCGCGCGGTGTCCAGCTCGCCGAGCTGGGCCTCAGGTCGTCGGCGGAGGGCCGCCGTCTCGACGTACCGGAGGTCGCGCTGTGACCATCCAGCTTCCGGACGACACCGGCCGGCTGCGGACCTACGAGCCCCGCACCGACCCCCTCGCCGTCACCACCGGCGCCCCCTTCACCTCCCGTACGGTCTTCTCGGCCGCGCACGTGGTCGCCGACCCGTACGCCGACGTGTCGCCCGACTCGCCCGCCGCCGTCGACTGGGACGCCACCCTCGCCTTCCGCCGCCACCTGTGGTCGCACGGGCTCGGTGTCGCCGAGGCGATGGACACCGCCCAGCGCGGCATGGGCCTGGACTGGGCGGGCGCGGCCGAGCTGATCCGCCGGTCCGCCGCCGAGGCCAAGACCGTCGGCGGTCTCATCGCCTGCGGCGTCGGCACCGACCAGATCGCCTCGGGGACCCTGGCAGAGGTCCGCGCGGCCTACGAGGAGCAGCTCGCGGTCGTCGAGGAGGCGGGCGCGCAGGCGATCCTGATGGCCTCGCGCGCCCTCGCGGCGGCGGCCACCGGCCCCGAGGACTACCTGGAGGTCTACGGCCACCTCCTGCGCCAGTCCGCCGAACCGGTGATCCTGCACTGGCTCGGCCCGATGTTCGACCCGGCGCTGGAGGGCTACTGGGGCTCGTCCGACCTGGACGCGGCCACCGACACCTTCCTGGAGGTCATCGCCGCCCACCCCGACAAGGTGGACGGCATCAAGGTCTCCCTGCTGGACGCCGAGCGCGAGGTCGACCTGCGCCGCCGCCTCCCGCAGGGCGTCCGCTGCTACACCGGGGACGACTTCAACTACCCCGAGCTGATCGCGGGCGACGAGCAGGGATTCAGCCACGCCCTGCTCGGCATCTTCGATCCGCTGGGCCCGCTGGCGGCTCAGGCGGTCCGCGTCCTGGACACGGGCGACGTGGCCGGGTTCCGCGGCCTCCTCGACCCCACCGTCGAGCTGTCCCGCCACCTCTTCCAGCCGCCGACCCGCTTCTACAAGACGGGCGTGGTGTTCCTGGCCTGGCTGGCGGGCCACCAGAGCCACTTCACCATGGTCGGCGGCCTCCAGTCGGCCCGCTCCCTGCCGCACCTCGCCCGCGCCTACGAACTCGCCGACGGCCTCGGCCTGTTCCCGGACCCCAAGCTCGCCGAGGAGCGGATGAAGACCCTGCTGTCCGTGTACGGAGTGGACCAGTGAACGACCTCGCGCGTTTCAGCATCAACCAGATGACCGTCAAGCAGCTGTCGATGCCGGAACTGGTCGACACCTGCCGGGAGCTGGGCGTGCCCGGCGTCGGCCTCTGGCGCGAGCCCGTCCAGACGTACGGCGTGGAGGCGACGGCCAAGCTGATCCGCGACGCGGGCCTTACGGTCACCACCCTCTGCCGCGGCGGCTTCTTCACGGCGATCGACCCGGACGAGCGCGCCCGGGCCCTGGACGACAACCGCCGCGCGGTCGACGAGGCGGCCACCCTCGGCACGGACGTCCTCGTGCTGGTCTCCGGCGGCCTGCCCGCCGGTTCGAAGGACCTGCACGGCGCACGGGAGCGGATCGCCGACGCCCTGGCCGAACTGGGCCCGTACGCCGAGGGCCACGGAGTGAAACTGGCGATCGAGCCGCTCCACCCCATGTACGCCTCCGACCGCTGCGTGGTCTCCACCCTCACCCAGGCCCTGGACCTCGCGGAACGCTTCCCCGCCCACCAGGTCGGCGTCACGGTGGACACGTACCACATCTGGTGGGACGACCGGGCTCCCGAGCAGATCGCCCGCGCGGGCGCGGGCGGCCGCATCCACACCTTCCAGCTCGCCGACTGGACCACCCCCCTGCCCGAGGGCGTCCTCAACGGCCGCGGCCAGATCGGCGACGGCGCGATCGACATGCGGGAGTGGCTGGGCTACGTGACGGCGGCCGGCTACACCGGCCCCATCGAGGTCGAACTCTTCAACGACGGACTGTGGGCGCGGGACGGGCGGGAGGTACTGGCGGAGACCGCCGAGCGGTTCGCGGAGCATGTGATCTCCTGAGCGAGCGCCTCCGACCCTTCGAGCGGGGCGACGGCTGCCGGGTGTGGGGGACGCCCGGCGGCCGGGGCGCGCAGGGGGCGTGCATAGGGCGTGCGCGGGCGGAGTTCCTCCCGGACGGCCTGCCGCGCGGGTCAGAGACGGGAGACCGGGGCCTTGAAGGAGTGCAGGTCGGCCACGGCGAGGGTCTGTTCCGCGTCGTACGCCTCGAAGGTCCCCCTGCGCTGGAAGCCGAGGCGGGAGGCGAGCTTGAGCGAACGCTCGTTGGCCGTCTGGGTCACCACCAGGACCGGCTGGTCGGGCAGCTCGCCGGCGGCGGCGCGCAGCACGGCCGTGGCCGCCTCGAACGCCAGCCCCGCACCCCAACTGCCGCGCCGGAGCAGGTACGTCAGCTCCAGCTCCGCGCCGACCTCGGTGACGTGTCCGGGAAGGTCGGCGGAACGACGGTCGAGCACGAGTGTCCCCATGCACCGGTCGGTTTCCCTGTCGGCGATGACGTAGACACCGGGCTTGTCGGCAATGCCGCTGACGCCGTTCGCGGCAAAGTACTCCTCGACGACGCTACGGGGCCGCGGGCCGCCGAGGTGGGCCCGGACCTGTGGATCGGTCTGGAGCTCGATGAGGCCGCCGATGTCGGCGTCGTGCGCTTTTCGCAGCCGGAGACGATCCGTGGTGATCTCCGTGGCGGAGAGCGTGGGTAATGCGTTCACGAGATCCATGGAGGTGATTCTCCGCTGCCTCAGGCTCTCCGCAGGCTCTTCCGGTAGACCGTGGAACTGTGTCGGACCTCCATGTCCACGCGTAGGTACAGGGTGAGCGCGCCGGTGTCGGAGTGCGTGCCGAGGGTGCACGTCCGCCGGCCCTGCCGATGGAAGGCGCGGAAAGCGTGACGCAGCAGCAGGCGGGCGATGCCGCGGTCGCGGTGGTCACGGCGTACCGCGACCTGCTCGATCCAGCCCTCGCCGGCCTCTGGCAGGTCCAACGAGAGCACAGCGCCGACGAGTTGTCCGCCGTCGAACGCCACGGCGGACATCGCGGGGGCGAAGGTGGGACGTTCGACGGTGTGTTGTGCCCACTCCTGGAAGGACGTGCGCCGCTGCTGCCATTCGTCGAACGCGTCCTCGACGAGCTGATGCGTGTCGTGCGCGTCGCCCGGGAGGAAGGGCCGGACCGTGATGCCCGCGGGAGGTTCCGGTACCGCCGGTTCGTCGGGCATGGCGAACTCCAGCAGCCATTCGGTCACCATCGGCTCGTAGCCGCGGGAGCGCAGGAGCGCGACGGCCGCCTTGTCGTCGTCGGGCACGGTCTGGACGATCTGTTCGCCCCCTGCCTGGAGGGCACGGACCTCGACCCAGTCCAGCAGTACGGCACCGAGACCGAGGCCGCGGTGCCGGGGATGGACGTCGACCTCGGAGCGCCGGTTCACCCAGGCGCGAGCAGCGAGCCGCCCCGTCCGGTCGTGGATCAGCAGGGTGTCCAGCTCCGGGACGAGCCCCGGTCGGGACAGGACGGCAGCGACGGCCCCGGGGTCGGTCCGCACCCGGCCGTGCAGCGCACGCTCGCAGGCCGAGACCAGGTGATGGATGGTGCCGATGTCCTCGGCTGTCGCCGGACGTGCGCGGTAGCCGGCAGGCAGCGCCGGCACGAGCTCTGGCATGGGTGACACTCCCCGGGACATCCGACCACTACGGCCGCGACAGTCTTCCGGTCGACCTGTGGTGGATCAAGGGATCAGCCCGCGCCGGGCCGCGGAAAAAAATCTGAAGACGCCGTACAACCCTTTCCCCGCTTCCCGGGTCGTACATGGCATCAGGACGTCTCGGAGGGGGATCCGGGGGGATCGCGGGGGTTCTGATGGGGAGGGAAACCGAGGGGGCCCGGTCGACGGATCGGACCCCCTCGAAGTTTTTCCACGGCCGGGCTTCGCCGCCCGGACCGGCCCTAGGTCAGGACCAGCCAGCGGCGGCCGTCGATGAGCTCTCGTGCCGCGTCGAGGTGCCCGGCGTGGCAAGCCGTCTCGGTGATGACGTGCAGCAGGACGTCGCGCAGGGTGTGCAGATGCGGTTCGCCGAACAGGTCATGGGGCCACCAGGCCAGGACGGCGTCAGCAGGGGTGCTGGTGATGACGGCGTCGGCGAGCTCTGCCTCCCGCCGGTAGCCGTCGAGCACGTCGGCGGCCGGCACGTCCGGTGCCGGCTTCCAGGCTTCGTCGCCGCTCGTCAGACCATGGATGATCTCCTCGTCCCCGGCGACGACCGCACGGAACCAGAAACGCTCGACATCCAGCGTGAGGTGCTGGACCATCCCCAGGCAGTGCCACCCGGACGGCAGCACGGGCCGTCGCAGAGCCACCGCGTCGAGCCCGTCGAGGATGCCGAGAACGTGGCGCCGCTGCCCGTCCAGGACCCTGAGAAGCGCCTGCACCTCACGGCCCGAACCCTCTGAAGCCGTCCCGCTCATCTTTTCGGTCACGGGCACCCAGGGTTCCTCAATTCCTCCGGCCGTGCGGGGAGTTCCCCGACATCGCGACACCGCAGCCGGCGGAACCGGAGGCGAGCAGCCCTCGGCGATCCCCACCCTCAGAAGAACACCCCGCACCTCAGCAGCACATTCGCGTACGGCCGTGCCTCCCCCGTGCGGACGATCAGCCGCGCGCCCCCCGACAGCTCCTTGAGCTTCTCGTGCGGGACGAGAGCCAGCTCGGGGAAGTGTTCGTCCAGCAGGGCCGAGGCCAAGGGATTGGCGTCCCGGACCTCCGTCGCCGCCGTCGCGCCCTCCACCACCAGCTCGGCCAGCAGACCGTCCAGGACCTCCGCGAAGGACGGCACCCCGGCCCGGAAGGCCAGGTCCACGACCCGCGGACCGTCCGGTATCGGCATCCCGGCGTCGCACACCAGCACGCCGTCCCCGTGCCCCAGCTCGGCCAGCGCCCCGGACAGATGACGGTTCAGGATCCCGGCCTTCTTCACAGGGCCTCGACCTCCTGAGCGGTCGGAAAGGAGTCCTGCGCCCCCTGCTTGGTCACAGCGGCCGCGCCCACCCGGGACGCGTACGCCGCCGCCTCCTCCAAGGACGACCCCGTGCCCAGCCGCCAGGCCAGCGCCGCGGTGAACGCGTCACCCGCGCCGGTCGTGTCCACGGCGGCCACCTTCACGGACGGCACCCGGGCCACTGCCTGCGCGGACGCGACCAGCGAGCCCTGAGCGCCCAGCGTGACGACCACCGACCGAGGCCCCTTCGCCAGCAGCTGCCGGGCCCAGTCCTCCGGGGCGTCGCCGGCCCCCGCCCCACCGAGGATCACCATCGCCTCGTGCTCGTTGACGATCAGCGGGTCACAGGCCGTCAGCACCTCGGCCGGCAAAGGCCGCGGCGGCGACGGATTCAGCACGAACCGGCTGCCCGGAGGAAGATTCCGTACGACCTCCACGACCGTCTCCAGCGGGATCTCCAGCTGCGCCGACACCACCCGGGAGGCCTGGACGAGGCCTTCCGCCGCCCGCACGTCGTCCGGCGTCAGCCGTCCGTTCGCGCCCGGCGACACCACGATGCTGTTGTCCCCGCTCGGATCCACGGTGATCAGCGCGACCCCGGTCGGCGCGCCGCCGACCAGGACGCCCGCCGTGTCGACACCGGCCGCCCGCTGCGCGTCGAGCAGCAGCCGGCCGTGGGCGTCGTCGCCGACCCGGGCCAGCAGGGCCGTCCGCGCCCCGAGCCGGGCCGCCGCGACCGCCTGGTTGGCGCCCTTGCCGCCCGGATGGACGGCCAGGTCGGAACCGAGCACCGTCTCACCGGCCCCGGGCCGCCGCTCGACACCGATCACCAGGTCGGCGTTGGCCGACCCTACGACCAGGAGGTCGTAGTCGTACATGAAGTTGCTCCCCTGATAGGTGAGTTGAGGCGGGCGGCTCCCGCGAGGGAACCGCCCGCCCGTCGGTCTCAGCCGCTGAAGCCGGCCACGTTCTCCTTCGTGACCACCTTCACCGGCACCTTCACCGTCTGTTCGACCTTCTTGCCCTGGACCGCCCTGAGCGCGTTGTTCACGGCGATCTTGCCCAGCCGGCTCGGCTGCTGCGCGACGGACGCGTACAGCGTGCCCGCCTTCACCGCCGTGAGGCCGTCAGGCGTGCCGTCGAAGCCGACCACCGATACCGACGTGCCGGCCTTGGAGCCCAGCGCCTTGATCGCGCCGAGGGCCATCTCGTCGTTGGCGGCGACGACACCCTGGACGTCCGGGTGGGCCTGGAGCAGGTTCGACATCACGTCGAGGCCCTTGGTGCGGTCGAAGTCGGCCGGCTGCTGCGCCAGGACCTTGATGCCGGGGTAGGCCCTGAGCCCCTTGGCGAAGCCCTCGGCGCGTTCCCGGGCGGCGGAGGTGCCCGCCTGGCCCTGCAGGATCACGATCCTGCCCCGGCCGCCCAGCTTCTCGGCGATGGTCTTCGCCGCGAGTTCACCGCCGGCCACGTTGTCGGAGGCGACGAGCGCGTCCACCGTGGCCTTGTTGACGCCCCGGTCGACGGCGATCACCGGGATCTTCGCCTTGTCGGCGGCCTTCACCGAGTTGCCCGCCGCGTCCGAGTCCACCGGGTTGACGATGATCGCGCCCAGGCTCGAACTGGTGAAGTTCTGCAGCTGGTTGGCCTGCTGGGAGGCGTCGTTCTGCGCGTCGGTCACGGTCAGGTCCACGCCCAGCCTCTTCGCCTCGGCCTGGGCGCCCGCCCGGATCTGCACGAAGAAGGGGTTGTTGAGGGTGGACAGCGACAGGCCCATCTTCGGCGTCGAGGCCGAGGAGGAACCGCTGTGCAGGAACGAGGTCGCGCCGACGATCGCCACGGTGACCACGGCCGCGAGCCCGTACGTCGCCGCCTGCCTGCCCCTGTCGCCCCCCGTACTGGACGCCACCGGGCCCGCCCCCGCCTTGCGGCGCACGGTGTCCAGCAGCACCGCCAGCGCGATCACCACACCGATGACGACCTGCTGCCAGAACGCGGAGACGTTCAGCAGGTTCAGCCCGTTGCGCAGCACCGCCAGGATCAGAGCGCCGATCAGGGTGCCGGACGCCTTGCCGGTACCGCCCGCCAGGGAGGCGCCACCGATGACGACCGCGGCGATCGCGTCCAGCTCGTAGCCGTCGGCGGCCTGCGGCTGCGCGGAGGACAGCCGGGCGGCGAGCACCACACCCGCGGCGGCGGCGAACACACCGGAGAAGGCGTAGATCGCGAGCTTCTGCTTCTTCACCCGCAGCCCGGACAGCCGGGCCGCCTCCTCGTTGCCGCCGATCGCGTACATGGACCGCCCGATGTACGTCCGGCCGAGCACGAAGGCGGCGACGAGCCCCATCACCACCATCACGAGCACCGGCACCGGCAGCCAGCCCCCGAGCGTGTCCCCGAGGTGCGAGACCGAGTCCGGGAAGGCGATCGGGGAGCCCTCGGAGATCACCAGCGACAGCCCGCGGGCCACCGACAGCATGGCCAGCGTCGCGATGAACGGGGGCAGTTTGCCGTACGCGACGAGGAAGCCGTTGACCAGACCGGCCACGATGCCGGTGGCGACGGCCAGCACGACGGCCAGCACCACCGGCACGCCGTGCGACGTGGCGCTCCAGGCCAGCACGGTCGCCGAAAGGGCCGCCACCGAACCGACCGACAGGTCGATGCCCGCGGAGACGATCACGAAGGTGACACCGAAGGCGAGGATGGCGGTCACGGCCGCCTGCACGCCGACGTTCAGCAGGTTGTCGGTGGTCAGGAAGTCCCCGGACAGCGCCGACATGGCGACGACGAGGACGATCAGCGCGCTCAGCGCGCCGTTGTCGAGGAGCAGACGGCGGACCGCCGCGGCGCCACCGGCGCCCGCTCCGCTCTTGAGCGTGTCAGCGGCCACGGCCGGCCTCCGGTTCAGTAGTAGCGGTGGTGCTTACGGCGAGCGCCATGACGGCGTCCTGCGTGGCCTCGTCGGCGGTCAGTTCGCCCGCGATCCGGCCCTGGGCCATCACCAGCACCCGGTCGCTCATGCCGAGCACCTCGGGCAGATCGCTGGAGATCATCAGGACGGCGGCACCGGCGGCCGTCAGTTCGTTGATCAGCTGGTAGATCTCGACCTTGGCGCCGACGTCGATGCCACGCGTCGGCTCGTCGAGGATGAGCACCTTGGTGTCGGCCAGCAGCCACTTGCCGATGACGACCTTCTGCTGGTTGCCGCCGGACAACGTCCGTACGTGCTGGCCGAGTCCGGCCATCCGCACGCCGAGCTGCCCGGCGATCCGCTCGGCGGCCGCGTGCTGCCCCTTGAGGTCGACGAGCCCGGCCCGGGTCGTGGCACGCAGGGTCACCAGCCCCAGGTTGTCCTCGACGGACGCGTCCAGCACCAGCCCCTGGCCCTTGCGGTCCTCGGGGACCAGGCCGATACCGGCCGCCATCGCCGCGTTGACGTCGTGCCCGCGCAGCGTGGAGCCCGCGACCTTCACGGCCCCCTTGTCGTACGGATCCGCCCCGAACACGGCCCGTACGACCTCCGTACGGCCGGCCCCGACCAGCCCCGCGATGCCGACGACCTCACCGGCGTGCACCTCGAAGCTGACGTCGTGGAACACACCGCCACGCGTGAGCCCCTCGACACAGAGCAAAGCGGCGCCCCGGTCGGCCCGTGCCCGCGGATACTGCTGCTCGATGGACCGCCCCACCATGAGGCGTACGAGTTCGTCCTCGGGCGTGGTCGCGGGCACCTGGCCGACGCTCCTGCCGTCCCGGACGACCGTCACCCGGTCGCCCAGCGCGGCGATCTCCTCCAGGTGGTGCGTGATGAAGACGATCCCGACACCGTCCTCGCGCAGCGCCCGCACGATCGCGAAGAGCTTCTCGACCTCCTCGGAGGTGAGCACGGCGGTCGGCTCGTCCATGATCAGCACGCGCGCGTCCAGGCTGAGCGCCTTGGCGATCTCGACCATCTGAAGGCGGGCGATACCCAGTTCACGCACCCGCGCGCGGGGTGACACGTTCACCCCGACGCGCTCCAGGAGGACGGCGGCGTCGGCCTCCATCCTCTTCCGGTCGATCATTCCCAGACGGCGCGGCTGCCGCCCCAGGAAGATGTTCTCGGCGACCGTCAGATCGGGAACGAGGTTGAACTCCTGGTAGATGGTGGCGATCCCGAGCCGTTCGGAGTCCTGCGCACCATGGATGCGCACCTCCTCGCCGCCGACCAGGATCCGCCCGCCGTCGGGCGTGTAGGCGCCGGAGAGCATCTTGATGAGGGTGCTCTTGCCCGCGCCGTTCTCACCGAGGAGGACGTGCACCTCGCCCCGGCGCAGGTCGAAGTCGACGCCGTCGAGCGCGACCACGCCGGGGAAGCTCTTCCTTATGCCCTCGATGCGCAGCAACTCGTCCGCGTTGCTCACGACTGGCTCCTTCTTACGGGGGACCGCACAGCGGGGGACTGCGCGGGGTACTGCGCGGGGGGTGGCGCTTCGGAAGCCGATGGCTCCGGGGGAGCCGACGGCTGTGCGGAAGCCGATGGGCCCGGGGGAGCCGTCGGCTCCTGGGAAGCCGGTTCGCCGCAGGATCGGCGTACGACGAGACGGGCGGGGAGGGTGACCGACTCGGGGGGCCGCCCCTCGATGCGGTCGACCAGCGCGCGTACGGCCGCCCGCCCCAACGCGCCGGTGGGCTGGGCGATCGCGGTGATCGGCGGATCGGTGTGCACGAACCAGCGGATGTCGTCGAACGCGGCCAGCGCGATGTCGTCCGGAACGCGCAGCCCGCGCGCGCGGATCGCGTCCAGCGCGCCGAGGGCCATCAGGTTGTCCGCCGCGAAGACGACCTCGGGCGGCTCGGGCAGCGAGAGGAAGCCCTCGGTGACCCGGCGCCCGCTGTCGGCCTGGAAGTCGCCCTGGCCGATGTAGACGTCCGGGAGATCGAGGCCGTACGCCCGGAGCGCCTCCCCGAAGACCGCCACGCGTTCCTGCCCGGTCGTGGTCGCCGCCGGCCCGGCGATGATCGCGAGCCGCCGGTGACCGAGGCCGTGCAGATGGGCCACGAGATCCCGGATCGCCTCCCGCCCGTCCGCCCGCACGACCGGCACGTCCACGCCCGGGATCCACCGGTCCACGAAGACCATCGGGGTCCCCCCGCGCGCGGCGTCCAGCATCAGCGGCGAGCCGCCGTCGGTGGGGGAGACGAGCAGACCGTCGATGCGGCGGTCCAGCAGGTTCCGCACGTGATGGTCCTGGAGGTCGGGCCGTTCGTCGGCGTTGCCGATGATCACGCTGTAGCCGAGCGCGCGTGCCTCCTCCTCCACCGAACGGGCCAGTTCGGTGAAGTACGGGTTCAGCACGTCGCTGATGACCAGGCCGAGGGTGTGGGTCTGGTCCGTCCGCAGCGACCGGGCGACGGCGTTCGGGCGGTAGCCCAGCGTCTCGACGGCGGCCAGCACGCGCGTTCGGGCGTCCGCGCTGACCGACGGGTGACCGTTCAGGACACGCGACACCGTGGCGACGGAGACCCCCGCCCCGGCAGCGACGTCCTTGATGCTCGCCATCGCCGCTCCACCTCCTCGTGGAACTCATGGAACTCATGGCTCGTGGAATCGATTACATCCACCCTGCAGAGAGGATTGGAATCGATTACACGGCAGGAGACAAGACCCCGAGACCGGATCGTGATGTCAGACCCCGGCGGTACCGTCGGATCATGGCTCAGGAAACGGGGAGTGGGGAGCGGCGGCTCGCCGAACTCGAAGGCGTGCTGGAGCGCATCACGTACGCGAACGAGGAGACCGGTTACACGGTCGCCCGCGTCGACACCGGCCGAGGCGGCGGCGACCTGCTCACGGTCGTCGGCGCGCTGCTCGGCGCCCAGGTCGGCGAGTCCCTGCGCATGGAGGGCCGTTGGGGCTCACATCCCCAGTACGGCAAGCAGTTCACCGTCGAGAACTACACGACGCTCCTGCCGGCCACCGTCCAGGGCATCCGCCGCTACCTCGGCTCCGGCCTGGTCAAGGGCATCGGCCCGGTCTTCGCCGACCGCATCACCCAGCACTTCGGCCTGGACACCCTGAAGATCATCGAGGAGGAGCCCAAGCGCCTCATCGAGGTCCCCGGTCTCGGCCCCAAGCGCACCAAGAAGATCGCCGACGCCTGGGAGGAACAGAAGGCGATCAAGGAGGTCATGCTCTTCCTCCAGACCGTCGAGGTGTCCACGTCGATCGCCGTGCGCATCTACAAGAAGTACGGCGACGCCTCCATCTCGGTCGTGAAGAACCAGCCCTACCGACTGGCCTCCGACGTCTGGGGCATCGGCTTCCTCACCGCCGACAAGATCGCCCAGTCCGTCGGCATCCCCCACGACAGCCCGGAGCGTGTCAAGGCGGGCTTGCAGTACGCCCTGTCGCAGGCCACCGACCAGGGCAACTGCTACCTGCCCGAGGAGCAGCTGATCGCGGACGCGGTGAAACTGCTCCAGGTCGACACCGGGCTCGTCATCGAGTGCCTCGCCGAACTGGCGTCGCCCGCCGAGGAGGGGGAGGACCCCGGTGTCGTACGGGAGAGGGTTCCCGGTCCCGACGGCGGCTCGGAGCCCGTCACCGCCGTCTACCTCGTCCCCTTCCACCGCGCCGAACTCTCCCTCTCCGCCCAGCTGTTGCGCCTTCTGCGCACCGACCAGGACCGCATGCCCGGCTTCCGGGACGTGGCCTGGGACAAGGCGCTCGGCTGGCTCGCCTCGCGCACCGGGACCGAGCTCGCCCCCGAGCAGGAGGCCGCCGTCAAGCTGGCGCTGACCCAGAAGGTCGCCGTCCTCACCGGCGGCCCCGGCTGCGGCAAGTCCTTCACGGTCCGCTCGATCGTGGAGCTGGCCCGCGCCAAGAAGGCCAAGGTCGTGCTCGCCGCCCCCACCGGCCGGGCCGCCAAGCGCCTGTCCGAGCTCACCGGCGCCGACGCCTCCACCGTCCACCGCCTGCTGGAGCTGAAGCCCGGCGGCGACGCGGCCTACGACAAGGACCGCCCGCTGGACGCGGACCTGGTGGTGGTCGACGAGGCCTCCATGCTGGACCTGCTGCTCGCGAACAAGCTGGTCAAGGCGGTGCCTCCGGGGGCGCACCTGCTGTTCGTCGGAGACGTCGACCAGCTTCCGAGCGTCGGCGCGGGCGAGGTGCTGCGTGATCTGCTCGCCGACGGCAGTCCGATCCCGGCCGTGCGCCTGACACGCGTGTTCCGGCAGGCCCAGCAGTCGGGTGTGGTGACCAACGCGCACCGCATCAACTCCGGGCAGCACCCGGTCACCGAGGGAATGAAGGACTTCTTCCTCTTCGTCGAGGACGACACGGAGGAGGTCGGCCGGCTCACCGTCGACGTGGCGGCACGGCGGATTCCGGCCAAGTTCGGCCTCGACCCGCGCCGGGACGTGCAGGTGCTCGCGCCCATGCACCGGGGCCCCGCCGGCGCCGGCAACCTGAACGGGCTGCTCCAGCAGGCGATCACTCCGGGGCGCCCGGAGGTGCCGGAGAAGCGGTTCGGCGGCCGGGTCTTCCGCGTGGGCGACAAGGTCACCCAGATTCGCAACAATTACGAGAAGGGCACCAACGGCGTCTTCAACGGCACCGTGGGTGTGGTCACCTCGCTCGACCCGGTCGACCAGCGCCTCACCGTGCTGACGGACGAGGACGAGGAGGTTCCGTACGAATTCGACGAACTGGACGAGCTGGCGCACGCGTACGCGGTGACCATCCACCGTTCACAGGGAAGTGAATATCCGGCCGTGGTGATCCCGGTCACCACCAGCGCCTGGATGATGCTGCAGCGGAACCTGTTGTACACGGCGGTCACCCGGGCCAAGAAGCTGGTCGTCCTCGTCGGTTCGCGCAAGGCGATCGGCCAGGCGGTGCGCACGGTGTCGGCAGGACGGCGCTGCACGGCACTCGACTTCCGGCTCGCGGGACGGTGACCGGAGAATGATCGATCAAATGAGTCACGTGGGTCACAGAGCTCTTCCGCAAGCGGGTGGGGGAGGGGCAGGATGGGCAAGTTGGCGGCACTCAGTGCCGCCGATACGCCCAACGGCCGACCCCGAGTGCACTCTTCTGCGCCAAATGGGGGATGGTAGAGACAGTCAGGGCAACCTCGAAGAAGAGGCACAACGTCGGTGAGGGATGACGTGAGCGAGCACATCAACAACGCTGTAGTACTGCGGTACGGCGACGGCGAGTACACCTACCCGGTGATCGACAGCACCGTCGGCGACAAGGGCTTCGACATCGGCAAGCTCCGCGCCCAGACCGGTCTGGTGACTCTGGACAGCGGCTACGGGAACACCGCCGCCTATAAATCCGCCATCACCTACCTCGACGGTGAGGCGGGCATCCTCCGGTACCGCGGCTACCCGATCGAGCAGCTGGCCGAGCGCTCCACCTTCCTGGAGGTGGCCTACCTGCTGATCAACGGTGAGCTGCCGACCGTCGACGAGCTCTCCTCCTTCAAGAACGACATCACGCAGCACACCCTGCTGCACGAGGACGTCAAGAACTTCTACCGGGGCTTCCCGCGCGACGCCCACCCGATGGCCATGCTGTCGTCGGTGGTCTCGGCGCTGTCCACGTTCTACCAGGACAGCCACAACCCGTTCGACGAGAAGCAGCGCAACCTCTCCACGATCCGGCTCCTTGCCAAGCTTCCGACGATCGCCGCGTACGCGTACAAGAAGTCGATCGGTCACCCGTTCGTCTACCCGCGCAACGACCTCGGCTACGTCGAGAACTTCCTCCGCATGACCTTCTCGGTTCCCGCGCAGGAGTACGAGCCCGACCCCACCGTCGTCGCCGCGCTCGACAAGCTGCTGATCCTGCACGCGGACCACGAGCAGAACTGTTCGACCTCGACGGTCCGCCTGGTGGGCTCCTCGCAGGCGAACATGTTCGCCTCGATCTCCGCCGGCATCAACGCCCTGTGGGGCCCGCTGCACGGCGGCGCCAACCAGTCCGTCCTGGAGATGCTGGAAGGCATCCGCGACGCCGGCGGCGACGTCGACTCCTTCATCCGCAAGGTGAAGAACAAGGAGGACGGCGTCCGGCTGATGGGCTTCGGCCACAGGGTCTACAAGAACTTCGACCCGCGCGCGAAGATCATCAAGGCGGCGGCGCACGACGTCCTCTCGGCCCTCGGCAAGTCCGACGAGCTGCTGGACATCGCGCTCAAGCTGGAGGAGCACGCGCTCTCCGACGACTACTTCGTCTCGCGCAGCCTCTACCCGAACGTCGACTTCTACACCGGTCTGATCTACCGCGCCATGGGCTTCCCGACCGAGATGTTCACGGTCCTGTTCGCCCTCGGCCGCCTGCCGGGCTGGATCGCCCAGTGGCACGAGATGATCAAGGAGCCGGGCTCCCGCATCGGCCGCCCGCGCCAGATCTACACGGGTGTCGTCGAGCGCGACTTCGTCCCCGTCGAGTCGCGGTAAGTCGCTTCCAGGAGTGCTGAGCCGCTTCCCAGGGGCGGTGAGCCGCTTCCGGGATCGGCGAGTGGTCCCGTCTCAGGGCCCCGTGCACGGCTACGGCCGGGTGCGGGGCCTTCCGCGTGCCGACGGAGGCCGGAGGCGCGTGCCGCCCGCCGGTGAAATGCGGAAGGCGCCCCAGCGCCGGTCCCCCCACGGGCCGACGACCAGGGCGCCTTCCCATGTCCCGGTGCGGATTCCCCCCACGGGATCCGGCCGGGCGTCTGTGAGAACCAGCGCCTGAATCGCTGTCTTGCGGTAAAGCCTGGTACTGCCTTTGAGCAGAACGAGCAAAACTCCTCGTACTACTCCTGTGTGCGGTCTGCCGGGACAGCGCACCCTGGGAGGGCCGCTCAAAGCTTCCCGGTGTACGTGTCCCGGCAACGCACCTCTGGAGAAGTCCCCCAAGACATCCCCAGATGCCAGGAAACGCCCCCCAAGACGCTGCCTGACATCGTCAACTTAGACCTTCGAACCCCTTCGGTGGTTACGTTCGCATCACTGTGATCCGCGTCTCTTGCATATGTCCGATAGATGCGCAAGAGCCGGATACGGCGATCGAGGCCCAGGCGTAAGGATGATGCGCGAGCCTTGTGAAGAGCTTATGTGAGGCTGGCGCCGGACTCCAGAGGGGTCCGGGTATCGGAATGCCCATAATTGCCGCCCGCCGCCGAGGGCGGACCGGGGCGGGCGGCTCGTGTCAGGCCTTGCCGACGAGTTCGTAGCCCGCCTCGTCGACGGCGGCGCGCACGGCCTCCTCGTCGAGCGGGGCCGCGGACACGACGGTCACCTCGCCGGTGGAGGCGACGGCCTGCACCGAGTTGACGCCGGCGATCTCGGAGATCTCGCCGGAGACGGCACCTTCACAGTGTCCGCAGCTCATTCCGCTCACCTTGTAGACGGCGGTGACGGTGCCCTGGGTGTCGGTCTGCGCGGTCATGTCGTTCTCCTCGTAGCGGCGTGTCGGGGATGTGACCCACGATGGGGCCCGAACACTTCTAGCATATACCCCCAGGGGGTATTTACCCGTGAAGCTCCCCGGGTGAGCCGGGGACGAGGCCGGTGCGCCCGGATAGCGTGCCGCCGTCAGACGTGATCGGCGAAGGGTGAGGAGCGCTCATGCGGGCTGTGGTGTTCGAGCGGTACGGGGAGCCGGCCGAGGTGCGCGCGGTGGCGGACCCGGAGCCCGCGGCGCACGGGGTCGTGGTGCGGGTCGAGGCCACGGGGCTGTGCCGCAGCGACTGGCACGGCTGGCAGGGCCATGACCCGGACATCACGCTGCCGCACGTGCCGGGGCACGAGTTCGCCGGTGTCGTCGAGGCGGTGGGCGCCCGGGTGGCGCGGTGGCGTCCCGGTGACCGGGTCACCGTGCCCTTCGTGTGCGCCTGCGGCACCTGCCCGTCCTGCCTGGCCGGCGACCAGCAGGTGTGCGAGCGGCAGACCCAGCCCGGCTTCACCCACTGGGGTTCCTTCGCCCAGTACGTGGCGCTGGACCACGCGGACGTGAACCTGGTCGCCGTCCCCGAGGACCTGTCCTTCCCGACGGCCGCCTCCCTCGGCTGCCGGTTCGCCACGGCGTTCCGCGCGGTGGTGGGGCAGGGCCGGGTCGCGGCGGGGGAGTGGGTCGCGGTGCACGGCTGCGGCGGGGTGGGCCTGTCGGCGGTGATGATCGCGGCGGCGTCAGGGGCCCGGGTGGTGGCGGTGGACGTCTCCCCGAACGCCCTCGACCTGGCACGGAAGTTCGGCGCCGCCGAGTGCGTGGACGCGTCCGGGACCAAGGACACGGCGGCGGCGGTCCTGGAGCTGACGGGAGGGGGCGCCCACCTCTCCCTCGACGCCCTCGGCTCGCCCGTCACCTGCGCCGCCTCCGTGAACGGCCTGCGCCGCCGGGGCCGGCACGTACAGGTCGGCCTGCTGCCCTCCCCGACCGGCACGACCCCGGTCCCCATGGCCCGCGCGATCGCCCTGGAACTCGAACTCCTGGGCAGCCACGGCATGGCCGCCCACGCCTACCCGCCGCTGCTGGACCTGGTCCGGGCGGGCGTCCTGCGCCCCGACCTGCTGGTCACGTCCACGATCACCCTGGACGCCACCCCGGCCGCACTGGCGGCGATGGGCACGGCACCCGGGGCGGGCGTGACGGTCATCGCCCCGTGGAGCTGACCTTCTCGGAGTTCCCGCGGTGGGCGGCCCACTCGCGGTCGAGGATCGCCATGAGCACCTCGTCGACCCACTCACCGTCCCGCATCTCGGTCTCCCGCCGGACGCCCTCGACGAGGAACCCGACCTTCTGGTAGACCCGCAGGGCACGGTGGTTGTGCCGGTAGGCCTCCAACTGGATCCGATGCAGCCCGAGTTCCTCGAAGCCGTACCCGACCACGAGCCGGATGGCCTCGGTGCCGACACCCCGGCCGCGGCCCCGGGACCCGATCAGCGTGCGGAACGTACAACCGCGTGCCGCCGGGTCCCACTCGTACAGCACGACCTCTCCGAGGAGTTCGCCCGTGCCGCGGTCGGTGACGGCGAGGTCGAGGCGGTCGGGCTGTCCGGCGCGGGTGCCGTACCAGGAGCGCAGGCGTTCCGGGGTGAGCTCGCCGGGAGGTTCGCCGGTGAAGCGGAGGACCTCGGGATCGTGGATGATCTCCCGCATCACGTCCGCGTCCGCCTCCGTGAACGGTCGCAGCACGCACTTCTCGCCGGTGAGGACGGGTTTGACGGAGAAGTTCATGGGACGACTGTGCCCCACGCGAGGGTGGGGCACAGGTTGTTTTCTCTCAGCCCTCGCCACGGCCCCGGTTGCCCGGGCGGGAGGCCACCCACGCGCGGACGGTGTCCGCGTACCAGTAGGGCTTGCCGCCCTCGACATGGTCGGGCGGGGGCAGCAGACCGTGCTTGCGGTACGACCGCACGGTGTCCGGCTGCACCCGGATGTGCGCCGCGATCTCCTTGTACGACCAAAGCCTTCGGTCGGTCATGAGGCACCTCCCTGCGTGTGCCGCGGCGGCGGCCGGGGGCGGCCGTCGGGGGTACCGGGCACTGCGCCGGCGATCACAAAGCCCGCGTGGGGTGAAACGACGGCGGCCGGGGGCAGGGCAGGGCCTGTGTGCCGGGTGTGACGCAAGGCGGGCGTACTCGGGACATGTGTGACACGAAGGGGGTGTTTGTGACACGAGTGCCGCAAAGGTGTACGCCGGTCCATGGGCGCGGCGCATTGACACCAGGGGTCAGGCCGGACCTCCGGCACAGCGCAAGACGGGCCGGACCCGCTGCGCCGGGCCCGGCCCGTCGGCTCCCCGCATCCCCCCGGGTGCGATCCCCCGATCGGCCGGCCGGGGATCAGCGTGCAGCCGGCGAGCCCGGCCGGTCTTGGAGAAAATCGCACTCCCTGTCACCCGATGCCAGGACGAGACTCGTCGCCTCGCCGGTCATCCGGTCGCTCACCTGCCCCCCGGCCCCGCCCGGCACCCGCCGCGCCACCGTGAACTCCCGTGGCGTGCACCCCGTCATCGCCTTGAACTCGCCGCTGAGATGCGCCTGGTCGTAGAACCCGCAGACCGCTGCCGTCTCCGCCTGCCCTTGTCCCGCCGCCAGCAGCCGCCGCGCCCGCTGCAGGCGCAGCACCCGCGCCGCCGCCTTGGGGCCCAGCCCGATCTGCTCCCGGAAACGGTTCTCCAGGTGCCGTACGCTCCAGCCGACCTCTTCGGCGAGCCGTGGTACCGGCATCACACCACCCGTGCGCACCAGCTCCGACCAGGCGTGCACCACCTGCGCCGAACTCGGTGCCCCGGCCTCCCACCAGCGGGCGAACACATCGTCGAGCAGCCCGAATCGGTCTTCCCAGGTCGGTAGCGCGGCCAGCGCGGCGGAGAGGTCGCCGACACTGCGCCGACGGTCACCGGCCCGGCGCGTGGCCAGGGCGTGCGGCAGGTCGTCGGGGTCGAGGGTGCGGTCGACGAGTTCGTACTGCGGTGTTCCGAACAGCGTGAACGCGGACCACGGCGTGAGCAGCACCTCGATTCCCGAGACCCGCCCGCCGTGCTCGCCGACGGCCGGGGTGGTCGTCGGCCCGGAGTACACCGACACGAGGGTCGACGTGGGCCGACCGGCACGCGAGATCCGTACCGGCTGATCGAAGCCCAGCAGCAACGTCGCCGCCCCGATCGGCGCCTCCAGCCGCCGACGCGGCCCGTCCATCGCGATCCGAACCCCGCGATAACTCAACACCCCGGGCCGCAACCCGGGATGCGGCGCCGCGAGCACGTACTCCCAGGAGCCGCCGCCCGCCCGCCCGGACCGCTTCAGCACCGCAGCCGCCATCCGCCCCTCCCGCGTCCACCTGAGGAAGGGCACATGGTCCTACGGCGGGCAGGACATTCCTAGGGCCCTTCTGATGGGTCTCCGCGGCGTCGCGACGCCCGGCACGCACTCCCCCACTCTCGACTTCGCTCGAGCGGGGGACCCCCATGCCGCACGACCGGAGAAACGCCCGAGTCCGTTCCGCGATGGGCAACGGGCGATCCGGCTCACACGGATACATGTCCTGCTCGACGATCGCGAACAGGTCGGCATCCAGCTTCGCCGCGGCCTCCAGCACAGGCCCCAGCGCCGGCACCCCCGCGGGCGGCTCGCACATCACACCCCGCGCGACGGCCGGCCCGAACGGCACCTGGTTCGCCCGGACGTCCGCCAGGATCTCCGGGTCCACCTGCTTGAGGTGGAGGTACCCGATCCGCTCACCGTAGGTCTCGATCAGCTTGACGCTGTCGCCGCCGCAGTACGCGTAGTGCCCGGTGTCCAGACACAGGGACACCTGGTCGGAGTCCGTGCCGTCGAGGAAGCGGACTACGTTCTCCTCGCTGTCGATGTGGGTGTCGGCGTGCGGGTGGACGACGATCTTCAGGCCGTACCGCTCCCGCACCTCCTTGCCGAGACGTTCGGTCAGCGAGGTGAGATTGCGCCACTGCTCGGGCGTGAGGGTGTCCGATTCCAGCACCTGGCCGGTCTTGTCGTCCCGCCAGAAGGACGGGATGACCACCAGGTGGGACGCGCCCATCGCCTGGGCCAGCACCGCGTTGTCCGCGACGTGCGCCCAGGTCTTCTCCCAGACGGCCTCGCCGTGGTGCAGGCCGGTGAACACCGTGCCGGCCGAGACCTTCAGGCCGCGGCGCGCGGTCTCCTCGGTGAGGACCGCCGGATCGGTCGGGAGGTACCCGTACGGGCCCAGCTCGATCCACTCGTAGCCGGAGGAGGCGACCTCGTCGAGGAAGCGCTGCCAGGGGACCTGCTGGGGATCGTCCGGGAACCAGACGCCCCAGGAGTCGGGTGCCGAGCCGACGCGGATGCGGGAGACACCGGAAGATGGGGACTGAGGTGACAACGACGTCATGACGGTCAGCTTCCGGGCGTTCGGCAAGCGCTGTCAAGGTCTGGTCCGAATGTCTGGACAAAACATTGACAGGGCGGCGTGCACCGGGCTAAAAACCGGAGAGAGCCGACACGAGCCGACGCGGCGCAGGAGCCCGGGCGGCCACCAGTCGAGACGGCGCACGGGCCGTCCGGCGCATGAGCCGTCATGGCGCACGAAGGGAACTCGATGGCGTACGACCTGATCACCATGGGGCGGATCGGAGTGGATCTCTACCCGCTGCAGACGGGTGTTCCCCTGCCGCAGGTGGAGACCTTCGGCAAGTTCCTGGGCGGTTCGGCCACGAACGTCGCCGTCGCCGCGGCCCGCCTGGGACGGCGGACGGCGGTGATCACGCGTACCGGCGACGACCCGTTCGGCACCTACCTGCACGAGGAGCTGCGCGGCTTCGGCGTCGACGACCGCTGGGTCACCCCGGTCCCCGGCCTGCCCACCCCGGTCACCTTCTGCGAGGTCTTCCCGCCGGACGACTTCCCGCTCTACTTCTACCGCCTGCCCAAGGCGCCCGACCTGGAGATCGACGCCCACGAGCTGGACCTGGACGCCATCCGCGAGACCCGCATCTTCTGGGTCACCGGCACCGGCCTGAGCGAGGAGCCCAGCCGTACGGCGACCCTGGCGGCCCTCGCCCACCGGGCCAAGGCCGGCACCACCGTCTTCGACCTGGACTGGCGCCCGATGTTCTGGTCCGACCCGGACGCGGCCCGCCCCTTCTACGCCGAGGCCCTCAAGCACACCACCGTCGCCGTCGGGAACCTCGACGAGGTCGAGGTGGCGACCGGGGTGCGCGAGCCGCACGACGCCGCCCGCGCACTGCTGGACGCCGGTGTCGAACTCGCCGTCGTCAAGCAGGGCCCCAAGGGTGTCCTCGCCGTCAACAGCAAGGGCGAGTCGGCGGAAGTCCCCCCGCTTCCGGTGAACGTCCTCAACGGACTCGGCGCCGGCGACGCGTTCGGCGGTTCCCTCTGCCACGGCCTGCTCGAGGGCTGGGACCTGGAGAAGATCATGCGGCACGCCAACGCGGCCGGTGCCATCGTCGCCTCCCGCCTGGAGTGCTCCTCGGCGATGCCGACGCCCGCCGAGGTGGAAGCCGCCCTCACGGCTGGAGCGGTCCTGTGAAGCGCCGCCATGGAGCGACCGACGAGACGGACGACACGGGCTGCCTGGGCATGACTGTGGAACCGGGCAAGAGCGTGTCCGTGAACGTCGATGTCTCCGAGCTCGTCCGGCTGCGCAGCGAGCGCCCCGAGGCGATAGCCGAGGCCGCCGCCCGCCGCACTCGTCGGTCGCTCCTCAACGCGAGCGGCCGGCTGATGATCGTCGCCGCCGACCACCCGGCCCGCGGCGCCCTCGGCGTCGGCGACCGCAAGTTCGCCATGGCCAACCGCGTCGACCTGCTCGAACGGCTCTGCCTGGCGCTGAGCCGCCCCGGCGTGGACGGCGTCCTCGCCACCGCCGACATCCTCGACGACCTGCTGCTGCTCGGCGCCCTGGACGGCAAGGTCGTCCTGGGCTCGATGAACCGCGGCGGCCTCCAGGGCGCCACCTTCGAACTCGACGACCGCTTCACCGGCCACCGCCCCGAGGACATCGAGCGCCTCGGCTTCGACGCCGGCAAGCTGCTGCTGCGCATCGACTACGACGACCCGGGCTCCCTCACCACCCTGGAGTCCACTGCCCGCGCCATCGACGACATGGCCGCACGCCGGCTCCCGGTCTTCGTGGAGCCGTTCATCAGCCGCCGCAACGGCGACGGCAAACTCGGCAACGACCTGTCCGCCGAGGCCGTCACCAAGTCGATCGCCATCGCCTCAGGGCTCGGCGGCACCTCGGCCTACACCTGGCTGAAGGTCCCGGTCACCGAGAACCCCGACGACATGGCCGAGGTCATGGCGACCTCCACGCTGCCCGCCGTGCTCCTCGGCGGCGAGGTCGGCGACGATCAGGACGGCGCGTACGAGAAGTGGCGCGGTGCCCTGCAACTGCCCACCGTGCGCGGCCTGGTGGTCGGCCGTTCCCTGCTGTACCCGGCGGACGGCGACGTGGCCGCCGCCGTGGACACCGCCGTAGGACTGCTGTGAGGGCCGCATGACCAGCAACGAGCTGTACGTCGCCAAGGGGACGACCGCGGACGGGAACCACGTCCTCGACATCGACCCCAAGCGGGCCGGCTGGACCCACAGCAGCCTGCGCATCGTCGAGCTGGAGCCGGGCGGCACGCACACCTTCGCCGCCGGGGACAGCGAGTGGATCGTCCTCCCGCTGCAAGGCGGATGTACCGTGCGAACGGAGGGCGAAGAGTTCCAACTCTCGGGCCGGGAAAGCGTGTTCGCGTCAGTCTCCGACTTCGCGTACGTGCCCCGTGACGCCCGGGCACAGATCGCCTCCGGCGCGGGTGGCCGCTTTGCTTTGGCAGGAGCGAAGTGCGAGCGACAACTCCCCGCCCGCTACGGCCCCGCGCCGGAGGTCCCGCAGGAACAGCGCGGCAGCGGCAACTGCCTGCGCCACGTCCGCAACTTCGCCTCCGCCGACGCCTTCGACTGCGACAAGCTGATCGCGGTCGAGGTGATCACGCCCGGCGGCAACTGGTCGTCGTACCCGCCGCACAAGCACGACGAGCACCGGCCGGGCGAGGAGGCGGAGCTGGAGGAGATCTACTACTTCGAGATCGACGGCCCGAACGGTTTCGGCTATCAGCGCGTATCCCCTTCGCGTGAGGGCGGAGCAGACGTCCTCGCGGAGGTCCGCTCCGGCGACGCCGTCCTCGTCCCCGACGGATGGCACGGCCCGTCGATCGCCCAGCCCGGCCACGACATGTACTACCTGAACGTCATGGCGGGCCCGGGCGAGACGCGGGAGTGGCGGATCTGCTTCCACCCTGATCACACGGAGGGTTACCGATGACCTCGACGACGAGGCTGACGGTCGCACAGGCGCTGGTGCGCTTCCTGGCAGCCCAGTACACCGAGCGCGACGGCGTACGGCAACGGCTGATCGGCGCGACCTGGGGCATCTTCGGCCACGGGAACGTCGCCGGGCTGGGCCAGGCACTCGTGGAGTACGCCGACGACATGCCGTTCCACCAGGGCCGCAACGAGCAGTCGATGGTGCACGCGGCCGTCGGGTACGCCCGCCACTCCAACCGCCTGTCGACGCACGCGGTGACCACCTCCATCGGCCCCGGCGCGACGAACCTCGTCACCGGCGCCGCCCTCGCCACCATCAACCACATCCCGGTCCTGCTGCTGCCCGGCGACATCTTCGCCACCCGGGTCGCCGACCCGGTCCTCCAGCAGCTCGAACTCCCGTACGCGGGCGATGTGTCGGTCAACGACTGCCTGCGCCCGGTGTCGAGGTACTTCGACCGGGTCACCCGCCCCGAGGCACTGATCCCGGCCGCCCTCCAGGCGATGCGCGTGCTCACGGACCCGGTGGAGACCGGCGCGGTCACCCTCGCCCTCCCGCAGGACGTGCAGGCCGAGGCGTACGACTGGCCCGACGAGTTCTTCGCCGAGCGCACCTGGGTGGTCCGCCGCCCGGGCGCCGACCCGACCGAGCACGCCGAGGCCGTACAGGCGATCATGTCCGCGGAGAAGCCCCTCGTCATCGCGGGCGGCGGTGTCCACCACAGCCGCGCCGAGGAGGCCCTCGCCGAGTTCGCCGCGGCCACCGGCATCCCCGTCGCCTCCACCCAGGCCGGCAAGGGCTCCCTGCGCCACGACCACCCCCAGGACGTCGGCGGCGTCGGCCACACCGGCACGGCCACCGCCAACGAACTCGCCCGCCAGGCCGACCTGGTGATCGGCGTCGGCACCCGCTACACCGACTTCACCACCGCCTCGAACACGCTGTTCACCGGCGACGGCGTCCGCTTCCTCAACCTCAACATCGCCCCGTTCGACGGCCACAAGCTCGCCGGAATGCCGCTCGTCGCGGACGCCCGCAGCGGCCTGCAGGAGCTGACCGAGGCCCTCCAGATGCACGGCCACCGGGTCACGGACACCTACGTCGGCGAGTACACCCTCGACAAGGAGCGCTGGGAGCAGCGCGTCGACGCCTGCTACGAGGCCGAGGAGATCGACGTACGCCCGACGCAGCCGCAGGTGCTCGGCGCCCTGGACGCCCTCGTCGACGAGTCCGACGTGATCATCAACGCGGCCGGCTCCCTCCCCGGCGACCTGCACAAACTGTGGCGGGCGCGGTCGAAGGACCAGTACCACCTGGAGTACGGCTACTCCTGCATGGGCTACGAGATCCCGGCCGCCATCGGTGTGAAGCTGGCCGCTCCCGAGCGCAACGTCTGGGCGCTGGTCGGCGACGGCACGTACCTGATGATGCCGACGGAGATCGTGACGGCCGTGCAGGAGGGCATCGCCATCAAGATGCTCCTCATCCAGAACCACGGCTACGCCTCCATCGGCGGCCTGTCCGAGTCGGTGGGCGGCGAGCGGTTCGGCACCGCCTACCGCTACCCGTCCGACGACGGCACGTACACGGGGGCGCCGCTCCCCGTGGACCTCGCCGCCAACGCGGCGAGCCTCGGTATGCGCGTGCTGCGCGCGAAGACCGTACGAGACCTCCGCACCGCCCTCGCCGAGGCGCGGGCCGCGGACACTCCCACATGTGTCTACGTGGAGACCCAAACGGCAGACACAGTGTCGGGCCCGCCTCCGGCGCAGGCCTGGTGGGATGTACCTGTGGCCGAGACCGCGACGCGACCGTCCGCGGTGAAGGCCCGTGAGCTGTACGAACGGCACGTCTCCACCCGACGCCGCCCCCTGTGAAGGACTACTGGAGTGACTCAGCCATGACGAAGATCGTCAACCACTGGATCGGCGGCAAGTCCGTCGAGGGCGCGTCGGGTACGTACGGGCCGGTCACCGACCCCGCGACCGGCGCGGTCACCACGAAGGTCGCGTTCGCCTCCGTCGAGGAGGTGGACGCCGCCGTCGCCGCCGCCAAGGACGCGTACGCCACCTGGGGCCAGTCCTCGCTGGCCAAGCGCACGGAGATCCTCTTCCGCTTCCGCGCGCTGCTCGACGCCAACCGGGACGCCATCGCCGAGCTGATCACCGCCGAGCACGGCAAGGTGCACAGTGACGCGCTCGGCGAGGTCGCCCGCGGCCTGGAGATCGTCGACCTGGCGTGCGGCATCAACGTCCAGCTGAAGGGCGAGCTGTCGACGCAGGTCGCCAGCCGCGTGGACGTGGCCTCGATCCGCCAGCCGCTGGGCGTCGTCGCCGGCATCACGCCGTTCAACTTCCCGGCGATGGTCCCGATGTGGATGTTCCCGATGGCCATCGCGTGTGGCAACACGTTCGTGCTGAAGCCGTCCGAGAAGGACCCGTCGGCCTCCCTCAAGATCGCCGAACTGCTCGCCGAGGCCGGTCTGCCGGACGGCGTCTTCAACGTCGTCCACGGCGACAAGGTGGCCGTCGACCGCCTCCTGGAGCACCCGGACGTCAAGGCGGTCTCCTTCGTGGGCTCGACCCCGATCGCCCGCTACATCCACACCACGGCCTCCGCGAACCACAAGCGCGTCCAGGCTCTCGGCGGCGCCAAGAACCACATGTTGGTCCTCCCGGACGCCGACCTGGACGCGGCGGCGGACGCCGCCGTCTCCGCGGCCTACGGCTCGGCGGGCGAGCGCTGCATGGCGATCTCCGCCGTGGTGGCCGTCGGCGCGATCGGCGACGAGCTCGTGCAGAAGATCCGCGAGCGCGCCGAGAAGATCAAGATCGGTCCCGGCAACGACCCGGCCTCCGAGATGGGCCCGCTCATCACCAAGGTCCACCGCGACAAGGTGGCCTCGTACGTCGAGGGCGCGGCGGCCGAGGGCGCCGAGGTCGTCCTCGACGGCACCGGCTACACGGTGGACGGCTTCGAGGACGGCCACTGGATCGGCATCTCGCTCCTCGACAAGGTGCCCACGTCCGCGAAGGCCTACCAGGACGAGATCTTCGGCCCGGTCCTGTGCGTGCTGCGCGTCGACACGTACGACGAGGGCGTGACGCTGATCAACAGCTCCCCCTTCGGCAACGGCACCGCGATCTTCACCCGGGACGGCGGCGCCGCCCGCCGCTTCCAGATGGAGATCGAGGCCGGCATGGTCGGCGTGAACGTGCCGATCCCGGTCCCCGTCGGCTACCACTCCTTCGGTGGCTGGAAGGACTCGCTCTTCGGCGACCACCACATCTACGGCAACGACGGCACGCACTTCTACACCCGCGGCAAGGTCGTCACCACCCGCTGGCCCGACCCGGCCGACGCCCCGGCGGGCGTGGACCTCGGCTTCCCGCGCAACCACTGACCCGGCCGTCGGCGACCCCTGTCGCGTACCACGCTCGTGGTACGCGACAGGGGTCCCGTACGTCCGGGGGATGGGCGACGGTTCAGACCGGGGGCTGCATCGGTTGTCGGCGGCGCCCCGTACGGTTGACGCATGGATCTTCGACTGACCCGATGGCGAGAGCTGCTCCGGGGGCCGCGACGGTGGACTGCCGCCGCGGCCGCCGTGGTCGTGCTCGCCGGCGCCGGTACCTGGACGGCTGTCGCCTCCGACGACGCGCCACCGGTGCACCGCACCGACCGGGTCATGGACATGGGCGCCGGCGTGCGCATCGACACCTCGTACTTCACGTCCTCCGAACACGGCCGCCGCCCCGCCGTCCTCCTCACGCACGGCTTCGGCGGCAGCAAGAACGACGTACGGCAGCAGGCCGAGAACCTCGCCCGGGACGGGTACGCGGTGCTGACCTGGTCGTCGCGCAGTTTCGGCCGGTCCACCGGAAAGATCGGGCTGAACGACCCGAAGGGCGAGGTCGCCGACGCCCGCAAGCTCATCGACTGGCTCGCCGAGCAGCCGCAGGTCCAGCTCGACAAGCCCGGCGACCCGCGCGTGGGCATGGCGGGCGCCTCGTACGGCGGCGCGATCTCCCTGCTGACCGCCGGATACGACAAACGGGTCGACGCCATCGCCCCGGCGATCACCTACTGGAACCTCGCCGACGCCCTCTTCCCGAACGGCGTGTTCAAGAAGCTGTGGGCGGGCATCTTCGTCAACACCGGCGGCGGCTGCGCGAAGTTCGAGCCGCAGCTGTGCCGGATGTACGAGCGGGTCGCCGAGTCCGGCACCCCCGACGCCCAGGCCGTGAAGCTCCTCGACGAGCGCTCGCCGTCCGCCGTCGGCGACCGCATCAAGGTGCCCACGCTCCTCCTGCAGGGCCAGACCGACTCCCTCTTCCCGCTCGGCCAGGCCGACGCCGCCGCGAAGGCGATCCGAGCCAACGGTGCCCCCGTGGACGTCGACTGGATCTCCGGCGGACACGACGGCGGCGACATGGAGGCGAGCCGCGTCCAGTCCCGGACCGCGTCCTGGTTCGACCGGTACCTCAAGGACGACAAGGGCGCCGACACCGGCCCCGCCTTCCGCGTCACCCGCACCCTCGGCACCGGCACCGGCGACGGCGAGACCCGGCTGAGCGGGGTGAGCGACGACCGGTATCCCGGTCTGGAGGGCGGCCTGCGCCCGATCGCCCTCGTCGGACGCGAGCAGCGCTTCCAGAACCCGGCCGGCTCCAGCCCGCCCGCCGTCTCCGCCCTGCCCGGCATCGGCGGCGCCGGCGGCCTCGCCCAGCTGTCCTCGCTCGGCGTCGGGATCTCCCTCGACTTCCCGGGCCAGTTCGCCGCGTTCGAGTCGGCGCCCCTGAAGAAGGACCTGCAGATCACCGGGTCCCCGACGGCCACCGTCCACGTGAAGTCGACGAGCGACGACGCCGTCCTGTTCGCCAAGGTGTACGACGTCGGCCCCGGCGGCGGACAGCGGCAGGTGCTGCCCTCCCAGCTGGTCGAGCCCCTGCGCGTCGAAGACGCCAAGGCCGGCAAGGACGTCACGATCACCCTCCCGGCGATCGACCACGAGATCTCCGACGGCCACCGGCTGCGCCTGGTCCTCGCCTCCACCGACCTCGGCTACGCCTCCCCGGCCACCCCGGCGACGTACAGCGTCTCCCTCAAGGGCGACCTGAAGGTGCCGACCGCCCTCAGCGACACCAACGCCACGGCACCGCTGCCCGCCTGGGTGTGGTGGCTCCCGCTGGCCGGCGCGGCGACCGCCCTGGCCCTGCTCCTGACCGCCCGGCGCCGCACCACCGCCCCCGCACCCGACCCCGCGCTGGCCGAAGTGCCGCTCCAGATCACTGACCTGAGCAAGCGGTACGCCAAGTCCACCGACCGGTACGCGGTACGGGACCTGAGCTTCCGCGTGGAGAAGGGCCAGGTACTCGGCCTCCTCGGCCCGAACGGCGCGGGCAAGACGACCACCCTGCGCATGCTGATGGGCCTGATCAAGCCGGACGCCGGCGAGATCCGCGTCTTCGGCCACGCCATCGCGCCCGGCGCCACGGTGCTGTCCCGCGTCGGCGCCTTCGTCGAGGGCGCGGGCTTCCTCCCGCACCTGTCCGGCCGCGAGAACCTGGAACTGTACTGGCGGGCCACCGGCCGCCCGCCCGAGGACGCCCACCTGGACGACGCCCTGGAGATCGCAGGCCTCGGCAGCGCACTGGAGCGCGCGGTGCGCACCTACTCCCAGGGCATGCGCCAGCGCCTCGCCATCGCCCAGGCCATGCTCGGCCTCCCGGACCTGCTCATCCTCGACGAGCCGACCAACGGCCTCGACCCGCCGCAGATCCGCGAGATGCGCGAGGTGATGATCCGCTACGCGGCGGCCGGCCGCACGGTGATCGTCTCCAGCCACCTGCTGTCCGAGGTCGAGCAGTCCTGCACCCACCTGGTCGTGATGGACCACGGCCGGCTCGTCCAGGCGGGCCCGGTCCAGGAGATCATCGGCTCCGGGGACATGCTGCTGGTGGGCACGGCCGCACCGGTCGAGGAGCCCGTCGCCGAGAAGGTCGCCGCGCTCCCGGGCGTGGCCTCCGCGGTCCGCACCGACGAGGGCCTGCTGGTCCGCCTCGACGCCGACGGCAGCGCCCGGCGCCTGGTCGCCGAACTCGTCCGGCTTGAAGTCCCCGTGGAGTCGGTGGGCCCCCACCGCCGCCTCGAGGACGCCTTCCTCACCCTGATCGGAGACTCCGCATGAACGGCAGCACGCTGATCGACCGCGCGGAGGTCGCCGACGGCTACCGCGCGGGCCGCACGCTGCCCATCCGGGTCGAACTGGTCCGGCAACTGAAGCGGCGCCGCACCCTCGTCATGGGCGGGATCCTGTTCGCCCTGCCGTTCGTCCTGCTCATCGCCTTCCAGGTGGGCGGCGACCCGGGCGGCGGCAACGCCGGGGTGACCCTCATGGACACGGCCACCCTGTCCGGGGCCAACTTCGCCGCGGTCAACCTGTTCGCCTCCGCGGGCTTCCTGCTCGTCGTCCCCGTCGCCCTGTTCTGCGGGGACACGGTCGCCTCGGAGGCCAGCTGGTCCTCCCTGCGCTATCTGCTGGCGGCGCCCGTGCCCCGGGCCCGGCTGCTGTGGTCCAAGCTCGTGGTGGGCCTCGGCCTCAGCCTCGCCGCGATGGTGCTGCTGCCGGTCGTCGCGCTCGCCGTCGGCACGGCCGCGTACGGCTGGGGCCCGCTGGAGCTCCCCACCGGCGGCTCACTGTCCGCCGGCTTGGCCGCCCAGCGCCTCGCGATCACGGTGGCGTACGTCTTCGTGTCCCAACTCGTGACGGCGGCCCTGGCGTTCTGGCTGTCCACCAGGACGGACGCCCCGCTCGGCGCGGTCGGCGGCGCGGTCGGCCTGACCATCGTCGGAAACGTCCTCGACCAGGTGACGGCCCTCGGCGACTGGCGCGACTTCCTGCCCGCGCACTGGCAGTACGCCTGGCTCGACACCGTACGACCCCAGCTGGAGTGGTCGGACATGATCCAGGGCGCCTCCGTCTCGATAACGTACGCCCTCGTGCTGTTCGCCCTGGCCTTCCGCGGTTTCGCCCGCAAGGACGTGGTGTCGTAGGTCACCGCAGGATCACCCCCCGGTCTCGACGGCCGTCGTCCGTGCCCTGTTCGAGACCCAGCCGCAACTCCCCGTAGCGCACGTTCCGGCCCCCTGGCCCGTCACAGTCACAGACACGGCGTCAACTGGCCAAGGGGGCACGGACGATGGACCGGTACCGGACACGACGGCTGCGCACCACCCTGCTCGCCCTCACCGCGGCGGGCGGCTTGCTGCTCACGGGATGCGGTACGAGCGACACGGGAGACCACAGCAGCACCGACCGCGCGAACGGGGCGACCGGCTTGCCGGCCCCCGAGTACAGCCGGGGGAGCGGCGAACAGGACGACGAGTCCCGCGACACGGCCCCCGACCACCTGTCCACCTTCGCCCTCGACGTCGACACCGCCTCCTACGGCTACGCCCGCCGCACCCTCGCCGAGGGCCGGCGGCCGGACCCGTCGACCGTCCGCCCCGAGGAGTTCGTCAACAGCTTCCGCCAGGACTACCGGCGCCCCGACGGCAACGGCTTCACGGTCACCGTCGACGGCGCCCGCACCGACGAGGAGGACTGGTCCCTGGTCCGCGTCGGCCTGGCCACCCGCAGCGCGCGGGACCAGCACGGCGAACGCCCGCCGGCCGCCCTCACCTTCGTCATCGACATCTCCGGCTCCATGTCCGAACCCGGCCGCCTCGACCTGGCCCAACAGTCCCTCGATGTGATGACGGACCGCCTGCGCGACGACGACTCGGTCGCGCTGGTCACCTTCAGCGACAAGGCCGAGACCGTCCTGTCGATGACCCGCCTGGGCGGCCACCGAGGCAGGATCCACGAGGCGATCGACAGCCTGGAACCGACCCTTTCCACCAACCTCGCGGCGGGCGTCGAGACCGGCTACGCCACCGCCGTCGAGGGCCTGCGCGAGGGCGCCACCAACCGGGTCGTCCTCGTCTCCGACGCCCTCGCCAACAACGGCGACACCGACCCCGACGCCATCCTCGAACGCATCGACGGTGCCCGCCGCGAGCACGGCATCACCCTCTTCGGCGTCGGCGTGGGCAGCGACTACGGCGACGCCCTGATGGAACGCCTCGCCGACAAGGGCGACGGCCACACGGCGTACGTCTCCGACCCCGAGGACGCCCGAAAGGTCTTCTGCGAGCAGCTCCCGCAGAACATCGACCTCACCGCCCGCGACGCCAAGGCCCAGGTCTCCTTCGACCCGGAGACGGTCGCCGCGTTCCGCCTCGTCGGCTACGACGACCGCCGCGTCGCCGACGACGACTTCCGTGACGACCGAGTCGACGGCGGCGAGGTCGGCCCCGGCCACACCGTCACCGCCCTCTACGCCGTCCGCACCCGGCCCGGCCACGACGGCCACCTCGCCACCGCCACCGTCCGCTGGCTCGACCCCGGCACCCGCGCCCCGCACGAAACCTCCGGCGCCCTGGAGACCAGCGCCCTGAAGACCTCCGTCTGGGCCGCGAGCCCCCGCTTCCAGGTCACCGCGGTCGCCGCCTACTTCGCCGACGCCCTCCGCTCGACGTACCGCGACCGCCCCCCGCTGCCCGGCGCCCCGAACCTCGACACGCTCCACCGCAGGGCCACCACCCTGGCCCGCACCACCGAGGACCCGGCGGTACGGCAACTCGCCGATGCCGTCGGGGAGGCGGGCCACGGTCTGGACTGACCGGCACGGCTCCCACTCACCGCCACCCCAAAGAGGTATGTAACCCCACTAGTTGCACTCAATCGGGTGTGTCCGGAATGGGGCATTGGGGAAGGCGCGTGTATGGTCTGTGATCAGTCGGACACGGTCCGTAATGAGGGTCGTGTGTGTAGGAAAACGGAGACGTGATGCAGAAGCTCAAGAAGGCCGCGGCGGTAGCGCTCATGGTCGGCGGCCTCGGCCTGGCCGGCGGCAGTGTCGCCAGCGCCCAGGGTGGCCACGGTGGCCACGACTACGACGAGCAGTTCCCGGCTGTCGTCGACAACCTGCAGGTCGTCGACTGCGATCAGTCGTTCGATGGCGGCCTCGCTTTCGCCAACCTCCCGGTCGCCACCGGTGACAGCAACTCGAACATCGGCAACTTCTGCACGGTGATCGGGTCCATCGACGACTGATTCCGGGGCCTCTCCGGGAGGGCTCGGGCCTCTGGGGTGTGAACGGAACCCGCCTCCGACCGGTGCGCATGAGGGCATTCGAAGCCCTTGCTGCCGCACCTGTCGGGGGCGCTTCATTGTGTGCGCAAAAACCTAAAAATACATATCACTCGATTAACGGCGTCAATTCAGGTATGTCGCAAATAGCGGTTAAGTGCGGCGAGTGTTACCGTCTGGCACGAATCGAGCGCGGTCCGCAATGAGGGTCGTGTATGTGAGGAAATCGGAGACGTGATGCAGAAGCTCAAGAAGGCCGCGGCGGTAGCGCTCATGGTCGGCGGTCTCGGCATGGTCGGTGGCGGCGTCGCCAGTGCCCACGGTGGCCACGACTACGACGACGCCCCGTTCGCCGTCAACAACCTGCAGGTCGTTGACTGCGAGCAGTCGTTCGACGGCGGCACCCTGTTCACCAACGCCCCCGTTGCGGTCGGTGACAGCAACTCGAACATCGGCAACTTCTGCACGGTGATCGGGTCCATCGGAGACTGATTCCGGGGCCTCCCCGAGAGGGCTCGGGCCTCCGGAGTGTGAACGGAACCTGCCTCCGGCCGGTGCGCATAAGGGCGTGAGAAGCCTTTCTGCCGTACCTGTCGGAGGCGCTCTGCTGTGCGCAAGAAACCTGATGAGACGCCACTCGGCACGTTCTATTGCCCCAAATATGTATATCACTCGATTAACCGCATCTATTCGTGTGTGTCGGAAATGGCGGTTAAGTGCGGCGCGTGTTATCGTCTGCCACGAATCGAGCACGGTCCGTAATGAGGGCCGTGTACGTGAGGAAATCGGAGACGTAATGCAGAAGCTCAAGAAGGCCGCGGCGGTAGCGCTCATGGTCGGCGGCCTCGGTCTGGTCGGTGGCGGCGTCGCCAGCGCCCACGGTGGCCACGACTACGACGAGCAGTACCCGGCCGCCGTCGACAACCTGCAGCTCGTGAACTGTGACCAGAAGTTCGACGGTGGCGCCGCCTTCGTCAACGGCGGCCTTGAGGGGATCGGCGGCGACAGCAACTCGAACATCGGCAACTTCTGCACGGTGATCGGCTCCATCGGAGACTGATCCCGGGGCGCCGGCAGTCCCGCGGGCGGCGTCGTGGCCCGCGGTGACTGTCGCAGGAAGGCCTCGGGCTCTTCCGGTTGCGAAGGGGAAGTGCCTCCGACTGGTGCGCATAAGGACATCTGGGGTCCTTGGTGATGCGGCCGTCGGGGGCACTGTGCTGTCTCTGGAGGTCCCTTTCAATTTCGTCGCGGCGGGGACTCTATTTCCTAAAGGAGCATAACCCGATTAGCTGCGCCCAACCGGTGGTGTCAGAAATGGCGGGGCAAGTGCGGCGTGTGTTAAGTTCTGTAATGAGTCGAGCACGGTCCGTAATGAGGGTCGTGTACGAAGAAAACGGAGGCATGATGCAGAAGCTCAAGAAGGCCGCGGCGGTCGCGCTCATGGTCGGCGGTCTCGGCATGGTCGGTGGCGGTGTCGCCAGCGCCCACGGTGGCCACGACTACGACGACATCCCGTTCGCTGTCAACAACCTGCAGGTTGTCGACTGCGACCAGGACTTCGATGGTGGAACGGCCTTCGCGAACCTCCCGATCGCCGGCGGCGACAGCAACACGAACATCGGCAACTTCTGCACGGTGATCGGGTCGATCGACGACTGATTGCAGGACCCGAGGGGCGGTGGGTCTCGTGCCTTCCTGGGACCCGTTCCTCGGTCGCCCCGGATACCCTGATCGATCTCCGCTCGGAGCGTCAGGAAAGACGGGCAGAAATCGCGGAAGAGGGGATGTCGAGGCAGTAGGAGCTCGACATCCCCTTTGCTGCGTTGGTCCAGGTCACCACGTCTGTTGTGACCGCGAGTCAACACCTGGAGATACGGGTGCGCAGGTTCAAGAAGGTCATGCTGGTCACGAGCGTTCTCAGTGGCGTCGGTCTGACGGCGGCCGGGTCCGCACAGGCGGCCTGTGATGATGAGGTGCCCCACACCGCCATCGACAATGCGCAGCTTGTGCATTGTGACCAGGAATTCGCATCCCTGGTCACCGTCAATGCGCCGATCACCCTCCTCGGCGACAGCAACTCGAACATCGGCAACTTCTGCACGGTGATCGGTTCCGAGTCGTGAGCGGGCGACCTTTCGGGTCGGTCTGAATATTCTCATACAGTCAGCGGTCATCCCCGGATGACCGCTGACTCTCGTTTCCCGGCCTTCTCCTGCCATGGAATCCCTCTCCGACTATCGTCCGATCAGCGCAATTCACATCAGCTGCCGCTCTGGGCCACATGGATGAAATTCGGTGGATAGTAGCCCGGAAGGGTGTCAGCTACTTGATGAGCCATTTCCCGCTGATGCACCATCGGTTCCGTCCATCTGCTGAAGAGGATGCGAGTCACACCGGGCCTCGGGAGGAAATGTGAGCAATGCGATCATCTTGCCGCGTTGTCCGGAGACAGGGAAAGCGTCGTTCCCCACTGAATCCGAGGCGAGGACCTGGCTGGTCAAGCAGCCGCTGTTGGACAGGATCCCCGACCGCATCTACCGATGTTCGAACTGCCGCTACTGGCATTTCACCGGGTCCCACCACTGGACCAGCCAGAAAATCAAGTGGCAACGAAACTATGGCAGGCGCGAAGTCGCCCGACGCAACGGCAGGAAGCGAGGGAGGAGCTGACGAGCAGTCAGTGCGCTTCCCCTCTCCCCTCGCAATGGCAGGGAATGTCCCGCGCGCGCAGGGCACCTTCAGCAACAGGACCTCGTGCCCGCCCCGAAGCCCGGGCCGACCTTTCCTACTTCTTCGACCAGAAAGACGACTAGATTGCGACAGAACCTGAGCAAGGGAATGGCCGTGGCCGGCGCCGCGACGAGCATCCTGTCGCTGTACGTCATCCCGGCGTTCGCGAGTGCGCACACGGAGGGGCCCCTGGAGGGGCCGCTCGGCGCACTGTCCGGCGCCAGCGCCCCTGACCTGCCGGTGAACGATTCCGCGAACGCCTGCCCGGCATCCGTCGGAGCGAGCGCCGACCCGTCCGTGGGGAAATCCTGCAACAGCGTTGCCGACTCTCGAGCGGCGCACGGTGCCGCCCATGCCTCTGCCTCCAAGGGGCCGGACAGCTCCGCCGGTTACGGCGACGACGACAGTGGTTCGGGCGGCGGCGTCGGTCAGATTGACGACCGCGACGGCTCCGGCGGCGGCGACTCGCTCGGTGGCGTCCTCGGTCCTGGTGACGCCGGGAACCCGCTCGGCGGCGTCCTCGGTCACGGTGACGGTGACGGTGGCGACTGGGACTACGACGAGCCCGGCCACGGTGGCGGCTGGGACTACGACCCCGGCCAGGGCGAGGAATCCGGCTATGGTGACGGCGGGGACCCGCCGCCCACGACACCGCCCACCACGACACCGCCCACCACGGCACCCCCCACCACACCTCCGGCTTCGCCTCCGGCCACCAAGCCCCCGACGAAGACACCGCCTCGGCACACTCCGCCCACCACGCCCCCGGCGCAGCATCCCACCCTCCCCCAGACCGGCGGCGGTGCGGGGACCGTCGCGGGGACGGGCGTTGCCGCGCTGCTCATCACGGGCGGCGTAGCCCTGTACCGGCGAGGCCGGACCACTTCGGGTCGGTAGGGCTTCCCGTCGGCAGTGCTTCCTTCCGGATGCCGGATGCCGGACGCCTCGCGTCCGGCATCCGGCATCTCACGTCAGCCGCCTGCCCGCGACGGTGCCTCCGCGGGTTCCCGGACCGCCGGCACCGGGATCGTCCCGGTGGGCGGAGTGGTGCGCAACCTGTGGCGTACCCCTCGTACGAGCGTCTTCGCCGTGAAGCCCGCGCCCTGGACGAAGCGCATGGCCGGCCCGAACGCGGAAGCGGTCATCAGGCCCGCGAGGAACAGTCCCGGGTGTGAGGACTCGAAGTCCCGCCCGACCGCGGGGGAGCCGTCGGCCGCCCTCACCAGGCTTGCGCGCAGTTCGTCGGAGAGCAGGGCGAGGCGCTCCGGGGTCGCCCGGAACCCCGTGGCCGCGATGACGTGTTCGGTCTCCAGGGAGAGCGGCTCCCCGCTCCGGCTCGCCGTCTCCAGCCGTACGCCGCCCGGGATCGGACGGGCCGCGGCGATCTCGTGGCCGAGCAGCACCTCCACCGCCGGCTCGACCCGGTCGCGTACCCACCAGGCGCCCGCCGGGCCCAGGGCGGTGGCCGCGATGCGGGCTCGGGTGGGCTCGGGCAGGCGGCGGAAGAGGCCGGGGCGTTCGGCGTAGAACCAGTTGCGCCAGCCGCAGCCGAGCCCGCTGTGCGGGGCGCGGGCCGACTGCCACACGGGGCGCCGCAAGGGGGGCGGCACATCGTTCCAGCACAGTTGGCCGGCCCGGGCCAGGACGCGTACGCGCGTGCCCTGTTCGGCGAGGAGCGCCGCGGTCTCCAGGGCCGCCTGGCCGCCGCCGATCACCGTGACGTCCCTGCCCCGGAAGCGGCCGAGGTCACTGTGGTGACTGCTGTGCGAGACGAGGGAGGGGTGCAGGCCGTGCAGGGGGGACGGCACCTCCACGAAGGGCATGACGCCGACCGCCAGGGCCACCGTCCGGGCACGCAACACCTCTCCGTCCTCCGTGACCGCCTCGAAGCCGGCCGGGCGGGCCGTCACCCGGCTCACCATCCGCTCGTCCACCCCGGGTACGGCGTGGTGCGCGAACCACAGACCGTACGCGGCGAACTCCTCCACCGGGATCGGCTGCGCGTGACGCGCGGTCAGGCCCTGGGTCGCGCAGTACGCGTCCAGTCTCCAACGCCCCGCGGGATCGGCGAGGTTGGAGGCCCAGGGTTCCGACTTCAGGAACATGCCACCGGGCATGTGGTCCCGCCAGGACGCCATGGGCCGCCCGAGGACGCGCAGGTTCAGCCCGGCGGCCGCGGCATGGGAGGCGATGGACAGGCCGTACGGGCCGGCTCCCACCACCAGCAGGTCGTACATCAGCAGCTACTCGCTCTCTCGTCGTCGGTCGGGTTCGGCGCGGCCGCCTGGCGGACCACGCGTGTCGGTGCGGGTGCCGTCGTGGCCGCACTCAGCCGCTGCCGCAGCCGATGGGACACATGGCGGCACCACAGGGTCCACATCGCCCGGCCGGGAGCCGGGTCGTCCGAGGCGTACCAGGCCAGCTCACGGCCGTGGCGCGCCGACCGCAGCGTGGCGAGCGGCGCGTAGTTCTCCACCACGAACACCCGCCCCGCCCGCGGTGAGCCCTCCGGCACGGGACGCTGCGTCAGGTCGAGGTGCAACGCGCGTACGACGTCCACGCCGGAGGTGTCGGTGAAGAGCCGGAACTGGGCGCCGGGACGGGGGTTGAAGTCGAGCAGGTGGTAGCGGCCCGACGTGCCGCAGCGGCGGAAGTCGAGGTCGAAGATGCCGCGGTAGCCCAGCTCCCGGGTTAGCCGTTCCGCGAGCGCCCGCACCTGCGGGTTGGGCGTCCAGCAGCCGACCGCCGTCAGGCCCGCCCCGCGCGGCCAGGCCCGCTGCTTGCGGCCCGGGCCACCCGCGCGCACGGCGCTGGAGCGGTCCGCGTATCCGTGGAAGAACCAGTCGCGGTCCGGGCCCGGCGGCAGATGCGCCTGCAGCAGCAGCGGACTGCCGGCCTCCTCGGTGCGCAGATACAACTGCCGGGCCTGCCACGCCGACTTCACCAGCACCGTGCTGCGCAGCCCGCTGCCGTCCGGCACCAGCCAGGGCCTGCTCCACTTCGCCACCACCGGCAGTCCCAGGCGCGTGGCGGCCTCGGCGGCCTGCGCCGGACTGTCCGGAACCACCGTCACCGGGTGCGGGATGCCCGCGGAGGCACAGACGGCGGCCAGTTCGGCCTTGTCGGCGACGCGTTCGGGCAGTGCGCCGGGTCCGGCGGGCAGCAGATAGGACGGTGTGAGTTCCTCACGCATGCGGCTCACGGCGATGGCGCTCGCGTCGTCCATCGGGATCAGGACGGCGGGACGGGCGATCCGGGTGGCCACCCGGAGCAGCACCGCGGCGATCTCGCGGGCAGACGCCCCGGGTGGCGGCGGGGGATGCATCTGGTGCGCGAAACGCGATCTGGCGACGGGACTTCCCGCCGCGTCGGCGACCACATGCACTTCCACTCCCGCTCTGCCCAGCGAGCGCACGGCTCCGAGCGTTCCGTGGTGAAAGGGATTCCGGTCGATCCGCAGCAGAACGGCGGGGACACGGGTGTCGAGCAGTGACATGGACGGTCTTTCCTTGGGTCGGCTCACCCGGGCGGGCGAGCGAGTCACTCGAAGGCCGTAGGGCCGGTGGCGCCATGTCATTTCATGTGACTGACTGCATGTGACAGAGCGTCAGCATTGCGTGACGAGACGTCAGCAGTGCGAAGGACGACCAAGAGTGGAGAGAGGAGCAGGCATGGCCCCACAGCAGTGTCGTGCCCGGGCCGGACGGCCGGCGGTCATCGCGGTGGCGGTCGCCGTCTTCGTCACGCTGGTGTCCGGCCCAGGTTTCGTGGCGGCGGCGGTGAGCTTCCCCGATCCTCCCGCCCCGACACCGGCCACTCCGGCACCGGCCGCCCCGCTGCCGAAAGCTCCCACACCGACCCCGGTCACGCCGTCCACGGAATCGGCGCAACCGCAGGAAGCCACGGTCACTCCCGTCCCCACGACCGCGTTCGGCTCCGTGCCGCCGTCCCCGTTCGGCTCCGTGCCGCCGACGCCGTCCACCCTCGGGCCGACGACCGCGCCGTCCGCGAAGGAGAATCCGGCCTTCGGGGCCTTCCTCGGTTCCGGAGCCCTCGGTGTGGCCCGCATGGAGGAGTTCAGCGACTGGCTGGGCGGGGCCGACCTGCGCGTCGGCCACACCTACCTGCCGGGTGACAGCTGGAGCAACATCGAAGGTGCCTCCGAGGTCCTCGACCCGTGGGCGCGTTGGCGCAGGGACCGGGACGACCGGATGCTCGTCCTCAACGTGCCCCTGCAGGAGCGCAACGAGCACCCCGTCTCCGACGCCCAGGTCCGGCTGTTGCTGCGGCAGGGCGCGGCCGGCGAGTTCGACCACCACTTCCGCGCCCTCGCCGAGAAGCTGGTCGCGCTGAAGGTGCCGGACACGATCCTGGTGCTCGGCTGGGAGATGAACGGCACGACGTACGCCCATCGCTGCGGGCCGGACCCGGAGGCCTGGAAGACGTACTGGAACAGGGTCGTCACCACGATGCGTTCGGTGCCGGGCCAGCAATTCCGGTTCGACTTCACTCCGAGCCGCGGCCGGGACGCCGTCCCGTGGACGAGGTGTTATCCGGGAGACGACACGGTCGACATCATCGGCATGGACACCTACGACCAGCCGGAGGGCCTCTCGTTCGCCGAGCAGATCACAGAGCCCTACGGACTCCAGGCACACGTGGACTTCGCGAAAATGCACAACAAGCCCATCTCCTACGCCGAGTGGGGGCTCTTCCGCAATGGTGACAACGCCGTCTACATGCTGGGCATGCTCGCCTGGATCGCCATGCACAAGCCGGTGTACAACACGCTGGCCGACTACTGCCCGCACGGTGTCTGGCAGTGCGCGGCCAACCCCATGTCCTCTCGGATCTACCGTGCGATCCTCTCCGCCCGCACCGAGGAACCGGCCGAGCCGGAAGTCCCCTTCACGCCGGAAGTCCCCTTCACGCAGCCCACGCCGAACCCGTCCACCCCGGCCGTCACGCAGCGGCGCCCGGCACGCTGTTCGCCGCTGCACCTCGGCGACCGGGTGGAGCACTGGCTCGGGGGAAAGCTGTGCCTGCGCCTCGCATGGTGGTCGCGCACCCGATGACGGCCGTCGGCGGCTCATGAGGCGGGGCCGCGGCCACCGGGGCGCGGCGGGAGGCGGCGCAGTACGTCTTTGCCGTTCCGCCGTGCGACCGTGCCCCAGAGCACCGCCGACATCAGCGGGGCCGTGCGCCGGCGGGCCAACAGCAGACGCTGGTTGACCACCGGTCGGGGCCGCCAGTGGTGCTTGTAGGGTTCGTTGCCGCGCAGCAGGCTCAGCGTGCCCAGGTCACCGGTACCCGTGTGCTCGGCGCACGCGTCGAGGAGCATCACCGCCACGTCCGCCTTGCGTTCCCGCAGGCTCGGGTGGGCCCCGTACAGATAGCCGCCCACGAGCCGGCGTGACCGCAGGGTCACGTCCACGGCCACCACGTCACCGCCGAGCCGGAACTCGGTGACCACCGCGTCGCCGGAGCGCACCATCGGCTCCACGGAACGCACCAGATGTTCGCAGAAACGGGTACGCAGATGCTCCGTCGTCACCTTCCGTCCCTGCCACTGCAGCCGGTGCAGCTCCACCAGCCGCCGCAGCGCAGCGGTCACCTCGTCCGGCCGTACGACATGCCGCTCCACACCGAGCGACTTCAGTCTGCGCAGCTTGGCGCGCACCCGCTGGGCCCCGCGGGACGGCAGCCGGGACACCAGCGCGTCCATGGGCGCGGCCGGCAGCTCCAGGCACAGCGAGTCCCGCACCCGACGGCGCGGACCGGTCCAGCGGTCGTAGACGTGCTCGACCGCGCCCCCCGGCCGCACCTCGCGGAAGTCGATCAGCGCGGTGCGGGCGGCGGCCGACAGCGCCTCGGTGAGCGCGGCTGCCGCGCGGTCCGCCCGCTCGTCGTCGATGAGCACATCCCCGTAGTCGGAGATCACCCCGCCGAGGGGTACCAGGGTGGGCACCGGACCGCGCCGGAGCATCAGGGGCGCGGCGGCGACGAGTTCGGCGCCCTCGCGCACCAGCACCAGCCGCAGCCGGCCGGGCCTGCCGTACGACAGCCACCACGAGTGCAGCCAGGCGTGGTTCTGGAACGGGGTGGCCGCACCGCACCGCTCGTACAGCCGCCCCCATTGCGGGGCCAGCTCGGCGAACACGGGCGCTTCGGTGACGATTTCCGTCGTGTACGCCGTTGTCACAGCTGTCCGTGCACGTCGGCGGCGGGGGCCGGAACGGGCACCGGGGCGGGGTGGACGGTGTCGTGCTCCCAGGTTCTGGTCCGCCTCGGCCGGACGAGCAGAATCAGTCCGCCGAGCAGGCCGCCCGCGCTGGTGCCGACCAGCAGGGTGACCTTCGGTGACGGGGACGACGGCTCGGTCGGCCGCACGGCCCGTGAGAACTGGAGGAGTTGGACGCGGGTGCTGCCCTTGGTGGCGTTCGCGTGCACGGTCAGCGCGCCGGCGACGGCGTTGGCCATGCGGGCGGCGGCACCGGGGCGCCGCGAGGTGGCCGAGACGGCGATCATCGGGGCGTCCGGAGAGGTCGCCGTCCGCACGCTCCGCTGCAGCGTCCGCACCGGCACGTCCGCCTTCACCTGCGCGTCCCCGAGCACCGCGAGCTGCGTGGCGGTCCGGCCGTACGCCTGCGCGAAGCCGAGCGCGGTGGCCGGGTCGGACTGCTCGGTGGGTACCGCGACGACATAGCTGGTGGCCGTGTACGCCGGGGGCCTCAGCTGGCTGTAGGCGACGCCGGCCAGGCCGCCGACGAGCGTGCAGAACGTGAGCAGCGCCCAGGGCAGCAGCGCGGCCGCGAAGCGGGCCAGGCGCCCGGAACGCCGGGGGAGTGGGGTGGGGTGGTCGGTCATGACGAACGGGCTCCCTGGAGTGAGGGGGACGACGAACTGGACACCGCCGCCGCGTACACGTCCATGAGCCGGGCGGCGCTGCGGGTGATGCTGTAGTGATGGGCGGCTTCCGGGACCGTCCGAGGCCGTGGACCGGCCGCGCGGACCTCGGCGACGGCGCGGGCGTACGCCTCCGGACCGCCCCGCACCCGCCGGGCCGCGGCGGCGGCCCGCGGGGGCAGGTCCTCGACCGCCGGGCAGGAGGCGTAGAGCACGGGCAGCCCGGACGCCAGGGCCTCCACGACCGCCAGTCCGAAGGACTCCTCCGGGGACGGCGAGACGAGCAGGTCCATGGCGGCGGTGAGAGAGGGCAGGTCGGGGCCGGGGGAGCCGTCGGGGACATTGGGGCGTTCGCCGGTGAACAGCACACGTTCGGCCACGCCGGCCTCATGGGCCGTACGGCGCAGGACGCTCGACTCCGGGCCCGCTCCGACCAGCAGCAGCCAGTGGTCGTCGGGAAGCCGGGCGATCGTCCGGATCAGTACGTCGAAGCGCTTGCCCGGGGCGAGCCGGCCGATCCCGCCGACGACGTAGGCGTCCTCCGGCAGACCGAGGCGCCGACGCGTGTGGTGGCGCCGTGACCGGTCGAAGCGGAACCGGGCCAGGTCGACGCCGTTGGGGACGACCTCGATGCGGGGGGCGGGCACACCCCAGCGTCGGAGGCGGTCGGCGACCGTGGCGGAGACGGCGACCGTGGCGGAGCCGAGGCGCTCGCTGGCGAGATACAGCGCCCGGACGCCCGCGGTCAGCGGCCGGCCCTCCATCTGGGAGTCGCCGAGGGAGTGTTCGGTGGCGACGACGGCCCTGACGCCCGCGAGGCGGGCGGCGGGCCTGCCGTAGACACAGGCGCGGTAGAGGTGGGTGTGCACCAGGTCGTAGCCGCCCGCGCGGATCAGGCGGACCAGGCGGGGGAGCGCGGACAGATCGCGGTTGCCGCCCATGCCGAGGTGGTGCACGCGGACACCGTCGGCGACCAGGCCGTCGGCGACGGCACCCGGGTTGGTGAGGGCGACCACCTCGCATTCCACGGGGAGGTGGCGCAGCAGCAGACGCAGTTGCTGTTCGGCGCCGCCGATGCCGAGACCGGTGATGATGTGCAGTGCCTTCATGTCACACACCCGCCACGGGGCGCCGGCGCAGCCGGTGCAGCTTGTGCTTGAGGTGGAGCCGCCAGGCCGTGTCGTTCTCGCCGATGTGCAGGCGGGGCAGGGCGTGCGGGCCCGTCAGGGCGCCGGGAGCGATGGCGCAGGCGTAGGTGTATCCGGCGTCCCGTGCGGCGGCGACGACGCGCCGGTCGACCCTGCCGTAGGGGTAGCAGAAGCCGCCGACCGGAGCGCCGGTCAGCTCCGCGAGCAGCGCCCTGCTGTCGGCGACCTCGGCCTTCAGCGTGACGTCGTCGGCCCGGGTGAGGTCGACATGGGTCAGTCCGTGAGAGCCGATCTCCACGCCCTCGGCGGCCGCGCGCCGGATGCCGTCGGCGGTCAGCAGCGGCTTGCGCGGGCCGAGCGGGTCCCAGGAGTTGACGCCGCCGAGGCGTCCGGGCAGGACGAAGAGGGTGGCGCCGCAGTTCCAGCGCAGCAGCACCGGAAGGGCGTGGGTGAGGAAGTCGGCGTATCCGTCGTCGAAGGTGAGACCGACCAGGTCCCTTCCCCGCCCCTGGGCGCGGGCGGCGAACAGCTCGCGCAGGGACACACCGCGCAGCCCGCGCCGGCGCAGCCAGGCCAGCTGCCCGTCCAGCCGCTCCGGGGTGACCGTGATGCGGTAGGGGTCGTCCGAGCAGTCCCCCACGGAGTGGTACATCGCCACCCAGGGGGTCGGGCGGGAGCGCGCCGCGAGGACGGTGCCGGTGACGGGGGAATCAACGGGAACGGCCATGCGTCAGCCTCCGCGTGACGGTACGTACGGAATGGAATGCGGATGCGCAGCCCTCGGCGCCGAGCGCCCGGCTGAGCGGGAGGAACACCGCGATCACGGTCACGCAGCCGATCAGGAACCCCGCCACCGGGGACCGGGGCCAGCTCGCGGCCAACGCCCCCGCCACCGTCGCGACCGCCGCGGCCCGCAGCGGCCTGCTCAGCTCGGCCAGCACCTGCCGGACACGGATCGGGACCCCGCGCGGGACGCGGCCCTCGGGATTGCTCGCGAGGCCCGCGAGCAGCAGTGCGGCCGTGACGGTGATGCCGGCGGCGTTGGCGGCGGCGATCCCGGGAACACCCCACGGGCCCACGGTCGCCACCCCGATCCAGGAGGTCGCGATGATGCCCGCCGCCATGGCGCCGACCGGGTACCAGGTGGGCCGCCCCGCCGAGAAGTACGAGCGGATCAGGACACCCACCAGGGTCTGGCCGAGCAGCCCGAGGGCGTACACGCGCAGGACGCCCGCCGTCGCCTCCGTGTCCTGCGCCGTGAACGCGCCCCGCTGGAAGAGGAGTTCGGTGATCTGGGGGGCGCAGGCGATCACCGCGGACGCCCCGAGGAGCAGCAGCCAGGAAGCCAGGGCCAGGTCCCGCTGCACACGGGCCCGGGCCCGTTCCGTGTCGCCGTCCGCGAGCGCCCGTGCGATCACCGGGAACGTGACGGTGCACAGCATCAGCGACAGCGTCATGGGGATCTGGGCCACCTTCTGCGCGTAGTTGAGGTGCGAGATGGCCCCGGCGGGAAGGGTGGAGGCGAGGAAGCGTTCGATCAGGACCTGGGACTGGCGGCACAGGGCGAAGCCCAGCACGGCGCCGAGCAGGGACAGGCGCATCGGGCGTGCCTCGACCCCGGCAGCACCGGAAGCGGGCGTACGGTTTTTCAACTGCCGCCACAGTGAAGGAAGCTGCATCGCCACCATCAGGCAGCCGCCGGCCGCGACCCCGGCCGCCGCCGATCGCACGCCCCAGCCCTGGCCGAGCAGCAACATCGTGGCGATGATGCCGGTGTTGTACGCGACGTAGATCGTCGCGGGAGCCAGGAAGCGCTGATGTGCCCGCAGGGCCGCGCTGCAGTACCCGGCGAGCCCGAAGGTCAGCACGCAGGTCGCCGTCAGCCGGGTGCAGTCGACGGCGAGACGGGGATCGGGCAGGCCGGGTGCCAGAGCTCCGACCAGGTACGGGGCCCCGCCGGCGACCAGCGCCGACACGGCGACGAAACCGAGGGACAGACGGGGCAGCGTGCCGGCCACCAGGGAGCGGACCGGGTCGCCGGGGGCGCCCTGGGCGCGTCGGGCCAGGGCCATGCTGAACGCCGGGATCAGTACGAAGGCCAGCCCGTCCTCGATGAGCAGCGTGGAGGCGAACTCCGGCACGGTCCACGCGATCAGGAAGGCGTCCGTCTCGCTGCCCGCCCCGAACATCCGGGCCAGCGCCTGGTCACGCACCAGACCGAGCAGCGCCCCGGCGACCGACAGCGACGCCGTGATCAAGGTGGCCTTGGCGAGGAAGCCCCGGGAGGCCGCGGTGAGGTCGGTGCTGTCCGCGGCCCGCGCCGCGGGCAGGGCCACCCGTTCGGTCCCGGAAGCGGAAGCGTGCTCGGTCCGCGGAATCCCGGGCGGTGTCAGCGTCATCGCGCCACGGCCTCCTCGACCCTCCGCGGCAACGGAACCGACACCGCGCCCCGCCGCTCGTCGTGCCCGGCCAGCGCCCACCAGGCCGCCAGCCCGAAGCACACCCCCGTCAGCACGGTGGACGGACCGCCGATGTCGGCGTACAGGAAGTCGGTCAGCTGCCGGACCAGCAGTCCGCAGGCGACGAGCGCGCAGTCGAGGCCGGGCCCCCGTCTCACGCGCGTCCGCGACAGGCCCCGCAGCGCGCACACCAGCAGCGCCAGCCAACTCCCGGCCAGCGCCACCAGCCCGGTCAGGCCCTGCTCGCTCAGCACCAGCAGGTACATGTTGTGCGGTGACAACAGCGGCTGCCTGCGGTACGCCGCCCCCGCGCCCTCCGTGTCGCTGGCCGCCGACAGCGCCGGCGAGGCGTACCCGTCCCGGTACTCGGGGAAGCCCTTCAGGCCGACACCGGTGACCGGGTGGTCACGCCACATGCCGGCCGCGGCCGCCCACAGGGAGTACCGGTCGACGACGGACTGGTCGGGAGAGTCGGCGACCCGCGTGATGCTGTCGATCCGCTCCTGCAGCATCGTCGTGCCGACGCCGAGGCCGCCCACCAGGACGACTGACGCGGCGGCCACGGCCGCGGCAGCCTTCAGCGCGCGCCGCGCCCCGGCCAGCACCAGCTGTGCCGTACAGGTCACGGCCGTGGCGATCCACGCGCCCCGGCTGAAGGACAGCGCGAGCGGCGCCAGCAGGACGAGCGCGCACCCGACGGCGACCCACCGCTGGCGCGGGGAGTTCCGGCCGAGCGCCAGACCGAGCGCGCACACCAGGCCGACGGAGACCACCGAGGCCATGCCCATCACGTCCTGCGGGCCGAACGTGCCGACGGCGCGGATGTCCTCGCCCTGGTACGAGGCACCGGTCCGGGTGACGTACTGGTGCACTCCGACGGCCCCCTGCCACAGGGCGAGCCCCACCAACGACCAGGCCAGCAGCCGGAAGTCGCCCCGGTCGCGGATCAGCAGCAGGACCGCCGCCGGGACCAGCACGAAGACCTGCAGAAAGCGGCCCATGCCGGTGACGCCGTCCCACGGTGAGGGCGCCCCCACGGCGGCGACGGCGAGCCCGACGACCGGCAGCCCCAGCACCACGGCGGCCGTACCGGACAAGGGCCGCCGCCGGTCCCGTACGAGACGGATCGCGCAGTACAGCACCGCCAGCCCGGACATCGCGTCGGCGGGACCCGCGCCGCCGTCGGGGGCGCGCGGCAGCGCCAGCAGGGCGAGCACGGCCACCACGGGCAGGACCGGTGACAGGAAGGCGTCCCGGCGCGGGAGCGGGGTCAGCGCGAGGCCCACGACTCTCAGCTCCCCGTCGGACGCACGAGTGTGGCCGCGGTGCGCAGCAGGATGCAGACGTCCTGCCACAGCGACCAGTTGTCGATGTAGGCGTTGTCGAACCGGCAGCGGTCCTCGATCGAGGTGTCGCCGCGCAGCCCGTGGACCTGGGCGAGCCCGGTGACGCCGACGCGCATGCGGTGGCGGGCCGCGTAACCGGGGTAGGTCTTCCTGAACTGCGCGACGAAATAAGGCCGTTCGGGGCGCGGGCCGACCAGGCTCATGTCGCCCCGCAGCACGTTCCACAACTGGAGCAGCTCGTCGAACGACGTGCGCCGCAGCATGCGGCAGAACCCGCGCATCTCGTCCTCGTTCGCCACGCTCCACCGGGTCGCCGCCTCGTGCGCGTCGACCGGGCGGTGCGTGCGGAACTTCAGCAGCGTGAACGGACGCCCGTCCTTGCCGATGCGCTGCTGCCGGAACACCACGCCCGGCCCGTCGCAGATCCGCAGCGCCACCGCGCACGCCAGCAGCAGGGGGCCGGCCAGCAGCAACAGGGTTCCGGACACGAGGATGTCCAGCGTCCGCTTGCCGGCGCTGCCGCGGCGCGCGACGGCCATCTCCAGACGCCGGCACGCAAACCCGGCCAGCCGCTCCTGCCTCGCGTACGACGGAGAGCCCGCGTCGACCTCCCACACCTCGCAGCCCGCCTCGGCCAGCGTGTGCAGCAGTGATCCCTGCCGGGTCCGTACGGACGGGTGGACGGCCAGCACCGCCCGCACCCCGTTCTGGATGACCGCCCGCTCGACCTCCTCCCCGGTTGTCAGCACCGGCAGTCCCCCGGTGCCGTCCGGGTGGTCCGCCACGATCCCCACGGGCCGCACCCCGCACGTCGGATCACGCAGCACGGCGGCGGCCACGCGCTGCGCGGTCTCCGCCGGGCCGATGACGAGAGCGGTGGACGGGCGGCGCAACAGCACGGCACGCCACCTCGCGTACACCGCGGCGCGCAGCGCGCAGCTCGCCGCCGCCTGCACGGCGAAGCCCGCCAGCAGGGCGCGGGCGGACAGCGCGTCGTCCGGCCGGTACGCCGCCACCAGTGCGGCGAGCGCGAGCCAGGCCACCGCGGTCCGGCCGCAGACGGTCGGCAACTCGGGCAGGACGCCTGGTACCGGGGGGCGTGCGCGGGGCGACCCCAGCAGCAGCGACGCGGCGAGCAGCAGGGTGACGGGGAGCGGGCGCAGCTGCGTTCCGGTCAGCGTCAGGGCGCCCAGCACGGCGGCCGCGCCGTCCACGACGTACAGCGGCACCGGCGAGGCAGGCCGTGGGGGCGGCCTGTGGGCGGGGAACCGGCCGCCCGGGGCGGTGCCCTGCGCCGGCAGGACCGAGACGGACGAGAATCCGTGTTCCTGGCGCTGCGCGCCGGGGGAGGGGACGGTGCTTTCCGCGGTCACGAGTGGATGGACTCCCTGTACTCGATGGGCGCGACGCGTCTTGCGGGCCATGCGCCGATCAGGTTGCGGTAGACCTCCGCGACCGCCTCGGCGGTGTGCCGCACGTCGTGTGTGGACAGCACGTGTCGGCGTCCCCGGTCGCCGAGCGACTCGCGCAGCAGCGGGTCGAGCAGCAGTTCTGCCACAGCCCCGGCCAGCACCACCGGGTTCTCGGGCGGCACCAGGCACCGTGCGGTGACGGAGGACGGAAGGCTTTCGCGGGCACCGTCGACGTCCGTGACCACCACCGGCCGTCCGCAGGCCATCGCCTCCAGCGGGGCCAGCGCCATTCCCTCCCAGCGGGACGGCAGAACGACGAGGTCCGCGGCCCGGTACCAGGGGGCGGTGTCGCTCACGGCTCCCACGAACAGCACGGACTTCGGCGCCAGCGCCCGCAGCCGGTCGCGGTCCGGCCCGTCGCCGACCAGGACGAGACGCGCGCCGGGCACTTTGCGGGTGACGGCGCTCCACGCCGTCAGCAGGACGTCCTGTCCCTTCTGTCGGCACAGCCGGCCCACGCAGACGACGAGCGGCGCGGCGGGATCGACCCCGCGCAACGGTTCCAGGCCGGCCCGTACGGTGTCGGCCGGAGCGGGATGGAAGCGCCGGGCGTCCACACCGTTGGGGATGACGCTCCACCGTCCGTCGATCCCGGCGCGCACACCGGTGGCGCGCTCCGCCTCGCTCACGCACACCACCCGCGAGGCCCAACGGGCCCCCCGCCGCTCCCACGTCAGCGCGAGTGCCGAGGCGACCCCGCCGACGGCCTCGAAGGACCAGGCGTGCGGCTGGAACACGGTGGGGATCCGCCCCCGCACGGCGAGCCGCCCGGCGAGCCCGGCCTTCGCGCTGTGGGCGTGCACCACGTCGGGGCGCACCTCCCCGATCACACGGGCGAGGTGCCGCACCTCCCGGACGAGCGACGGACCCGGCGACCGCGTGGCGTGCCAGTGCCGTACGTCGGCGCCGAGCGCCCTGAGTCCGGTGGCGAGTGTGCCGTCGGGGCAGGCCGTCGTCACCGCCAGACCTCCCGCGAGCTGTGCCCGTACCAGGTCCGTCACGACGCGGGCGACGCCGCCCTCCACGGGCTGGGCAAGGTGCAGGATGCGCGGCCGGGAAGGGGTGGGTGACCGATACATGCGCGATGTCCTCGCTCGGGGTGGTGCTCGGGACGGCGGGGGACGCGCCTCACCGCTTGGCGTCGACGGCGGCGAAGAGCACGCCGGCCCACACCACGTCCCCCTGCGACTTCAGACGGAAGGCCAGTTGGTCGCCGCCGCCCCGCAGGCCGGGGCCGAGATCGAGAACGTCGGAGTCGTAGCCGAGGGTGTTGGCGTACGCCGGGACACGCCGCGGCGCGGCCGTCCCGGGCTCGCTGATCGTGGAGTTCAGTACGTCGCCGCGGGGGTTGGCCGGGTCGGTGAGGGAGGTGACCGTGGTGCGGGAGCGCTGACCGTGCGTACCCGACCGGGTGGTCCGCAGGGTGAGTGTGTCGCCGGTGATGCCGCGGTCGCCGTCGTACGTGACCAGACCCGCGCGGCCGCCCGCACCGGCGGAGAAGCGCAGCCCCCGCAGCCGGATCTCCTGCCCCGCCCCGTTCTTCAGCGCGGTGAAGCCGTCCCAGAGGGCGAGGTGCCGCAGGGGCGCCGCCGCGCTCTCGTACGCCACCACCAGCGTCCAGCCGCCCCACGCGCCGGCAGCCGACCTGCCCCGCGCCACGTTGACCTGCGCCACGGTGTACAGACCCGGCCCGCTGCCCCGCACCAGCTTCGTGACGTCCGCCGAGGCCTGGAAGGCGTCCGAGCCGTGCGCCGCCCGGTGGCCGACGACCGTGTCCGCGCGGACCTGCTTGTACGCCCCGCCGGGTTCGGCGATCAGTACCCGCCCGTTGTCCTTTCGCGGCTTCTGCTCGCCGACGCGCAGATTGCCGCCCCAGTACAGCCGTGCGTAGCTGACCCGGGAGTCCTTGGGCAGACGGACCTCCGCCCGGGACGAGTTGTAGGTGTTCGGGTCCCGGTCGACGTCGATGTAGTCCGTGTCGAAGCGGCCGTTCGCCACGGCCTTGCCCGCGCGGGCGGCCGAGCAGCCGGTACCCGCCGACTGCAGGGGCCTTTTCACCGTCCCTGCCGTACGGCAGCTGATGGAGGAGTTGGCCGCGCGCACGATGCCACCGTGCTGCAGTGCGTGGTACCGCTCGGCGAACGCGACACGGCTCGCCTCCCGTGAGGGCGGGGCGGTGGCCGCGGTCGCCGGGGCGCCGACGGATGCCCAGCTCCCGGCGAGGACGAGAGCGCCTGCCGTCACGCGGTGCAGTAGTGGGACAAGAGGATTGCGCATGACCGGCGTTTCCCTTTCGGAAAAGGTTGCGGTGTCAGGGGGCGCACGAAGGCGAAGTGCGTGCCATGGGGGGCGTGGAGAGGTGCGCAACTGTAGCCGTTCAAAGGGGTGAGCCGACGAAACCGGAGAAGCGTGTCGGGATGGTGAAAATGAGGCGGATCCCCGGAGGGAAACACGCCCCCTGCAAATCTCATATGAGGACTCGGCCATCCTTGTGCGCGGAGTTACCGGACCGGCCGGGGATCGTTGGACACGGCGTCAGAAAATTCCTCCGGCTGCCCACGCGGCCGAAGAAAGGAACACGATGAAGTCTCTGAAGGCTGCCGCCGTCGTCGCCGGGTCCCTGGTCATCGCCGGTGCCGCCGCGCCCGCGTTCGCCCAGAACGCCGGTGACGTGACGAGCACCGCCATCGACAGCGTGGCCAGCACCCTCAAGAAGGGCCCTGTCCAGGCAGGCCCCGTGCAGCAGCTGGACGCGCTCGACACCAAGAAGAAGGACTCGCCGCTGAGCTCGGTGCAGGGCGCGGCCCAGGGACTGATCGGCGGCCAGTCGCTGCTTGGCGGCCTTCCGCTGCACTGAGGTTTCGCGGTCGCGATGCCCGCCGTTTTCCCGGAGCTGCAAGGTGTCGCTCCGAACAGGCCGATTCCGTGCCCAGCGGAGTCGGCCTTCGGTGTTGTCCGGGGCGTGAAAAGCGGGCTGTACGTGCCCTTTCCGGATTCGCCGGGTGCGGTGTCGAAATCCCTCTGACGGCTCAAGGGGCTGAAAAGAGAAATCCCTCATCAGTGTGACCGTGTGGATACGAATACTCCGCTCGGGTGAGGAACGTACAACCGCGTTCGGGCGCGTCGGTAGAGTGCCGCGGTGAACTCGACCACAAACGAAACGTGCTCTTCGCGAGCCGATGACCCGGGCACCCGGGGCGGCCTCTCATCCGTCGTCGGCTCCGTCGGCCGCAGGCGGGTACTGCTCGGACTGCTGGCGTCGGGAACCGGGGCGGCGCTCGCACCGGTCCTGACGGCATCGGAGCCGGCCGCGCATGCGGGGTTCGAGGAGACATATCGCCGGCGTCGTATCGTCGGCGTCAGGGACCGCGTCGGACGATCCGCGCACCAGGGCTCCGGCGGGTGGCGGGTCACCGTGGACGGACGGCCGCTGCACCTGATGCGCCGGGCGGACGGCAGCTGGATGACCATGGTCGACCACTACCAGTCCTATCCGACACCGCTCGCCGCGGCGCGCGCGGCCGTGGACGAACTCGGCCCCACCGAGCGGCTCAGCATGCCGGACGACGGCGCCGACCACATGACCGGCAGCGGTACGCCGAGCCGCCCCACAGGAGTCGAGGGGGACCACCACAGTGGTGTACACGCGTAAGGACGTCAGCACGCTCACCCAGTCCGAGCGGCGCCGGTTCGTCACCGCGTTGCTCGAGGTCAAACGCCGTGGCGAGTACGACGAGTTCGTACGCGCGCACATCGAGTACTTCAAGCCCGACGGTGAACGCGGTCTGCGCACCGCCCACATGGCACCCTCCTTCCTGCCCTGGCACCGCAGGTTCCTGCTGGACCTGGAGCAGGCGCTGCGCCGCGTGGACGACGCGGTGACCGTTCCGTACTGGGACTGGACGCGCGATCGCACCCGAACGGCCGTACCGTGGACCGACGACCTGCTCGGCGGCACCGGGCGGAGTTCCGACCGCCAGGTCATGACCGGCCCCTTCGCGTACGGCAACGGCGGGTGGACGATCAAGGTGGGCGTCACCGACACCGCGTTCCTCCAGCGTGACCTGGGCCGCCCCGGCAATCCCCTCGCACTGCCGACGGCCAGGGACGTGGAGGAAGCCCTCGCCGACCCCGTCTACGACACGGCGCCGTGGAACTCCACGTCCTCCAAGGGGTTCCGCAACAAGCTGGAGGGGTGGGGAGCGGGGCGGGGCGCCGCCTCGTGGCGCAACCACAACCGGGTCCACCGCTGGATCGGAGGCCAGATGGTGGGCGCCGCCTCCGCCAACGACCCCGTCTTCTGGATGCACCACGCCTTCGTCGACCTCCTGTGGTCCCGCTGGCAGCAGCGGTACCCGAACGCCGGCTATCTCCCCGCGAGCCCGCTCGCCGTGGGCGACGCCCAGCACGGTCAGGTCGTCGCACGGCAGGAGAAGATGCCGCCGTGGGACGTGACACCGGAGGAACTGCAGGACCACAGCGGCATTTACCAGTACGTGTAGTGACTGCGGGACTGCGGGACTGCGGGACTGCGGGACTGCGGGACTGCGGGACTGCGGTGACCGCGTGACCGTCCTGACCGGTCGTGTGGTCGTCAGGGCAGCTGTCGTATCGGGTGGCCCGAGAGGTAGGCCCGGATGTTCTCCACCGCCTGGCCGTAGTACGTCGTGTAGTTGGCGCGGGAGACGTAGCCGAGATGGGGGGTGGCGAGGAGGCGCGGGGCTGTGCGCAGGGGGTGGTCGTCCGGGAGGGGCTCGGTGTCGTAGACGTCCACGGCGGCGCCCGCGACGCGGCCCTCGTGGAGCGCGGACAGCAGGGCGTCCTGGTCGACGATGGCCGCGCGGGAGGTGTTGACCAGGTAGGCGGTCGGTTTCATCAGGGCGAGTTCGGCGGGGCCGAGCAGACCGCGGGTGCGGTCACCGAGGGCCAGGTGGACGGAGACGAAGTCGCTGGTGGCAAGGAGGTCGTGCAGGGAGGGGGCGAGGTCGACGCCCACCTCGTCGGCGCGCTCCTTGGTCAGGTTCCGGCTCCAGGCGCTGACGGGCATGCCGAACGCGAGGCCGACCCGCGCCACCCGGCTACCGATCTTCCCGAGGCCGAGCAGTCCGAGCCTGCGGCCGTGCAGGTCGGCGCCGACCGTCTGCTGCCAGGGGCCGTTCTCACGCAGGGCGGTGCTCTCCTCGACGATCCCGCGAGCGAGGCCGAGCAGCAGGGCCCAGGTCAGTTCGACGGGCGGGGCGGAGGAACTGGCGGTACCGCACACGGTGACGCCGTGCGCCTCGGCGGCGGCGTAGTCGATGACGGAGTTGCGCATGCCGGAGGCGACGATCAGCCGCAGCCGGGGGAGGCGGGCGAGCAGCGAGGCGGAGAACGGTACGCGCTCGCGCAGCGTGACCACGATGTCGAAGCCGGCCAGCGCCGCGGTCAGGGCGTCCTCGCCGGTGAGGTGCTCGCGGAGCGTGACGACCTCCACCTCGTCCTCGATCACCGACCAGTCGGCGAACTGGGCCGCCACCCCCTGGAAGTCGTCCAGTACCGCACAGCGAAGTCGCATGTCGTCGTTCCCTCCTCGTCGGCGACTGTACCCATGCGGTGCCGACCGAGGTGACGTACGGTCCGTTGCCCGTGGTGACCGGCCGGCGGGTCGCTGTGACGTCATCCGTGGGGGCGGGGCCCAGTCCTGTGCACGCGGAAGGAGTTGCCCTTCTCGGCCGGCCCGAACGGCTACTGCTCCGCGACGGCAGGTGACGTGCGGGTCGGCTTGCCCAGCATCCAGAAGAGCACGCCGAGGAGCATGAAGACGACGAGTGGGACGGTCTCCGTCAGCAGGTACGTCCAGCGCTCGCCGTGCTTCCAGCCGTCCGGGGCGTAGCCGTTGGCGAACCAGTGGTCGCCGAGTCCGGGGGCGATCAGTTGCACGCTGGCGAACAGCACGAGCAGGGTGAGCACCACGCTGATCGTGCGGGGGAAGGGCGCCCGGTACGGACGGGGAGTGTCCGGGGCCTTCCGGCGCAGTACCGCGAGCGCCGGGAAGATGCCCAGGTAGCTGAAGAGGGTCGTGGAGATGGCGAGGCCGAGGACGGCACCGAAGAGCTTGGCGGCACTGCCGTCGGTCAGTTCGTGGGCCAGGACGAGGACGAGGGTGGAGACCAGGCCGCTGAGGATGTTGACCCGCACCGGGGTGCCGAACCGGCTGGAGATGACGCCGAGGAAACGGGGCGCGGCGCCGTCGTAACCGGAGACGGCGAGTGCGCGGTCGGAGCCCATGACCCAGGTGACGCCGGAGGACAGCACCGTGAGGATGAACATGACCGCGGCGAGGTCCCCGAGCAGACTGCCGGCGCCGCTGAGGGTGACGGTGCCATCGGTGGCGACCTGGCCGCCGTACACCGTGAAGACCTGTCGGATCGCGTCGACGAAGCCGCCGAGGCCGGTGATGGCGGCGACCGGCAGGACGAGAAGGATGCCGAGGATCGGCAGCGCGTACAGGAGAACGGAGAAGACGGCGCTGCGGAAGATGGCGAAGGGCACGTCCTTCTGGGCGTCGGTCATCTCGTCGCCGGCGGTGTTGGGCAGCTCGAAACCGACGTAGTTGAACATCAGGACGGGCACCAGGAGGACGAATCCCGTGTAGGTCGGGGAGAAGTCACCGAGCCCGAAACCGTGCAGGCCGTTCTGGACGCCGTAGACGACGACGGTGAGGGTGAACAGGCCGAGGAGGACGAAACGGCTCCAGGCGCCGACGGTGGGAATCCATTTGCCGACGTCGAAGGAGAGGATCGCGGCGAGCACGCCCACCCAGATGAACACGAGGGTGAAGGCGTAGAAGGCCGGGGTGCTCAGGTCCTTCCCGTTGTTGAAGAAGGTGGTGTAGGCCGTGACGGCGACGACGGAGAGCGTGCCGCCCAGCCACACGGGATTGGTGATCCAGTACAGGAAGTTGTTCACTGCACCCGCGAGTCGCCCGAAGGCCCGGCTGGTCCAGATGTAGGGGCCGCCCTCGTCGGGGAAGGCGGCTCCGAGTTCGGCGGTCAGCAGGGCGGAGGGCACGAAGAAGACGGCGGCCAGCACGATGAGCCAGGTGAAGGCCTCGGCACCGTGGGAGGCCACGCTGCCGACGGTGTCGACGCCGACGATGGTGCACAGCAGGAAGAACAGGATGTCGAAGCGGCCGAAGTGCTTGCGCAGCTTCTGCCGCTCCGCCTGGGCTGCCGCCGGCGCGTCGGCCGGCTCGGATGCTATCTGGCCAACGGTCACCGACGGCTCCTGGGTGTTCCTGGTACGGGCGGGATCCGGCCAATGATCTGCCGCTGCCGCGAAACACCACAAGTGTTCGTGTACAAGTCTTGACCATCACTTCTCCGCCCGAACGCGAAGGAAACCGCACGGAAACACCGAGGCCGGTCGAGGCGCCGGGGCCGTAAGGTCGAGGCGGCGGGGCCGTAAGCCTGAGTCACCTCGACCGACCCGCGGGCATGGACTACCGATCTTCGGGCGGTCCCGGCACCGGCGAGGCCGATGCTGCCGATCATGGCCGCGACGGGGGCTTCGTCGGGAGGGGCCCGTGCGGTCAGGCCCCAAGGCCGGCGAGGGCGGCCCCGCGGGACGGAAAGCCTTCCGCAGGCGGCGAAAACGTGATCAGGGCGCGCTGGTACTCCGTGCCGGCGAAGACACCGCGGTGGTAGCGGCACTGGTCCTGGGCTTCGGCGCGGGCCGGGCAGTCCTCCCCCGCCAGTCGCCGGATCCCCTCCGACGACGGGGGGACACGAGGAGCGTCAGCGGCACACCGACCTGTCGGAGAACAATTCAAACGACAAACCACTTGGCTTTCCACATGTTGAGCCCAGCGCAGAGAATTCTTAATGACAAACGCCCCCGTCAACATTTTGGCCGCATTACGCTCACTCATTTGCCGCGCATCCGGAGGAGGGGAGCAGCGTTAGCGGGATATGACGAACGTAAGGTTCCTTGGCTCTCTCGGCTCCGGGGCGTCGGCGGAGGATCTGCCCGTGGCCCGTTCTGTGACAGTGGGGCGATACACGTACACGCCTGCCGCGGCGTACTCATCGCCCGATGCCCGTGGCACCCTGCACGGAGAGGGTGCACGGGTCGAACTCTGGGCCACCGAGTCGCTGCTCGGTGAGTTCCTGAAGCTGCTGGACGCGGCCCAGGAGGAACTCAGCCGGCGCTGGAACGACCAGGGACGCTCCGGCTATCACTCCGCCCGCAGGTGACGGAGGCCGATTTCCGTGAATGACGAATACCCGGATCTCTCCTTCACCCGACGTGAACGGTATCCCGGTGCGTATTCCACCGAGTCGGCCACCGGTCGGCACAGGGGCTCGGTCGACGCCCTGCACCCAGGCCCCCTGCACTCAGGCCCCCTGGACCAGGGCTGGGACCCGGTGGAGGAACTCACCTACCTCCTGCAGGATGCCGTGGCGGCGGAGCCGGAGGCTCACGTGCCGCCGCCTCGCGGCGAGCCGACGCCCGCCGTCGGCGATCCGATGGACAGCCTGGTGGAGATCACGGCCGAGTTGCCGCCCATCCGACGTCCTGCCGCCGGGCATCGGAAGGTGCGAGTCCGCAAACTCCGTTTCACGTGGTTGCAGACTGTCAGCTTCGTGCTGGTCGCGTTCGCCGCGGTCATCGTGGCGATGGTGAGCGTCTTCGGCGGCATGGCGGCCTACGCGCCTTTGCGGCGTGTCGCACCCGGCGCGCAGAGCGGCACGGCCGGCTGGTGGCCTCTGCTGGTCTACGGCCCCTGGATGGTGGCCTCGCTCTCCATCCTGCGCACTGCCCTGCATCAACGTCGGGCGGTCCACTCATGGTTCGTCGTCCTGCTGTTCTCCTCCGTCGCAACCATGCTCTGTGTGGCGGAAGCCGACAGGACCTTCACCGGCATCGCCGCCGCGGCCTTACCGGCCGTCGCGGCCCTGGCCTGCTTCCAGCAACTGGTCCGGCAGATCACTCTGACCCGACCACCGCGCCAGAGCATGTCTCGCCATCGGCAGCGTCCTGCCCCCACGTCTCCGGAGTCCCCGGAAGCCAAGAGTGATTCGGCCCCACCGAAGACGCCTCTTGCCTGATCCGCACCGATCGCTTTCCCGGTCGCCTTCCGGCCACCTTGTCCCGGCCACCTTGTCCCGGCCACCTTGTCCCGGCCACCTTGTCCCGGCCGCTTTCTCCGCACGAGTCCGCTCCGTCGATCCGGAATCCCCTCCTGGCGCAAGTCGCCGCGGTTCCGGATCGCTCTGCCTCCGCACGGTGGGAGGACTCCTGACCGGCTCGTCGGCCCGGAGTCCTCGCCCCGGGGCGCGGCGTGGTCACCCTTCCCCGGCGTCCGTGCCGCTCAGTCCCGCGTCGGTGTCTCCTTCTCGCGGACGAGCACCAGTGCCGCGCCGCCGATCACGACCAGGGCAATGGCTGTGCCCACGATCAGCGGAGTGGCGGTGGAGCCGCCGGTCTCGGCGAGGTTGACGTCCGAGGCGGTGCCACCCACTGTCAGGGGGCTCGGTTCGCTGAGGGTCTGGGTCGCGTCGCCGGCTGCGCTGCCCTGTGTCCGGCAGTCCAGGACGCCGGTGAAGCGGTTCCCGGAGCCGTCGGTGCCCTTGATCGTGAAGTCGTAGGCCTGGTCCTCCTGGAGGGGGATGGTCACCGTGCTGGACGCGCCCGCCGAGATGGTGTGCCGGCTGCCCAGTAGTTCGAAGGTGAACGCCTCGTCGCCCTGGTTGGCCGCCGTGATGTCCAGGCCGCCCTCCGCGCAGTTCTTCGCCGCGGAAAGGGCGGGTATCGCGCCCTGCGCGGCCCAGGTCGCGCTCGCCGTCGCCGAGACCGTCGACTCGCTGGAGCCGGCCAGGATCTGCGTCTGGCTGCGGCCCTCGGAGGCGAAGGCGCGGCCGACCGGCACGGTCGTGGAGGCCTGCACGCTCAGGTCTGCCGAGCCGGCCGCCGCGTCCTCGGGTACCTCGAAGAACAGCTGGCTGCCGTCGGGCGCGGACGTGACGTCCTTGCCGTCCTTGCCGATGACCCGCACCCTGCTGGTGGCGGCGTCCGCCGGCGGCGTCACCGTCACGGTGGAGGCGTTGGTGTGCACCGTGACCGGGCCCAGCAGCTCGCCGGGGTGGCCGGAGACCGCGGGCGGGTCGAGGGTCAGTGACGACGCCGGCTCCGCCAGGTTCCGCGCGCTCTTCTCCAGGTAGTCCGCGAGCTTCTGGGCCTGCGGGTCGACGGCGTCCACGTCCGCGCCGTCCGAGTAGCGCCAGATGGCCACCTGGGTGCCGGCCGCCGCGTCCTGCTCGGTCAGTCCGTTGCCCGCTCCCGCCTTGGCGGCGAGCGCCGCGAGGTCGTTGACCTGCGGGTAGGAGTTCTGCAGGATCCAACGGATCCTGCCGGCGTCCTTGTTGACGCCGAGCGAGGTGCCGCTCCAGGGGGTCTCGTGGTACTTGGCGTCCCGTTGGGTGGGGTTGTTCAGGTCGACACAGTACGTCTGCAGCGTGCCGCCGCCCTCGACGGACATCTCGAACAGGCCCGCGGACACCGTCAGGTCCCCGGTCTCCTCGTGTATGACGGCCTCGCCGTATGTCTTGAGGCCGCCTATGGTCGCGGTCGCCCCGCCCTGCTTCTGCGCCGCCTCATCGGCGGACGCCGTACCGGTACCGGCGAACACGCCGAGGGCGACCAGGCCGGACACCCATGTCGCGGCGACGAGGCGGGCCGCCCCTCGCCTGCGCGGTGAGCGCGCGGAGAACGAAGCAAACACAGAATTCCCCTTCGAGCAGGACCCGTTGACGTGGGGGGTTACGGTCCCACCAGCAGAATCAGAAGCCCCGAGAGCTACGTTCGGCATCCTAAGTACCTGGCGCATCACGCTTCCCGGTGAGGCGGTCGGACCAGTGATCCGACTCGGAATCGTTATCGCCGGGATCACTTGCGAGCAGGGCTTATCGACAAATCCACCGGGGCGTACGGAGTGCATTCGCCGATAAGCCGCAGTTCGGTCAGGCCCAGTCGGCAGGTGACGTCACGTCACCGCCACGGGCTCACGCCGCTGTTGGGCGGCGGGCTCAGCGGGCGGTGTCTCCCAGTTCGGCTCCGGCTGCGACGGCGCACCGGCTCCGGGCGTCAACGCCTCCCCCTGCTTCGTGCGCCGGAACGCGGACGTGCCGCGTGCCAGGTCGTGGCCGATCGCCACCGCGTCGATATCGGCGGAGGTCCAGCTCTGCTGCCCCTCACGCGCCTCCGTACGCACCTTCAGCCGGCCCTGCACGACGACGGGGTCACCCACGTTGAGCGACGCCGCCGTGTTCGTGGCGAGTTGGCGGTTGGCCCACACCGTGAAGAAGTTGGTGTGCCCGTCCGTCCAGACGTTCTTCTCGCGGTCCAGGTAGCGTGAGGTCACCGCCATCCGGAAACGCGCCGACGGTCCTGTCGCGAGCTCCCGGTACACCGGCTGCGTCGCCACGTTGCCCACCACGCTGATGATCGTCTCGTTCATCTCGAACACCCTCCCTCGCCCGCCGCTCACGCCGGGCTGACACGCGTACGGGCCCGGCCCGTACGGCTGCTCATGTCTTGGTCACGACCGCGTCCGCCGCGATCGCATCCAGACTGCCTCCGTCGGCCCGAGCCCGCCGGGCCCTGTGGACCCCCGCTCAGTTGTGGAAAACCCGGCCACCCGAACGAGGGATCCCACCCCGATGTCACCAGGCCATCCGGTCACCACGTGACCAAGTCAGCCGGCCACCCGATCACCCGCGCACGGTCCATGTCGCCCCGGCCAAGAACCCGTCTCCCCGACTCGCACGCCTCCCCCGACTCGCGCGCCCCTCAACTCGCAAACCTCCCCCTGCCCGGTCACCAGCTCATCCGGTCACCCCCACAACCCGCCCGTACTGCTCCCGCACCTCCCGATACCGCAGCAGTTCCGCGGCCACCGGATCCAACACCCGTGCCCGCCCGCACCCGGCCGCCGCCTCCCGCAGTCTCCGCTCGGCCTCCACGCCGTACCGCCGGGCCGGTCCCCGCGCCGCGATCCGGCAGCCCCACTCGACGAGCGGGCCGCCGATGATCCCGGCCACCATCAGCAGTACCGGCACACCGAGGTTCGGTGCCATGAACTCGATGATCTGCCCCAACAGCCACAACCCCCCGACGATCTGAAGGAGCGTCATGGACGCCTGCGCCAGCACCGCCGCCGGCCACCAGCCCGGCCGCGGCGGCCGTCCCGGCGGCAGTCCGGCCCGTGCCGCCAGCACGTCCAGCGCCTCGGGCAGCCCCTGGGAGCCGCGTACGGCCGCCTCGCGCACGGCCTGCGCCCAGGGCGCCGGCAGTCCGGTCGAGGCCCGGTCGGCCAGCGTGCGTACCGCGTGCTCGACGCGCTGGCGCGCCGTGGCCTCCTCGTCCGCCTGGCCGCGCAGCGACAACCGTCCCGTGGGAGGTTCACGCCGGTCCTGCGCCCAGCGCCACAGCCGCAGCCAGGGTGTCCCGCAGGCGCGGTTGGCGTTGCGCTGCCACGCGCGTTCGGCGGCCTCGCCCGCCGCGGTGGCGCCCACCGCGTCGGCGAGCCGCGCGGCGAACTCGTCCCGCGCCTCCTCGCTGAGCCCGACCCGCCGCCCGTTGGCGTAGACGGGCCGCAACCGCCACGCGGCGGCGTCCACATCGGCCGCGATCCGCCGGGCCGGTGCCCCTCGTTCGGCCACGAACTGCCCGAGTGCTTCGCGGAGCTCGCCGAGGCCGTCCCCGGTGAGCGCGGACAGGGCCAGTACGGTCGCGCCCGGTTCGCCGTACTCGCCGAGCGCGATACCGTCCTCGTCGAGCAGGCGCCGCAGGTCGTCGAGGACCTGTTCGGCCGCCTCACCGGGCAGCCGGTCGATCTGGTTGAGGACGACGAACATGACCTCCGCGTGGCCCGCCATGGGGCGCAGATAGCGCTCGTGCAGGATCGCGTCGGCGTACTTCTCGGGGTCGACGACCCAGATCACCGCGTCGACGAGCGCCAGGACTCGGTCGACCTGTTCGCGGTGCTGTACGGCGGCCGAGTCGTGGTCGGGCAGGTCGACCAGGACGAGTCCGCGCAGCTGTGCCTCCGCCTGGGCGCTCTGCACCGGGCGCCGCCGCAGCCGGCCCGGAATGCCGAGCCGGTCGATGAGGCTGGACGCGCCGTCGCTCCAGCTGCACACGATGGGCGCGGCGGTGGTGGGCCGTCGTACGCCTGTCTCCGAAATGGTCACTCCGGCGAGCGCGTTGAACAGCTGGGACTTGCCGCTGCCGGTCGCGCCCGCGATGGCGACGACGGTGTGCTGCCCGGACAGCCGCCGCCGCGCGGTCGCCTCGTCGAGGACCCGGCCGGCCTCGGCGAGGGTCCGGTTGTCGAGCCGGGCCCGGGAGAGCCCCACCAGTTCGTGCAGCGCGTCGAGCCGCGACCGCAGCGGCCCGTCGTACGCCAGCGCGGTCACCGGCTGGGCGCTGGGGATCCTGGTTTCCAGCAGGGCCGACTGGGCTGCGTTCTCCTCGGTGACCCTCCGTGCGATCAGGCCGTCGTCCCAGGAGTCCGCGGCATCGGTACGACCGGAGGCGTCACCCGAATCGCCACCGCAGGAGGGGACGTCGTCCTGCACGCGCGCATGCCGTCCCTCGTCCTGCACGCGCGCGTGGTGCTCCTCGTCCTGCACGCGCGCGTGGCGTTCAGCTGCAGGCCCCTCTGGCCGCCCCTCTTCGCGCTCCTCACCGGACGGCGCAGTCTTCCCGGGCTCCGGGTCCTCCCGCGCGTCGAACTCCGCGGCCTCCTCGAACTGGCCTTCCTGCTCGGCCGGTGCACGGCCGTCACCGTTCTTGGCGTCCGCCTCGGGGGTGACATTCTCAGGACGCTCGTTCCCGCGATCCGAGTCACCGGCGTCGTACGCCTGCTCGGTGTGGTCCTGGTCGTGGTCTGTGACGGCGGTCACCGGTCACCTCTCCTTCTGCAGCACGGACAGCGCGGCGATGAGTTCGGCCTGCGGTTCGGGATGGACGTCGAGGGCGTCGAGCGGGGCCAGGCGGCGCTCGCGTTCGGTGTACATGACCCGGTTCAGGTGGTCGGCGAGCAGCCGCCCGCCCCGGTCGCGCAGCCGCAGCGCCCCGTGTACGCCGATCCGTTCGGCGAGGCCCTCGCCGGCCGTCCGGGTCCTACGGCCGCCGAGCAGGGCCGTGGCGACAAGCGCGGCGATCACCTCGGGATCCGGGGCGATGCTGCGGTCGAGGTGGCGGATCTCGTCCTCGGCGTACTCCTCCAGCTCCCGCCGCCACCGCCGTACGGCCAGCCCGATGCGGTGTTCGGCGCTCCCCAGGGCAGGGTCACGGCCGGTCAGCTCCGGCGCGTCGGCCGCCGGTTCGCGTCGCCAGGCGTCGTCGACGCGCTCGTCGGCGGCGGTGACGGCACACAGCAGGAGCGCGCCGAGGCTCTCCACGAGCGCGTCGAGGAGTTCACCGGCGGTGCAGTCGAGCGGGAAGGCCCGCCAGCGTTTCAGGGCGTCACCGGCGAGTACGGCCCCGGCCTGCAGCCGCCCGCGCACGCGCGCGTGCTCGCTGTCGTACGCCGAGTCGACGGCGGAGGTGAGCCGCAGCGCCGCCGCGTACTGGGCGGCGGCGGCGCTGGCGAGCTCGGGCATCCGGGACTTGAGGGAGTCAAGGACGCCGTACGCCGTACGCGCCAGGGAGTACTGCCGGGACGCCGGATCCTGCGCCTGCTGGATGAGCCAGGTCCGCAGCGATGCCACGGCGGTGGCCGGCAGCAGCCCGCCGCCCCAAGCGGACTCGGGCAGTTCCGGCACGGTGAAGCGGGGTACGTCGCCGAGGCCGGCCTTGGTGAGCAGTGCGCCGTACTGCCGGGAGACCTCGGACACGACCTGGTGGGGCACCCGGTCGAGGACGGTGACGAGAGTGACGTCGTACTCCTTCGCGGTGCGCAACAGGTGCCAGGGCACGGCGTCGGCGTACCGGGCGGCCGTCGTGACCATGACCCAGATGTCGGCCGCGCAGATCAGTTCGGCGGCGAGGGACCGGTTGTCGGTGATGAGGGAGTCGACGTCGGGCGCGTCCAGGAGGGCGAGGCCGGGCGGCACGGTGTCGACGGTCTCGATGCGCAGGACGCGCGCGGGATTCTCGCCGGGCAGCAGCAGATCGTCCCCCGGCTGCGGCTGGGGCACCCACACGCGCGTGAGGTCGGGCAGCACGCGCATCCCGCTGAACCAGTGATGGTCCTCCGGATGGCAGACAAGCACCGGAGTCCGTGTCGTCGGCCGCAGAACGCCCGCCTCACTGACCCGGCGCCCCACAAGGGAGTTGACGAGGGTCGACTTCCCGGCTCCCGTGGACCCCCCGATGACGGCCAGCAAGGGCGCTTCGGGCTGTCTCAACCGGGGCACCAGATAGTCGTCGAGCTGGGCGAGCAGTTCGTCGCGGTTGGCACGCGCGCGTGGAGCCCCCGCAAGGGGTAGCGGGAAGCGTGCGGCGGCGACACGGTCGCGCAGGGCGGAGAGTGCGTCGAGCAGCTGAGGCCGTACGTCCAAGGTCACCACATGCGAAGAATGCCCAATTTTAGGGGAATTCTGAAGCATATGAGCATGTCTGCGCGCCGAAGGGACACAACGGACGGAAGGGGCGACTGGGGCACGGACGCAGTCCAGGCATAACGAGTGCACAACACCCGGGGCGCGAGGCGCCAAAAGCGATGCACGATTCGCACCTGCCTGCGATTATCGGGACCGCTTCACCGAACCTCCACATCGAGCCACGGAGGCGAAGCAACAGGGTCAAGGACGCGGGAGCCCTATCCTTGTCCCCGGCGACGTCAAGGATCGGCCCACACCCGGTCACCCACGACCGAGGCCACACACCCGGCCCCCGTAGCTCAGTGGATAGAGCAGGCGCCTTCTAAGCGCTTGGCCGCAGGTTCGAGTCCTGCCGGGGGCGCAAGTCTCCGCCCTCCCATCGGGAGGGCGTTTTTGCTGGTCAGGGCGGTTTCCGCTCGAAACGACGAAGCCCCGGGCACTCCCCTGACGATCAAGGGAAGGCTCCGGGGCTGTCCGGGTAGCACCGGGTTTTCGCGGGTGGCTGTGTCGAATACGTGTCGAAGTTCTCGGCTGAGGGGCTCAGCCGAGGTCGGGCCGTTCGGGGAGATCCCGAGCGGCTTCGAGCCCCTTCTTCAGGTCGGGAAGCTGCCCCTCGACGCATCGGGCGTAGGTGGCCGGCGGCACGGGGGACGCTGTCCTGGCCCACTCCGCAACCTGGGCGGGTGGAATCCCGTCGTTGAGCCACTTGGTCAGGCGCGTGTGGCGGTTGTCGTACACCCGCTTGCCCGTGGGCGACTCGAAGACGTGCGGGGGCAGGACGGTCTTGCGCGCACTGCGCCACGCCCGGCGGATCACCGAACCCGCGAGAATGCCGCCTGTCTCCCCCTGGAAGAGCAGATCTCCCGGCTTGAACTGTCCGGTCCTCGATGTCCCGCCCAACGCCGCTCCGCCGACCTCTAGGGCCCTTCTGATGCAACACGTGCATGGCATACAGGTTTACGGCGCGGGTTGCCTGCGGGCTCGACGATCCGAACGGAGACGACTCCCTGCAGTAACGCGGATGCAAGAGTGAGAGGACAGGAGGCACACTCCTGCCTCGTGGAGACCCCAGCAAGCGAACTTCGGCGCATCCGGAGCGGGCCGGACGGCGACGAGCAGGCGTTCGTGGTGCGGATCCATTTCTCAGCCGCCGATCCGGCCTCGGTCATCGAGCGCGCCCGTGACGTGCTCTGCAGGGTGATCGAGCATGTGATGCCATGGCCGGGAGAGGAAGCTTGGGCGCGTCTTCTGCCACCTTGGTTCGTGCAGCGCTGCGCTCCGGAACAGCGGGCCGATCCCTCGTGGGATGCAACCGCCTGGCCGGCGCAGTGGCAGGCGAAATCACAGGCGGAGAAGATCCTCGATTCTCAAGGGCCGTGGACGCTGTCGAACTGGCTCTACTACTTCGACCCCATCGACGGGGACGGTGATGACCGCAGCTGGTGGTGGTGGGACGCCGGCAGTGACAGACCGGATACCGGCTGGATCGACGTGGCCACAACCGGCTGGCCGTTCGGAACGGGCTCGTTGTACTGGCTGATCGAGGCGTCAGGCGGCACGAATCCTCGAAGCTGATCGGCCGGACGCCACTACAGTTGCTCGACTCATGTCGGCCCTCGCGGTCGAATGCGTTCGAAGCACCGAGACAGCGAAAGACGCGAGCGCTGCTCACCAGGTCAGACCAGGGGTGACGCTGCACGTAGCAGGCGCCTTCCAAGTCACCAGTCGCTCGCTGCGTCATGATCTGTCGGTGGATGGGTACACGTGGCCGACGCGCCCCAAGGTGCCGGCCGGGTCGTATCAGGAAGTCTGGGCGGCGAACGTCGCGGCTCTGCCGCTGGGTGCCTCCGTGTCCGGAGAGGTGATCGGGCGCCAACCGTTCCTAAAGACTGAGCGGGAGTGAGTCCTGTTGCCAGGGCTCATGCTCAGCCGGATGCCCCGAACGGTGTTGGGCGTCCTGGTCTCCCGCGTTCGCTCCGCGTCCGGCGCGTACGGATCGTGTCCGTGGTCCGGGGATGCGGGGGCGGTTTCCCTCACGCTCCAGGGTGTCCGGTCGGGCCTGGACGGTCCGATGCCCCTGCTCATCACTCCGGTGAGCAGGGGGCGGTGCCGTCCGTCGCCGGATCGAATGCCCCAGGGCGCGCCTTCCGATCGCCACGGCGGCCGCGTCGTGGCGGGTGGTCTTCCTTGCCTTGGTGGTGAGGGGTTTCTGCCAGTGCTGGGCACCCCACTTGGAGGTGTAGGCGGGGTCGACGGCGATGACAGGGATGCCGAGTTCGGCCGCCATGGACACCAGCCGGGCCCGAAGCCTGGCCACCGGCATCCCGGAGATCAGGTTGCGGAACCTCTTGCGGCGGCCGTGCTTCTCGCGGGTCTTGTCCGCACTGAAGTCGAGATTCTCCACCGCGACCGCGAGTCCGTGGCGTCTGGCGAAGTGCAGCAGCCGGATCAGCGCGTGACGGATTTGCGCGTCGCGGTGGTCGGCGGTGCCGGTCAGGTCGTAGCCGAAGCGGAGCGGTGGGCCGACGGGGTTGCCGTGTGCGTCGAGGCGCCAGGCGGCGAGGTGGTCGGCGTTGGTGTCGACACCCACCATGCCGTTCGCGCGGGCCGTGGCCAGGGGCACGGTCCGGGCCGGGGGGATGGTCACATACCAGCGGCCCCGTGCCGGGTCTTCGTGAATGCGGTAGGCGACGGCCCGGTTCGCCGCCACACGGTCACGCCACTGCCCTCCCCGGTGCGGGAAACGGACCCGGGCGGCGAGCAGGTACCGGCCGTGCGGGGCGTTCGCCAGGTGCGCCAGCGCAGCCGGAAGCTTCAGGCTCACTTCACCGTCGGGACTGACGCGGATGGTCTCGTTGCCGAACCGCTTGCCCGACTCGCCGTCCGCCTGGAGGAAGCGGCGCTCGGCCTGCCATCGCCTGCGCCACTGCTCCTCGGTGAGCTGCGCCGCGTCCAGGTGGTGGCGGGTGTTCAGCAGCCGCTTCCCGCCCCGCACCACGCGCACGCGTCCGGCTTGCCAGTCCGCCCGCGCAGCCTCCAGCCGGCCGGCGAGGACGTGCAGGCGGCGGGCCTTGGCATGCCACTCCCGCTTGCTGCGGTAACCGCCCGCAGCGCGCTTGCCGCCTTTCTCCCCGACCGGCAGGGACAGCCGGTGGGCGATGGTGCGTACACCTGCCTCCAGGCTCTGAAGGTGCGCGAGCTGCCCGCGCCGGGCCAGCGCCCACTGATCGTGGCTGGCCTTCGTCACCGACCCCGCCCAACGGGACGAGGACTCCACCGTGAGGGTGCGCTTGCGCTCGGCCCACCGCCCACCGTCGTGGTCCAGCCCGTCCGCGCACCGCACCCTCAGATCACGGGAGGCCAGTGCGCCCAGATGGTCGCCGACGAGGCGAAGGACCTCCTCGTCCCCGGCCGTCAGTCGCCTGAGCCGGTCACGGACCGCCACACCCGACGGGCCCAGGGCGACGAACGGCGCCGCCATCTCCCGCACCCCGCCCATCCCGCCACCCCCCCCCGCAAACCGAAGATCTTTCCATCGGACCCAACGACCACCACCCGCAAAGGTCACGCATTCGACGGACGAACACCCACACCCGTCCGAAGCACCCGTACGCCCCGACCGAGACACTCCCTCACGCACGCCAGAACACGCTCCTACACAGTCAGCAAAAAGCAGTTCCCAACCCTTCGGGGTGTTCATTCGGGTCGACGGAGTTCCGCACGCCGTGGCCCTGGCGGAGATCATCGCTGTGCCACAGGGGATGGACCTGCCTGTGCTCGGGGCTCGCGTTGTCGGTGAGGTCATCGGGCATGCCGAGCACAACCACCAGGTGAGGGTCCGGCTGCGAGCGCGGGGGACGTCTGCCGAGTGATTGCCGCGGGCCGTCTCTGGGCCGTCCGAGGTCCCCCGAGGCCGACCAACGTCGACCGACAGTGACAGTCGAGCCGCGGCCGTCACCAGTGAACCCCCAGGTCACAGCCCCCCGACCATATGGGTTACCACCCAGGGGTGGCGGTGCGGCAAGATGGGGTGTATCTGCCCACTCCAGATTTCAAGCTGCCGGACGGTTTCTCTTGGCTGAGTTCATTTACACCATGCGCAAGGCGCGCAAGGCGCACGGCGACAAGGTGATTCTCGACGACGTCACCCTGAGCTTCCTCCCGGGTGCCAAGATCGGCGTCGTCGGCCCGAACGGCGCCGGTAAGTCCACCGTCCTCAAGATCATGGCCGGGCTGGAGCAGCCGTCGAACGGTGATGCCTTCCTCTCTCCCGGCTACACCGTCGGCATCCTGCTGCAGGAGCCGCCGCTGAGCGAGGACAAGACCGTCCTGGAGAACGTCCAGGAGGGTGTCGCCGAGATCAAGGGCAAGCTCGACCGGTTCAACGAGATCGCCGAGCTGATGGCCACCGACTACTCGGACGCGCTCCTGGAGGAGATGGGCAAGCTCCAGGAGGAGCTCGACCACGCCGAGGCGTGGGATCTCGACGCCCAGCTGGAGCAGGCCATGGACGCGCTGGGCTGCCCGCCCGGCGACTGGCCCGTCACCACGCTCTCCGGTGGTGAGCGCCGCCGCGTCGCGCTGTGCAAGCTGCTCCTCGAGCAGCCCGACCTGCTGCTGCTCGACGAGCCCACCAACCACCTCGACGCCGAGTCCGTGAACTGGCTGGAGCAGCACCTCGCCAAGTACCCGGGCACCGTCGTCGCCGTCACCCACGACCGGTACTTCCTCGACAACGTCGCCGGTTGGATCTGCGAGGTCGACCGCGGTCGTCTGCACGGCTACGAGGGCAACTACTCCAAGTACCTGGAGACCAAGCAGACCCGTCTCAAGGTCGAGGGGCAGAAGGACGCCAAGCGCGCCAAGCGCCTCAAGGAAGAGCTCGAGTGGGTGCGCTCCAACGCCAAGGGGCGGCAGGCCAAGTCCAAGGCGCGGCTGGCCCGCTACGAGGAGATGGCCGCCGAGGCCGACAAGATGCGGAAGCTGGACTTCGAGGAGATCCAGATCCCGCCGGGGCCGCGGCTCGGCAGCGTCGTCGTCGAGGTCAACAAGCTCAGCAAGGCCTTCGGGGACAAGGTCCTCATCGACGACCTCTCCTTCACGCTGCCGCGTAACGGGATCGTCGGGGTCATCGGGCCCAACGGCGCCGGCAAGACCACGCTCTTCAAGATGATCCAGGGCTTCGAGCAGCCGGACTCCGGCAGCATCAAGGTCGGCGAGACCGTCAAGATCTCCTACGTCGACCAGAGCCGCGAGAACATCGACCCGAAGAAGACGCTGTGGGCCGTCGTCTCCGACGAGCTCGACTACATCAACGTGGGGCAGGTGGAGATGCCCTCGCGTGCCTACGTCTCCGCCTTCGGGTTCAAGGGCCCCGACCAGCAGAAGCCGGCCGGCGTGCTCTCCGGTGGTGAGCGCAACCGCCTCAACCTCGCGCTCACCCTCAAGCAGGGCGGCAACCTGCTGCTCCTCGACGAGCCGACGAACGACCTCGACGTCGAGACCCTGTCGAGCCTGGAGAACGCGCTGCTCGAGTTCCCCGGCTGCGCCGTGGTCGTCTCCCACGACCGGTGGTTCCTCGACCGGGTCGCCACGCACATCCTCGCCTACGAGGGTGAGTCCAAGTGGTTCTGGTTCGAGGGCAACTTCGAGTCGTACGAGAAGAACAAGGTCGAGCGGCTCGGTCCCGACGCCGCGCGTCCGCACCGCGCCACTTACAAGAAGCTGACACGAGGCTGATCGATCTTGCGGCACATCTACCGCTGCCCGCTGCGCTGGGCGGACATGGACGCGTACGGCCACGTCAACAACGTGGTGTTCCTCCGCTACCTGGAGGAAGCCCGTATCGACTTCCTGTTCCGCCCGGACAAGGACTTCCAGCAGGGGTCCGTGGTGGCGCGCCATGAGATCGACTACAAGCGGCAGCTCGTCCACCGGCACGCGCCCGTGGACATCGAGCTGTGGGTCACGCAGATCAGGGCGGCCTCCTTCACGATCGCCTACGAGGTCAAGGACCCGGACCAGGTCTACGTCCAGGCGTCCACGGTGATCGTGCCGTTCGACTTCGAGGCACAGCGGCCACGCCGGATCACCGCGGCGGAACGTGAGTTCCTGGAGGAGTACCGGGACGACGACGAGGAGGAGGCCGTCGCCGCATGACGGTGCTCCACCTCGCCGACGAGTCGGAGGCGGCGGATCTCGCGGCCTTCCTCTCCCGGCTGCTTCACTACGACCGTTCGGCCGCGGTGCGTCTGCAGGCGGCCGGCACCGCGCTGGCCGTCTTCGGGCGGCCGGCGTCCTTCGAGGTGCTGGCGATCCGTGCCGTACGACTTGCCAAGCCGTACCAGAACGGGCTCGACGTCACGCTGGACGTGACCGTGTCCGCGGGGGAGTTGCTGGAGTCCGTCGACGAGCCGGCGGGCACGGCCGTGGTCCCGGCCGCGGTGACCGGTCCGCCGTGGGCCGGGGTGCTGCCGCCGCGCGGCGGCTGGCGGCCGGAGCCCGGGCTGCCGGAGCCGGACGCGCTGCGGGCGATGGTCGCGGCGGGTGTCGGTGAATTCCGGTCCCGTTCCGAGGAGTTGACGGCCGAGCGGCGGACCCGGAGCGAGTTCGACCGGATCGGGCGGGAGATCTGGTCCCGCACGGTCGGGGAGACCGGGCTGCCGGTCCGGGCCGTGCACGCCGCGCAGTCGCTGGGCTTCCTGCGGGCCGCGGTGGGCGCGGGGGATCTGGCGCTGTTCTCGTCGGGCGCGTGGCTGAGGCTGCGTACGCCCTACGGTTCGATCGCCGTACGCAGGGCGGGGCTCGGGACGCTGGGCGTCAGCGTGCGTTGATCGCGTGCGGGCCGCGCTCACCGACGGCGCCCCCCCGGCGGACGGCTCAGGGCAGCCGATCGCGTCGCGCCCCCCGGCGGACGGCTGGTCACCGACAGCGCCCCGCCCCCCGGCGGACGGCTGGTTACCGACAGCGACCCGCCCCCCGGCGGACCGCTCAGGGCAGCCGATCGCGTCGTGCGGCGCTGATCGACTCGGGTGTCGCGTGCGCCGGTCCAGTAGCTGAGCCGTCTGTCTGATCAGTGCGTCATCGGCGAGCGGGGTGACCCGGCGCCGCGTGGATGCGACGTTGTGGCCCCGTTCTCCGTGCCCGCCTGTGCTCAGCCCTTGACGGCGGAGCTGGCGACTCCCTGGACGAACCACCGCTGGAAGAAGGCGAAGACAACCAGGACGGGCAGGACCAGGAGGACGCCGAAGGCGAGGATCTGGCCCCAGTCCGGGGGCTGTTGGCCTTGGAAGACGCTCATCTCCAGGGGAAGCGGGCGGACGGAAGGGTCGGAGACCATCAGGACCGGCCACAGGAAGGATCCCCACTGGGTGAGGAAGGTGAGGATCGCGACCGAGGCGAACGCCGGCTTCGACATCGGGACGATGATCGCGAAGAAGGTGCGCCAGGGGCCCGCGCCGTCCAGCCGGGCGGCCTCTTCGATGCTCGGCGGGATCGACCGGAAGAACGTGTGGAACTGGTAGACCGAGAAGGCGTTGGCGACGAACGGGATCGCCTGGATGTAGAGGGTGTTGCGCTGGTCGTTGAACATGTAGAAGAGCGGCACGGCCACCGACTCGAACGGCACCAGCATCAACAGCAGGACGAGCGTGAAGACGGCTTCCCGGCCGCGCCACTTCAGTCGTGACATGCCGTACGCGGCCATCGAGTTGACGAACAGGCCGCCCGTGACCACCACGAACGCGACCAGCAGCGAGACGCCCATGAAGCGCCAGAAGTAGCCGGTGCTGTCCGAGTCGAGGGCGTCGAGGACGTGCGCGTAGTTGTCGAAGGACAGGTGGGTGGGAAGGAAGCCGGTCAGGCCGTTCAGCACCTCGTCGGAGGGCTTGAGGCTGCCCAGGAGCAGATACAGGACGGGCAGCACGAAGATGAACGCCAGGACGCTGAGGACGGTGTAGTCGCCGAAGCGGCGCAGGGGCGCGCGGGTCGTGGCCATGGTGGGTCAGTCCTCGTTGTCGGGCCGGACGACGCGGCGCTGGATGAGGGTCAGGGTGACGACGATCAGGAAGAACACGACGGTGATCGCGGACGCCTGGCCGATGTTGTTCTGGTCGAAGGCGGTGGTGACGGCCTGGTACATGACCGTGCGGGTGGCGTTCTCGTCGAGGCCGCCGCCGTCGATGAGGACGTAGACCTGGTCGAAGACCCGGAAGGACAGCACCGAGGTCAGCATGGCGACGAAGACGAGGGTGCCGCGGATGCCGGGCAGGGTGACGTGGCGGAACTGCTGCCAGCGCGTGGCCCGGTCGAGCTCGGCGGCCTCGTAGAGCTCGCCGGGGATCTGCTGGAGGCCGGCCAGCAGGATGACCATCTGGAAGCCCACCCCCTGCCACACCGACAGCACGATGATCGAGGCCATCGCGGTGGCGGTGTCGCCGAGCCAGTCGAAGGCGCCCCAGTTGCCGAAACTCACCGCGTGCAGCGCGGAGTTGAGCAGGCCCTCGTCGCTGCGGGCGAGGATGAGCCGCCAGATCACGGCGACCAGCGTCATCGGGAAGACGACCGGCATGAAGAACAGCGAGCGGAACAGGCCGATCGCCTTCAGCTTGCGGTTGAGCAGGATCGCCAGGGCCAGCGCCAGGCTCGTCTGGAGGGGTACGACGACCGCGGCGAAGGTCAGGTTGTTGAGCAGGGCCCGCAGGAACGGGCCGGACAGGTCCGGGTCGGTGAACAGCCGCCGGTACTGCTCCAGTCCGAAGAACGTGGGTGCCAGCGGGGAGCCGAGGCGCACGTTGTAGAAGGAGAGGACGACGGCGTAGCCGAACGGGATGCCGACGAAGGCGATGAGTCCGGCGACGGCCGGAGTGGACATGAGCAGTCCGTGCACCCAGTCCCGGTTCCTTCGCACCGGCCGCGAGCGCTTCACGGAGTTCACGGGCGGGCCTTGCTCCCTGTCGGCGGGCGCGGCATGCGCGGATTCCACGGTCTTCACGGGGGGTCCTGTTCCCGGCCGGGACGGGCGGCGGCGCACGCGCGCCCGCCCCGGCCGACGGTTCCTACTGGATCTTGTAGCCGGCGTTGTCGGAGAAGTCCTGGTCGATGGCGCGGGCGGCCTTGGACAGGGCGCCCTTGGGGTCGGCGCCGCCGTAGATCGAGTTCAGGGCGTCGCTGAACTTGGCGGTGACCGTGGGGTATCCGGCGGTGACCGGGCGGGTCACGGCGACGCAGGACTTGGTGATGTCGCTGTCGCCGCAGGGTTTGGCGAGCTGGTCGGCGAAGAGCTGGAGCGGGCCGCCCTGCTTGTACAGCTCACTCTTGGCGAGCGCGGTCCTGGTGGCGGGCGGGGCGCCGTTGGCCGTCGTCATCGCGGTGACGTTGGTGTCGTTCAGGAGAGCGTCGAGGAAGGTTCCGGCCGCCTTGCCGTTCTTGGAGCCCGCCCCGATGCCCCAGGACCAGGAACCCTGGCCGGTCTTGGGGCCGTTGCCGAAGTCGGGCAGCGGCAGGACGACGAGGTCGCTGCCGAGGGCCTTGCTGTAGGCGGGGTACATCCAGTGGCCGACCCAGCTGAGAGCGACGCGGCCCTTGGCGAAGGCGTTGCCGTCGGTGTTCGGGTCGGTGTACGTCTTCCAGGACTGGAAGGTCTTCATGGCCGAGACCACGGCCGGGGCGTCGAGGGCGCCCTCCGCCTTGCCGTCCTTGAGCAGGGAGCCGCCGGCCGACCAGACGATCGGGGCGAAGCCGTAGGTGCCCCACTCGTTGGCCAGGCCGCTGTTCTCCTGCAGGTCGAGGACCTTGCCGTCGGAGTCCTTGGCCTTGAGTGCCTTGAGTGCGGCCGTGAACTGAGCAGCCGTCCAGTCGTCGGACAGGCCCGTCGGGTACTTCACCCCGGCCGCGTCCAGGAGCTTCTTGCTGCCGTAGACGCCGAGCCCGGAGTCGTACATGCCCAGGCCGTAGTGCTTGCCGTCGATCTCGCCCTGCGCCTTGCTGGCTTCCGTGGCGTTGCTCAGGGTCTTGGGCGAGACGTAGTCGTCGATCGCGGCGAGCTTCTTGTTATAGACGAAGTTCGCCATGGTCGGGCCGTCGAACTCCATCACGTCCGGGAGCTTGGAGGCGTCGGTCGCGGTGATGGTCTTGGTGTAGTCGTTGCCGGGTATCAGCTTCAGCTCGACCTTGATCTTGCTCTGCGAGGAGTTGAAGGACTTCACCGCGTTCTGCAGGGCGGTGTCCTCGCTCTTCTGGCCCTGGTGGGCCCAGACGCTGATGGTGCCTTTGCCGCTGCCCGCCGCGGCGGAGGTGTCGCCGCCGCCGCTGCCGCCGCCGCAGGCGGCCAGGGCGGCGAGGGGCAGGGCGAGGGCCAGGCCCGTACAGGCCGTGCGGCGGTACCTTCTGTTGGTCGGGCTCATGGTGCGTGCCTCCGTGCGGTGCGAGGGTTCGAAATGCTGGTGCTTTCCGGCGTGGGGAGCGGGGCCTCGGGGGCCTGACGGCCGCGGAGGGGTCAACGGGGCAGGGGCTACTGCGGTCGGCGCGGGTGCGGTGGTGCGGTGGTGTCGCGCAGGATCAGACGGGTGGGGACCCGCACATGCCCGGGTGGGCCGGCGTCCGGCTCCTGCAGCTGCCGCAGCAGCAACCGGGCGGCTTCGGCACCCTGGCCGGCGACCGGCTGGGCGATGGTGGTCAGCCCGATCACCTCGGCCAGTTCGTGGTCGTCGAGGCCGATCACGGACATGTCGTCCGGCGCCTTCAAGCGGTGCAGGCGCAGGGCGCGCAGGGCACCCATGGCCATCTCGTCGGACTGGGCGAACACCGCCGTCGGCGGGCGGGGAGCGGCCAGCAGTTCGGTCATGGCGTGCTCGCCGCCCTCGACCGTGTAGCCGCCGTCCGTCTCCAGGGTCGGGTCGTGCGGTATCCCGGCGTCCGCCAGGACGTCCAGGTAGCCCTGGCGTCGCTCGACCGGGGTGGTCCAGTGCAGTGGTCCGCTGGTTCCGCCGATCATGCCGATCCTGCGGTGGCCGAGGTTCACCAGATGCCGCACGGCGCTCTGGGCCCCGGCCCGATCGTCGATGCCCACGACGGTGAAACCGGGCCTGGGCGCGGTCCAGAAGGTGGCCAGCGGCACCCCGAGTGACCTCAGCGCCTCGGCCTCGTCCTCGTCGTGGACCAGCAGTGAGAGCACCGCGTCCACGCGTTTGCGTACCGGCATCTTGGTGAAGAAGCGTTTGCGTGTCTCCGGGGAGCCGAGGTTGTACAGCAGTACGTCGTACCCGGCGGCACCGAACACGTTCTCGGCCGCATCCAGCACCGTGCCGAAGAACCAGCGGCCCACGAACGGGGCGACGACTCCGATGGTGAGCGTGCGACCGCTCGCCAGGCTGGACGCCGAACGCGACGCGGTATAGCCCAGCGAGGCGGCTGCGGCCGCGATCTGCGCCCGCACCTCGTCGGAGACGCCCGGCTGGCCGCGCAGTGCGCGGGACACGGTGGACGCCGAGACTCCGGCGGCGCGGGCGACATCGGTGATGCTGACGGTCACAGCGCTTTTCTCCCGTCGGTTTCACGTCGGTGTGATCTGGGGGTGACGCGACCGTAAAGCCGGCCTCGTTGTTGCGCAAGCGTTTGCGTTCAGTTTTACTGGGGCCGATTCCCAAGCGAGACCTTCTAGGTCAATGGTCAGCGCACGCGTTTGAGCGCTGCGATCCGACAGGAACTGTGCATGCGATACGCCCCGCCCGGCCTCTGCGTGAACGACTTCGCCCTGCTCCGCGACGACGACGGCACCTACACGGTGCTGCACCTGCAGGGCCCGTGGACGGCCGAGTTCGACCACCTGAGGATGGAGACCTCGTACGGCAGGGCCACGTCCACCGACCTGGTCCGCTGGAAGCCGGAGGGCACCGCCTTCGGCAACGGCCTGCCCGGACGCTTCGACCAGCAGGCCGTGTGGACCATGCATCCCATCCCGTACGGCGACGGAATGGCGATGTTCTACACGGGTGTGAGCGGACTGACGCCGGGCGGCTGGCCGCTGCAGTCGGTCGGTCTCGCCCACTCCGACCGCACCGACGGCACCGGCTGGCGCCGCCACGGCACCGGGCCCCTCGTCGAGGCGGACGCCCGCTGGTACCGCACGGGCGAACGCATGGGCTGGCGCGACCCGTTCGTCGTGCGCGACGACGAGTCGGACGGCTGGGTCATGGTCGTCTGCGCCGCCGACGCCTCCCTGCCCGTCGAGGCCGGCGGCTGTGTGGCGTGGGCGACTTCGGACGACCTGGAGCACTGGACCGTGCAGCCCCCGCTCATCTCACCGGGCGACGTGGACGAGTTGGAGTGCCCGGTCCTGGAACGCCTCGACGACGGCAGCTGGTTGCTGCTCGGTTCCATCGGTGCGACGCGCGGCTTCGAGGCATGGACCGCGCCGCGGCTGAGGGGGCCGTGGACCCGCCGTGGCCCACTGGGCCCGACCGGCTCCTACGCCCCGCGCGTCATCGCCGCTCCCGACGGTTCCCGTGTGGTCCTGCACACCACTCCCCGCCGCGTCGACCTCACCGACTCCGGCGCACGCTGCCGCGGCATGCTCGCTCAGCCCAAGTCCCTTGTCATCACCGAGGGTTCGGTGCCCCGCCTGCGGTGGTGGCCGGGCCTGGACGCCTGGCTCGGCGAGGAGACGCAGGAGCCGGTCCTGCACGCGGTCGGCGACATCGGTGTCTCCGGGCGCGTCGAGATCACCCTGCGGACCGGGGACGACGGGCCCGCCCTCGTCGTCGGCTGCGACGGCAAGAACCTCTGGGCCGAAGGCCCGGCCGGCGCACCGCTGGGCGAGACCGTCCTGACCGAGCCCGCCACGACCCTGCGCGTTCTCACCATCGGTGAATACGTCGAGGTCTACGCGGACGACGTCTTCGTCCTGACCACCCTGTGCTACTCGGGTCACCCCGCCCCCTGGACGGCGAGGGCGGAAGGACGTACACGCACCGTTCCCGTCCGTCCGGTCCTGCTGCCCGACCCCGACCGTGACGACGCCTCGGCCGTATGGCCCGGACCGATGCCGAGCTGAAAGGCCCAGCCGTGACGGCAACTTGTCGCCGGCATCCCGCTCCTCGACAAGCCGACCACCGACGCGCTCATCCGGGCCCACCACACGGCGCGGGCGGCGGTGAAGGAGATCTTCCCCGACCTCCAGGTCGGCTGGTCCATCGCCAACCAGGTCTACCAGGCCGAACCGGGCGCCGAAGCGCTGACCGCCGCCTACAGCCACCCCCGCGAGGACGTCTTCATCGAGGCCGCCCGTGACGACGACTGGATCGGGCGTCCAGTCCTGCACCCGTACGAGGATCGGCGTCGACGGCCCGATCCCCGCCCCGGACGACGCCGAACGCACCCTCACCGGCTGGGAGTACTACCCGCAGGCCATCGGCCACGCCCTGCGCCATATCGCCACCGTCGTCGGTGACGTCCCGCTGATCGTCACCGAGAACGGCATCGCCACCGCCGACGACAGCCGCCGCGGCGACTACTACACGGGAGCCCTGTCCGCGGTGGCCGCCGCGCTGGAGGACGGCCTCGACATCCGCGGCTACCTGGCCTGGAGCGCACTCGACAACTACGAATGGGGCTCCTGCAAACCCACCTTCGGCCTCATCGCCGTCGACCGCCACACCTTCGAACGCACCCCCGAGCCCTCCGCCGCCTGGCCCTTAACGCCGTGCGGTGAGCGTGCGTGCCGGGCGTCGCGACGCCGCGGAGATCCATCAGAAGGGCCCTAGCCGGGTGTGTTCACCATCGAGGCCGCGGCGTACGTCAGGTACTTCCACAGCGTCTCCTCGTGCTCCTCGGACAGGCCGAGGGAGTCGACGGCGTCCCGCATGTGCTTCAGCCAGGCGTCGTGCGCCTCGCGGTCCACGGTGAAGGGGGCGTGCCGCATGCGCAGCCGCGGATGGCCGCGGTTGTCGCTGTACGTCGTCGGGCCGCCCCAGTACTGGATCAGGAAGAGCGTCAGGCGCTCCTCGGCCGGGCCCAGGTCCTCCTCGGGATACATCGGCCGCAGGACCGGGTCCTCGGCGACTCCCTCGTAGAAACGGTGGACGAGGCGGCGGAAGGTCTCCTCCCCGCCGACCTGCTCGTAGAAGGTCTGCGTCTGAAGCGTGCCGCGCCGGATCTCTTTCACGCCCTCCATGCTCTCAGACCGGGGGGCCCAGGACTCAAGCCCTAGGACCCGCGCACGTACCGGGGGAGCGTAGACGGACCGTTCGCTTCTCGGCGGCTCGCGCAGCACAGTGGACGTATGGGCGCGCACGTTCTCGACAAGGACCTGGACGACCTCGCCGCCTCGGCGCGGGCGGCGCTGGTGCGGGAGATCGACGCGAGCGGGGCCTGGGACGCCGACCCGGTGTGGCGGGAGGCGTTCGAGGCGGTGCCGCGGCACCTGTTCGTGCCGTACTACTACGTCGGCGTCGTCGGCGGCTACGAACGCCGATGGGGCGAGAGCCCCGACGCGGGCACCCGTGAGCGCTGGCTGCGCGGGGCGTACGCCGACACCCCGCTGGCCACCCGGCTGCGCGACGGCGAGCTGGTCTCCTCCAGCAGCCAGCCCTCGCTGATGGCGATGATGCTGGCCGAGCTGCGGGTGACGGACGGCGACCGAGTGCTGGAGATCGGCGCGGGCACCGGCTACAACGCGGCCCTGCTCGCGCACCGGCTCGGCGACGACGACCTCGTCACGACCGTCGACCTGGAACCGGAGATCACCGAGGCGGCCCGGCAGCATCTGGCCGCCGCCGGACACCGCCCGGTCGTCGTCACCGGCGACGGAGCGCGCGGGGTGCCCGAACGCGCCCCCTTCGACCGGGTCGTCGCGACCTGCGCCCTGCCGTCGATCCCGCGCGCCTGGCTCGCCCAGTGCCGCCCCGGCGCCCGGATCCTGACCCCGCTCGGCACCGGGCTGGTGGCTCTCACCGTGCGCGACGCCGGTCACGCCGAGGGACGGTTCCTGCACACGCCCGCCTACTTCGTACCGCTGCGTGGCGGCGGGCCCGAGCCGGAGCCGGTCCCGCTCGGCGGACTGCCACGCCGGGCCCGGGACAACGAACTGTTCCGGTTCCTGCTCGCCCTGACCCGCGGCGGCCTCGATCCGCAGGAGGCGTACGAGCTGTGGGAGCGCGAGGGACAGCCGCAGCGTGAGCGGTACGGCATCACGGTCCGCGGCGAGCACGAGTGGGCCTGGCTGGACGACCCGGAGGGGCCGTACACCTGGCCCCTCCCGGCCTGATCCGAACGAGAGGCCCCAGGGCCCTTCTATAGATCTCCGCGGCGTCAGAAGGGCCTAGCCCCGCCGGATCGTGATCGTCGTCCACGCGCCCACGTGCACCCGGTCGCCGTCCTGCAGCGGCACCGGCACGAACGGCTGGATCGGCTCCTCGCCGCCGTTCACCGTCGTACCGTTCGTCGAGTTCTGGTCGACGACCGCCCAGGAACCGTCCGGCTGCTGCACCAGTACCGCGTGCTGGTGCGAGACACCCGGGTCCTCGGGCGGCACCGACAGGTCGATGTCGGGGGTGTCTCCGGTGGAGTGGCGACGGCGGCCGATGGTGACCTGGTTGCCGGAGAGGGTGCGCTGCTGCTCGGGCGAGTACGCGGGCAGGTTGAGGCCGGTGGCCTCGGGGCCGGAGCGCTGCATCATCGCCATGAAGTAGTCGCGGTCCGGGCCGATGGTCGCCGTCCACGTCGTCGGCTGTTGCTGGTAGCCGGGGCCGGGCGGGGCCTGCGTCGTGCCGGGCTGCGGGTAGCCGTAGCCACCGCCGGGACCCTGTCCCGGGCCGCCGGGGCCGCCCGACGGCGGGGAGATCATCCAGTCGTCGTTGCCGCCGCCGAAGGACTGACCGCCCTGCTGCTGGTGGAACGCCTGGGGCGCCTGGGGTGCCTGAGGACTGCCGTCGGGTCCGCCGGGACCGCCGGGGCCGCCGTGCTGGGTCGGCCCAGGCGGCGGCGGAACCGGTCGCGACGGGTCGGCGCCGAAGGGACCGGGCGCACCCGGACCACCGGGGCCGCCAAAGCCTTGCCGGCCGCCAGGGCCCTGCTGGCCACCGGGCCCGCCAGGACCAGGGCCCGGACCGGGGGGACCGCCGTAGCCACCCTGGCCACCGGGACCGCCAGGGCCGGGGGGACCGCCATAGCCACCCTGGCCACCGGGACCGCCCGGACCCGAGGGACCACCCGGACCGCCGTAACCGCCCTGGCCACCCGGGCCGTTGGGACCGCCGGGACCACCGGGACCTCCCTGGCCGCCCGGTCCCGGACCCTGCCGGCCGCCGAACGGCGGGCTCGGCGGGATCGGTTCTGCGGGGCGGTTCACCTGGGAGGGGCGGGAGCTCTGGTAGTCGTACCCGTCACCGCCGCCGTACGACGGACCCGGCTGCTGCTGGAAGCGGCCGGCCGGATTGGGGCCGGGGGCCGGCGGAGGCGGGGCGGCCGGCGTGTACGAGGTCGCCGTGTTGGTCAGGAAGTTCCACCGGCACTCCTCGCAGAACGGCGCGCCGCCCTCGCGGGGCGTGCGGCACTGCGGGCAGAGCTCCGGCTCGGGGTCCGGCGCCCCGGACAGGTGCGGGTGCCCCCCGGGCTGGCCGGGCTGGGTGGCCTGGGGCGGCGGGAAGCCGTAACCGCCGCCGGGCGGCGGGGGCGGCGGGGGCGGGGGCACGGCACCGGCCATGCGGTGACCGCAGACCTCGCACCAGTCGTCGGAACCCGACTGGTGTCCGTTCGGGCAGGTCGGCATGTCGGCGCTTCCCCCTCTCCTGTTCCGGCCGTTGTGACCGGATTTCTCCCACCCCGAGGGGTCGGGCTCGCTACTCGTTCAGTTCACTTCTTTACACGAACAGTCTTTGTCGACCGGGTTTCGAGAGTCATCTCGTCGGCGTCCTCGACCTTCGCCTTCAGTCGCACAGTACCTGTCGCGGCATCGACCACGTCCACCACCTTCGCAAGCAGTTTCGCAGTATCCGCGTTTCCGGAGGCGCTGGCGAGCTGAACGGCCCGGCCCAGTTTGGCCGTTGCTCCATCCATATCGCCCGCTTTGCGTAGATCCAGCCCTTGTTGGATAGCCTGTGCCAGTTCGGCCTGGCCGGTGTAGTGGGCGACTTGGGGGTTGATCGACGTGGAGGCGACCATGTCGTCGGTCCACACCGCCTTGACGAGACCCTGCGCGCCGAGGTTCTGGACCTCCCCGTCGGGCCGCGGGACCACCAGCGAGACCCGGGCGGCGAGCATCTCCTGGCCGATGTGGGCGGCCGGGACCTCGACGCAGAGGTGGTAGTCACGGGACTCGTCTCCCCAGGACCCGGTGGGGTAGTCGCCGGCGCGGGGCCCGGCTTCCGTGCGGCGGTCGGTGAGTTCCTCGACGGTCGGCGCGACCTGCTTGACGAACTTCACCGTGGTGCCGACCGGGGTCCACAGTCGCAGCGCGACGTCCGCGACCTCCTTGCCCATGGCCTTCTCCATCATGTGCGTGAAGTCGGCGGCGAGGGCGGCCGGGTCGGCGACGATGTCGGCGGTGCCGAGCAGCGCGGAGGCGATCCCTGTGACTTCTTTCACTTCCCAGTCGGTGCCCACGCCCCGCGCGTCACAGGTGAAGCGGCCGGCGCAGGCGTCCAGGGAGGCCTTCAGGTCCTGAGGCGACTCGTGTTCGTTGCGGCCGTCGGTGAGCAGGATGCCGTGGCGGATGGCGACGTCCGCGGAGGACAGCAGCCGGTCGGCGAGGCGCAGCCAGGTGCCGATGGCGGTGCCGCCGCCCGCGCTGAGCTTGCGCAGGGCCTGTTTGGCCTGGTCGCGGGTGGTCGCGTCGGCGACCGCGAGGCGGCCGTTTCCGGGATACACCTCCTTGGCCACGTGGGTGCCGCCGATCACCGCGAAGTGCACGCCGTCGCGCAGGGTGTCGATCGCGGCGGCGGTGGCGTCCCGGGCGTTGCGCATCTTGGTCGGCGGGTAGTCCATCGAGCCCGAACAGTCGACCATGATCGCCACGGCCGCGGACGGGCCCTGGCCGGGCGCGTAGAGGTGGGGCGCCGTGGCCGCGGTCCCGACCGTGCCGCCGCCGGTCGCGGTCACCGTGACGATGGCGTTGACCTCGCGGCCGCCCTCGGGCAGGTACTCGTTCTGGTACACGTCCATCGAGAACTGCGGCACATTCGACTTCGAGAAATTGGCCATACCTACTCAAATCCCCCTCGTACTCCCCACCGAAGCGGGCGATGACTATGGACGGACCGGTCCCCTCCGGTCCGTCGAGACTTCCCCGTGTGCGACCCTCAGGCCGATCCTGCCCCCTGAGGCGGGGCCGGGAACGGCAGGACGGCCACTGTTACGTTGTCGTGGCCCCCGCCGTCGAGGGCGTGACCCACCAGGACGCGGGCGCTGTGCAGGGGGCGCACGGCGGCGTCCAGCGGCAGGATCTCGGCCATCTCCTCGGCCGCCTCCGCGTAGTTCCACAGGCCGTCCGTGCACACCACCACCACACCGGGCCGGTCCGGCTTGAAGGACGCGGTGTGCGGCTCCAGTTCGTAGGCGTCCGCGCCGAGCCAGCCGGTGATCGCGTGGGCGCGCTCGTCGGCGTACGCCTCCGCCTCGTTCATCAGGCCCGCGGCGACCATCTGCGCCGCCCAGGAGTCGTCCTCGGTGAGCCGGGCCGGGGGAGCGCCGCGGTCCACCGGGACCCAGTAGGCGCGACTGTCGCCGACCCAGCCGACGACCAGCAGACCGGAGGTGACGACCGCGCCGACGAGGGTGCAGGCGGGAGCGTTCTGGTGCGGGGCGTGTTCGCGGGCGGTGGCGGGTTCGTCGGCCAGCGAGTTGACCGCGCGGGAGGCGGCGACGATCGCGTCGTGCATGGCCTGCTGCGGGTGGGTGCCCAGCGGCAGGGCGGTCAGCAGGGTCTCGCTCGCGGCCCGGGACGCGGCCAGGGAGGCGTCGTCGGGGCGGGTCGCGGAGGACACGCCGTCGCAGACGATCGCCAGCACCGCGGACGAGCCGTCGGGCAGCGCGGCGCAGCCGAGGCCGAAGGCGTCCTCGTTGCGGTGGTGACGCAGTCCGCGGTCGCTGACGGCGGCGACCGGGCCGGCGTCCTGCTCCATGTGGTCGCGCTCGCGCGGCTGGGCGTGCCCGCAGTTCTCGCAGTAGCCGTCGCTGTCCACCCGGCCCGCCCGGCAGGCCACGCACACCTGGGTGCCCTCGGCCGGGGTCGGGGCGCCGGCGGTGACACGCGGGTCCGGCGCCTGGAGCGGGTACTCGTCGGGCTCCGGCGCGCGGTCGAAGCGGACGCCGGCCGCCGGGGAGACCGGGGAACCGGTGAACGGCGGCTGCGGAGCGCCCTGAGGACCGGTGAGGGGCGGCTGCGGCGCGCCCGGGTGCGGCGGCTGCGCCGGCATCGGAGGCAGCGCGTTGCCGCCCGGGCCGGTGCCGGGCAGGTCCGTCGAGGGGTGCGCCGGGGGGTGCGTCGACGGGGCGGCGCCGCCCGGTTCCGGGACCACCGGCCAGGGCGCACCGCCGGCGCCGTCCGGCGGGGGCGGTGCGCTGCCGTTCATGGCGATGGTCGGGTTGTCGTCCGGCCGTCGGGGCACGGCGGACAGGTCGTATCCGCACGCACCGCAGAAACGGTCACCCGACTCGAGCGGTTCCTCGCAGCTCGGACACCTGGACAGGGCGGTCTGCTGGGGCATCTGCGACATCAACTACACCCATGTCCGGGGGCGGTAACGGTTGGCACGTTCCACCAGGTCGATCCTCTCCTCGCCGCCCGACGCCAGCCGGGCCAGCGTGCGGTACGAACGTTCCAGGCCGAAGCGCAGGCCCCGCTCGTCCAGGCCACTGCCGAGCAGTACCCGTCCCCCGGCGGCGGGAGGGACGGAACCCTGGCCACCGGAGAGTATCCAGTCCAGCGCGCAGCCGAGGACTTCCGCCGACAACTGCTCACGCCTGGCCGGATCCAGACCGTACTCCTCCAGAGCCTCCACCTGACCGGCGGCCGCGGTCAGATCGTCCAGGAAGGGTACGTCGGAAGCGACCACGACGCGCTGTCGCAGCCTCGCCCGTACGGCGGCCACCCGAGCGGCCGTGTAGTGGATGGACGACTCCGGCACCGACTCCAGCGTAAGTACGGCGCCACGGCGGTCCCCGGCCGCGAGCTGGACGCGGGCCAGGCCGAAGGCGGCGCTCACATAGCTGAGGTCGGTCGACCAGACCAGGCGGTAGTACTCGGCGGCGTTGTCCAGCTGGCCGAGCAGCTCCGCGCACAGGCCCAGGGCGAGCTTGGGGGCCATCTCGCCGGGGAAGGCGTCGTAGATCGCGTCGAAGGCGAGTGCGGCCGCCTCCTCGTCGCCGGTCACCAGGGCGGCCACGCCCCGGTACCAGACGACCCGCCAGTCGTCGGGCCGCTCCTCCTCCAGCCGGAGCAGCGCCTCGTGCGCGGTGTGGCTGTCACCGTTCTCCAGCCAGGCGCGGATCTGCCGGAGCCGGGTCTCGGTGGACGGGGCCGGTGCGGCGCCGAGCGCGCCGAGCAGCTCGGCCGCGGCGGTGGTCATCAGGCCGGCCAGGAAACCGGCGTTCGGATCGGTGGCGTCCACGTGCGGTACGGGCAACGCCAGGGCCGCGGCGGGGGAGTTGACCGGCTTGACCAGGCCGGGAGCGCCTGCGATCGCGCCGACCGGCCCCGCGGGGGCTCCGGCGCCCACGGGGCCCGCCGAGCCCGCTGAGAGGGGAGCGGCGGGATGGGCAACCGTGGGCAGCGGCGGGGGCAGCGTCGGAGCGCCGACCTGGGACGGGGGAGCGCCGACCGGGGACGTGGGCGAGCCGGCGGCGCCCTTGCGGCCCCGCCGCCCCACCGGTGCGGTCCGCGCCCCGAGCCGCGACACCTCCCCGTCCAGCTTCGGGAACAACTCCGTGTCCACCACGCGCACTTCGGGACCGAAGAGGGTGGAGAGCGCCGGCCGGGCCCGGCCGGTCTGCAGCGACACGACCTCGCGGAGCACGCCCGTCAGCTGTTCCGCCATCTCCTGGGCGGAGGCGAAGCGTCGGGCCGGGTCGGGGTCGGTGGCGCGGACCAGGAGCCGGTAGAAGGACTCGTACTGGCGGAAGACCTCGATGTTGTCGGGATCGGGCAGGGAGTCCACGAAGACGTTCGTGTAGCCCTGGAAGTCGAAGGTGAGGACGGCGAGGGTGCGCGCGACCGTGTACAGGTCGGACGCTACCGAGGGGCCGACCTCGGCGACCTCCGGGGCCTGGTAGCCGACCGTGCCGTAGATGGCCGACTCGTCGTCGTCCATCCTGCGCACCGCGCCCATGTCGATCAGCTTGAGCTGGTCCTCGGTCTGGATGGCGTTGTCGACCTTGAAGTCGCAGTACAGCAGGTTGCGGCTGTGCAGGTGGCCGAGCGCCTCCAGCGCCTCGACGCCGTACGCGCACGCCTGTTCCACCGGCAGCGGGTCGCGCTTGCCCTGGGGGGTGCGGCGGGCGTTGGCGATCTCCTTGAGGGACTTGCCGCCGACGTACTCCATGACGATGTACCCGTCCAGCGAACCCGTGCGCTGGTCGAGGTGTTCGACGAAGTTGTAGATCCGCACGATGTTGGAGTGCTCGATCTCCGCGAGGAAGCGCCGCTCGGAGATCGCCGCCGCCATCGCGTCCTGGTCGCCGGTGTCGAGGAGGCCCTTGAGGACCACCCAGCGGCTGGAGACCGCGCGGTCCACGGCGAGGTAGACCCAGCCGAGGCCGCCGTGCGCCAGACAGCCCACGACCTCGTACTGACCGTGCACCACGTCGAAGGCCTTCAGCTTCGGGACGAAGGAGTACGGGTGGCCGCACTTGGTGCAGAAGCCCTCGGTGCGCCCGGGGCGGTCGCCACGCGCGCGGCCCACCGGCGCCCCGCAGTCGGAGCGCGAGCAGAACCGCTTGCGCTCGGGCACCTCGGGGTTGTCCAGGACCATCGTGCCCGGGTCGGGCCGGGGCACCCCCGGCACCTCGACCAGGCCCAGGCCGAGCCGGCCCCGGCTGGAAGAGGCGGCACCCGAGCCGGAGCTGCGCACCGACACCGAGCGGCCCGAGACCTTGCCCGACACGGACCGCGACAGCCGCCCGGACACCGAGCGCCGTGACTTGGAGGAGTGCGAGGACGTTCGCGCACTGCGGCCGCTGGAGGGGGAACTGCCGCCGGACGAACCTCGCGAGCTTCGGCCGCCGGCGGTGATTCCGGTGGGCGGGGAGCCGACCATACCGGTCGACGAGACGACCGGGGCGAGACCGCAGGTGTCGCAGTACAGCTCGCCGCCGCCCACGTCCTCGTACGTCCCCTCGCAGCCGGGCCGCTGACAGGCCCGCTGCGCCTGGCTCTGCTCGGCCCGACTCGGCTCCGGCCGGCTCTCCTGCGCCTGACTCCGCGCTGCTTGGTCCGGCTCTGCTTGGTTCGGCTCTGCTTGGTTCGGCTCTGCTTGGTTCTGCGCTGCCTGGTTCTGCTCCGCCTGGTTCTTCTCGGACTGGTTCTGCTCCGCCTGGTTCTGCTCCGACTGGCTCATGACGACGACTCCCCCCTACGGTCCTCGGGCCCGCCCTGCCCGGACACCCGCGGGGTGCCGAGCAGTTCGGCGACCGCCCGCTGGTAGCGCAGGACGGCCTGTTCGGCGACCCGCAGGTCGCAGGGCGCGCTCCACAGCATGCGGCGGGCCGCGTCGTACCGCTCGATGAGGAACGGGTCCTCCGCGAGGCCGTGCCGGGCGACCTTCGCCTTGTACGCGTCGAGGCGGCCGCGCAGCTCCGCGCGGACCGCCAGGGGCGCGGTGACCGCGGTCAACGACTCGCGGGCGCGCAGCAGTTCGTCCTCCGCCTTCTGCTCCAGGGAGTCCAGGAGCGGGGACAGGCGGTGCCACTGGGCGTGTCTGCGGTACTCGGCGGCCGTCGCCAACTGCTCCTGCAGCACGGTCGGCGGGCCGCTGACCACCGGCACCTCCGTGGCCGCGATCTTCGCGAGGACCTCGCCGCGCGCGCTGCGCGCCTCGGCGAGGGTGCGGTCCGCGCGGGAGAGCACGTCCCGCAGTTTCACCAGCCGGGCCTCGGCGTCCTGGCGGACGGTGAGCACGGCCTCGGTCTCCCGGCGTACGTCGTCAAGAGCGCGCGCCTCACGGTCGTACACCGTGGTGTCCGGTTTGCCGCCGCCCGGGGCCGAACTTCCCGGCGCCGGTACCCAGTACGCCAGCGGGTCGGAGATCACCTGCTCGCGCAGCTGCGTCAGCGTGCGTGTGATGCGCTCCAGGTCGTCGCCGGCCGGGTGTTCGCCGGGGCGCACGCCGACCGAGTGCGCGAGCCGCCGGGTGCGCTGGAGCTCGGCGGCCAGCAGATCGATCCGGGCGGGCAGCGCCGACCACACCGCGTCGGCGGCGACGACCATGTCGAGCGACGTCGCGTACAGCTCGTTCATCCGGTCCACCAGGGTGACCAGCGAGAACCGTTCGCTCAGCTTGCTCGAAGCGCCGTGCAGGGTGGGCGCGTTGGCGGTCGCGGTGGCCGAGCCGGCGACCGTGACGGACTCGCCGCGCAGCAGCTCGGTCAGCTCCACCAGGTCCTCGCGGCTGGACCAGCGGCGCCGGGCGCGGATCTCGCGGGCGGAGCGCAACGCGTCCGTGTACGCGTCGAAGTACGCCCACAGCAGGGTGATCGAGGCCTCCGCGGCCTGCCAGCGCTCCTTGGTGACGCCGGTGAGTTCGGCGCCTTCGAGGAGCCTGCGGCCCGCGTGGTCCTGCAGGGCGAGGAGCGAGGTCTCGATCGCCTCGTGCTCCGCGCCGAGCCGCGCCAGCGCACGGTCCACCTCGTCCCGGTCCATCACCGGCCCGGCGGGGTCCGTGACGCCCATCGATCACCTCTCGCTGCGTTGTGTGCCGTCGGTCGGTTCGTGTGAAGGGTTCGTGCCGGTCGGTCGTCGATCGGTCCTGGTGACCCGTCAGCTCTTGCGGTCGTACTCCGGCGGTGAGGGCGGTTCCGATGTCGAGGAGGTCTTGCCCAGTGTCGCCGAAAGCCACCTGCCGTACGACGCCTGCCAGCCGTTCGCCCTGTCCGCGCGGTAGTCCACGAGAACCTGGTTGACCCGGCGTACCAGATCGTCGGCGTCCTTCCTCATCGCCACGCCGTAGTACTCGGTGGTGAAGGGCTTGCCCTTCAGCTCGACCGTCGGGTCCTGCGCGGCCTGGCTCGCGGCCAGCGCGCCGTCGGTGACCACCGCGTCGACCTCGCCGAGCTGGAGCCGTACGAGACAGTCGAGTTGGTTGGGGACGGTGGTCCTCAGGTCGGCGGTGGAGACGAGTGTCTTCGCCTTCCGGTCCTCGGTCAGCTTGGTGTTGGCGGTGGAGCCCTTCGCCGTGCAGATCTTCTTCTTCGCGAGCGAACCGTCGTAGCCCGTGATCGTCGAGGACTTGGGGGCGAGGACCTGCTGCCCGGTCCTGAAGTAGGGGGCGGAGAAGGCGACGTCGCCGAGGCGGCTGCAGTTGATCGTCATCGTGCGGACGACCATGTCGACGCGGCCGCTCTTGATCGCCGGTATGCGCTGGTCGGTGGGGATGGCCTTGAACTGGACGGCGTTCTCGTCGCCGAGGATGTCCTTGGCGATCCGGTGGACCAGGTCGATGTCGAAGCCCTCCAAGTCGCCCTTGCCCCCACTGTTGGGGTCGCGGTAGCCCCAGCGGTAGCTGTTCTGGTCGACACCGACGATCAGCTTGCGCCGCTCGCCCGGACGGTTCTTGATCGCCTGGATGGTCTTGCCGTCGGCGCTCGACGGGGACAGGGTCTGCTTCTCCGGGGCATCCTCCATGGCCTGGGTCGGACAGTTCTTGTCCGCCCTGGCCTGGGTGGCCCGGGTGACGCCACCCGGACCGCCGGCGTCGGTGGTGCCGCCGCTGTCCGGCCGGGTCAGCGGCAGCAGCAGTGCCCAGGCCAGCGCGAGGGCGCACACGGCAGCCATCGCTCCCACCCCGCCCCAGCCCTTCAGGCGGTCCCGCACTCGTCGTCCGCGCATCGTCAGGCCCCCTTTCACCGGTACTCCGACAGCCTGCGCCCGATGCCCAGCACCGCGCCGGCGGCGCCCAGGACCGCCAGGACGGCCGCGCCCGCCGACAACCCGGTCATCGCGCCCAGACCGTCACCGGCCGCCTGCTTGAACTCGGCCGTCTCGTGGTCGATGGCGTCGGAGAGGTGGTCGTCGACACTGTCGAAGCACTCGCCGGTCGCGTCCTTGGGGCCGATCACCTTGGCCAGCGCGTTCGCGTAGTTGCCGTTCTCGTCCTCGGCGCGGGCCGCGCCGTGGCGGTCCTTCCACACCTTCATGTTGCCGACGGCCGCGGTGACCGGCTTCTCGCCGGTGGCGTCGTCGGCGAGCTTCTGCGCCTCGGCGAGCCTCTTGCCGAGGGCGTCCATGTCGGTCCCGAAGTCGTAGTCGTAGGCGTCCACGGTCCTGTCGCCCACCAGCTTGGTCTCGGCGCCGCGGGACACCAGCGTCAGGTTCTCGTTGCCGCGGGCCTTGAGGGAGGCGATCCGGGCGTCGTGCAGCACGTTCAGCGACAGGACGCCGTGGTTGTAGGAGCCCTTGAGGTCCGAGCGGGCGACACTGTGCCCGACGACCAGCCAGAGCAACACCACAGTGGCGGTGGCCGTGGCGGCGACCAGGCCCTGGTTCAGCACCCGGTTGGTGCGCCGGTAGCTGCGGTGCTGGGCCCAGCCGAGACCGGCGAGCGACAGGACGCCGAGGCCGATCGCCGCCCACGGGTAGGGCGTGGCGTCCGCGTAGTCGGCGCGCAGCCGCTGGTTCTCGCTGGTGTAGAGGACCTCGGCCTGCGGGAGCATCTGCTTCTGCATCTTCTCGTTGGCGTACCGCAGATACGCGCCGCCGACCGGGAAGCCCTGCCGGTTGTAGGTCCGGGCCCGCTCGACCAGGCCCTTGTACTCGGGAAGGAGCCGGTTGAGCCGGGCCACCGTGGCCGCCGCCGGGGAGCCGGGGTCGGAGTTGGTGGCGGCCTGGACCAGCCCCTCGGCGGCGTTGTCGATGTCCGTCTCGTACCGCTTGCGGGTGTCGGCCGACTCCGCGCCGCCGGCCAGGAAGCCGCTGGACGCGGCGGTGTTGGCGTCGGCGAGCGAGCGGTAGATGTCGGCCGCGGCGGAGCTGAGCGGCTGGCTGTTGTTCAGCACGTCGTCGGCGGCGGCCGACCGGTCCGCCATCTGCCAGGCGGTGACGGCGCCGAAGGCGACGACGAGGAGGGCGAGGAGGGCACCGATGATGCGCAGCCGGCCGGGTTCGGTGGTGGCCGCCGCGCGCAGCCGGTCGGCACCCTCGACGAAGGCGGTACGCCGAACCTGCGGCGGGAGGGGGGGAGCGGGACGGCCGGAACCGCCGGGCGGGCCCTGCCGGCCGGACGCGGCGGGCCGGCTTCGCTGTTCCGGCGGGCCCGGCTGCGGCGGCATCGCCGGCATCGTGGGCACGCCCGGTACCGGCGGCGGTGGTGGTGCCGCACTGCTCTTCGGCGGGTGTGTCACTGCTGACCTCCCCCATGGTCATCCATCGCCGCAAGTATCGCTGCCGGGACTGACATCCGCACCGGCCTTCGCTGGATCTTGATCGGATCGCAGTGAACACCGCCGGCGGCCTGACCGCGCCCCCTGCGCACAACCTCCCGCGCACAACCCCCTGCCCATCAATACGCTGTCGGAATCGGTTCGGTTCCAGGCATCCCGTGGGGAAGCGCGCTGTTACGCGAAGTACGCCCGCAACCGCTCGTGCGCCTCCTCCCGCGCCCCCGCGCGGTCCAGCCCCAGCAGCGCCGCGCCCAGGACCGGAGGCGCGGTCACCACCCGCGGGACCGCCTTGGGGGCCCGGGCCGCCAGCAGGTCCCGTACGCCGTCGTCGAGTTGGGGGTGCCGGGCGGCCAGCACGCCCCCGCCCAGGACCACCGGTGTCTCCTCCTCCAGCAGGTCGATCCGCGTCAGCGCCACCGTCGCCATGGTCACCACCTCGTCGGCGAGACGGTCGACGAGCGACCGGGCGACCGGGTCGCCGTCGGCGGCCGTGGCGAACAGCACGGGGGTCAGCTCGTGCCGCCGGGCGGACTCGACGTGCTCCAGGTGCAGGGCCTCGACGAGCGCGTACATGGAGGTGAGCCCGAAGTGGGCGGGAAGTGTCCGTGCCAGTGCCGTGGGCGCCCCGCGGCCGTCCTCCGCGCGGGAGGCGTGCCACATGGCCTCCTCTGCCAGGCCCCAGCCGCCGCCCCAGTCGCCGGAGATCCGGCCGAGCGCGGGGAAGCGGGCGGTGCGGCCGTCGGGGCGCATGCCGACGCAGTTGATGCCCGCGCCGCACACGACGGCGACCCCGCGCGGCTCGGTGACGCCGGCCCGCAGCACCGCGAAGGTGTCGTTGCGGACCTGCGTACCGGCTCCCCACGCGCGCGCGTGCAGTGCGGCGGCCAACTGCTCCTCCTCCACGGGGAAGTCGGCGTTGGCGAGACAGGCGGAGACGTGGTCGACCGACGTGACGCCGGCCGCGGCGAACGCCCGCGTCACCGCGTCCGCGACCTCGTCCACCGCCGCCCGGACGCCCACCGCCGGTGGCCGGAACCCGCCGCCGCGGGCCGTGGCGAGGACGGTCCCGTCGGCCGCCACGACCGCGACGTCGGTCTTGCTGTTGCCCGCGTCGACGGCGAGGACACTTGCGGTCAGGCCCACGCGAGATGCTCCCGGTTGTGTGCGATCAGCTGGTCGGTGAGGGACTCGGCGTACGCGTACTGACCGACCAGGGGATGGGCCAGCAGGGCCCGGAAGACCCGGTCACGGCCGCCGTGCAGGGCGGCTGTGAGGGCCAGGTCCTCGTACGCCGTCACGCTCGCCATCAGGCCCGCGTACAGCGGGTCCACGGTCGGCACGGACAGCGGGGTGGCGCCCTTGTGGCCCACCGCCGCCTGCACCTCGATCACGGCGTCGTCGGGGAGGAAGGAGAGCGTGCCCCGGTTGTACGTGTTCACCACCTGGTACGGGCTGCCGCTCCCGCCCAGCAGACCCGCGGCCAGGTCCACGGCCGCCTCCGAGTAGAAGGCGCCGCCCCGCTGGGCTAGCAGCTCCGGCTTCTCGTCCAGGGCGGGATCGCCGTACATCTCGAGCAACCGGCGTTCCATCTCGGCCACTTCGGAGGCCCGGGAGGGCTTGGTGCGCTGCTCCCGTACGACCTCGTCGTGGGCGTAGAAGTAGCGCAGGTAGTAGGACGGGACCACGCCCAGGCGGTCCAGGAGCGGGCGGGGCAGGCGCAGGTCGGCGGCGATCGCGTCGCCGTACCCGGACAGCAGCTTGGGCAGGACGTCCTCGCCCTCGGGGCCGCCCAGGCGTACGCCCGTCTCCCAGGTGAGGTGGTTGAGGCCCACGTGGTCGAGGTGGACGTCGGCGGGGGTGACGCCCAGCAGGCCCGCGAACTTGCGCTGGAAGCCGATCGCCACGTTGCACAGACCGACCGCCTTGTGGCCGGCCTGGAGCAGGGCGCGGGTGACGATCCCGACCGGGTTGGTGAAGTCGATGATCCAGGCGTCCGAGTTCGTACGGCGGACCCGCTCGGCGATGTCGAGCACCACCGGAACCGTCCGCAGCGCCTTGGCCAGGCCGCCCGCACCGGTGGTCTCCTGGCCGACGCAGCCGCACTCCAGGGGCCACGTCTCGTCCTGCTCGCGGGCCGCCTGGCCGCCGACGCGGAGCTGGAGCAGCACGGCGTCGGCGCCCTCGACGCCCGCGTCCAGGTCGGAGGTGGTGACGATCCGGCCGCCGTGGCCCTGCTTGGCGAAGATCCGGCGGGCCAGCCCGCCCACCAGCTCCAGACGGTCGGCGGCCGGGTCGACCAGGACCAGTTCCTCCACGGGCAGGGTGTCACGCAGACGGGCGAAGCCGTCGACGAGTTCGGGGGTGTAGGTCGAGCCTCCGCCGACCACGGTGAGTTTCACTGAGGGGTACCTCGCTTCCTGATGCCCGGGACGACGGCCATCGGCCCGGGGTCCGGGGGGTGCCCCCCCGGGAAGATGCTGCATGTCTGCCTAACCCTTCACTCCGGTGAGCGTGACGCCCTCGACGAACGCCTTCTGGGCGAAGAAGAAGACGAGGATCACGGGTGCCATGACCAGTACGGTCGCGGCCATGGTGAGGTTCCAGTCGGTGTGGTGGGCGCCCTTGAACGACTCCAGGCCGTAACTGAGGGTCCAGGCGCCCGGGTTCTCCGAGGCGTAGATCTGCGGGCCGAAGTAGTCGTTCCACGCGTAGAAGAACTGGAAGAGCGCGACGGCGGCGATACCCGGCTTGGCCATGGGGATGACGACCTTCAACAGGGTCCGCAGATCGCCGCAGCCGTCCACCTTCGCGGCGTCCAGGTACTCGTTCGGGATCGTCGTCAGGAACTGGCGCAGCAGGAAGATGGAGAACGCGTCACCGAAGGCCATCGGGATGATCAGCGGCCACAGCGTGCCCGACAGGTCCAGCTGCTTCGCCCAGAACAGGTACATCGGGATGATGACCACCTGCGGCGGCAGCATCATCATCGAGATCACCAGCATCAGGGACAGATTGCGGCCCCGGAAGCGGAACTTGGCGAGCGCGTACGCCACGGGAACCGACGACACCACCGTCAGCGCGGTGCCCGCACCCGCGTACAGCAGCGTGTTCCTCCACCAGGTCAGGAAGCCCGGAGTGTCGAACACCTTCCGGTAGTTGCCCCATTCCCAGGTGTGCGGGATCAGGTCGCGGCTGAGGGCCTGGGTGTCGCTCATCAGCGAGGTCAGCAGGACGAACACGAAGGGGAGCGTGAAGAACAGGGCCGCGGCGACGCCCAGGGAGTGGATCGCGACCCACTCCAGCAGACCGCGGCGGCGGGCCGTGCGCTCGGCGGGGGACACCGGTTCTTTCAACCGCACCGGCTTGTCCAGTACTTGAGTCATCAGTCACCTGCCTGGATGAGACCGCCGCGGCGCCGCATCAAGAACGCGGTGAACACCATCGACAGGGCGAAGAGCACCAGGGCGACCACGCACGCCGAGCCGTAGTCGAAACGCTGGAAGCCGAGGTTGTAGACGAGCTGGGGGAGGGTCAGGGTCGACTTCTCCGGGTAGCCGGGCTCGAACTGCGTGCCCGCGCCCTGGATCACGCCCGAGGCGACCTTCCCGGCGATCAGCGGTTGCGCGTAGTACTGCATGGTCTGGATCACACCGGTGACCACGGCGAACATGACGATCGGCGAGATGTTCGGCAGCGTGACGTAGCGGAACCGCTGCCACGCCGACGCCCCGTCCAGCTCCGCGGCCTCGTACTGCTCCTGCGGTACGTCGAGCAGCGCGGCCATGAAGATGACCATCAGGTCGCCGATGCCCCACAGGGCGAGCAGGGTGAGGGCCGGCTTGGACCAGGAGGGGTCGTTGAACCAGCCGGGACCGGGGATGCCGAACTTCTCGAGGATCGAGTTGACCGGGCCCGTACCGGGGTTGAGCAGGAACGCGAAGGCCATGGTGGCCGCCACGGGAGGGGCCAGGTAGGGCAGGTAGAACAGGGTGCGGAAGACACCCGTGCCCGTCTTGATCTTCGTGATCAGGAGGCCCACTCCGAGGCCGAAGAGGACCCGGAGCGTGACCATGACCAGGACCAGCCACAGGGTGTTGCGCAGGGCCGGCCAGAAGAAGGGGTAGTGCTCGAAGACGTACGTCCAGTTCTTCGTTCCGCTCCACGTCGGCGGTTTGAAGCCGTCGTAGTGCATGAACGAGAAATAGACCGTCGAGATCAGCGGGTACGCGAAGAAGACCGCGAAGCCGATCAGCCAGGGCGACATGAAGGCGAGGGTGCGCAGCGCCTGTTTCCGCTGCTTGGCGGCCAGGCCGGGCGGGCGGCGCTTCGATCCCAGGGTGATCGCGCTCATCACTTGGCCTGCGCGATGTCCGTGTCGATCTGCTTGGCCGTGCTCGCCAGTCCCGCCTTGAGGTCCTTGACCTTGCCGCTCTCGTAGTCGTACCCGAAGTTCTGGATCGTCGCGAGGTACACACCGCCGTTGACGGAGGCCGGGGACGTCGTGGAGTTCGGGTTGGCGGCGATGTCGAGGAACGTCTTGAAGCGCGGGTCGTACTTCAGCTTCGGCGACTTCAGGGCGGCCAGCGTGGAGGGCACGTTGTGGATGGCGTTGGAGAAGTTCACCACCGCGTCCGTGTCGGTCGTCAGGTACTTCACGAATTCCCAGGCCGCGTTCTGCTTCTTGCTGGTGGCGGCGATGCCGGCGATGGTGCCGGTGATGTAGCCCTTGCCGTACTGGTCGGCCTGGTCGTCGGGGACGGGCAGCGGGGCCACGCCGATCTCGAAGCCCGGCTTGGCCTCCATCGCCATGCCCAGCCGCCACTCGCCGTCCAGTTGCATGGCGACCTGGCCGGTCTGGAAGGGGTGCTTGGGGCCCCACTCGTCACCGAGCGTGGAGCGGAAGTTCTCCAGTCGCTTGTATCCGCCGAGTTCGCCGACGAGCTTCTTCTGGAGCGTGAACGCGGCCTGGAACGCGGGGTCCTTGGCGATGTTCGACTTGCCGCTGGAGTCGAAATACGTGGGGGAGAACTGGCCGAGGTAGTGCTCGGTGGTCGTCTCCCAGCCGTGGTAGTCCGGCATGAAGCCGAGCTGCTTGTAGCCGGCGCCGTCCGGGATCGTCAACTTCTTGGCGTCGGTCGCGAATTCGGACCACGTCTTCGGCGGGGTCTTGATGCCGGCCTTCTGGAAGGCGGTCTTGTTGTAGTAGAGGCCGTACGCGTCACCCAGCAACGGCACGCTGCACCGGTTGCCGTCGAACTGCGTGTACTCGTTCATCGCCTTCGGGAAGGTCTGCTCCGGGTCGATGTTCGCCTTCTTGAAGAAGGGGTTGAGGTCGACGAGCGCCCCCGACGAACAGAACTTGCCGACGTTGTTCGTGGTGAAGGACGAGATCACGTCGGGCGCCTTGGTGCCGCCGGTCCGCAGCGCCTGGTTGATCTTGTCGTCGGTCATGTTGCCGACGACGTTCACGTGGATGTTGGGGTGCGCCTTCTCGAAGCCGGCGACCAGGGCCTTGACGCCCGCCACCTCGTTCGGCGCGCTCCAGGCGTGCCAGAAGTTGAGGGTCGTGTCCTTGGAGGCGTCGTCGCTCGCCTCGGAGCCGGACTGGCCGGTACAGGCGGTGGCGAGAAGGGCGAGGGAGGCTGAGGCGGCCAGTGCGAGTGCAGCTTTACGGGGCATTCCGGGCATGACGGGGTCTCCCTAGGGCAGGGCGGGGGTGGGATGAGAGTCGGTGGTGAGATGCGGGTGACGCGGGGGGTGCGATGCGGGTGCCGAGGCGAGGGGTGATGGGGTGCGGGTGACGAGATGAGGTGGTCGGGTGACCGTGGTGATGTGGGGCTGGTGGGCTGAGGCGTGGGGGGCTCAGCGCGAGGTGTCGAAGACCTCGTCGCGGGTGGCGGAGAGCGCACTCTCCAACGCGCCGCGCAGCACGGGGTGTTCGCGGACGTCGCCGACGACGAGCCGGGGCCTGGGTGCGGCCAGCTCCTCCAGTTCGGCCTGGACCAGGGCGCGCAGGGGTTCTCCGCCCGAGGTGAGCGAGGCGCCGCTGAGGACGACGAGTTCGGGGTCGAGGACGGATACGAGGGAGGCGAGACCGGTGGCGAGATGGGTCGCGTACGCCTCCAGCAGTCGCCGGTGAGGACCGTCGTCCGCCTCCGCGGCCCGTGCGACGAGGGCGGCGGCGACCTCGGCGTACGGGCCCGACGGAATCTCCTGGACGCCGAGTTCACGGGCCAGCTTGGGGATCGCCTGCGAACCGGCCAGCTCCTGGTAGCCACCGCTGCCGGCCTTGCTCACCTGACGGACCAGAGGGGTGCCCGGCACCGGCAGGAAGCCGACCTCGCCGGCGCCGCCGGTCCAGCCGCGGTGCAGCCGCCCGCCGAGGACCAGGGCGGCGCCGAGGCCGCCCTCGTTCCACAGCAGTACGAAGTCGCCGTGTCCGCGGGCCGCGCCGAGCCGCTGTTCGGCCACGGCGACGAGGTTGACGTCGTTCTCGTACCCGACCGGCATCGGCAGGGCGGCGGCGAGATCGTCGAGCAGCGTGGGGGAGTGCCAGCCGGGCAGGTGGGAGGCGTAGCGCAGCCGGCCGGTGTTCGGGTCGAAGGCGCCGGGGGTGCCGATGACGAGCCGGTGGACGTCGTCCCGGGCGAGCCCGGCGGCCTTCACCGCGCAGTCCAGGGCGGCGGTGACCTGCTGGACGACGGGCTCGGTGGGACGTCTGCCCGGGGTCGGGAGCTCGTACGACCCCACCGTGCGGCCGGTGACGTCGGCGACGGCGGCCCGGACCCGCTCGGGGGTGACATCGAGCCCGGCGGCGTACGCGGCGGCCGGATTGACCTCGTACAGCTGGGCGTTGGGGCCCGGGCGGCCCTCGCTGGTGCCGGTCGCCAGGACCAGCCCGGATGCCTCCAGGCGGGCCAGCAGCTGGGACGCGGTCGGCTTCGAGAGGCCGGTGAGCTTGCCGATCCGCGTGCGGGACAGCGGCCCGTGCTCCAGGAGGAGGTCCAGGGCGGCGCGGTCGTTCATGGCGCGCAGCACGCTCGGGGTGCCCGGCGTACCGGCGGTTCCTGCCATGGGGTCGACACCTGCCTTTCGGCTGTCCAGGTTCCCAGTGACCGGGCCGTGAAGTCCACCCGGCGGTAACTGTTAGGAAGGTTTCCTGTCTTCTGGCCTGGACCATAAGGGCGAGGTGGCGGGGGCGTCAATGGGCTCCGGGGGAGGCAACAGAGTCGTTACCTGGCCGCAGACACGGTGCGGGTGCACGCGGCCGCAGGCGCCGACTCGGACGGGCTAACCCGACGCGCTCGACTCCCCGGACCCGCCGAGGCTGGGGACCAGATGTCCGCGTGCGAGTCCGTGCGAGATCGGAGGGGTCCATGAGCGGCTGCGCTGAGGCGAGGGCCACGGTCATGCCCGAGCTGGACGACGGACGTGCTCGGCTCTCCACTTCGCCGGGCACCGGTGGCGGCCTGTGAGTACCGGATTCACGGGTATCGCGGTCATCGGGGACTGTCCCCTCTTCCGGCACGGCGTCTCGCAGCTGGTCTGCACCGCTCCTGACCTCCGGCTGATCGTCGCGGCGTCATCGCTCCAGGCCGCGGACGGCAGTCTGCGTGGCGCCGACGTGGTCCTGGTGGACCTGCAGCAGTCACCCCCGAGGCTCGCGGCGGCCGTGACGAAGCTGCGGAAGCGGGGGCACGCCGTCATCATCACGTCGTCCGGTGCGCAGATCGACGCGGTTCAGGTGATCCGGGCGGGCGCCAGCGGATATCTGAGCCGGCAGGCCGAGGTGGAGGAACTGCTGACGGCGATTCGGGTCGTGGGCTCGGGCCGCAGCTACGTGTCCGCGGCCACCGACTGTCTGCTGGAGAAATCCCCGCACTTCACGAGCCGGGAGCAGGACATCCTGAGGCTTGTCGTCAACGGCGCGACGGACAATGAAATCGCCGAGAAGCTGTGTATCAGCAAGCACACCGTGCAGTCGCACCTCGACCGAATCCGCGAGAAAACGGGTTGTCGGCGCCGTCCCGATCTGACCCGGCTCGCTATCGAATACGGGCTCATCGACCGGGGATAGAGCCGCGGCAGGCAGTTGCTGTGGGTAGTCCTGCCCCGTCATTCGCGGGTATTTGTTCCCCTTGACCAGAACGGGCCCAGGTCAGACCTTGGTAGAGGCAATTCATGTCTCACGCGCAGCCGTTAGCGTGTGAGCCGAAAAGCTAGGAGAAGCAATGCGCAATCGCGTCGCAATTCTCGCCGTCGCATCGGTACTCCCTTTGACAGCCGTGGCCTCGCTCGCGGCTGCGAGCCAGGCAGCAGCCGACCCGCAAAGCGGAGAGGTCGTCGTCACCGGGTCGGTCGGAGAGTGCAACAGCGGAGAATCTCCCCAGTCAGTGGCGATAAAGGCGGGCCAGGAAACCATCACCGACAAGAATCCGGGCGTGCAGAACGCGGGCGCGTACTCGGTCACCTTCCAGAAGATCCCCGGTAAAGGCGCACCTGCCGTGGCCACCGTGACCTGCGCAGACAACGATACGTACACGGTGAACTTCACGGTCAAGCGGCCGGCCACAGCGGACGACCTGGTTCAGAGGAAGAACCTCCAGGAGTAAGACGCGTGCGCCGGGCGCCGGGAGCGTTGCGGAGCAGGCCGGCCGCGATGGTCCCGGCGCAGGCGTGCGCCGGGACCGCGGCCCGGTCACGAGCCCGCCAAGCGCTAAGGCAGCCGCCTGATCCACCACACGGCAAGGCCGTAGGCGACAGCCGACGCGGCGAGGCCCGCCAGGACCGTGGACGTGTACGCCCAGTCGGGCAGCGTCCGCCTGAAGAACCCGAATGTGGCGTCGCGGGTGACGGCGAATGCCGCGACGGCGGCGAACGTCGCGCCCGCGGACTGCTTGGTCCACCGCCCCGGCTGCGGAGCGAGGCGGCCATCAGGGCCGGGGGTGGGTTCTGTCACTCGCCCGTTGTACCGCATGTGGCTGGTCCGTGAGGAACGGGGCCGTGTCCGAAGTGGGGTACGGCCCCGGGAGCGGAAGCGGCTCGCCGAGGTTCACCTTGATGTCGGTGGCGTAGTAGGCCTCGGTGGGGTCGTCACCGGGGAGAACGGGGTCCGTGGAGCAGTGGGCCGTCCCGCCGTGCGGGTCGACGGGGCACCCCGAGCGCGCTCCGCGCCGCGATGCGCCGACCGTCCACTCGAACGAGCGTGCTGAATCGATACGGCGCCGCCGTCGCACCCCTACTTCGGCGCCGGCCTCGGCTGGACGATCGGGGAGGCCGCTTCCGCCTGGGGGGATGCCGAGTTGGCGTACACCGACGGGGGCGCCACCGCGGCCGTGGGGTCGTCTAACTCGGCGTCCTGGGCCGGGGCGGGCGGGCCGCCCACGATCGGGATGTCCGCGGCGTCGAAGGCGCGCTTGATGCGCCAGCGCAGTTCGCGTTCGACGGTGAGGGACTTGCCGGGCATCGTCTTGGCGGAGACCCGCACCACCATCGAGTCGAGCAGGACGCTGTCGAGGCCGAGGACCTCGATCGGGCCCCACAGGAGCTCGTTCCAGGGCTCCTCCTTGCTCATCCTCTCGGCGACCTCGTTGAGCGTCCGCTTCACCTTGTCGAGGTCCTCGTCGGCCCGGACGGTCACGTCGACGCCGGCCGTCGCCCAGCCCTGGGAGAGGTTGCCGATGCGCTTGACCTCGCCGTTGCGGACGTACCAGATCTCACCGCTGTCGCCGCGCAGCTTGGTCACGCGCAGGCCCACCTCGATGACCTCGCCGGAGGCCACACCCGCGTCGATCGTGTCGCCGACGCCGTACTGGTCCTCCAGGATCATGAACACGCCCGAGAGGAAGTCCGTGACCAGGTTCCGCGCGCCGAAACCGATCGCCACACCCGCGACGCCGGCGGACGCCAGCAGCGGGGCGAGGTTGATCTCGAAGGTGCCCAGCACCATCAGGGCCGCGGTGCCCAGGATCAGGAAGCTGGCCACCGAGCGCAGCACCGAGCCGATGGCCTGTGAGCGCTGACGGCGGCGCTCCACGTTCACCAGCAGTCCGCCGAGCGATGTGCCGTCGACCGACTGGACCGTGCGGTTCATGCGGTCGATCAGCTTGGTGATCGCCCGCCGCACCGCGACTCTCAGCACCGCGGCGATCACCAGGATCAGCAGGACCCTGAGGCCGATCGCCAGCCACGTGGACCAGTTCTGCTGGACCCAGCTGGCGGCGTTCGTCGCGCTCTCCTGGGCGTCCTGGAGCGACGGCACCGCCGGAGCGGTCGGCGTTCCCGAGGGGGACGGCGACGGCGACGGACCGACGGCCGGTAGGGCGGCGGACAAGGACACGGCAGGTACCTCCAGTGCAGCGGTCCGCCCCTCCGGTCGCGGTCAGGTTCGTACGGCGTGGGGTCGTACGGGCGTACGTCCGGTCGTACGTCGTGCTTCAAGGTCACGGAAAGGTCACCGGTGGGGCAGCTCCACCACACTATCGGGGCATCGTGTGTGGATCGTTGCAATGTTCGGGGGAGAGGGCGCGCCGACCTGGGGATGAACAGGTGGGATGAACAACTCATGATCGTGGGAATGAAGTGGATGTGGTCGAAAACACTCCCAGCCCGTTACCGGGACATGGTGGCGCTTCCGCCAGGCCTGAGGGGAGACTGACTACGAAATCGTCCCGGCGCGAGCCACGCGCCGCCGGCGTCCAAGGAGGCCATCCGTGCCGCATGTCCTGGTCCTGAACGCGTCGTACGAGCCGCTCGGCGTCGTACCGCTCCGCCGCGCACTCATCCTCGTCCTGGAGAACAAGGCCGTGTGCCTCGAGGAGTCCGGCGCTTTCATGCACAGCGCGACCGTCACCGTCCCCGCACCCAGCGTGGTCCGGCTCAAGCGATTCGTGCGGGTTCCCTACCGCGGGCCCGTTCCGCTCACCCGGCGGGCGCTCTTCGCCCGTGACGGGGGCCGGTGCATGTACTGCGGTGGTGTCGCAACCAGCGTCGACCACGTCATCCCGCGCAGTCGCGGGGGCAAGCACGTCTGGGACAACGTCGTCGCGTCCTGCCGCCGCTGCAACCATGTCAAGGCCGACCGCCATCTCGTCGAGATCGGCTGGCGGCTGCGTCACAAACCGGCCCCGCCCACCGGCCTGGCCTGGCGCATCATCGGGACCGGCCATAGGGATCCGCGCTGGCTGCCGTACTTGCAGCCGTACGGCGCGGACGACGCCCTGGCCCGGATCGACGGCATTTCCGCCTGACGACGATCCGGGCTTCTGCATACCTGGTGACACCTGGTGATCCCCGGTGACCTCCAGGGCCCCACGCCGTCCCTGGCGCGGGGCCCGCAGGGGTGCGTCGCGGTCTCTCAGGGGCGCCCGGTCTCCGCCCGCGCCCCCCGTACGACGTAGAGCACCCCGCCGCCGGCGAAGACGACCGCCGCCGCGGCCCAGGCGCCCGTCCCGGCGCCCCCCGGATGCACCGGCCAGGCCCACACCGGGCTCCAGCGTCCGCGCGCCGTCCCGGCCGACCCCAGGTACACCGCGCTGACGTAGCCGAACGCCGGCAGCCAGCTCAGCCGGGCCCCCAGCAGGGCGGCCGCGGCCGCGGTGAGGCCCGTGCAGCCGAGGGTGTTGCGGACCATCGCGGGCGGGCCGAACACCAAGGCGTGTCCGACGACCGCCGCCGACAGCAGAGCCGCGGTGAGCGCGGTCAGGATCAGCAGATGGGCCAGGCGCAGCCGCCACCAGGGGCGGACCGCCGTACGGTCCAGCTCGTCGGAGGCGGTGTGCAGGCTCGTCCCGATCACCGCGGCGGCGAACAGGGGGGCCAGCGCCACGAGCGGGACCCGCCGATCCGGATCGACGTACGCGTCCAGGGCGTCCGCCGCCCGAACAGCGAGAGCGGCGGTGGCGAGGAGCACGACGAGGGCGCGCGGGACGGCACGCGAGCGGGCGTACAGGAGCAGGCCGTCGAGCGCGGTGCCGGAGGGCGCGTGCCGGTCGGCGGTCACAGCGTCGGCACCTTGCTCGGGGCGCACTCGTTCGCCGTGGCGAAGTAGGCCGACAACCAGTCGCGGCGCTCCCGCTCGCCCATCCCCGCCAGGCGGGCGCGGGCGTCGAGGCGGGCCCTGAGCCGGGCGCGGTCGGCCCCGCTCCCCTCGGCCAGTTGCCTGTCGAAGTCCTTCTCCGACGAGCTGGGCGCCAAATAGTGCTCCACGGCGTGGTCGACCGCGTCCAGCGACGGGACCGAATCGTCGCACTGGGACCGGCCGACCAGCGACATCCCGGCCGCCCACGCGTACTCCCGCGGATCGGTGAGCCCACCTCGTACGACGGACCAGCCGATCGGCGTGAGCATCGGCAACTGCACCTCGTCCCGCGCCGGTTCCCCCGGCAGGTCCTCGAACCGCACCGGCAGGTTCCGTACGCCCTCCAGGCGGCCGGTGACCCCGGACAGGGCCTGGCTCACCTGCGGCAGAAGGCCCTCGGTGCGGGCGTTCACGCAGATCTGCGGGGTGGTGGAGGTGTCGCACACCTGGCGTCCGGCGATCTGGCTGGTGTGCCACAGGCCGTCCCCGGTCTGCACCAGCAGCGTGCCCGCGGCGACCGCGGCGGCCAGCGGCAGCAGGGCGAGGGCCCGGCGACGGGCCGCGTACGCCAGCACGGCCGCGGCCGCGAAGCCACCCCACCACGCCGTCATCGCGAGCGGCTGCCACCACACCGGGACCGAGTCGGTCATGGCGTCGGAGAGGGGCGACAGGGGTGCGTAGGAATTCCCGCCCCCGCTGTACGAGAGCACGCCGAGGCCGACGTACGCGCCTATCGCCAGCAGCGGTGCCGCGAGCCGCCACGTCACCAGCCGGCCCACCACCTGGCCCCCCAGGACGGCCGACGCCAGGATCGCCGCGTCGACGAGTGGCGCGATCACGTACGGGCTGTCGCCCGTCGCGCAGTACCAGGTGGCGAGCAGTGCGAGGACGACCGCCACGGCGTACCCGGCGACCACCCACATCATCAGCGGCAGCCCGGACGCCAGCAGCCGGGCGAGCGGGCCGCGCACGGCCGTCGCCATCAGCTCCCCGGTGCGGCGGCGGTGCTCACGTCCGCCGTGCCAGCAGCCCGCGGCCAGGGCCAGCGGGGCACCGAGCAGCACGGCCGCCGACTGTGACCGGTCGCGCGTCTCGGCCCAGTCTCCCTGCCACCGCGGGGTGTTGGTGCCCAGAGCGACCGCCATCGTCAGCAGGACGGCGGCGCCCGCCCAGGGTCCGAAGCCGCGGACGACCTCGGCACGCAGGGGGTGGCGGGGGCGGACCGGGCCCTGTGGGCCGCTCGCCGTTTCTCTCTCGGTCACGAGGGTCATCGGGCCGTCCTCTCCCGGGCGGGGACGGCCGACGCGCGGTGGGCGCGCAGGGCCGCCGTGTAGCCGCGCTCGATGGGGTTGTCGCCGACGCCGGTGCCCGCGCCGGGGCCGTCCGCCGACTCGCCGAGCGCGATGAGCGACTCGGGCGTGCCCCGGTAGGCGACCCGGCCCGACTCGACGAGGGTCACCTCCGTGCAGGCCGCGGCCACGTCCTCCACGAGATGGGTGGAGACGAGGACGGTGGACGAACCGCCCAGCTCGCGCAGCAGCTCGCGGAACTCCACGCGCTGCTCCGGGTCGAGACCGGCGGTCGGCTCGTCGAGCAGCAGCACGTCCGGGTCGTTGACGATGGCCTGCGCGATGCCGACGCGGCGGATCATGCCGCCGGACAGCGTCCTGACCTTGGCGTCGACGCGGTCGGCGAGACCGACGCGGGCGACCGCCCGTTCCACGGCGGCCGGGGTGCCGGCGGCGGGCATCTCCTTCAGCCAGGCCACGTACGCGACGAACTCCCGCACGGTGAAGCCGGGGTAGTAGCCGAACTCCTGCGGCAGATAGCCCAGCCGACGGCGTACGGCGGCCCGCTTGCGGTGGTCGCGGACGTCGTCCCCGAGCAGTTCCACCCGGCCGTCGCTCGGCGCGGCGACCGTGGCGAGGACCCGGATCAGCGACGTCTTGCCGGCCCCGTTCGGGCCGAGCAGCCCGTGCACACCGGGTCCGAAGTCGAGGTCCACCGCGTCGAGGGCGACGGTTCCGCGGTGCCGGACGTGCAGGCCGGTCACTCGGATCGTGCGCGACGGTTCTCCAGGGGAGCTCAACGGTTCTCCAGGGGAGGGAGGGAGAGAGGAAAGGACAGGGGAGGGGAGCCGGGCCGGCCGTTGCTCACCGTGGCTCCAGGTGGTCGTAGGCGGGGCGGCGTGCGACCAGCAGTACGGCGGACAGGGCGGCCGCCGCCGCCCAGGCGCCCTGGACCGGGGCGCCGTCGAGGCAGTACGCGAGCTGCTCGGTCAGCCGGGCCGTGAGCCGGCTGCCCGGTGCGGCGAGCGCCGGGACGAGCACGGCGCACAGCCAGCCGCCGCCGATCACCGCCGTCGCCGTACGGAAGCCGACGTACCCGGCCAGCGTCAGCGAGGCCAGCGTCAGCGTGAGCCCGGGCAGCAGCCACGCCGCCGCACTCGGGGCGCCCGACGACGGCACCAGCAGCCCGGCGAGCGTCAGCAGCGGCAGGCTCACCGCCAGTACGGCGGCCGTCCGCGTCAGCACCAGGCGCAGCCCGGCGGACGGCGTCGCCGCGGCGATCTCGTGCAGCGGGTCGGCGTGCGCCCCGTACGACAGGGCGACCCCGACGACGGGCACGACGGGCGCCACGGCCAACAGCAGGGACCGTACGCCGGTGACGTCGGCGCCGTACGCGAGGGCCACGGCCCCGATGGCGACGAGCAGCACGGCGGGGAGCCAGGCGCCGCGGACGGCGGGGCCGGCGGCCCAGAGGATGTGGGTGAGGCGGGGGAAGGACGGGGTCGGCCTCTTCGTCCGCGAGGCCGAGGCCGAGGCCGATGCCGATGCCGATGCTGGCGCCGCCCCCAGTACCGCCTCCCGCACCTCCGCGAGCGCCACCCCCGCCGACGTCTCCCGCACCGCCAGTGACACCCGGCCGGCGCACGGCCCGCAGCTCTCCAGATGTTTCTCCAGGGACCAGGCGTCCGGTTCCGGGAGGGTGCCGTCGCCGTAGCGGGCGACCAGGTCGTCGGACGCGTGCCAGCCGGTCATGCCGGGCCTCCCGTCGGGGGCGTGATCAACGCGGGCGTGTTCAAGTGGGGCGGGTGCAACTGGGCCAGTGCCGCCCGGAGTTCGGCGCGGGCGCGCATCGCGCGGGACTTGACGGTGCCCTCGGGGATGCCGAGGAGGCGTGCCGTCTCCCGGGTGGTCAGCCCGTCGACGACCGTGGCGCGCAGCACCTCGCGCAGTTCGGGGGAGATCCGGTCCAGGGCGGTGCCGACATCGCCGTACTCCAGCGCCGCCAGTACCCGGTCCTCCGCGGACGGCGCGACCGAGGCCGCCTCGTACCCGGAGTCCGTCGGCGCCACCGGTGCGGCCACCCGCGCCGCCCGCTCGTGCGCCCGGCGCGCGTCGACCAGGCGGCGCGCGGCGATCGTCCACAGCCAGCCGCCGGCCTGCTCGCCGCGGTGCCCGGCCGCCGACCGCCACACGGTCACGAACGTGTCCTGGAGCACCTCGCGCACGACCTCGGGGTCGGCGCAGCGCCGGGTCAGCCGCGCGTGCAGCCACCCCGCGTGCCGGTCGTACAGCACGGCCATCGCCGCCGAGTCCCCGCCCGCGACGTCCCGCAACAGCGCCGCGTCCGATGCGTCGGCGTCCTTCTCCCGGTGGCCCCCCATGGGGCGGAACAGTCTCACAGCCCGTCTATCGACGACCTCGCCGCGACCGGTTCGCGGACTGGACGTCGTGCGGCATATGCCCCAGTCTGGAGGTGCCTCACCGGAACAGAATGTGACGAGAGGCACGTTGTTCCTTCGTGTACGTCTGCCGCCGCGACCGCTGGGTAGGGCTGCGGTATCCGCACGTCGTACTCGACAAGGAGGCCCCCGTGGCCGCATCGGCGCACCTACTGCTCTCGGCCCTGTCCAAACCCGGGGCGGACCCCTCCGCCCTGTCCGAGGCGGAGCCGTCCGCCGCAGCCGACCTCCACCTGTGCGTGTTCAGCGCGGAGGGCGCCTGTGCAGAAGCTCCTCTGACCAGCGAACCGCCCCTGCCCGACGCCGAGCCCCTCACCAGCGAGCCGCCCCTCGCCGATGCCGCCCCGCTGACCAGCGAGTCCGATGCCCACGCGGAGGCGTAGACAAGCAGGCGGAGCCGCAAACGATGACCGCGCGAAGTCGTAGACCAAAGACCCGGCGGAGCCGTGGACCAATTCCCCGGCGGAGCCGCGGATGACCCGGCGGAGCCGTAGATGACCCAGCGGAGCCGTACATGAGCACGCCCCGGCAGGTTGAGCCGCCCACCGAGGACCTGGCGCGGCTCGCCGCGCTGCACGGCGTCGCCACCTCCTACAGTCCGTCCCCGGGCCGTACGGTCGCCGCCTCGGCCACCGCGGTGACCCGGGCCCTGGCCGCCGTGGGCGTCGCCGCGGACACTCCGGAGGCCGTGCGCGCCGCGCTCGCCGCCCGCGAGGAGGAGCTGCGCGAGCGGCTGCTGCCGCCGACCGTGGTGGGCTGGAGCGGCGGTACGCCCGACGCCCTCGACGCCCTTCCGGCCGGCACCCTGCTGCGTATCACCACCGAGCAGGGCGAGACCCGCGACGCCATCGACCGACTCCCGCCCGGAGTGCACCGGTTGACCGCGACCGCCCCCGACGGCCGTACCGCCGACGCCCATCTGATCATCGCCCCGCCGCGACTGCCCACGCACCCCGGACGGTCGTACGGCCTCCTCGTCCAGCTGTACTCCCTCCTCTCGCGGCGCTCCTGGGGCATGGGCGACCTCGGTGACCTCGCCGAACTGACCTCCTGGGCCGGCCGCGCGCTCGGCGCCGGCTTCGTCCAGGTCAACCCGCTCCACGCGGCCGTACCCGGTGCGGTGCCCGGCGCACCCACGGACCCCTCCCCCTACCGTCCCTCCTCACGCCGCTTCCCCGACCCGGTCCACCTGCGGGTGGAGGACGTACCCGAGTACGCCTACCTGCCGGATCGCGAAGCCCTGCGGCCCCTGCTGGAGCGGGCCGACCGCCTGCGCGCGTCCGTACTGGAGAAGGGCGCGCTGATCGACCGGGACGCGGTGTGGGAGCTGAAGCGGGCGGCGCTGGAGCTGGTGAGCGAGGTGCCGCTCGGGCCCGGCCGGGACGCCGCCTACCGCGACTACCTTGCCGAACAGGGCCAGGCCCTGGAGGACCACGCCACCTGGTACGCGCTCGCCGAGGTCCACGGCTCCGACTGGCACCAGTGGCCGACCGCCCTGCGCGACCCCCGCTCGGCCGAAACGGCCCACGCCCGCCGGGAGTTGACGGACCGCGTCGACTTCCACCGCCGGCTCGCCTGGCTCACCGACACCCAGCTCGCCGCCGCCCAGCGCGCCGCACGCGAGGCCGGCATGCCGGTCGGGATCGTCCACGACCTCGCGGTCGGGGTGCACCCCGGCGGCGCCGACGCCTGGGCGCAGCAGGATCATTTCGCGGCCGGCATGTCCGTCGGCGCGCCCCCGGACGCCTTCAACGCACGCGGCCAGGACTGGGGCCTGCCGCCCTGGCGCCCGGACCGGCTGGCCGAGTCCGGCTACGAGCCGTTCCGCGCCCTGCTGCAAGCACTGTTCCGCTACGCGGGCGCCCTGCGCATCGACCATGTCATGGGCCTGTTCCGGCTGTGGTGGGTCCCGCTGGGCGAGGCGCCCACGGAGGGTACGTACGTCCACTACGACGCCGAGGCCATGCTCGCCGTACTGGTGCTGGAGGCCTGGCGGGCCGGAGCGGTGGTGATCGGCGAGGACCTCGGCACGGTCGAACCCGGGGTGCGCGAGGCGCTGCGCGAGCGGGGGGTGCTCGGTACGTCGGTCCTGTGGTTCGAGCGGGACTGGGAGGGCGACGGCCGTCCTCTGCCGCCCGACCGCTGGCGCGCCGACTGCCTGGCCACCGCCACCACCCACGACCTGCCGCCCACCGCCGCCCGCCTCACCGGCGAACACGTCGAACTCCGCGACAGTCTCGGCCTGTTGACCCGTCCCCTGGAGGAGGAGCGGGCCGAGGCCTCGGCGGACACCGCGGAATGGCTGGCCCTGCTGACCCGCCTCGACCTCCTCCGCGGCACGGCCGGCGGCCCCGACCCCTCCTCGGAGGAGGCCGAGATCCAGGCCGTCCACCGCTTCCTCCTCCAGACCCCGGCCCGCATGATCGGTATCTGGCTCCCCGACGGCGTCGGCGACCGCCGCCCCCAGAACCTCCCGGGAACCTGGGACCAGTACCCGAACTGGCGCCTCCCCGTCGCGGACACGGAGGGCCGTCCGGTGACCCTGGAGCAACTGGCGGCGTCGGCGAGGCTGCGGGCACTGGTGGAGGTGCTGCGGCCGTCGCCGTAGCCGCGGGGGGCACCACCCCCGCACCTCATACGCCCCCCCGGACGCGCACCGCCGACCCCCGTTAGATACTTTGGCACCGTGGACAAGAAGAACGCCCTGCGCGCCGGCGCCCTGGCTGCCGGTACGACGCTGATGATGCTGCTCATGTCGTCGCCCGCCCTCGCGCTGACCCGCGACGACGGCGACGACCCCGGCCAGGGCCTGAGCGTCATCGAGACGCTGGGCCTCTACGTCGTGGCGCCCCTCGTGCTGTTCGGGGTCATCGCCGGCCTCGTGCTGGTCCTGGACAAGTCGCACGAGTCGCACCGCGTCACCACCCGCAACGTCAAGACCAAGCCCAAGGCCGCCTCCGAGGCCTGAGCCGGGAGTCGCAGCGCCAGAGCACGGCTCCGGCTCCGCACGCTTCCTCCGGGGCGCCGCCCCCGCCCATGTACGCCGTACGTGGGCGAGGCCGGCGCCTTCGGCATGTCCGGGCAGGTCACACCCCGGCGCCCCCCGTCCGGGCAGTGCCCGCCCGTACCACCCACAGCGCCCGCGGTCCGGCAGCACCCTCAGGGACTCGGCGCCGTGAGATACCGCTGCACCGTCGGTCCCAGCCACGCCACGGCCTCCTCCCGGGCCAGCCCGACGGCGGGCGGAAACCGCAGCACGTACCGCGTCAGCGCCAGCCCCAGCAACTGGGTCGCCACGAGTGCTGCCCGGGCCGGCGCCTGCTCGGGGTCGGGGCACACCTGGAGGGCGACCGGCAGCAACTGGTCCCGGAAGATGCCCTGCATGCGCAGCGCCCCGTCCTGATTGGTCACACCGACCCGCAGCAGCGCGGTGAGCACCTCGTTCTCCTCCCACATGTCGAGGAAGTGGTTCACCAGCGCCCGGCCGACCTCCTGCCGCGGCAGGGACCGCAGGTCCGGCAGCTTCAGGTCGACCGCGACGGCCGCCGCGAACAGGCCCTCCTTGTTGCCGAAGTAGCGCATCACCATGGACGGGTCGATGGCCGCGTCCTTGGCGATGGCGCGGATGGTGGCCCGCTCGTAGCCGTCGGCCGCGAAGCGTTCACGCGCGGCGGCGAGGATCGCGTTCCGGGTCGTGTCGGAGCGCTTTGCCTGCGGGGAAGAGGTGCTCTCAGCCATGCCAACGAGCGTAGGCCAACACGCGTGGGCCAACAACCGTTGACATTCGACGTCGACCGTCCTAGCTTTGCCAACAAGCGTTGACCAACAGTTGTTGACCAACATGCGTTGGCACCCCGGGAGGTCTCCATGGACAGCACCGCCGGAATCACCGGAACCACTGGAACCACTCGCACTCCCACCCCCGTGATCGTCGTGGGCTCCGGCCCCACCGGTCTCCTCCTGGCCGGTGATCTCGCCACCGCCGGCGTCCCCGTCACCCTCGTGGAGAAGCGCACCCATGAGATCAGCAATCTCTCGCGGGCCTTCGTCGTGCATGCCCGCACCCTCGAACAACTGGACGCCCGGGGGCTGGCCGACGACGTCGAGGCGGCCGGCCGCACCCTCGACAGCCTCCGCCTCTTCACCCGCCTCGAGCTCGACCTCGCCACCCTCCCCTCCCGCTTCAACCACCTGCTCGTCATCCCGCAGTACGAGGTCGAGAAGACCCTGGAGCGGCGAGCCGTGGCGGCAGGCGTTCAGTTCCGGTACGAGTCCGAGGTGACCGGGCTGACCCAGGACGCGGACGGGGTCACCCTCGAGGTGAGCGGACCCGGCGGGAAGGCGGAGACCCTGCGTGCCGCGTACGTCGTCGGCGCCGACGGGATGCGCAGTGCCGTCCGGAACGCGGTCGGGCTGCCTTTCCCCGGCCGCTCCGTCATCCGGTCCATCGTGCTGGCGGACGTGAAGCTCGCCGAGGAGCCCGAGTTCCTGTTCACCGCCAACGCCGTCCGTGGCGTCTTCGCCTTCCTCGCGCCCTTCGGGGACGGGTACTACCGCGTCTTCGGCTGGCACCACGGCCGCAACGTCTCCGACGACGAGCCCGTCGACCTCGACGAGATCAAGGAGATCGCCCGGATCGCCTTCGGCCGGGACTTCGGGATGCACGACGCCCGCTGGGTGTCCCGCTTCCACAGCGACGAACGCCAGGCGCCCGCGTACCGAGTGGGCCGGGTCCTCCTCGCCGGGGACGCCGCCCACGTCCACAGTCCGGCCGGCGGGCAGGGCCTGAACACCGGCCTGCAGGACGCGGCCAACCTCAGCTGGAAGCTCGCCCAGGTCGTCCACGGCCACGCGGGCCCGCGGCTCCTCGACACCTACCAGGCCGAGCGGCACCCCGTCGGCAGGTCCGTGCTGCGCAGCAGCGGCGGCCTGGTCCGGCTCGGCATGGCCAGGCGTCCTTGGACCCGTGCCCTGCGCTCCGCACTGACCGGCTTCCTCAAGGCCGCCGCCCCGGCCCGCCGCAGGATGGCCGGACAGATCACCGGCATCGGCTACAAGTACGCGGCACCCCGGGGTGCCCACCGCCTCACCGGCACCCGTGTCCCCGACGTCGCCCTGGAGAGCGGCCGCCTCTACGAGGCCCTGCGCGGCGGCCGGTTCGTCCTGATCACACCGAGGACCTTCGCGTCGTACGAGGATCAGGGCGCCGCCCGCAAGGACCGGCTCGCGAGGGAGCACTGGGCGAGCGACCGGCGTACGGCCGTGCTGGTGCGCCCCGACGGATATGTGGCGTGGGCGGCGGACACCGCCGAGCCGGCCGCGATCGAGGCGGCCCTCGCCGCGCACGTCGGCTGAGCCGCCCCGGAGGAGCGGGGGTCCGGGGTCTTGGGGCGGGGGCCGTGGACCCGGGGTCGTGGGGCGGGGGCCGTGGTCCTACTTCTTCGCCGTCTCCGTCGACAGCAGCAACTCCCGCAGCAGGCCGACCAGTTGGCCGGCCTGTTCGGCGTCCAGGGCGGACAGGGCCTCCGTCTGGACGGCGAGGCCCGCGCCGACCGCCCGGTCGACCAGCGTCAGGCCCTCCTCGGTGAGCGTGACCTGGAGGCCGCGACGGTCGTGCGGGTCGGGGGAGCGGCGCAGCAGCCCGGCGCGTTCCAGCTTGTCGAGGCGGCCGGTCATGCCGCCGGTGGTGAGCATGAGCGTCGCCGACAACTGGCGGGGCGAGAGGGTGTACGGCTCGCCGGAGCGGCGCAGGGTGGCCAGGACGTCGAACTCGCCGCGTCCGATGCCGAGCGCCCCGTACACCTTCTCCATGCGGTCGCCCATCGCACGCGAAAGCCGGTGGATCCGGCCGAAGACCGCCATGGCGGACGTGTCGAGGTCGGGCCGCACCTCGGACCACTGCTCGATGATCGCGTCGACGGGGTCCTCGCGCCGGGCGCGCTGTGCACTCATGGACCGAGTATCCGTGGGCCACCGGTCACCCGCAAGCAAGTAGCTTGACTGCAAGTTGCTTAGCGCTAAGCTACTTATCTCCAAGTCACCTTCTGAAGGGTGCCGGTCATGAAGCGGCCCGCGACCGTCCTGCTCACCGCCCTCGCCCCCGTCTCCTGGGGAACCACCTACGCCGTCACCACCGAGTTCCTCCCGCCCGACCGCCCCCTGTTCACGGGGCTCATGCGCGCGCTGCCCGCCGGACTGGTCCTGCTGGCCCTCGCCCGGGTGCTGCCGCGGGGCCCGTGGTGGGGGAAGGCCGCGGTGCTCGGGGCGCTGAACATCGGCGCCTTCTTCCCGCTGCTGTTCCTGTCGGCGTACCGGATGCCGGGCGGTATGGCGGCGGTCGTCGGGTCGGTCGGCCCGCTGTTCGTCGTCGGTCTCTCGGCGCTGCTGCTGGGGCAGCGGCCGGCGGCACGGAGTGTGCTGACCGGGGTGGTGGCCGCGTTCGGGGTGAGCCTGGTCGTGCTGAAGGCGGCCGGGGCCCTCGACACCGTGGGTGTGTCGGCCGCGCTCGCCTCGGCCGCCTCGATGTCCGCCGGTACGGTCCTGACCAAGCGCTGGGGCCGCCCGGACGGGGTCGGGCCGCTCGCGCTCACCGCCTGGCAGCTGACCGCGGGCGGACTGCTCATCGCCCCCGTCGCGCTCCTGGTCGAGGGTGCGCCGCCCGCGCTGGACGCCCGGGCGGTCGGCGGCTACCTCTACCTGGCCCTCGCGAACACGGCGGTCGCGTACTGGCTCTGGTTCCGCGGCATCGGCCGGCTCACGGCCACCCAGGTCACTTTCCTGGGCCCCCTGTCACCGCTGACCGCCGCGGTGGTCGGCTGGGCCGCGCTCGGCCAGACGCTGACGCCGGTCCAACTGACCGGCATGGCGCTGGCGTTCGGGGCGACGGTCGCCGGACAGCTCCGCATCGGCGGGGACCTGGAAAAGACGGACGGGGGCGCCCGGCGCGGTGCCGGACGCCCCCATCGCCGTACAGAAGACGGCTGGTGCTCGGACGGCTGGTGCTCAGCCGACCGCTGCTCCGACCACTCCTGCTCCGACCACTCCTACTCGGCCGCCGCGGCGTCCGCCGCCTGCGCCTTCAGTGCGCGTTCCACGCCCGCGCGGGACTCGGAGATCAGCCGCCGCAGGGCCGCGCTGGGCTCCGCGGAGGCCAGCCACTCGTCGGTCCTGCGCAGGGTCTCCTCGGAGACCTGGATCGACGGGTAGAGACCGACCGCGATCTGCTGGGCGATCTCGTGCGAGCGGTTCTCCCAGATGTCCTTGACGACCTCGAAGTACTTGTCCGTGTACGGGGCGAGCAGTTCCCGCTGGCCGGTCTGGACGAAGCCGCCGATGACGGCTTCCTGGACGGCGTTCGGCAGCTTGTCGGACTCGACGACCGACGCCCACGCCTCCGCCTTGGCCTCCTCGGTCGGGCGGGCGGCCCGGGCGGTGGCCGCGTGCCGCTCGCCGGCGGCCGTCTTGTCGCGCTCGTACTCGCCGGCGATCTCCGCCTCGTCGTAGCGGCCCACCGCGGCCAGCCGCTGGACGAACGACCAGCGCAGCTCGGTGTCGACGGCCAGGCCCTCGATGGTCTGCGTGCCCTCCAGCAGGGCGTCGAGCAGGTCGAGCTGCTCCGGCGTACGGGCGGTCGCGGCGAACGCCCGCGCCCAGGCCAGCTGGTGGTCGCTGCCCGGCGCCGCCGACCGCAGGTGGGCCAGCGTGGCGTCGGTCCAGCGGGTCAGCAGGGCCTCGCGTGCGGCCGGGTCGGCGTACAGCTCGATCGCCAGCTTCACCTGGCGGTGCAGCGACTGCACGACGCCGATGTCGGACTCCTTGCCGATGCCCGACAGGACGAGGGAGAGGTAGTCGCGGGTGGCGAGTTCGGCGTCCCGGGTCATGTCCCAGGCCGACGCCCAGCACAGGGCGCGGGGGAGGGAGGACTCGAAGTCGCCGAGGTGCTCGGTGACGAAGGCGAGGGACTGCTCGTCCAGGCGAACCTTCGCGTAGGAGAGGTCGTCGTCGTTCAGCAGCACCACGGCGGGACGTCGCTTGCCGACCAGCTGCGGTACGGCGGTCAGCTCGCCGTCCACGTCCAACTCGATGCGCTCGTCGCGGACCAGCTTGCCGCTGGACTCGTCGAGTTCGTACAGACCGACCGCGATCCGGTGCGGACGCAGCGTCGGCTCGCCCTTGGCGCCGGCGGGCAGGGCGGGGGCCTCCTGGCGGATCGCGAAGGACGTGACGACACCGCCCGCGTCCGTCTCGATCTGCGGACGCAGGACGTTGATGCCGGCGGTCTCCAGCCACGCCTTCGACCAGGACTTCAGGTCACGCCCGGAGGTCGTCTCCAGGGCGCCCAGCAGGTCGGACAGGCGCGTGTTGCCGTACGCGTGCGCCTTGAAGTACGCCTGTACGCCCGCGAAGAACTCGTCCTCGCCGACGTACGCGACGAGCTGCTTCAGCACGGAGGCGCCCTTGGCGTACGTGATGCCGTCGAAGTTGACCAGGACGTCGTCCAGGTCGCTGATGTCCGCCATGATCGGGTGCGTGGAGGGCAGCTGGTCCTGCCGGTACGCCCAGGTCTTCATGGAGTTGGCGAACGTCGTCCAGGAGTGCGGCCAGCGCGAGCCGGGCGCGGCGGCCTGGCAGGCGATGGAGGTGTAGGTGGCGAACGACTCGTTCAGCCACAGGTCGTTCCACCACTCCATGGTGACCAGGTCGCCGAACCACATGTGGGCCAGCTCGTGCAGGATGGTCTCGGCGCGCACCTCGTACGCGGCGTCGGTCACCTTCGACCGGAACACGTACTGGTCGCGGATGGTCACCGCGCCCGCGTTCTCCATCGCGCCCGCGTTGAACTCCGGCACGAACAGCTGGTCGTACTTCTTGAAGGGGTACGCGTAGTCGAACTTCTCCTGGAACCAGTCGAAGCCCTGCCGGGTGACCTCGAAGATGGCGTCCGAGTCGAGGTGTTCGGCGAGCGAGGGCCGGCAGTAGATGCCGAGCGGCACCGACTGGCCGTCCTTCTCGTACACGCTGTGCACCGAGTGGTACGGGCCGACGATCAGCGCGGTGATGTACGTCGAGATGCGCGGCGTCGGCTCGAAGGTCCAGACGCTGTCCTTCGGCTCCGGGGTGGGCGAGTTGGAGATGACCGTCCAGCCCTCCGGCGCCCGCACGGTGAACTGGAAGGTCGCCTTCAGGTCGGGCTGCTCGAAGCTCGCGAAGACCCTGCGCGCGTCCGGCACCTCGAACTGGGTGTAGAGGTAGGCCTGGTTGTCGACCGGGTCGACGAACCGGTGCAACCCCTCACCGGTGTTGGTGTATGCGCAGTCGGCGACGACCCGCAGGATGTTGCGGCCCTCCAGCAGCCCGGGCAGCGTGATCCGGGAGTCCGCGAAGAGCTCGGCGGGGTCGAGTTGGTCACCGTTGAGGGCGATCTCGTGAACGGTCGGGGCGACCAGGTCGATGAAGGACTCCGCGGCGCCGTCCGCGTCGCTCTCGGCGACATCGAAGCGCACCGTGGTCACGGACCTGTAGGTACCGCCCTCCTGCGCGCCGGAGAGGTCGAGTTCGATCTCGTACGAGTCAACGGTGAGCAGCTTCGCCCGCTGCTGCGCCTCTTCGCGAGTCAGGTTGGTGCCAGGCACGCGGTCATCTCCTCGTCATGGGGTGGTTCGGCCATCCTTCCACGGGAGGTACGGGGAAGGCGATGTCCGTTTACCGCCGGTGGGCGGGTCGGACGGGCACCAGCCTGAGGAGATGACGACAGGCATGACGACAGACATGACGACAGACATGACGACGTACCTCGCACACCCGGTCGACCGGGTGGCCCTGAAGGAACTGCGCGTGATCGACGACGCGGGACGCGAGACGGTCCCCGTCACCGACGACGAGGGCGGCGCCCCCCTCCGCTGCTGCCTGCGCCGCAGCGAACCGGGAGAGCGCATCGCCCTGGTCTCCTACGCCCCGTTGCGCCGCTGGGCGGCGGAGACGGGCGTCGATCCAGGGGCGTACGACGAGCAGGGCCCCGTCTTCATCCACGCGGAGGAATGCGCGGGACAGGAGGGCGACGGCCTGCCCTTCGCCGACGAGCACCGGACGGTCCGCCGGTACTCGGGGGAGGGGCACATTCTGGGCGGGCGGCTGGTGAAGGGGCCCGAGGCGCTCGAGGCGGCCTTCGCGGAGGCGTTCGCCGATCCGGAGGTGGCGGTGGTACATGTGCGGGCGGTGGAGTACGGGTGTTTCCTCTATGCGGTGGGCAGGGGGTAGTCGCCGCGCGGTGGTACCAGACGCGGCGCTGCGGCGGCATCCGGCTCTCCGAGTACGCGGAAGGGGGCGCCCACCGGTGTGACCGGTGGGCGCCCCCTTCCGCGTGCGTACGGACCGGCGTCAGCCCTTCAGCTCCGCCGCCACCAGCTCCGCGATCTGCACCGCGTTCAGCGCGGCGCCCTTGCGGAGGTTGTCGTTGGAGACGAAGAAGGCGAGGCCGTTGTCGACGGTCTCGTCCTGGCGGATGCGGCCGACGTACGAGGGGTCCTGGCCGGCGGCCTGGAGCGGGGTCGGGACCTCGGTGACCGCGACGCCGGGGGCGCCGCCGAGGAGCTGCTTCGCGCGCTCCACGGTGATCGGGCGGGCGAAGCGGGCGTTGACCTGGAGGGAGTGGCCGGTGAAGACGGGGACGCGGACGCAGGTGCCGGAGACCTTGAGGTCGGGGATCTCGAGAATCTTCCGGGACTCGTTGCGGAGCTTCTGCTCCTCGTCCGTCTCGTTCAGGCCGTCGTCGACGATCGAGCCGGCCAGCGGGAGGACGTTGTACGCGATCGGGGCGACGTACTTGTCCGGCGCGGGGAACTCCGCCGCCGAGCCGTCGTGGGTCAGCTTCGGCGCGTCCTCGCCGACCTTCTTGACCTGCTCGAACAGCTCCTCCACGCCGGCCAGACCGGAGCCGGAGACGGCCTGGTAGGTGGCGACGACGAGAGCCTCCAGGCCCGCCTCGGCGTGCAGCGGCTTCAGGACCGGCATCGCGGCCATCGTCGTGCAGTTCGGGTTGGCGATGATGCCCTTGGGACGGTTGGCGATCGCGTGCGGGTTCACCTCGGAGACGACCAGTGGTACGTCCGGGTCGCGGCGCCACGCCGACGAGTTGTCGATCACGACCGCGCCCTGCGCGGCGACCTTCTCGGCCAGCGCCTTGGAGGTCGAGCCGCCCGCGGAGAACAGCACGATGTCCAGGCCGGTGTAGTCGGCGGTGGTCGCGTCCTCCACCGTGACGCCGTCCAGGACCGTCCCCGCAGAGCGGGCCGAGGCGAACAGGCGCAGCTCGGTCACGGGGAAGTCGCGTTCCTTGAGGATCCTGCGCATGACCGTGCCGACCTGACCGGTGGCTCCGACGATTCCGACCCTCACGACGACTCCCTCTGTCTGTCTTCACATGCTTTACGTGCGTGTTGCCTGGCCGAGACGTTTCCATGATGCGGCCGACATGGGCCTACCTGTCCAATTCTTTCGCCGCCATGCCCGAGGTGTGGGACACACCAGGCCGGCCGGCCGTTGCGGAACTCCGGCCGCCCCACCTCCGAGGTGCAGGAATTCGCCCTGCGACCGCTCCGCGCCGCAAGCTGTGCCGCCTCCCGCCCTGGTGTGACGTACGCCTCTGAATGAAATCCCACCGACTCGGCCGAACGTTTCCGCGCGCTGCGGCGTCGTAGAGGAAACGCGGTGAGGGGAGGGGTGTCTGTGCTGCGCAGGAAGGCCCGCCGCGCCCACGGGGACGTAGGGGACGGGCTCGACGACCCGCTGGACGCGGCTCAGGAACGCCGGGTGCGAGCGGTGCTCGCCCTGGGCGGGGTGCCGCAGGCGGACCTGCCGGACGGGGTGCAGCAGGTCCGCCTGCGGTTGCTGGAGCGGGTGGCGCGCGGGGACGAGGCGCCGCGTGACGTGTCCGCGTGGGCGGCGGTCGTCGCCTCCAACCTGGCCGTGGACTGGCACCGGGCCAAGCGCCGCCAGGAACGCGTCGGCGAACGCCTGGCCTCCCTGCGTCAGGTGGAACACCCCTCCGGCGAGGACACCAGCCTGCTCTCCCTCGCCGTCGCCCGGGGCCTGGACGAGCTGCCCGACGCCCAGCGCCAGGTCGTCGTCCTGCGCTTCTACGCCGACCTGCCGGTGCGCGGGATCGCCGAGGAGCTCGGCATCCCGGAGGGCACGGTCAAGAGCAGGCTGCACACGGCGGTCCGGGCCCTGCGGGCCCGTCTGCACGAGGACGAGGTGGTGTGACATGACCGCCGACCACGAGGGACCCGCCGGCCTGGACGGCCTGATGGCCGCACTCACCGACGATCCGCTCCCGGACGAGGCCCGCGCGGACGCCGCCTTCCTGGCGGAGCACCGGGCGGCCCAGGCCGATCTCGCGGTGCTGCGGGAACAGCTCGGGATCATCGGCAACGCCCTCGGGGAACCCCCGCCGGCTGTGAAGCCCGTTCCCGTACGTCCCGTGCGTCCCCCACGGACCCGCCGGCGTGCCCGCGACCTCGCCTTCGGCACCCTCGCGGTGGCCGCCGTCGCGGCCGTGCTGTCGGGCATGGCCTGGCTGCTGACGCAGGCGGGGGGAGGCGTCGGCGCCGCCTCGGACAGCGGCGGTGACAGCGCGGCGTCCAAGCAGGTCTCCGGCGCACGCTTCGGCAGCCCCCGCTATCTGGCCTGCGCCCGCACGGTCGCCGAGGGCACGGTCACCCGCCTCGAACAGCTCCCCGACGACGAACAGCTGCTCGTCACCGTGCGCGTGACCCGCTCCTACAAACCGGCGAAGAGCCGGGACGAGCTGACCTACGCGGTCGGCCGGTACGACGTCCCCGACCTGGCGAAGGGCGACCAGGTACTGCTCGGCGTGCCCGACGACACCACCACGCCGGACCACTGGGTGGTCGGCGAGCAGGAGGTCGCCCGGGAACGGGCCGGGATCATCGCGTCGCTGCCCGAGTCACGCGCGATCACCTGCGGATGAGCCCATGAGGAAGGGGCGGGCGCCCAGGCACGGGCGCCCGCCCCTCAGCCGTACCGGATCGGTTACGGCGTGACCTTCTCGATCTTCACGCTGCCGGTGCCCGCGACCGTGCCGCGGGCGTTGACCAGCTGGACCTGGCCGAAGAACTCACGGCCCTCCGGGGCGGCCGCGGCGGCGGTGACGCTGCCGGAGACGGTCGCCGAGTCGCCCGTGCCGAGCTTCACCGGCGTCGAACCGTCGACGGTGACCGTGCCGAGCGCGGCGGAGAAGAACACGTCCTGGTAGTCGTACGCGGTGGAACCGGACGGGACCGCGTAGCCGACGACCTCGATGGTGTACGTGCCGGCGGCCGGGGCGGGGACCGAGACCGCCTCCTCCGAGTCACCGTCGGCGGAGAGGCCCACCTGGGTGCCGGCCGCGTTCTTCACGACCAGGTCCAGGTCGGCCGCCGGGTCGGAGACGTTGCCGATGGCGACGTCCAGCGACTTGGCGCCCGCGGGCACCTCGACCGTGGTGGTGTGGGTCTCGCCCTGTGCGATGGTCGGCCGGGCCGACTTGGCGGAGCCGAGCGGGCCGCCGACCAGCTTGCCGTCGATCGCGGCGAAGCCGTTGGTCACCTTCCAGGAGGCGGTGGCCGGGGTGCCGACCTTGGCCTCGGGAACGGTCACGGTCTCCGGGTCGAAGACCGCGCCGAGGACGGAGACGTCCAGCTTGTACGGGTTGTCGAGGAGCGGCGACGTACGGCGCGACTCGACCTCGATCTCCCAGACGCCCGGCACCGGGTCGGCGTACGAACGCACGTCCGGCTTGCAGCCGTTGCCGTCGAGGTAGTTGTTGTAGCAGTACGGGGTGCTGGTGTTGTCCACCGGGACGCCGTACGGGTGGATGGCGATGAACCGCGTCTGGCTCTTGCCCTTCAGCCCGCCGATCGCGACCTCGAGGGACTTGGCGCCCTCGGGGACGGTCACGAAGTACGACCGGGTGCTGTTGCGCTGCACCGAGGAGGAGGCCGCGTAGGTGTACTTGACCGGCGCGGACACCACGACCGTCGACAGGACCTGCTGGTCGACGCCCGTGGTCTTCGGGTCGTCGACCTCGAGGATCGCGCTCTTGAGGCCCGCGGACCTCGGCGCGGCCTGGACCTTGACGGTCACCGGCTGGTTCAGCGGCAGCCTCACCTCGTCCGAGCCGAGGATCCGGAACGTCTGCGCCGCGTTGTTCTCGAAGGACAGCTCGTGACGGACCGGCTTGTCGGAGCCGGAGGTACGGGTGATCGTGACGTCGTACGTCTTCTTCTGGCCGGCCTTGAGGCCGCCCTCACGGTCGTACAGGCCCGTGCCGGAGCCCGGGGTCTCGAGGAACTGGTCGATCGCGGTGTCGACCGGTGCCTTCACCGTGTAGGTGTGGGCGGTGGCGCCGTCGCGGATCGCGTCCCAGGCGTCCTCGATGTCGATGAGGCCCGCTCCCTCCTCGTACGCCTGTACACCCTTGATGTGGTCGGCGGTCGAGGTGAGCGCGGTGCGCAGGGTGGCCGGGGTGAGGTCGATCCTCTTCGCCTTGGCGGCGGACAGCAGCAGCGCGGACGCGCCCGCGGCCTGCGGGGACGCCATCGAGGTGCCCTGGAGCATCGAGTAACCGGCCGGCAGGGTGTAGCCCGCCTCGGCGACCGGGGCGCCCGGCAGCCAGGTCTGGGTGGTGTTGATCGCGGCGCCCGGCGCGGACAGGGTCGGGGTGAAGCCGCCGTCCTCACGCGGGCCGCGCGAGGAGAACGGCATCATCGCGTACTTCTTCTCCACGACGGAGCCGTAGTTGGCGGCCCAGGTCTCCTTGGAGATGGTCGCGCCGACCGAGATGACCTTGTCGGCCAGGCCCGGGTCGCCGATGGTGTTGGCGCCGGGGCCGGAGTTTCCCGCCGAGATCACCAGCTGGACGCCGTAGGTGTCGATGAGGCGCGTGTACAGCAGGGCGCGGGCGTTGCTGCCGTCGTTCAGCGCGGGCAGGCCGCCGATCGACATGTTGACGATGTCGACGCCACGGTTGGCGACGAGGTCGATCATGCCCTCGGTGAGCGCCACGTTGGTGCAGCCGGGGCCGAACTCGCAGGCCCGGGACGAGACGATCTTCGCGCCCGGCGCGGCGCCGTTCATCTTCCCGCCGAACAGGCCGTTGGCGGCCGTGATGCCGGCGACGTGGGTGCCGTGTTCGCTGGAGATCATGCCGATGTTGACGTAGTCGGCCTTGGCGCCCGCGGCGTTGTAGACGACGTCCTTGCGGATCTCGACGACGAACGGGATGCGCTCGGCGACGTCGGTCGCCGGGTCGTCCGTGCCGAAGTAGCCGATTTGGTAGCCGTCCTTGTACGGCTTCATCGGCTGCTCGTCGGTGAAGTCGAGGTCGTCGTCGAGGTCGACGCGCACGGTGCCGGAGGCGGCGTCGTACAGCGCGCCCCAGACGTCGGTCTTGTCGCCGTCGCGGTTGACGTCGCCCGCCTGGTCGCCGCCCGCGGTCGCGGACTCGTAGAAGTAGCTGAACTTGTACGAGCCGGCCGGGGCCTTGAACGTCTCGGCGCTGCCGCCGCGGGGGGTCGCGGTGAACGCCGGGCCCGCCGCCGAGGTGGTCATCCGCAGCCAGGAGCCGTCGCCGTCGGAGACGGGGTCGGTCGAGGTCACCCAGTCGACGATCTTCCGCTCGCCGGTGCTGGTCTTCTGCAGCGCCGGGTGGGCGAGGTCCACGCCCGAGTCGAGGATGCCGATGGTGACACCGCGGCCGTCCGCCTTCGGGTGGTCCCGCACGAAGTCGACGGCGCCCGTCTCGAAGGACGGGTTGTACGGGTTCTCGGCGGGCGTCTTCCTGCCCGGCGCCGGGTAGGAGGCGGTGCCCTTGCCGCCCTTGTCCGCGGCGCCCTCGGCGGTGTCCGCGGCCGGAGACGGGTCGTCCAGCACGATCTCCTGGCGCAGGTCGATGCCGTGCACGGAGGAGAGCTTGGTGGCGGCGGCGATGGCCGCGTCCGCCCTGCCGGTCGGGACGGTGGCGCGGACGTAGCCGAGCTTGTCGTAGGTCTTGCCGACCAGGCCGCCCTGGACCGCGTCGAGCTGTGCGGCGACCTGCTCGGTCTGCCCGGGGGCGGTCGCGACCATCAGCGTGACGCTCTTGTCGCCGTCGGCCTTGGCCTCGGCGAGCGCGTCGGCGTCGTCGGACCCCAGTTTGTCGTGGGCGGACTTGACGCTGGGGTCGGCCGCGACGGGTGCGTCGTCGGCGGCCAGGGCCATGGGTATCGGCCCCGCGGCGGAGAGTGCGGCCACCAGACCGGCGGCCGCGGCGATCCGGACCACGCGTCTCACGCCGGATATCGGATCGCGCTGGGCGGTGTGGGTCATCGGCATCCCTTGTAGGTAAAGGAACGAGCGGGGTGCGACCGGAACCGATCGATCCCGGCCGCTTCGATCCGGATTGCGATCCCGGACGGGCGCACAGCTTTACCGATGAGAAAGATGTTTAGTGAGAGTTGACCGAATCGATATGGACGCATGGGGAAAACCCCCTATGCGCTCGACGGAGACGAGTTCCGAAAAGGGGCAAGTCGACCGAGCGGCGGCCGTCGGCGGGTTAACGTCCCTGGATGCGAAGGAAGTTGAGGGTGGCGGCCTACGCCATATGCGTGCGTGACGGACAGCTCCTGCTCTCCCGCTCCCCGGCGCTGGACGGCGGACCGCCGGAGTGGGTACTGCCCGGCGGGGGCATGGAGCACGGCGAGGACCCCTACGACACCGTCGTACGGGAGGTGGCCGAGGAGACCGGCTACCGCATCGACGTCACCGGCCTGCTCGGCGTCGACTCCTTTCACAGCGTCCTCCCCGGCCGCCTCCAACGCCCCCTCGACCATCACGGCGTACGGCTCGTCTACGAGGGCAGGGTCACCGGCGGCGAACTGCGCTACGAGATCGGCGGCTCCACCGACATGGCCGCCTGGCACGACCTGGACGCCGTGCCCGCGCTGAACCTGGTGCCGATGGTCGGGATCGGGCTGCGGCTGTGGCGTGAGCGGCCGGCCGCCGGGCGGCTCGAACCCGGTCCGGGAACAGCTCCCCTACCCGGAAAGATGAACACGGAGTAGCCGTCCCCGGGCCGTTGGGGGTGCGGTCGAGGACGCGCAGGCTAGCCCAAGATCCACGTACGGTGATCGGCGCTGCGCGTTGCCGCCTCGTTCACGCGCAGGTCATACCCGGTGCCAACGATCGGTAGTGAGCGGGATGTTCGCGACAGCGACCGCCCGCGACCACTGCCGACGCGTTCGCACTCGGGGAGATCGCGCCATGTCGCGCACACGCTCTGTCGCCGGTTCCGCACTCGGGACCAACCGCCGTACCGTCCTCGCCGCCACCGCGGCGGTCACCCTCTCCGCGGGCGTCGGCTACGCCCTGCGGCCCACCGACAGCCAGGCCGCCCCCACCACCGGCACGGAAACCGCCGAGGTCGCTGTCGCCCAGTCACGCAAGGCCCCGGCCCCACCCCTGGCCCCCTACACCCGCGGCACCACCCTCGCCTCGGTCGCCGCCCCGCGCAACGCCTCCGGCTACCGCCGCCTCGGCGACGGCCCCGGCTGGAGCCGCAAGGTCCGCTCCGAGCTGGCCGCGCCGAAGACGGGCCGGGCCGGGCGCCGCACCACGCTCGCCGCGTTCGTGCAGCTCACCGACATGCACCTGATCGACGTCCAGCACCCACTGCGCCTGGAGTACCTGCGCTCCACCGACCGGCACGCCTGGCGGCCGCACGAGGCGCTGACCGTGCCCGGCGCGATAGCGCTGGTGGAGCGCATCAACGCGCTGCGCGGCGCCCCCGCCACCGGCGCCCCGCTCCACTTCGCCATGACCACCGGCGACAACACCGACAACAACGCCAGAACCGAGCTGGACTGGTTCCTGAAGGTGATGAGCGGCGGCCGGGTCACCGCCAACTCCGGTGACCCGCGGCACTACGAGGGCGTGCAGAACACCGGCATCAAGCAGTACTGGCAGCCCGACGCGACCGTCCGCGACGCCGACAAGCAGCTCGGCTTCCCGCACCTGAGCGGGTACCTCGCCGCCGCCGTCCGGGAGTTGAACAGCCCCGGCCTCAACCTGCCCTGGTACTCCACGGTCGGCAACCACGACGCCCTGCCGCTCGGCTGCTACGGCCACGGCGACTCCTGGCTCGCCGAGTACGCGGTCGGCGGCAGGAAGCTGATGAACGTGTCCGCGGCCGAGGCGAAGAAGCTCCAGAACGCCATCAAGGACGCCAAGGACCCGAAGGGCACCGCGTTCCGCGACTTCCTCAAGGCCCACACCCGCGACATGCGCTCGGTCACTCCCGACGAGCGGCGCGCCCCCTACACCGCCACCGAGTACCTCAAGGCCCACCTCGACCCGGCCCACCGCGGCCTCGGCCCGGTGGGCCACGGCTACTCCACCGCCAACCTCGACGCGGGCACCCAGTACTACAGCTTCCGCATCGCCGACGACGTCATCGGCATCAGCCTCGACACCACCGACGCGGGCGGCCACTACCAGGGCTCCATCGGGACGGCCCAGCTGACGTGGCTGGACCGGACGCTCCGCGAGAACAAGGACTCGTACGCGGTCGTCTTCAGCCACCACACCAGCGAGTCCATGACGAACACCCGCCCCGACCCGGCCCGCCCCGGCGAGCGCCGCCACGACGGCCAGGAGGTCGTCGCCCTCCTCGGCCGCCACGCCAACGTCCTGGCGTGGGTCAACGGCCACATCCACCGCAACGACATCACCCCGCACCGGGCGTCCGGCGGCCGCTCCTTCTGGGAGATCTCCACCGCCTCCCACGTCGACCACCCGCAACTGGCCCGGGTGATCGAACTGGCGGACAACAAGGACGGCACGCTCTCGATCTTCACCACCTGCATCGAGTCCGCGGCCCCCCACCGCACCGACTTCACCGACCTCTCCCAGACCGGCCTCGCCGCCCTGTACCGCGAACTCTCCTACAACGCCCCCGGCGCCAACCTCACCCTCGGCGGCGACGCGCAGGACCGGAACACCGAGCTGGTGCTGAAGAAGGGCTGAGACGATCGGAGAGTGCGTCCCCTCCGACACGGCTACACCAACCGGACCCTCGGCGACGGGGCCGTCGTGCGCAAGACGTACGACGGCCCGGACGCCGCCGCCCGGCTCCACCGCGAGCACACCCTGCTGCGCGCTCTGCGCGGCCGGGTGCCGGTGCCGCCGGTGCTCCGCGCCGACGGCCACACCCTCACCCTCGGCTTCGTCCCCGGCGTTCACGGCCAGGAACTCCTCGACGCGGGACGGGCGGAGCAGGTGCTGGAGTCCTGCGGACAGCTGCTGCGGCGTCTTCACTCCGGGCCGCCGCCGGACCTGCCGGGCGCCGGGGCGGGCGAGGTCCTCGTGCACGGTGACTTCGGGCCGCAGAACCTCCTTCTCGACCCCTCGACCTTCGAGGTCACCGCCCTGCTCGACTGGGAGTTCGCCCACCTCGGGAAAGCGGTCGAGGATCTCGCCTGGTGCGAGTGGATCGTACGGACGCACCACCCGGAACACGTGCGCTCCCTCGGCCGCTTCTTCGCCGCGTACGGTGCCCCGGTCCCCGCCTGGCCGGAGCGCCGGGCCGCGATGCTCGCCAAGTGCGGCCGGCTGAAGGAGTTCTGCCGTCGCCGGGACGCGCACGGGCCGGGCGTGCGTCAGTGGGAGGAGCGGGCCCGGATCACGGCCGCGTGGCGGGAGTAGGGCGGCTGCGAGGGCGCGGGAGCCGGCGGCGGACGCTGTCGGGGAGTCCGCCCGCCGAGGCCAGGACGACGAGACCCGCCGCGCCGTACGTGACGTACACCGTGCCCTGGACCAGGTACCCGCGGCGTTCCCGTATCTGGGCGTACTTCTGCTGGTCGTATGTTCGCGTGCCCGCCGAGCGGCCGTCGAGGGCGTAGTCGATGTAACACGTGAAGCCCCGTCGCATGCGGCCGGGATGTTCCTCGCCGTCCGCGTCCAGTTGGAGGCCGTCGCAGTGCGGTGCGACGGAGGTCGCCGCGCCCTTCGCCAGGGTGATCAGGCCCCAGAGCAGCGGCAGCAGGAACAGCACGAGAAACACGCCTCGGAACTTCATGCCGCCCTACCCAACCATCCTTCCGACGGGACGGCCGTACAAGGGCCGTCATCACCGGGGCAGCACCACGACATACGCGGCGGGATCCCGGTCGGCGGCCGCCATCAGGGCCGTACGGACGACCGTCGCCTGCTGTTCCATCGCGTCCCGGAGCTTCTTCGGGGTGAGGTGGACGACCGTGATGCCCAGCCGCTCCAAGTGCTCGCGCTTACGGGCGTATTCCGACCACAGGCCGTCGGCGTCGTCGTCGGACTGCCGGTTGCCGTGGCGGGGTGCACGGGTGTCGAGCTCGACCGCCACCGCCTGTTCCGCCCAGTACGCGTCCAGGCCGCCGAGGTGCGGGCCGCCGGGGAGGCGCAGGTCCACGTTCCACACCGGGTCCGGGAGGCCGTACTCCCGGACCATGCGGTACAGGCGGTCCTCCGCGATCGCGCGGCCCTCGGCCAGCAGGGAGTCCACCGCGTCCACCACCTGCGGCCGGCTCAGCAGCTTCGCGTCGTTCAGCTCCCGTACCACCGCCGCCGGTTCGCAGTGCCGGCCGCGCACCGCCTCGGTCAGCAGCCGGCGTACGGCGTCCGCGTCCGTGAGTTCGGCCACCGCGTCGGCCAGAGCGCGCGGGACCGGGGCGACCGGCAGGCCCGACACGGCTTGCGGGGTGGGCAGTACGGCCGTACGGACGATCCGGACGCAGCCCGTCGAGCGCAGCCGGCGCATCCGGTGGACCAGGACGTCGACCCGGTCGAGGGACGGCAGGGGAGGGGTCGCGCTGAAGCCGTGCAGGGTGAGCGCGGCCAGGCCCGTGATCACGGCGTCCGCGTACGCCGGCCGGTGCGGGTCCTGGGGGCCGGGCTGGGCCGGAACCCCGCTCTTCTCCCGCGCCGTGTACATCAGCGCCGCGTGCAGCCGTTCCTCGCCGGTCGGCGGGCCGGGGTGGAGCAGGAAGACGCCCGGGAGGATCTGCTGCCAGGGCCCGCCGGGGCGGCACCGCTCGTCGGCCTGAGCGGCGGAGACGCCGTGCGAGCGGAGGTGGGCGGCCGTCACCACCCGGCGGCACGTCTCCGAAAGGTGGCTCAGGGGGCGGGGGGTGACCGGGGGGAGCGGGGTGTTGTGGTTCATGACCGGCAGATTCCCGCCCCTGATCCGGTCTTGAACCGTTGTTACACGCTCGTCGACAAATCCGGACAAGCCAGCACTAAAGGACGGATGTTCGGATGTCGAGTAGGCGCGGAAAACCCCTGGTCCGTTCGGTGTGGCCCAGGGGTTACGGGGTTTGATGCCCGAATTCCGTAACGGTGACGGCACGCTCAGGCTTTGGCCAGGGTTCCGCCTACTAGCTGACCGACGCCGCCGCGTCGCACGCCTGTCCCCGCAACGCCCGTGCCAGGTCGTCCCGCGCCTCCAGCACCAGCCGGCGCAGCGCGGGCGCAGCGTCCGCGTGGGCCGCGAGCCAGACGTCCGTCGCGTCCAGCGTCTCCTGCGAGTCCTGGAGCGAGGGGAACAGACCCTGGACGACGTGCATCGCGATCTGGATCGACCGCTCCCGCCACACCCGCTCGATCATCTCGAAGTACTTGTGCGCGTACGGCGCCAGCAGCTCCCGCTGCGAGGGCCGGTCGAAGCCCGCGATCGTCGCCTCCACCAGCGCGTTGGAGAGCGCGTCGGACTCCACCACCTGCGCCCACGCCTGCGCCTTGACCGCCGCCGAGGGGCGGGCGGCGAGGCAGCGGACCTGGTGGCGCTTGCCGGACGCCGTGTCGTCGCGGGCCAGTTCCGCGGCCAGGACGCTCTCGTCGGCGAGGCCGTGCGCCGCGAGCGGCTCCAGGAACGCCCAGCGCAGCTCCCGGTCGACCTCCAGCCCCTCGATCACCGACGTGCCGTCCAGCAAGCCCTTCAGCAGGTCGAAACCGCCCTGGTCGGCGGCCGTCCGGGCGAAGAACCGCGCCCACGCCAACTGGTGTTCGCTGCCGGGCTCGGCGCGGGACAGCTCCCGCTCGGCACCCTCGGCGAGCAGCGCCGCAGCCTCGCTCCGCCACTCGGGGGCCACGTAGTGGACGAGCGCCGACTCGGCCCACGCGTGAAGCATCTGCAGCACCCCGATGCCGGACTCGCGCCCCGCGAACCGCAGCACCAGGTCGATGAAGTCCCGGGCCGGCAGCAGCGCGTCCCGGGTCATGTTCCACAGCGCGGACCAGGACAGGGCCCGGGCGAGCGGGTCGGTGAGTTCACCCAGGTGCGCCTTCAGGATCTCCAGCGAGGTCGCGTCGAAGCGGATCTTGCAGTACGTGAGGTCGTCGTCGTTGACCAGCACCAGCTCCGGTGCCTCGGCGCCGGCCAGCTCCGCCACGACCGTGCGCGGGCCGTCGACGTCCACCTCGGCGCGGGCGTACCGCTCCAGCGCACCCGACGCGGAACGGCGGTACAGGCCCACCGCCACCCGGTGCGGGCGCAGTTCGGGGTGCGACTCGGCGGCCTCCTGCACCACCGCCAGCTCGTCCACGCGACCGTCCGCCGTCAACAGCACCTGCGGCGTGAGGGAGTTGACGCCGGCGGTCTGCAGCCAGGCCCGCGCCCAGGCGGCCATGTCCCGGCCGCTGGTCTCCTCCAGCACCGACAGCAGGTCACCGAGGCGCGTGTTGCCGTACGCGTTCCGCTTGAAGTAGCGGCGGGCGCCCTCCAGGAAGGCGTCCTGGCCGACGTACGCCACCAGCTGCTTCAGTACGGACGCGCCCTTGGCGTACGTGATGCCGTCGAAGTTGAGCTTGGCGTCCTGGAGGTCGCGGATGTCGGCCGTGACGGGGTGCGTGGAGGGCAGCTGGTCGGCGCGGTAGGCCCAGGCCTTGCGGCGGTTGGCGAAGGTGATCCAGCCGTCCGTGAAACGGGTCGCGCCGACCAGCGCGAACGCGCCCATGAAGTCGGCGAAGGACTCCTTGAGCCACAGGTCGTCCCACCACTCCATGGTGACCAGGTCGCCGAACCACATGTGCGCCATCTCGTGCAGGATGACGTTGGCCCGGCCCTCGTAGGACGCCTGCGTCACCCTGCCCCGGAAGATGAACTCCTCCCGGAAGGTCACAAGACCCGGGTTCTCCATCGCGCCGAGGTTGTACTCGGGCACGAACGCCTGGTCGTACTTCCCGAAGGGGTACGGGTAGTCGAAGTGGTCGTGGAAGAAGTCCAGGCCCTGCTTGGTCACCAGGAACACGTCGTCGGCGTCGAAGTGCGGGGCCAGGCCCTTGCGGCACAGGGCGCCGAGGGGGATCCGCAGACGGGTGCCGTCCTCGAGGACGCGCTCGTAGGAGTCGGTCACGTAGTGGTACGGGCCCGCGACCACACAGGTGATGTACGTCGAGATCGGCTTCGTCTCCGCGAACCGCCACACCCCGTCGGCGAGGTCACCGACGCCGTTGCTCCACACCGTCCAGCCCTCGGGCGCCCGCACCTCGAAACGGAACGGGGCCTTGAGGTCCGGCTGCTCGAAGTTCGCGAAGACGCGGCGGGAGTCGGCCGGCTCGTACTGCGTGTAGAGGTAGACCTCGCCGTCCTCCGGGTCGACGAAGCGGTGCAGCCCCTCGCCGGTGCGGGAGTAGGCGCACCGGGCGTCGACGACCAGCTCGTTGTCGGCGGCGAGGTCCTCCAGGAGGATCCGGGTGCCGTCGAAGACCTCGCTCGGGTCGAGGTCCTTGCCGTTGAGGGACACGGAGGTCACGCTCGGCGCGATCAGGTCCGCGAAGCTGGAGGCGCCGGGCTCGCTGCAGCGGAAGCGGATCGTGGTGACCGAGCGGAAGGTCCGCGGTCCGTCCCCGGTCTCGTCGCCGACCGCCGTACGGACGTCGAGGGACACGTCGTAGCCGTCGACGGACAGCAGGGCGGCCCGCTCCCGGGCTTCGTCGCGGGACAGGTTCTGACCGGGCACGGATGGCACTCCCTCGGATGGGTTCAGCTGTGTTCAGCATGTGGACCAGGGCCGATCCTCCCACGGGCCCCCGATGCCGGGCAGCCGGGAATGGGGCGGGGCACGGCAGGTGTTCCACGTTGAGGTCAGCTGTCGCACCGTATTGGCAACCGCACTCCGAGGAGACCCATGTCCGAGACCACCGCGCCCTCCGGCAGGACCCCCGTCGACTTCTGGTTCGACCCGCTGTGCCCCTGGGCCTGGATGACCTCACGCTGGGTGCTGGAGGTGGAGAAGGCCCGGGACATCGAGATCCGCTGGCACATCATGAGCCTGGCCGTGCTGAACGAGGACAAGCTCGACGAGCTGCCCGAGGAGTACCGGGACATGCTCGCGACCAAGGCCTGGAAGCCGGCGCGGGTGGTGACCGCGGCCTGGCAGAAGCACGGCGCCGACGTCCTCGGCCCGCTCTACACCGCGCTCGGCACCCGCTTCCACAACAACGGCGAGGGCCCGACCACCGAGGCCATCGCGGCCGCCCTGAAGGAGGCCGGTCTGCCCGCCGACCTGATCGAGTACGCCGACCAGGACGACTTCGAGTTCGACGCCCAGCTGCGCGCCTCCCACCGGGAGGGCATCGAGAAGGTCGGCCAGGAGGTCGGCACCCCGGTCATCGCGGTCCCCGGCCCCGACGGCCAGGAGATCGCCTTCTTCGGCCCCGTCGTCACCCCGACCCCCCAGGGCGACGACGCGCTCCGCCTGTGGGACGGCACCCTCGCCGTGGCCTCGGTCCCCGGCTTCTACGAGATCAAGCGCACGCGGACCAAGGGCCCGGACTTCAGCAACCTGTAGGCCCTCCGGCGGCGCCTGTCTGCCGAGGGGCGTCAGAAGCAGTCTGGCGGCGTCTGTCTGCCGAGGGTTGTCAGAAGCCCTCCGGCAGGTAGGCGCCGACCTGCCAGTTGTTCTTCTTCTGGACACGGCGGCAGCTGCCGTTCTGGCAGCGGTGGAAGGCCCTCGCGACGAAGCGCTCGCCCTCCAGTTTCGGAAGCAGCGCCGACTCAGCAGCCGTGACCTCCGCGTCACCCTTCAGATCCCGGAAATCCTGCAGCCTGTCGTGACACGTCGGGCTGGGGCATCGCACGAACGCCATGAGCACCTCCTGGGTGTCGGACCGCGCCGGTCGGACGACGCGGTGCGGGGAGCGTAGGCCCCCGGGAGCCCCGGGCGGGAGCCCGGAACCGGTCCCGCCGGGCGCCTCGGGCACACGGAACCGGTCCTGCCGCCGTGCCGTGTGCGCCGCGTGAGAGGCGGCGGACCGCTCACGGCCGCGCCCGGGTCCCGGGAGCCGGAACTCGTCCGGCTCTCGTTCCCGAATCCCCCGGACGCGGTACCGTCCGCCCGCCGAGTCACCCGAACGGCCCTGCTGGGCGCGAACCGGCCGGCCGCCCGAGTCACCCGAACGGCCCCGCCGCGCGCGAACCGGCAGACCGCTCACGGCCGCCCCGGCCCCGCGCCTGCGTCAGCCGGTCCAGATGCTCCGCGTACCCCTCGGCGTAGTACGCGGCGCGACGGGCGTCCGGTTCGACGATGGTCGTCGGGCGGGTCCAGGCGGGCGCGTCCAGCGGAACCCCGTGGCGTTCGGCCGCCGCGAGGACCGCGCCGCGGGCGCCCACCTCGCCCTCGACGACCCTCAGGGGACGACCGAGGACGTCGGCGAGCAGGCGCATCCAGGCGGGGCTGCGGGTGCCGCCGCCGCAGACGGCCAGGGAACCCGTCAGGCCGGCGGCCTCCAGGCAGTGGCGGGCCGCGTAGCCGATGCCCTCGCACACCGCCCGTACCAGGTCGGCGCGGGTCGATTCGAGACAGACACCGGTGAGTTCGGCGCGCAGGTGGGGGTCGACGAAGGGGGCGCGCTCGCCGGAGGGGGCGAAGTACGGCAGTACCCGCACCCCGTGCGCGCCGGGCGGGGTCTCGGCCAGCAGGCCGTCCACCTCCTCGTGGCGCACTCCGGTCGTCGACAGCACCCAGTCCAGGGCGGCCGTGCCGACCATCGCGGGCAGCGCGCGCAGCCGGTGACCGGGCCGGTCGGTGGAGATGTACAGGCCGGCCGGTTCCCCGGACAGGTCCAGGTCGGTCGTCGCTACCAGCGCGGCCAGACAGGTGCCGACGATGAGGAGGCCGTCCCCCGGGGAGGTGACCCCGGCGCCGAGCGCGCTCGCGGGCAGGTCGTAGGGGCCGTTGGTGACCGGGACCCCGGGCGGCAGGCCCTCACCCCGGGTCCGGCCCACGGCGATCGGGTCGGCGACCGGGGCGAGCAGGTCACGGCGGTGGGCCAGCCCCAGCAACTCCAGCACCCCTTCGTCGTACGTCCGGGTCCGCGGGTCGAGGAACGGCATCGACGCGTCCGACACGTCCGTCGTCACCCGCGCCGCGCCCGTCAGCCGCTGGAACACCATGTCCTTGCAGTAGACGGCCGCGGCGGCCGCGTCCAGCGACTTCGGCTCGTGCCGGTCCAGCCAGGCCAGCAGGGGACCCGGACAGCCCGGGAACATGGCGCTGCCGGTCCGCCGGAACACCGCCTCGAAGGTGCCGTCCGCCAGCCACCGGTCGAGCAGTTCGTGTGCCCGCCCGTCCATCCAGGAGGCGGCGGCCCGTACCGGACGCCCGTCCGCGTCCACCAGCCACACTCCGTCGCCCTGCCCGGTCAGCCCGGCCAGCTCGACCGGCTCGGCCACCCGTGCCGTCAGCTCTTCGAGGACGGTGACGACCGCCCCGTACACCTCCTCCATGTCCTGCTCCACCCGGCCGCCGTGCAGGTCGAGGCGGACCGGGCGGGCCTCGACGGCCAGTTCACGGCCGGTGCCGTCGAAGGCGGCGGCCTTCACCATGGACGTGCCGACGTCGATACCGACGTACATGTGGGCCTCCCCGGCCAGTCGTCGCGCTCGTGGCGGTAGTCGCAGTGGTCGCGGTCGTGGCGGTAGTCGCGGTCGCCGCTGTCGTGGTGGTCGTCGCCGATGTCACGTCAGGCAGTGCGCCAACGGCTCTCCGCGCACCCAGCGGCCCACCTCCGCCGCCGCGATCACCGCCGCCTTCTCCGCGACCGCGCGGCTGGCGCCGCCCAGATGCGGGGTCAGCACCACGCGCTCGGCGAGAGCGCGCAGCCGTGAGCCGGCGGGCAGCGGCTCGTGCTCGTACGTGTCGAGGGCAGCCGCCGACACCTGACCGCTCTCCAGCGCGTCGCACAGCGCGTCCTCGTCCAGGAGCGGTCCGCGCGCCGCGTTCACCACCACCGCGCCCCGCGGCAGCAGGCCCAGCTCGCGGGCACCGAGCAGACCGCGGGTCTCGGAGGTGAGTCGGGCGTGCAGGGTGACCACGCGGGACCGGGAGAGAAGCTCGTCGAGGGAGGACACGCGCAGGCCGTGGATCTCGCCGCGCGCGTAGGGGTCGTACACCATCACCTGCGCGCCGAAGGCGCACAGCGCGCGGGCGACCCGGCTGCCGACGGCCCCGTAGCCGATCAGCCCGACGGGCAGGTCCTCCAGTTCCAGGCCGCTGTGCTCGTACGTGTAATAGGCGGCGCCCTCCCAGCTGCCCTGCCGGGTCAGCAGGTCGTGGGCCTGCGGGATGCGGCGCAGGGCCGCCAGCAGCAGACCGACGGTGAACTCGGCGGTCGCGGCCGCGTTGCGGCCGGGCGCGAAACACACCCGGACGTCGTGGGTCTTCGCCGCGTCCAGGTTGACGTTGACCGGGCCGCCGCGGCAGACGACGACCAGGCGCAGGTCGGGGCAGGCCGCCAGGACACGTTCGGTGACCGGGCCCATCTGGGTGACCAGCACCTCGCGTCCGTCCGCGAGCGCCTCGATCATCTCGTCCTCGGCGTCGCTCGCCTCCTGCACCTCGGCCACCGGCCCGAACGGCTCCAGAGGCCAGCCGAGCGTCACCTCCCGCACGTCCACCGGCCCTTCGCCCAGCTCGTGACCGACCGCGCGAGCGATCAGTCCCGGCAGGACGAAGTGGTCGCCGGCCGCCACGACACGTACCGGCCCGTTCCGTTCGCTCATCGTCGTCCTCCACTCGTCCGCTTCACTGATCGATGGTGGGTCGCTCGCGCTGGTACGCATAGACCCCGTACAGGTGGGAGGTCCGGATGGCGGAGACGAACACGGCGTGGCTGGGGATCGACCTGGGCACGCAGAGCGTCCGCGCGCTGGCCGTCACCGGGGACGGCACGGTCCTCGGCAGCGGCACCGCGCCACTGGCCGGGCGCCGGGACGGCGGGCGGCACGAGCAGGACCCGGAGCAGTGGTGGCGGGCGGTGTGCGAGGCGTCCCGCGCGGCCATGACAGCCATGACGGCCGTGCCGGGCGTACGGATCGGCGGCCTCGCGGTGTGCGGCACCTCCGGCACGGTCCTCCTGACGGACGCCTCGGGACGGCCGATGAGCCCCGCGCTCATGTACGACGACACGCGCGCGACGGCCGAGGCGGCGCGGCTGCGGGAGGCGGGCCTCACGGTGCAGGACACCTGGGCGCTTCCGAAGGCACTGTGGCTCACGGAGGCCGGTGGCCGGGGTCCCACGGTGGCCCTTGGCCCGGGCCCCACGGAGGCCCACGGCCCGCGGCTCACCGAGTCCCGCCGCCCGGGCCGCGTCACCCACCAGCCCGACGTGATCACCGCGCGGCTGGTCGGCCACCCCGTGCCGACCGACTCCAGTCACGCCCTCAAGACGGCCTACGACGTCCAGCGCGAGGCCTGGCCGCACGTGCCGGGTCTGCCCGAAGGCGCCCTGCCCGACGTCGTACGCCCCGGCACCCGCCTCGGCGAGGTCTGCCCGGCCGCCGCCGACGCCACCGGCATCCCCGCCGGTACGCCCGTGATCGCCGGGATGACCGACGGCTGTGCCGCCCAGATCGCCGCGGGCGCCCTGCGGCCCGGCTCCTGGAACTCGGTGCTGGGCACGACCCTCGTCCTCAAGGGCGCCGCCCCGGACCCGGTCCGGGACCCCACCGGAGTGGTGTACAACCACCGCGCCCCGGACGGGACCTGGCTGCCCGGCGGGGCGTCGAGTGTGGGCGCGGGGGCGCTGACGGCGGCCTTCGCGGACGCCGACCCCGTCGCGCTGGACCGGCGGGCGGCCGCCTTCGAACCGTCCGGCGTGCTCACGTATCCCCTGGTGTCCCAGGGCGAGCGCTTCCCGTTCCACGCGCCGGACGCCACCGCCCTGCGGATCGGCGAGCCCGCCGAGGACGCCGACCTGTGGGCCGGGCTCCTGCATGGCGTCGCCTTCGCCGAACGTCTGTGCCTGGACTACCTGCACCACCTGGGCGCACCCCTGGACGGACCGCTCACGTTCACCGGCGGCGCCGCCCGCAGCGCGTACTGGAACCAGCTCCGCGCCGACGTCCTCGGCCGCCCGGCCCGCGTACCGGAACAGACCGAACCGGCCCTGGGCATGGCCGCGTTGGCACGGCACGGCACGACCGGGATCCCGCTCGCGCAGACCGCCGCACACATGGCCCGCATCCGTACGGTCGTCGAGCCGCGCCCGACCCGCACGGCCCTGTTCGCCGAGCCGTACGCCCGCCTCCTCGACGAACTCACGGCCCGCGGCTGGCTCCCGGCACCGGTAGCCGCGCACGCGCGCACCCGCCTCGACCGGGATACTGCTCAGTCATGACGACGACCTTGCTGCTGGCCCGGCACGGACAGACGATCTGGCACGCCGAGAACCGTTACGCGGGCATCAGCGACGTGGCCCTCACCGACACCGGCCGCGCCCAGGCCGACGCGCTCGGCCGCTGGGCCGCCGCGCATCCCGTCGACGCGATCTGGACCTCCCCGCTCTCCCGGGCGATCGCGACGGCCGACCCCGCCTGCCGGGCCCTCGGCCTCGCCCCGCACCGCGAACCCGCCCTGCGGGAGTGCGACTTCGGCGTCCTGGAGGGCCGTACCCTCGCGGAGTTCGCGGCAGAGGACCCGGCCGCCGCGGACGCCTTCGTCGGCGACCCGGTGGCGCACCCCTTCCCCGGCGCCGAGGACCCGCTCGCCGCCGCCGCCCGCGGAGCCGACGCCCTGCGCCGCATCGCCGCCGCCCATCCCGGCGAACGGGTGCTCGTGGTCGCCCACAACAGCCTGTTGCGTCTCGTCCTGTGCACCCTGCTGTCGATCCCGGCCCGGGAGTACCGCAGAGTGTTCCCGCGGTTGCGCAACGCTGCGATCAGCGAACTCCGTATGAACAGCGACGGATTTGCCGCACTTCTCTCACTCAATGTGCCGTGCGGGACGGACGAGGCGTAGCACCATGGGCGCATGACGGAGATCGACACCTCGGTGCCGCATTCGGCCCGGATCTGGAACTACTGGCTCGGCGGCAAGGACAACTACCCGGTGGACGAGGCGGCCGGTGATGCCTACACCGCCGTCTTCCCCGGCATCGTCACCATCGCCCGCGGCAGCCGCGCCTTCCTCGGCCGCAGCATCCGCTACCTGGTCCGGGAGGCGGGCATCCGGCAGTTCCTGGACGTCGGCACCGGCCTGCCCACCGTCGACAACACCCACGAGGTCGCCCAGCGCCTGGCCCCCGAGTCCCGGATCGTCTACGTCGACAACGACCCGCTGGTCCTCGCTCACGCTCGCGCCCTGCTCACGTCCACGCCCGAGGGCGCGACGGCGTACGAGGACATCAGCCTCTTCGAGCCGGAGCGCATCATCGAGGCGGCGGCCGGGACCCTCGACCCGGCCCGGCCCACAGCCCTGATCCTCAGCGGCATCCTCGGCCACGTCACGGACTACGACCAGGCCCGTGACATCGTCCGCCGTCTCCTGGCCGGCCTCCCCTCCGGCAGCTACCTCTCCGTCAACGACGGCTCCCGCGGCACCGACCCGGCCTACGAACGGGCCCAGGACGCCTACAACGAGACCGGCGCGGTCCCCTACTTCCTGCGCCCCGTCCACCAGATCGAAGCCTTCTTCGAGGGCCTGGACCTGGTGGAACCGGGCGTCGTCCCGGTCCCGCTCTGGCATCCCGAGGAGGCGGACCCGGTCGCGATCGGCCAGCACGGGGGCCTCGGCCGCAAGCCCTGATCACCAGCGGCCCCGGTCGTGGCCGCCCGGGCCGTCCGTCAGACGAGGGCGGTCGCGGTCGCGGTTGCGGTCGCCTTGCCGGGGCCGACGTACTGGTTCGCCGGGCGGGGCAGGCCGTAGCGGTCCCGCAGGGTGCGTCGTGGCCCGTACTCCGTGCGGAGCAGACCGCGCGTGCGCAGGAGCGGGACGACGTGCTCGACGAAGAGGTCGAGGCCGGACGGCAGGACGGCGGGCATGATGTTGAAGCCGTCGGCGGCGCCGTGCGTGAACCAGGTCTCGATCGCGTCGGCGACCTGTTCGGGTGTCCCGGCGAAGGTGAGGTGCCCGCGTCCGCCACCGAGCCGCCCGACCAGCTGCCGTACGGTGAGCCGCTCGCGCCGGGCCAGTTCGACGATGAGGGTGTAGCGGCTCCTGGCTCCCTCGATCGCGCTCTCCGGCGGCAGATCGGCTGGGAGCTGGGCGTCCAACTCCAGTGTCCCGGGCTCCAGTTGCAGCAGGCTCTCCAGGCGGCTCACGCCGTGCGTGTACACGATGTGGTCCTCCAGGAGCTGTTCGGCCGCCAGCGCCTCCGCCTCGGTGGAGCCGAGCACCGGGACGATGCCGGGCAGCACCTTGATGTGGTCGGGGTCCCGCCCGGCCGCCGCCGTGCGGGACTTGAGGTCGGCGTAGAACGCCTGCGCGTCCTCGATGGTCTGCTGGGCGGTGAACACGGCCTCCGCGTACCGGGCCGCGAAGCGTTTGCCGTCCTCGCTCGAACCCGCCTGCACCAGCAGCGGGTAACCCTGGGGCGTACGGGGGACGTTGAGCGCCCCCTCGACGCTGAAGTACCTCCCCTGGTGCCGGGGCGGGTGGATCTTCGTGTCGTCGCCCCAGACGCCGGCCGCCTTGTCGGCGACGATCGCGTCGTCCTCCCAGCTGTCCCAGAGCTTCAGGGCCACGTCGAGGAACTCGGCGGCACGGGCGTACCGCTCGGCGTGTGCGGGCTCGGCGTCCAGTCCGAAGTTGCGGGCGGCCTCCGCGCCGGCCGTGGTGACGATGTTCCAGCCCGCCCGGCCGCCGCTGATGATGTCGAGGGAGGCGAACTTGCGGGCCAGGTTGTAGGGGGAGTTGTAGGAGGTGGAGGCGGTGGCGATCAGGCCGATGTGCTCGGTGGCCGTCGCCAGGGCGGTGAGCAGCGTGAGCGGTTCCAGGGCGCCGGCGGGGCGCTGGGCGAGGTTCCCCCACAGCTGGGGTCCGTCGGCGAGGAACAGGGAGTCGAAGGTGCCGCGCTCCGCGATCCGGGCGAGACGGACGTAGTGGGCGAGGTCCACATGGGCGTACGGGTCGCTCTCCGGCAGCCGCCACGACGCCTCGTGGTGGCCGGTGCTCATCAGGAACGCGTTGAGGTGGAGCTGTCTGGTCACTGGTGGTCCTCCGTCACGCCGAGCGCGGCCAGCAGCCGCTCCCGGTACTCGCCCAGCAGCGGATCCCGGTAGGAGCGGGGATGCGGGCGGTCGATGGTCAGGTCGAGGCCGATACGGCCCTGGTCGAGCACGAGCACCCGGTCGGCGAGCACGATCGCCTCGTCCACGTCATGGGTGACCAGGAGCACGGTGGGCCGGTGCCGCTTCCACAGCTCCCGCAGCAGCCCGTGCATCTTGATCCGGGTGAGCGCGTCCAGCGCACCGAACGGTTCGTCGGCCAGCAGGAGTTCGGGTTCGCGCACCAGCGACCGGGCGAGGGCCGCGCGTTGGGCCTCCCCGCCGGACAGCTCGTTGGGCCAGGCACGTTCCCGGCCGGCCAGACCCACCTCGGCGAGCGCTGCCCGGCCCCTCTCGGCTGCCTCCCTGCCCTCCGTCCCCAGCAGTACGTTGTCCAGCACCCGCCGCCAGGGCAGCAGCCGCGAGTCCTGGAAGACCACGGACACCCGCTCGGGCGCGGTGAGCTGACCGCTGCCCACCACCTCGTGGTCGAGGCCCGCGATCGCTCGCAGCAGGGTGCTCTTGCCGGAGCCGCTGTGCCCGAGCAGGGCCGTGAACTGTCCGGCCGGCAGGTCGAGATCGATGCCGTCCAGGACCGTGCGCCCGTCGAACGACCGGGTCAGGTCCCGGAGCCGGACGGTGGGCCGGGTCAGCTGCTCAGTGTGCGGCGCCATGACAGCACCCTCCGTTCGATCAGACGGACCGCGCTGTCGGAGACCAGGCCGAAGACCCCGTAGATGACCAGGCCGACGAGGATGACGTCCGTCTGGCCGTAGTTCTGGGCCTGGAACATCATGTAGCCGAGTCCGCTGGTGGCGTTGATCTGCTCCAGGACCACCAGGCCAAGCCAGGATCCGGTCACCCCGAGCCGGAGCCCGACGAAGAAGCCGGGCAGCGCGCCGGGGATGACGATCTGCCGGACGAAGGCGAGCCTCGACAGGCCCTGGACCTCGGCGAGTTCGACGTACCGGTGGTCGATGCCGGACAGCGCGGCGTGCGTGTTGAGGTAGACCGGGACGTACACCACGATGGCGATGATCGCGATCTTGAAGGTCTCGCCGATGCCCAGCCAGAGGATGAACAGCGGGATCAGACCGAGGGTCGGGATCGCCCGGTTGAGCTGCACCGTCCCGTCGATCAGCGCCTCCCCGGCCCGGCTGAGCCCGGAGGCCAGGGCGAGCGCGACGCCGGCGGTCAGACCGATCACGAAGCCGGATCCGGCGCGTTGCAGCGAGGTCAGGACGTCGGTGGGCAGGGTCCCGGCGGTCCACAGGTGAGCGCCGGTCCGCACCACCGTCCAGGGCGCCGGGATCGCGGCCGGGTCGAGTTGTCCGGCGGCGGAGGCGGCGGCCCACAGGGCGAGGAAGAGGACCGGACCGAGCAGCCGGGAGGCGGGCAGCGGTTTGCCGGGGGAGAGCCGGCGGCGCCTGCGGACCGGGGAGCCGGCCTCGGGGGAGCCTGCCTCCGGGGCGGCGGCGACGGCCGCCGCGGTCGTGGTTGATGCCGCCGTGGTCTCGGCGGTCGTGGCTCCGGCGGCTGTGGTTCCTGCGGTTGTGGTCTTGGCTGTCGTGGTCTTGGCGGTCGTGGTCTTGGGGCTCGTGGTCTTGGCGGTCGTGGTCACGGCGGTCACCTCCGGTACGCCGCGGGGACGGACTTCGCGGCTATGCCCTCGAAGCGGTGGTCGAACAGTGAGCTCACGTCGAACTTCTTCACGAAGCCGCCCTCCGCCAGCAGATCGGCCGTCTCCTGCTCCCACTTGATCGCCTCGTCCCAACTCGGCGGGAACAGCGGCTTGTTGGCGAGCTCGGTGATCGACTGCGCCTGGGGGAGGGTCAGGTTCTGCGTCTTGACGTAGAACTCCTCGTTCCAGACGTCCGGGTGCTCGTACTGCCACACCTGGCCCTTGGCCCAGTAGGGGATGTACGCGGCGACCGCGGCCGCCTTCGCGGAGTCGGCCAGCACGGAGGCCGGCGCCCACAGCAGGTTGAGCAGGTCCACCACGTCGGTGGTGATGGCGTGGGCGCCCCTGGACTCGTACTGCTTCAGATAGGCGGGCGCCTGCTGGTTGGCGAGCGGCGCGATGTCCACCTGGCCGGACTGCAGCGCGGTGAGGAACTGGTTGCTGGTCAGCGGGACGAGTTTCACATCGTCGTACGCCAGCCCCGCCTTCTTGAGCGCCCGCAGCAGGACGACACCCTGCGCCTGCCCCTGCGAGAAGGCGAGTTTCCTCCCCTTGAAGTCCGCGACCGTACGGATGTCGCTGCCGGGCTTGGTGGCGAAGAGATAGTTCGGCTTGCGGGTGATGTCGATCGCGACGATCTTCGCGTCGTAGCCCTGGAAATGCGCCTGTATCGGCGGGATTCCCGCGTTGTTGGCGACGTCCAGGGAGCCGGCGCGGAAAGCGTTGATGACATCGGGACCGGCTCCGATGTTCGCCCAGCTGCTCACCTTGTACGGCGGGTCGCTCAGCTTGGCGAGCTTGAACTGGAGCTGCTGGACGTTCTGGTAGGAGGCGATCTTCAGGCTCGTACCGGCCGGGACCCGGTCCGCCAGTGGAGCGGACAGGTCACCCTTCGCGCTGGTGGCGGCGCTGCTCTGGGCGCAGCCGCTCAGTCCGACGGCGGCGGCCGAGACGCCGAGCAGTGAGGTCAGGAAGAGCCGCCGGTCGACACCGGAGGCAGGCAGGGATGGCATGAGGGAACTCCCGTGGGCGAAGTGGTGAGAAGGCACGCGGAATTCCGGGCAGAGAAAAGCCAGAACGGGAATTCACGCGGCAAGAAGGAGGCGCTCCGGGCGCGTCGGCGCGTCAGCAACAAAGGGTGCGACAGCTCATGAACAGGATGTTCCCGGTCACGCGCACCCCCTGTCAACATTCGGAGTTTCTGAATTAAATCGGCCCCGGTGACACGCTCGACGGATCATCGGCTGACCCGCGGCGTATCCCTGAAAGGGCCCGCGGAGGACCCTCGAAAGGACCCGCGGAGGAGACCCCCGGAGGGCACCCGCGGAGGACCACCGCAGGCACCCCGGAGGACCTTCGAGAGCCCTCACAGGACCCTCAACGGATCCCGGTACAGCACGTCCAGTGCCACCGCACCGCCCGCCGTGGCCAGCACGGAATCGGGAAAGCTCGTCGGCATCACGTCCGCCGCCCGGTCCGGCCCGACCGCTTCCCGCAGCGCGGCAAGGCAGTCCGCGCGGCTGATGATCCCGATCTCGGTGACGACCACCCGCTCCGGGTTCAGCACGTCCAGCAGCAGCCCCGCCGCCCGCCCCGCCATCCGCGCCCGCTCCACCAACAGCCGTACGGCCGTCGGGTCACCGCCCGCCGCCGCGGCCACCACACGCATCGGGTTCAGCCCGGCGTCGACGTCCGCCGCGCGGGCCCGCCGGCACAGCGTCCGCTCGCTCAACTCGGTCTGGAGACAGCCGACCCGGCCGCAGTCGCAGGGTTCCGTACCGCCCGGAACCGGCAGATGGGCGATCGTGCCGGCTTGCGAGCGGGGGCCGTGGTGCACCTCGTCGTTGGTGGCGAACGCCGCGTCGACCACGTTGCCGACGAACAGGTGCAGCACGCTCCGGCTGCCGCGGGCCCGCCCGAACAGCCGCTCCGCGTTGACCAACGCCCGCGCGTGTCCGTCCACATGGACCGGCAGCCCGGTGCGGGCGCCGATCACCTCCCGTGCCGGCACCTCGCGCCAGCCCAGCAGTGGATGTTCGACGACGGTCCCGGTCTCCCGGTCCACCCAGCCGCCGGCCGCGAATCCGACGCCCAGGGGTCGGCGCCCCGGGGTCTCGTCCAGCAGGGCCACCAGACCGTCGGCGGCGCGTGCCAGCACGGACGCGGGATCCGTACGCTCGTGCTTCAACTGCCGCTCGGCCAGCACCCGGCCCCGCAGATCAAGTACCGCGACCGTCGTGTAGGGCACGGCCACATGGACCGCGCCCACCCCGAACCGGGAGTCGTCCAGGTCGACGGGCACATGTGGCCTGCCCACACCCTGAGACCGCCGGGGCACGGCGGCCTCGTGGATCAACCCCGCCTCGGTGAAGCGGGCGCAGTAGTCGGTGACCGACGCCGGGGACAGCCCGGTCAGCCGGGAGAGGGTGCTGCGGGCGACGGGCCCGTGCTCCAGCACGGACCGCAGGACGACGCTCGCGTTCGTCCGGCGCCGGTCGCTGTCGGCGGCGCGGGGTACGGGGGAGGTGAGAGGTGGTGCCGCGGTACGGTGCATGGGGAACTTCCTCGGGAACGGGTCCGACACTGCGCCGTCTCATGCGTCGAGGCGCGTCGGAGCCGCTCCGGCCGCCTCAGGGGCGGCGACAGGTGGCCGTGCCCACGCGTCGCAGGTCGACGTAGCGACGCGACGAGAAGTTCAGGGCCTGGGCAACCATGCGCACGAAGCTAGCAAATGCCCCCACCGCTGCCCAGACGGCGACCGACGGGCGAGACGGCACCTGTCCACGCGGCGGTTCCCTTTGGTGGGTCTCCACAGAGGCCCATCAAGACGTCCTCGTAGTCTGGACCACCTCACCTCAGTGACCAGCATCACGCGAAACCAGGTGTAACCCTCACCCTTTGTCCGGAGCCCACCAAGCCTCCGCTCCCCCCTTTGTCGAGCGCTGACGGTGAACGGCCCGAGCGCGCTGGGATAGCGTCGCCGTGTCCCTTGCCGTTCACACCCTCGCGGAGTCCTCATGAGCACCGCCGTCGCCCCCGCCCGCACCGGCCAGGTCCTCGCCGACCTGCTGCCCGCCTCCCGCGTCCGGGACATCACGCTCGTGCTCGGCGGCGCCGCGCTCACCGGCCTCGCCGCCCAGATCGCGGTGCCCGTGCCGGGTTCCCCGGTCCCGGTGACCGGCCAGACCTTCGCCGCGCTGCTCGTCGGCACCGGCCTCGGCGCCCGCCGCGGTGTGTCCGCGCTCGTCCTGTACGCGCTGGCCGGTCTCGCCGGTGTGCCGTGGTTCGCGAACGGCACCTCCGGTGTCTCCGTCTCCTTCGGCTACATCCTCGGCATGATCCTCGCCTCCGCCGCCGTCGGTGCCCTGGCCCGCCGTGGCGCCGACCGCTCGGTGCCGCGGATGGCGGGCACCATGCTGGTGGGCGAGGCGATCATCTACGCCGTCGGTGTCCCGTACCTCGCCTACGCCGCCGACCTCTCGGTCTCCGCCGCGATCGCGGCCGGCCTCACCCCGTTCCTGATCGGCGACGCCCTGAAGGCCGCCCTGGCGATGGGTGTCCTGCCCACCGCCTGGAAGTTCCTCAAGCGCTGACGCCGTAGTTCCCGCGGAAGAGGTTCGCCGGGTCGCACCGCGACTTCACCTCGGCGAGCCTCTTTCGCGTCTCGGCGTCGTACAGCCCCTCGCTCCGATCCCCCGCCCCGAACGCGAAGTTGAGCGAACGGCCCATCGTGACGGGCGCGAGCAGCGCGAGGGCCGGGTCCATCAGAGCACGCGCCCGCTCCCGCTCGCCCTCGGTCAACAGCCGTACCAGGGACCGCCCTTCGCGATAGGGCACCGAGTTCGGCGCGGGTTTCGACAGCGCGCCGCCCAGATGATTGATCTGTAGGACACACATGGCGCGGACGCCCGGCCCGGTACGGGCGTTCTCGGCGTACGGCATCTCGCGCAACGAGTCGCCGAGTACCGGCCCGAGTTCCCGCAATGGGGCGACGAGCCGCGGTGATGTGCCTCGTCCGGTCGTCCGCGGTGACGAGGTCGAGGGCACGCACATGGTCGGCCGCGTATCCGAACTCGCGGGCCAGGATGCCGAGTCCACCGCCCAGCGTGTAGGAGACGGCGCCCACCGAGGGGGTGGAGCCTCCCCCACTGCCTAACGCGTGGGCGGTGCCCCCATTCGCGGGGCGAGCCCGTACGGCTCCGCGGCTGTCACGGCCTGGCCCCAGCGGACGCCGGCCTGGAGGCGGGCGGTGCGGGTGCCGGGGTCTATGACGACCGGTCTTCGAGGTCGGTCACGTGATCCATGCGGTTCATGCGGCTCACGATGGCTGCACAACCTGACAGATGCCGTCAGGTTGTGCAGCCCTTTCCCCTACGGGTTCGTGCGCGGATTCAGCTTGTCCGCCGAGGCCGCCGCTGCGACCACCACAGTCCGCCCGCGCCCGCCGCCAGCAGGGCAGCGCCCACCGCGCCCAGCGGTACGACTCCCGGACCGGTCTTCGGGAGTTCGTCACTGCCCGGCGCCACCGGCCCGTTGTCGGTGCCGAGCAGCAGCGGGGTGGCCGGGGCGTTCGGTGACGGGTTCGTCGTGCCGAACGGGACCGGTCCCTGCTGCCAGAACGTCTTCTTCCCGTCGCCGCTCTGGACGGGCAGGCAGATCTTTCCGGTCTTGCTCAGATCGAACGTCGCGTCCACGGAGTACGACTTCGACTGTCCGGCCGTGAGGTTGTCGATGGGGCAGGAGAAACCGCTGTTCGATCCCTTCGGGAGATTCTTTTCGTCGATCGCGGAACAGCCTTGAACGTTCTTGACCGTGAGGCCGTCGAATCCGACGACCAAGAGCTGGATCTTGCCGCTTTCCTTGGTTCCCTCGTTTTTGACGGTGGCGGTGAGACCGGTTTTTTCCGAGCTGTTGTCGACGGAGATCTTCTCGGGCAGCGTCGTGATCAGCTTTACGCCCGCCGGTGCCTCGTCGACTGCCTTTCCCCCCTTGCTGCTCCCGGGCCCCTGGTCATCCGCGCCGGCGGTGAACGGAAGGATCAGCACGGCCGAGAAAGCTGCCGTGACCAGTGACCCCGCGATGGTCGTCGTGCGACGAGAACTCATGTTCGTCCCCCTTGGCTGCGCCTGAATTCGCAGTACTTGAAGAGGTACCACAAGATTTCTCCGCACTATGCTGGTACGGCTCGAAGTGTGACCATTGTGTTCTGGTCGGGACGGTCCGGAAAGCATTGAGGGGGTGCGACGGATTGTCGGGGAATACGAGGGACGGTGGAGTTCCTGGGGTGTTGGTGGCGGGCCGCTATCGGTTGGTCGAGAGTATCGGCCAGGGGGGAATGGGGCGGGTGTGGCGAGCCGCCGACGAAATGCTCGACCGGCAGGTCGCGGTGAAGGAGATGAGCATCGACGGCCTCGACGCGGAGGACACCCGCACCCGCCGCGAACGCACCCTGCGGGAGGCCCGGGCGACGGCCCGGATCGACCATCCCAACGTGGTCCGGGTGTACGACGTCGTGGACGAGGGCGGACGCCTGTGGATCGTCATGGAGTTGGTGGCCGGCCGCTCCCTCGAACGCATCATGGCGGAGGAGGGCCCGCTGGGCCCGCGTGAGACGGCACTCCTCGGACTCGGTCTGGTGGAGGCGCTGCGGCAGGTGCACGAACGGGGCGTACTGCACCGGGACATCAAACCCGGGAACGTCCTGGTGGAGAACGCCGACCCCGGACGGTTCCCGAACGGCCCACGGGTAGTCCTCACGGACTTCGGCATCGCGGCGATCCAGGACGCCAAGGCGCTCACCATGGTCGGCATGCTGGTCGGCTCACCCGACTACATGGCCCCCGAACGCGTCTCCGGCCGCCCCCAGGGCCCGCCGTCCGACGTCTGGTCCCTCGGCGCGACGCTGTGCGCGGCGATGGGCGGCCGCTCCCCCTTCTCCCGCGACACCACACTGGCGACCCTCCACGCGGTCCTCTACGAGGAGCCCGAACTCCCCTCCGGAGCAGGCCCGTTGCGCGACATCCTGGCCACACTCCTGGAGAAGGACCCGTCGGCCCGACCGGGCTTGGCAGACCTGGAGGCCTCGCTACGACCGCTTGCGTTCCCGACCCCAACCCCGACCCCAACCCCGACGGTCGCGGTGACGGTGGACGCGGCTGGGGGAGTTGAGGGGCATGAGGGACATGAGGGGCCTCCGTCGGGGGAGGGGGGTCGGGAGGGGCCGCGGGAACGGGAAGGGGTTGAGGGGAAGCAGGGGGATGAAGGACTTCGGGGAGAGACGGGGGAGTGGCGGGGC
>JODI01000017.1 GCA_000720805.1 Streptomyces violaceoruber
GTCGACATGGCCCAGTCGATGGAGCGGGCCTGCTTCGACTTCATGATGATCGAGGACACCGTCATGGTGGCCGACGCCTACGGCGGCACCATGGAAGGCTCCCTCAAGAACGCCGTCTTCGCACCCAAGCAGGACCCGATCCCGCTGGCCGTCATGGTCGCCGCCAACACAGCCAAGATGGGCGTGGTCGCGACGATGTCGACGTCGTTCTACCCGCCGTATCTCCTCGCCCGCGCCTGCTCCACCGTCGACTCCATCGCAGAGGGCCGCTTCGGCTGGAACATCGTCTCCTCCGCCGAGGACCGCGCCGCCCAGAACTTCGGCCTCGAAGGCCTGCCCGAACACGACGAGCGCTACAACGTCGCCGAGGAGTACTTCGACGTCGTCAACAAGCTGTGGGATTCGTGGGATGCGGACGCGGTCGTCATGGACCGTGAGACCAACACCTTCGCGGACTATCGCAAGGTCCGCACCATCGACTTCGAGGGCAAGTACTTCAAGTCCCGCGGCCCCCTCAACACCGTCCCCTCACCCCAACACCGCCCCGCCTTCTTCCAGGCGGGAGCCTCCCCCCGCGGCCGCGCCTTCGCCGCCGGCGCCGCCGACGCGATCATCGCCGTCGGCACCGGCACCGCAGGAATGAAGGAGTACCGCGACGACCCACCACCCGTCGTACATCGAGAAGTCGCTGGTGAACATCTCCTCCAACACGGAGATCGACTTCAAGCAGTTCGACCTGGACGAGCCGCTCCCCGAGGATCTGACCACCAACGGCGAACGCGGATCCCTCGAGTACTTCATGCGCGGCGACGGCACCCCCGGCCCCAAGACACTGCGCGAGTTGGTGCTGCACCGCGCCAAGCGAGGGCTGGAGCTGGTGGGCACCGCGGAGCAAGTCGCCAAGAAGATGGGCGAGGCGATGGAGGAGGTCGGTGGCGACGGCTTCCTGATCAGCAAGCCCGGCTGGGACCTGTCCCGCAACTACATCAACGCCATCTGTGACGGCCTGATGCCCGCGCTGCAGCGCCAGGGCCTCACCCGCACCGAGTACACCAAGTCCACCCTGCGCGAGACACTCCGTGAGTTCTGATCGCGCGCGGGTGTGACCACACAGCACACGTCCCACGGCAGCGCGCTTGCCCGGTTCCGGGAATCGGCCGGGCCTGAGCTGACCATGGGCCTGGTGGGGTTCGTGATGGCCATGACCGCGCCGATCGAGCTGCTCTACGCGATCAAGCTGGGACTCAGCCCGGTTCTCGTCACCGTCTTCATCGTGAGCTCCGCGGCCGGACTGATGCTGGTCGACGTCCTGGGAACGCGGGTCGTCACCCGGATCGACGCCCGCTCGACCGCCGTCGTGGGGATGGTGTTCTTCGCGGTCAGCGAGGCCTGTTACGGGCTGGCTGACCGCGCGCCGGCGCTGATCGCCGCCCGGGTCGTGCAGGGCCTGGCCAGCGCCGTGGTCGCCGGAGCGGCACTGCAGGTGACGATTCGGATGCGCGCCCGCCCGCACCGCGCTCTCGGTTCGAACGCGAGCCTGCAGATGCTCGGCGGCTCCGTCGGCGCACCGGTCGGCGGCATCCTCGCCACACAGCACGCAGGGGTCGACGGATATCGGATCGCCTTCGCGCTCTGCTGCGGAGCGGGCCTGGCGGCGGGTGCGCTGGTGATCGTTCTGCTACCGCGCCTGCCGGCCTCGGACGAGGTCGGCAGGCCCCGTATCGGTCTGCCCCGACTCGCGGTCGGCCGAGCAGCCCGCGTCGCGCTCGCGCTGGGGCTCATCGGCAACTACCTGCGCAGCGGGATCGAGAACACCGCTTTCCCGCTGATCGGGGACGCGGCGGGTCTCACCGCCGCCGGCATCGGAATCTCCCTGGGCGTGCTCTCCATGGTGGAGATCGTGGTCCTCGGCACCTCGGGTCCGCTGTTCGAGAAGGTCCCTCCTGCTCGGGCGCTCGTGTGGGCGCTCGGACTCGGTGTGATCGCCCTGGGCACGCTCGCGGTCGCCCGTTCGCTCGGTGGCTTCCTCGCCGCGGCTGTGCTGTTCGGGCTCGTCGACGGAGTCGCTCTGGCAGCACCACCGGTGCTGGTCGTCGCCACCAGCCCGGACCCGTCGATCGCCGTGGCCAACTACCGGATCGCCTGCGGGGTGGGCTCGTTCAGCGGCTCGGGCAGCGTCAACCTGCTCTTCGGGGCGCTGGGGACGATGGGATGCGTGGTCGGTGGAGGGCTGGTCCTGCTGTGCGCAGCCGTGTTGGCAGGGTCGAGATTCCTGGGTGAAATGCGCCCGTCCCGCGCGCAATGAACCAGCAACGCAAGTGAACTTGCGGTGATACCACCGAGATGTGCACTGGTGCCCGATGAGTCTTATCAGCAGCCCGTGACCGCAAGGTCGAGGACCGGCGGGCCGTCGAGTTACGGAGGAGCCATGGCTGTTGCTGAGCCCTACGTCGCCAAGGATCTGGTCCCGGTCGGGACCAGGTTCGGTCAAGGCCTCAGACAGTATTTCCAGGGCACGCCGGTGGCCGGCTGGGCCGCCTTCGCCGCACTGGCGATGATGTTCTTCGTCGCGATCTTCGCCAAGGCCATCGCGCCCTACGACCCGCTGGTGCCAGCCGGGCCGGCGATGTCCGCACCCGGATCCGGCTATCTCCTCGGCACCGACACGGTGGGACGTGACGTGCTCAGTCGCGTCCTGGTCGGCATGTCCACGAGCTGGTGGGGCGCGCTGGCGGTCGTCGCCTCCGGTGTCGTCTTCGGTGGGCTGATCGGCCTCGTCGCCGGGGCCGTCGGCGGCGTCGTCGACAGCATCCTGATGCGGATCACCGACGTGTTCCTGGCGCTGCCCGGGCCGATCCTGGCGGTCGCGGTGGTCGCGGCCCTCGGCCCGTCCTACTTCCACACCCTCGTCGGCGTCTCGCTCGTGTGGTGGCCGTTGTACACGCGCATCATTCGCGCGGAGGTACGCAAGCTGCGGGCCTCTCCCCACATGGAGGCGGCCAAGATCTCGGGGTCCGGACGGATACGCCGGCTCACCAGGCACCTGCTGCCCGGAGCCGTCCCGGTCACCATCATCACTGCGAGCCTCGACGTGTCGGCGCTGGTGTTGATGCTCTCGAGCCTGTCGTTCCTCGGTCTCGGCGCGCCGCAGCCGGCGCCGGAGCTGGGGGCGATGAGTGCCCAAGGCATGACCAACATCTTCAGCGCGTGGTGGATCCCCGTGTTTCCTGCTGCAGCCGTCGCCCTGATCGCCATCGTCAGCAACTTCGCCGGCGACGCGCTCAGGGACCGCATCCGTGACCGCTGACCGGTTCGGACCAACGTGAAGGTGACATCATGCTGCTGATCCTGGGTCGTCGGCTCCTCGGAGCGCTTCCCGTCCTGACCGCACTGGTCCTGGTGGTCTTCATCCTGCAGAAGGTGGCGCCGGTCGACCCGGTCGTGGCACTGGTCGGGGAGAAGGCACCGCCGGAGGTGTACGAGGCCGCCCGCCATCAACTGGGACTCGACAAGCCGGTGCCGGTGCAGTTCTTCCTCTACCTGGGGCACGCCGTGCAGGGTGACCTCGGGACGTCGTCGGTGACGCGCACGCTGGTCGCGTCGGACATCATGAAATTCCTGCCGGTCACGCTGGAGCTCGTGTTCACGGCTCTCGTGCTGATCACCGTGATCGGGTTCTTCCTGGGGCTGGCCACGGCGCAGGGGTGGCGCGGATCGGGGGTGCTGAGGGTAGTGATGATCTCCGGCGCGTCGGTGCCGGTCTTCCTGGCCTCCCTGCTGGCGATGCTGGTCTTCTACCGCTGGCTCGACCTGCTGCCGGTCACCGGCCAGACATCGGCGTACGACGCACCGTCGGGCCCGACCGGCTTCCTCCTGGTGGACAGCCTGGTGGCGGGTCGGCCCAGCCTGTTCCTCGACGACCTGAAACATCTCATCCTCCCGGCGTTGTGCATCGCGATCGCCCCGGCGGTGGCCGTCGGCCGCGTCTTGAGAAGCAGCCTGGAAAGCACCCTCCGATCGGAGTACACCCGAACGGCCAAGGCCAAGGGCCTGGGAGGGACACAGATCCTCGTCAGGCACGCACTGCGCAACGCCCTCAGTCCGGTGCTCGCGCTGATGGGACTGCAGCTCGCCGGGATGATCGGGAACAGCATCCTGGTCGAGGCGATCTTCGCCAGACCCGGGATCGGCCTGTACATCTCGCAGTCGATCTCCAAGGGAGACTTCAACACCATCGCCGGAATCACACTGGTCGTCGGTCTCCTCTACGTGGTGGCCAACATCGTCGTCGACGTCCTCCAAGCCGCAGCCGACCCACGGATCGCCGTCTAAGGGTGTCGCGAAGGGCGCAATTGTTCGGCAATGCGGGAGAAGGGGCGCGGAAATCCGCGCCCCTTCTCCTGTGCCCATGACCACTCCACCCGACATGCGCGAAGCAGACACTCTCAAGCCCGACGTGGAGGTGGACAACCAGTACCGTCCGGTGTACGCGCGTGGGACCCTCCAGTTGCTGGCTCCCCTGCTCGACCGGCGGGCGCGTTTGCGCATCTGGCTCGGCGTCGGGTTCGCCGTCGCCGCGATGGGCCTGATGGGCCTCATACCGCTGATCCAGCAGGTCGTTCTCGATGACACGATCCTCTCCCAGAGGCGTTCCCGATCCGTCTGGATCGGGCTCCTGCTCGTCACCGGACTCGTCAGCTTCCTGGCGAACTACCTGCGCCGCACGATCGGCGGGAGAGTCGCCGTGCACGTCCAGCGCGACCTGCAGATCAAGCTGCACCGGCACATGCAGTACCTGGACGCGTCCCGTCGCGACGAGCTGCGTGCCGGGGACGTGATGTCCCGAGCGACATCGGATCTGACCCTGATCCAGATGTTCCTCCAGCAGCTGGGACTGGCCTACGGCAACGTCACCTTGCTCGTCGTGTCGCTGGCCGTGATGGTCGCCCTCTCCCCCCTCCTGGCAGCAGTGATGGTGGTTGCCGTACCAGCGTTCCTCGTCGTGGCCATGAGGTTCCGCAGCCGGTCGTTCCCCGCGAGCTGGATGGACCAGCGGTTCCAGGGCAGCGTGGCCGGGGTCGTGGAGGAGGCGGTCACGGGAGTCCGGGTCGTCAAGGCCTTCGGGCAGGAGGAGCAGGAGCAGGCTTCACTCAACGAGGAGGCGCGCAAACTCTTCCAGTCCCGGCTCCGTACCGCGAGGATCACCGCGGTGTTCGGCGCCGGCCTGGACGCCATCCCCGGTCTGACCCAGCTGGCCATCCTCGGCTTCGGGGGCCGGCTCGTCATGGAGGGCCAGGTCTCCCTCGGCGTGTTCCTCGCCTTCTCCAGCTACGTCCTGCAGCTGGTCGCCCCGGTCCGCTTCCTGTCCGGGCTGATGGCCACCAGCCAGCAGGCGCGAGCCGGCGCCCAGCGGGTCGTCGAACTGTTGTCGGTGCAGGCACGCGTGCAGGAGCGTCCCCACGCCGTCCGGCTGGAGAACCCCGCAGGCCTGCTCGAGCTCGACCATGTCGACTTCCGTTACCCCGGTGGCGACCTCGTGTTGCGCGACATCTCACTGCTGGTGAACCCGGGAGAACGGATCGCCATCGTGGGGGCCTCGGGTTCGGGGAAGTCCACCCTCGCCCACCTCATCGCCCGGTTCCACGACCCCGCGTCGGGGGTGGTGCGCATCGACGGCCGCGACGTCCGCGAGTACACCCTGGCCTCGCTGCGTGCCGCGGTCGGGATCGTGTTCGAGGAAGGGTTCCTCTTCGGGACGAAGATCCGCGACAACATCGCGTTCGGCAGGCCGACGGCCACCATCGACGAGGTGGAGCACGCGGCGGTCGCCGCCCATGCGCACGGCTTCATCGCCGGACTCCCCGACGGGTATGAAACCGTGGTGGGCGAACGCGGCTTCACCCTGTCCGGGGGGCAAAGGCAGCGACTCGCACTCGCCCGTGCGGCACTGACCAGCCCTCAGGTGCTGATCCTCGACGATGCCACGTCGGCCATCGACGCACGCACGGAGCACGCCATCCACCGCTCGCTGGGGGAGGTCCTCGCCGGGCGGACGACCGTACTGATCGCCCACCGGCACTCGACGCTGCTTCTGGCGGACCGGGTCATCGTGCTCGACCACGGCCGGATCGTCGACGTCGGGACCACGGAAGAGCTGCTCGAAAGGTCCCAGCTCTTCAGAGAGCTCCTGACCGGACCCGACGCGGACTTCGTGGCAGAACCCGAGGAACCGGTCACCGAACTGGACCCCGCCGCCTGGCCGGAGGGTGTGTCACGGCTGGGCGCGCCGAAGATCAGCAGCCACACCAGCGAAGCCGCCACGCGGGCGGCGTCCGGCTCGCAGGGCCCCGGTATGAGTGGCGCCACCTCGACCCTCGCCGGCCTGGCTACCGTGTCGCCCACGCTGATCAAGGCCGTGGAGCGCCTTCCCGAGCTGCGCGGCGAGCCCGGCATCGACCTCGCGGAGGCAGTCGCGCCACACGACCGGTTCACCATGGGCAGCGCCTTCCGGTCCTTCACCAAGCCGCTGCTGCTGGCCTCGGTCATGGTGGTCGTCGACGCCGTGTCGTGGATCGCGACGCCGGTACTGATCAGATTCGGCATCGACAACGGCGTCCTCCGGGACTCATTCCGGATGCTGGCCTGGGTGTGTGCTGCCCTCCTTGCCGTGCAAGGCGTCATCTGGGTCAACAGCAGGGTGATGATCTACTTCGCCCAGCGCACCGCCGAACGCATGCTGCTCGGGCTGCGGGTGCGTACGTTCGCGCACCTGCAACGACTCTCGCTCGACTACTACGAGCAACACATGGCCGGCAACATCATGACCCGGATGACCTCCGACGTCGAGGCATTCGCCCAGCTGTTGCAGCAGGGACTGCTGACCGCGATGGTGAGTCTGCTGTCCTGTGCCGGCATCGCCGTCGGCCTCGTCGTGTTCGACGCCCGGCTCGCTCTCGCGGTCTCGGCGGTGCTGCCGGTCCTGCTGGTCTCGACACTGTGGTTCCGCTCCGCTTCCGGGAAGACCTACCTGATCGCGCGCGACCGGGTGTCGGCTCTCTACGCCACGATGCAGGAGAGCCTCGCCGGCGCCGCGGTCAGCCAGGCCTACGGTCAGCAACAGGCGAACGAACAGCGGTTCGCGAGGCTGGCCGACTCCTACTGCGAGGCCCGGATCCGCTCGGCCGAGCTGATCGCCCGGTTCTTCCCGGTGCTCCAGCTGCTGAGCACCGTAGCCAAGGCCATCGCGCTCGCGGTCGCCGCCCCGCGTGTCATCGAGGGTGACCTGTCCTACGGGCTGCTGATCGCGTTTCTGCTCTACCTCGACCAGTTCTTCACGCCGATTCAGCAGCTGTCCTTCGTCTTCGACCAATGGCTGCAGGCGAAGGTCGCGGTCGTCCAGCTGCGAGAGCTCCTGCAGACGCCCACGGGTACCCCGCTCGCCGAGGACGCCGTCACCCCGAAGCGTCTGTCCGGCAGGATCTCCCTGGACCAGGTGACGTTCGCCTACCGGAGCACGGGCCTGGTCGCGATGGACGACGTGAGCCTCGAGATCCCGCCCGGGCAGGCCGTCGCCCTGGTCGGCACCACCGGTGCGGGCAAGTCGACCCTGGTCAAGCTGGTGGCCCGGTTCTACGACACGTCCGCGGGCACGGTGAGCGTCGACGGCATCCCGATCCAGCAGCTCGACCTGGCGGCCTACCGCCACCAGCTCGGGTTCGTCCCCCAGGAACCCTTCCTCTTCTCGGGCACGATCCGTTCCAACATCGCCTACGGGAACCCCGAGGCGCCAGACCTCCTAGTGGAGCGGGCGGCCCGCGCCGTGGGGGCACACACCTTCATCGCGGAGTTGCCGCTCGGCTACCACACCCCGGTGAGCGAGCAGGGCCGGTCCCTGTCGGCCGGCCAACGCCAGCTGTTGAGCCTGGCACGGGCACTTGTCGTCGACCCCGCGATCCTGCTGCTCGACGAGGCGACGGCCAACCTGGACCTCGCCACGGAGGCACGCGTCCAGCAAGCGATGGGACTGGTCGCGAGAGGGCGTACGACGCTGCTGATCGCACATCGGCTGCAGACGGCACGAGCCTGCCAGCGCATCCTGGTCGTGGACAACGGGCTGATCGTGGAGGACGGTTCCCACGACGAGCTCATCGAGCTGGACGGCGCCTACGCGGCGCTGTGGGCGGCGATGGTGGCAAGTGCCGCCCACAGCCACGAGTGAGGGCGGGACACACGCCCGCCCGGCAGGCCGCGGCGGTCGCGGCCTGCCGGGCGGGGGTGTGAGCTGTCATTCGGCAGGTTGATCGGCGTGTGTCAGGCCGATCGGACGGCGTTCGTCTGGAAGGCGACGAGGTCGCTCCGCAGCCGGAACTGCGACAGCGCCCTGGCCTGGCCCTGCTCGTCCTCAAGGATGTCCTCCAGGAAGAGCATGGGCGCTCCGACCTCCACGCCCACCAACCGCGCCGACTGCGCGTCGGCCGCGGTCGCACCGATCGTCGTCGACTTGGTTCCGCGGATCCTGACGTCGAAGTGCCTCTCCAGGAACAAGATCGCGTCCGGTTCGTCGACGACGACATCTCGGGACTCCTCGGGGCTCAGCGCGACATAGCTCACCGAGATGCCCAGCACCATGTCGTGCTGGACGAGGAGCGACTCCATCATGAGCACGATCCATTCCCCGATGAGCTGCAGTCGCTCACGCACCAAGCCCGGGCAACCCAGGATCTGGTAGTCCAGGGCACGGAGTTGGGCGTGGATGGCGTGCTCGCCGCCGAACGCCTCGACGGGGGCGATCTCATTGACCCGCAAGGTCGTCACGTTGGCAGAGCGCGTGCCGCGCTTCGGGCTGCGCGTGACCAGACCGTCCTTGGCCAGCAGTTGCAGGACCGCACGCACCGTGTTGCGGCTCGCCGACAAGGCCTCGGTCAGCTCACCCTCGACCAGGTACAGGCTCTCGGGACTGCTTTGCAGGGAGGAACGCAGGAGGTCGTAGGCCCTGCGCATCGAGTTGTTCAGCCGGTCCGGAGTCTGACGATGCCGCTGGTACTGCGTCTCCGGGCGCAACGGCCCGATGGGGTGGGGCGTCACCGCCGACCGCCATGGTTCTGAAGAGTGACGAGGCAGGAAGTAATTCGCACGAGAAAACCCCCTTCGAAAAGGCGTTCATCCAGCCTGGCCAGGGAAGCACCGAAGTGTTGCCTGAATCATCCTCAAATGCGACGTGCATATTGCGCTCTGGTGACGCTCGGGACAGCAGGTCGCTCCTCAGGTCCGGTCGGCGCCACCGTCGGAGACCCGCAGACGGGCGTTGGTGTGCAGCCAGATCCGGACGTCGGCGATGTCCTGGTGCATCTGCTTCACCAGCGCCTCGCCGTCGGAGAAGCGGCGCTGCGGTCGCGTCCTGTGGAAGAGGCTGACCCGCAGCCACTGGCCATAGAGGTCGCCGGAGAAGTCCAACAGGTGTGCTTCGAGGAGGCGGACCCCGTCGCGACCGTAGAAGGTGGCCCTCCGCCCGACCGACACGGCTGCGCCGTACGTGTCGCCTTCAGGCAGCTGCACGAGCCCGGCCCACACGCCGTCGCTCGCGCTCGCGTCGCCCAGCACGAGGTTGGCGGTGGGGAAGCCGAGCTCGCGGCCTCGCCGGTCGCCATGCTCGACCGGTCCCTCGATGAGCCCCGCCTGCGTGGGCACTGATCTGTCCGGGTGGCGACGATGCCTCGGTCGCACACCGAACGGCATGCGGAGGACGGCGGCGGCCAAGATCGAGTCCATCATGTCTGCCTCCTGCGGCACGGGGGGAACGGGTCGGTCAAGGACCAGTTCGACGGATCCCCGTTGCGGGCGACCGAACCGGCGGTGACGTCTGGATTGCGCCGTCCGGGTACTGCGATGCGCATCGCTGTCGGAGCGCTTCGAGCGTCGGCGGGGACACGGCCCGCCTTCCTCCCCGAGATGTCCCGGCCCGGCGCAAAGGACCCGCAACCAGTGAGTGACCCCCGAGCAACAGCGGCGCGCTTGACTCCCCGGCATGAAGTCCGGAGACACCAGGTACGGGCGCTGGAACGGCGCTCGGCGCAAGACGCCGCGCGACCATCGCGCCATCGCATCGGACCGGGCCACTCGCCGCATCCGGCTGCTGGTCGACGCCGCCCGGCAGGCCGAGCCCACCGAACTCAACCACCAGTGGCTGGCCGACCGGACGGGGGTCCCGCTCGGCTATCTCGTCTGGCGATATCCGACCGCTGCGGACCTGCGTGTCCTCGCCTCGCTGTCCGCGTGAGCCGCGCTCCGGTCCGCGGCCCGGCGAGTCGACGGGCTCGATCAGAAGCAGGACGTCGCGGACGGCGGCGAAGGTCTCCTCCCGTGACGACGGGGCACTGGGACGTCATTCACACGGGGGCGGCTTCGACGCGGTACGCGTGCGGTGGATCGGAGGCGCGGCGGCGGGCGCCGTCAGGGACGAGGCGTCCGCCTTCGGCCTTGACGCGGTCCAGGGCGGGCATGGTGCGAGGACTCTCGGACGTCGTTGCATTTCGCGTGATCGGTAGTGTGCGGACGTGACGACCGCGGAACGTCTCGTTCCCGAGAGGCTGGGGCAACCGTTCCAGCGGGTAGTACCCGTGGCGCCGATGCGGCCACCAGGCGGCGGCAGGCGGCGCTACGGAGACCGGGAGGTGCCGGCCGCCATTCCGTTCGTGGCCGCCTCCGGCCGCACCTGGCGGCAGCCCCGGAGATCTCCGCCGCAAACAGTCGCGACAGCCTGGGACTTGATCTCCCAGTGCGCGGGATCCCCCGCCGATCCGATCCCGTCGCGGTCCCCGGTGGCGTAGGCCCCCAAGCTCCATGCGGACACGAGCTACGACTACGACCACCTGCGGCAATGGCTCCGAGCTCGCCATACGTGTCACGCATTGCCCGCAGGGGCATGGAGCCCTCGGCCCGACCGGGACGGCACCGGTGGAGCGTCGAGCGGACCGTGAGCCGGCTGGGCGGATTCCGACTGAGCCTCTGAAAGTCTTGCCTTCTGGCCGTCCTGGTCAGCGAAGTCGCGATCGGAGAGTCTGGGGGCATGCTGCTGCCGCTGGCCCAAGGGAAGACCGAGCTCATCGAGGTCGTCCGCATCACCGATCCCGCCAGGCACCTCAGTTCGGAGGACCTGTCGGGCGACACTGCCGCCATCTGGGAGGGCGACCAAGCCCAGCAGGCCCTGTCTCTGATCGCCGACCTACCAGGCAGTGAGCTGTACCGCTGCTTCCTCCCAGGCTGGGGAATCAGGGCGCACAACTCCACCGATCAGCTCTTCGAGATCGCCTTCTGCTTCCGCTGTCACGGCGCCCGCGTCTGGGGGCCCGACCTCTCCGTTGAACAACAAGGCCAGACTTTCGACGCGGAGAGCCCTGCCGCACTTGAACTGCTCCGCCGATTTCGCTCCTGCCCGCCGGACTGAAGTGCGGGTCTCCCAGGCCGCTGGTGGCCGACCAGCCAGAGATCGTACCGATTTGGCCGCGGTACGCGGTGTTCTGCCGGCGCCCGGCACCAGAGCCCGGTGGCGGCGGCCGGGCGGCGGCGCACCAGTCCCAGGTGCTGGGCCGGTTCCGGCCGCTGGTGTGCCCGGAGACGGTGCCGCGCCGGCACCACGACCTGCTCGCGCGCCGCCACGCGGGGAGATCCCGGCCAAGCGCCCGGGCCGCCACGCTCCGTTCGTTCGATCCGCGCCTTGGGTCCGCGCCGGTCACCCCAGACCTGCTCACAGTCCGTACGCCGAGTGCGTCACCGCCCCGGCAGCGGCAGCCGCGACGACCCGGCGGCAGCGCAATGCCGGGGGTACCAAGCAGACATTGCGAGGTAATGGCCCGCTGGTCCTCTCGATACGAGCGCATCGAGAGGACGGTAAGGCATGGCGGGTAAGTTTCATCTGGGATGGTTCCTGAACTTCGTCGCGGACGAATGGAACGGGAATTGGGGCGACGGCGGACGCGATTTCACCGGTGACTTCTACGTCGAGATGGCCAGAGATCTGGAGCGGGCCAAGTTCGACTATGTCCTGATCGAGGACAAGCTCATGGTGTCGACTGCTTTCGGCGGCACGATGGAGCACGACCTCAAGCACGGGGTGAACCCCAAGCACGACCCGGTTCCGCTCGCCCTGCTGATGGGCAATGCCACGAACCGGCTGGGCGTCATCCCGACGATGTCGACCAGCTTCTATCCCCCGTTCCTGCTGGCCCGGCTGTCCAGCACGATCGACCACATCACCAAGGGACGCTTCGGCTGGAACGTCGTGACGTCGGGCGAGGACCGGGCCGCGCAGAACTTCGGCCTCGACAAGCTCTACGAGCACGACGAGCGCTACGTCCGTGCCAGTGAGTACCTCGAGCTGGTCAGCAGGCTCTGGGAGTCGTGGGAGCCGGACGCGATCGTGCGCGACTACGCGACCGGTACGTACGCCGACCACACCAAGGTTCACACGATCGACTTCGAAGGCAAGTACTTCAAGTCCCGAGGCCCGCTGAACACCGCGCCGTCCCCGCAGCACCGCCCCTCGATCGCCCAGGCCGGCGCGTCACCGCCGGGACGCGAGCTCGCGGCCCAGCACGCCGACACGATCGTCGCCCCCTCGGACGGTGTCGAGGCGATGAAGGCCTACCGCGACGACATCCACGCCCGGATGCGCGCCCATGGCCGCGACCCCGCGCACTGCAAGGTCCTCTACATCGTCGCCCCGATCGTCGCCGACACGACTCAGGAGGCGCTGGCCAAGCGGGAGCGGTGGTTCAACGACCCGCGCTACATCGAGTACATGCTGGCCGAGATCTCGTCGATCACGGAGATCGACTTCGCCCAGTTCGACCTCGACAAGCCGCTGCCCGAAGTGTGGACGAACGGCGAGCGTGGCGCGCTGAACAGCTTCATCTCCCGCGGCAAGGACAAGACGCTGCGCGAGCTGGTCACCGGCAGCGGCCTGAGCGGCAACGTCCAGTTCACCGGCACGCCCGAGGAGGTCGCCGCGGAGATGGCCGCGGTGATGGACGAGGTCGGCGGCGACGGGTTCCTCATCACCAGCCCGGTGATGCGGCTCAACCGGCGCTACGTCACCGAGATCACCGACGGGCTGATACCCGCCTTGCAGAAAATGGGCCGCACCCGGCAGGAGTACACGACCACCATGCTGCGCGATCACCTGCGGGAGTTCTGACATGGCCGGCAAGCAGTTCCACATGGGCTGGTTCATGAACTTCACGACGAACGAGTGGAACACGCCGTTCGGCAACGACGGCATGCCGTGGAACGGGAAGTTCTACATCGAGATGGCCCAGGCGATGGAGCGGGCCTGCTTCGACTACATCATGATCGAGGATACGCTCATGGTGTCCGAGGCCTACGGTGGCACCTCCGAGGCGTATCTGAAGTACGCCAGCATGGCACCCAAGGGCGACCCGTCGCCGCTGGCCGCGATCATGGCGGCGGCCACCTCCAGGATGGGCGTGGTCGCGACGATGTCGACGACCTTCTACCCGCCCTTCATGCTGGCCCGGCTCTGCTCCACGCTGGACAGCATCGCCGAGGGTCGCTTCGGCTGGAACATCGTCACCTCGGGCGAGGACGGCTCGGCGCAGAACTTCGGCATGGACAAGCTCACCGAGCACGACCTGCGCTACGACAAGGCGGACGAGTACGTCGACCTGGTGTGCAAGCTCTGGGACTCGTGGGAACCGGACGCGGTGGTCCGTGACCGGGAGACCAACACGTACGCGGACTTCAAGAAGGTCCGCCCGATCAACTTCTCGGGCAAGTACTACAAGTCCCGCGGGCCGCTGAACACGGTGCGCTCCCCGCAGGGCCGTCCGGTCTTCGTCCAGGCGGGCGGGTCGCCGCGCGGCAGGCAGTTCGCGGCCAAGTCCGCCGACTCGATCATCGCCGTGGCCAACGGGGTGGAGGGAATGAAGTCCTACCGGGATGACGTGAGGGCCCGGGCAGCGGCGCAGGGCCGCAACCCCGACGACATCAAGGTGCTGTTCGTCATAGGCCCCGTCCTGGGTGCCACCGAGGAGGAGGCGCGTGCGAAGAAGCAGCGCATGGACTCCGACCCCGACGCGATCATGCAGTCGCTGGCCGGGCTGTCGTCCGTCACCGACATCGACTTCTCCCAGTTCGACCTCGACAAGCCGCTCCCTCGTCTGGAGACCAACGGTGAGCGGGGCTCGCTGGACAAGTTCGCCCAGTGGGGCAGCAACAAGACGCTGCGCCAGCTCGTCCTCGACAACGGCGGGACATCGGACTCCATCGAACTGGTCGGCACGCCCGATCAGGTCGCCGAGAAGATGGAAGAGGCCAACGAGGCGATGGGCGGCGGAGACGGCTTCCTGATCAGCGCCCCGTACATGCGGGTCAGCAAGCAGTACATCACCGAGATCTGTGAAGGGCTCATCCCCGCGCTGCAGCGTCGCGGGCTGACCCGCACGGAGTACACCGCTTCGCACCTGCGCGACACCTTGCGCGAGTTCTGATTTGCGTTACTCGATCCTGGACATGTCGCCCGTCCCGCCCGGCGGGACGGGCACGGATGCCTTCAGGCAGAGCGCGTCGCTGATCTCGGTCGCGGAGCGAGCGGGGTACGAACGGTACTGGGTCGCCGAGCACCACGGCATCGGCCACCGCAACGCGGGGTCGGCACCCGAGGTGCTGGTCGCGCACCTGGCCACGCTGACCTCACGCATCCGCGTCGGCTCGGGGGCGGTGCTGGTCGACAAGTACCGTCCGTACAAGGTGGCCGACACCTTCCGTGTGCTGCACGCCATGTTCCCCGGCCGCATCGACCTGGGCGTCGGGCGGGGCAGCGGCCCACCGCCGGTGGAGGCGGCCCTGGGGGGCGCGGACGACTACGACGACGACCCCAGGTTCGCCGCGCTGGCCGCGGCGACCGCGCTGATGGGGTATCGGGAGCAGTTGGCCGAGCTGCTGGCGTGGCTCTCGCACGACTTCCCGCCGGAACACCCCTTTGCCGCGTATCCGCTCTCCCCGGGCGTGGCGGGCGGGCCACAGCCATGGCTGCTCGGGTCCAGTGCCGAGAGCGCCGTCCTGGCCGGCCAACTCGGCATGCGGTACTGCTTCGCCGCGTTCCTCAATCCGCGGGACGCGCCGTCGGTGCTGTCGATCTACCGCTCGGCGTTCCGCCCGTCTTCCGGCGGGGCGGTGCCGTACGCGATGCTCGCCGTCAGCGCGGTCTGCGCCCCGACCGACGAAGAGGCCGACCTGCTGCGCGCGGGCGCCGAACTCCACTCCCGCCGTGTCGCGGACCGGGACCCCGCCGTCGATCTGCCACTGCCGACCCCGGCGCTGGCGCTCGCCGAACTCGGCCACGTTCCGGCACCGGTCGCCGTCAAGCCGGGTCACTGGCCACGCCACCTGTCCGGGTCACCGGAGCGGGTGCGCGAGCAGCTCGCGCTGATCGGCGCCGAGAGCGGGGCTCAGGAGCTGATGATCTGCGACCTCGTGGGCGATCACACCGCCCGGCTGCGGTCCTATGAACTGCTCGCCCGGCGGCCTGTCTAGAAGGCGCGCAGGTTGCCGCGCAGGTGCGGGTGGTCGTAGCGGGTGCGGGACAGGCCTCGGGCCTGGAGTTCGGGGACCAGCCCGTCGGTGATCTCGGCGATGGTGCGGCGGTTGAGCGGGCTGACGTTGAACAGCAGCCCGTCGCCGCCGACCTCCGCCATGGTGGCGTCCACCTGGTCCGCGACCTCGGCGGGGGTGCCGACCGGCTCGAACGCGTAACCCCCGGCCGCGACTTCACGCAGCGTTGCCTGCTCGCCCTTGCCGAGCCGCAGCGCCAGCGAGCTCTGGTGGCCGTTGGTGCTGAACGTGGTCCGGAGCTGTCCGAGCGGCGTGTCGACGTCGTAGCCGGAGAAGTCGATGTCGGTGATGAACCCCATGCCGGCCAGCCCACGCTCCGGGTGCTGCCACGCCTCGTCGTCGTGGCGGGCCTTGCGGTCTCGTGCCTCGGCCGTGGTCTCGCCGAGGTACGGGGTGACGAGGAACAGGACCTTGATCTCGTCCGGGTCGCGTCCGGCGGCCGCCGCGCGGGCCCGCACGTCGTCGCGGTACTCCTTCATCATTTCCGGCGTATTGGCCGAAGCGATGACGCTGTCGGCGTTACGCGCCGCGAACTCGCGTCCGCGCGCCGATCCGCCCGCCTGGACCAGGGCCGGACGGCCCTGCGGGGACGGAGCGGTGTTCAGCGGACCACGGGACGTGAAGTACGTGCCGCTGAAATCGACCGGGTTGACCTTGGTGTGCTCGGCGAAGACCCCGGCGGCGATGTCGGCCCGGATCGAGTCCGGCTCCCAGGACCCCCACAGCTGCTTCACCAGGTCCGTCATCTCCTGCGCCATGTCGTAGCGCAGATCGTGCGGCGGCTGGGCATCCTTGCCGTAGTTCTGGGCCGCCCGGTCGGAGCTGCCGGTGACGATGTTCCACCCGGCGCGGCCGGCGGAGAGACCGTCGAGTGTGGCGACGAGCCGGGCGAGCAGGAACGGCGGGTATTCCGTCACGGTCAGCGTCGGGACGATGCCGAGGCGCCGCGTCGCCAGCAGCATGACCGAGGCGAGTACCGCCGGATCGTGTTTGGGCACCGTCATCGCATTGCTCAGGTAGATCTCCGACGTCTGGCCATAGGCGTCGCAGACGAAGCTGCTGTCCTCGATGATCAGGTAGTCGAAGCAGGCACGCTCCAGGGAACGCGCGAAGTCCTGGTGGAAGTCGGGGCGCATCCAGTCATGCCCGCCCGTGCCGTGCCAAGGACTGCGCCAGTCGCTGACCCCGAAGCCGTGGCCGAGGAACCATGCGAGGTGGATGCGCTTGTCGCGGGTCATGACCGTCTCCTTGGTTTTACGCCATGGAACCGGGAGGTCGTTTTGGCCGCGTGACGGGAGTCGCCGCCGGTGATTACGCCGGTGTCCGGCTGACCCGCCGTCGACGCACCCGCGCAATACGTCCAGAACCGCAATGAATCACCGGGGTCATGTCGGCGCGGTCTCTTGAGGCAGGCGGATCTCTGGGGCGTCGAACCGTCGGTGCGCCCACTGCCCGATGTCGGGAGGTGGCCGGTGGGCCTGTCGGTCGAGTACGCCGAACGTGGTGCCGTATGGACGCGTCGGGCGCGATGGTTCCTCCCCTTGATGGCGGCCGGCGGAGTCACGATGAGCTTCACGGCTCCGCTGGAGGTGCTCTACGGCCGCGAGCTTTCGCGAAGCAGCGTGTACATCGGCATCTTCATGCTGACCTCGGCGGTGGGCGTCATTCTGATCGACGTGTTCGGCACCCGGCTGGTCCCCGGCCTCGACGCCAGGGTCGCCCTCACCGCCGGGCTGTCCCTGTTCGGCGTGTCATCCATCGGGATGGGACTGGCGCCCGACAACGTGCTGCTGATGGCGTCCCGTGTCGTGCAGGGTTTCGGCGGCGGCATGATGCTCGGCGCCGGCCTGCAGGCGGCCGTGCGGGTGCACCCGGTGCCCGGGGACACCCCCCGTGCCCTGGGGCGGTTCAACGCCGCCTTCCTCTTCGGCGGTGCGGTCGGGTCGCCCGGCGGGCTGCTGCTCGCCGGGCTGATCAGCGGCAAAGCGGGCTATCAGATCGCGTTCGTCGTCACTGGTGTCTGCGCGCTGGGGGCCGCCGTCGTGCTCGCCTTCGCGCTGCCGAGCCTGAAGCCGCCCCCCGGCATGCCGCGGCCTCGGCTCGGCCTGCCTCGATTCAGCAGGTCCACCGGCGGCGGCGCCGCTCTCGTGCTGGCGATGAGCGGCGAATTCCTCCGCGGCGGCGTGCTGTTCACCGCTCTGCCGCTCGCGGGCGCGGCACGCCAGTACCCCACCGTCGCGATCGCCGTCGGGATCGCGCTCATGTCCGGTTCCGAGATCGCCGTTCTCAGCGTGGCGTACCGCATCATCCGGCGCGTCGGAGTCGTCGCCGTGCTCCTCACCGCTTTCGCCCTGGGCGCGGTATGCGCGACGGTGCTCGCCCTCACCTCCGATCTGACGGTGTACCTGGCGATGTCGGTGCTGCTGGGGGTCAGCCTCGCCGGGGCGACCGCGAGCCTTCCCGTGCTGGTGGTCGCCCAGGTCGGTGACTCCTCGGCCGGCTTGGCGAAGTTCCGCATCTCGGCCGGCATCGGCGTCCTCGCCGGGACGGTCGGCTGCGCCGTGCTGGGCACGCTGACCGGGATGGCCGCGCTCTTCTGGCTCATCGCCATCGTCCTGCTGGGCAGCGTGCAGCTCACCCACTTCGTCGGGCGTCGTGTGGGCGTCGCGTAGACGCCGTCCCGACGAGGACTGGTCCACCTGCAGGTCCGAGACCGGACGCCGCGTCCATGGGCGCGTTGCCGCTGCCCGTCGACGCGCTCGGCCCGGTGGCCCGGTTCGACGACGAGGCGTCCCGCCGGATCGTGGCGCTGCCCTTGAGACGTAGTCCCTGGGCCGGCCGCCGATGGTCCGCGACAGGCTGCGGCTGAGGCTGCCGCCCGGACGCGCGCGGTGCTCGCAGAGCCCGGCGTCACCTACGTGGCCTCAGTCCGGCGGCGCCTACGTGGCCTCAGTGAGGAGTGGTCCGCCGGCTTGGACGTGGATGAGCGGACATCGCTTTGTCTCTTTGTCCTTGAGCGGCGCCCACGTGTGAGTCAGGGGCAGCCGCGTCGCTCGTTCGCCTGCGGGGCACGCCTCCATCGGCGCCAGCGCGCCCGGCACGGCTCCGGCGGCGCGGCGACCGGGGTGCCTTCGCCACGACGGCGTACTGGTCCGCGTTACAGCCCGTCAGGTCTCTGTGCTCGCGGTCTCCGGGCTCATCGTCGTGGGCCTTGCCGTCGTGGGTGGCCGCATCAACTGCGGGTTGCCCAGCAGCGTCGTCGTGAGCGCGGCAAGCCCCACCACGGACGACACGAGCATGGCCAGGTGGGTACCGAGCAGACTGGCCGTGACGCCGAGGATCACCATGCCGGACGGCAGCGCGATGCCGATCGTGGTGCTCAGCAGGCCGAGCGCGGCGGTGCGTTCGTGGGGGTCGACGGCGTCGACCGACAGGGTCGCCTGCATCGTGCCGAAGTAGGCCTGACCGATCCCTGCCACGCCGAGTGCGAGGAGAGCCACCGCCACTACGGGGGCGTAGGACAACACGCCCAGACAGCACAGGCAGAGCGCCACCGCGAACGCGTAGGACGCGCCCGGCCGCCGGGCCGGCCAGATGACCAGCGCCGCCGCCGTCACCAGTTGCACCGTGCCGGCGGCGGCGCCGATCACCCCGGCCATCGCCGCCCCGGCGCCCAGGCCTTTCGCGATGACCGGGACGAGCGGCATGAACGCGAAGTAGGAGAGGTTGCAGATCACCGTCACCAGGAGGACCACCCTGAGCGTCGATGAGCGCCGCAGCAACTGCCAGCCCGTCGGGCCCGGCTCGGCCGTGGACGCGGAGTCCGGCCGGGCGGTCGCGGGCACGCCGGCCGGCATCCCGCGGGTCGCGCGCCACAGCAGGACGGTGGAGCAGCCGAGCAGCACCCCCGGAACGGCGAACGCGGCGCCGAGGCCGAACACTCCGATGGTGACGCCGCCGATCAGCGGGCCGAGCATCGTCGCGCTCGCCAGGCCCGCCATCTCGGCACTGAGCGCACGATGCGAGTGCTCGGGCCCGGCGATGCGGAACAGCAGCTCGCGCTGCGCGGTCATGTTCACCAGGCCGCCGAACCCGTACGTGAGCATGAACAGGTACACCATCCAGGTCTGGACGGCACCGGTGCTCACGACCGCGATCATCACCGCCGAGATCGGCAGCAACGCGAGTTCGGTCCCGAGCACGAGCCGGCGCGGCTCCACGTCGCGTCGCGTCCTGGACGCGACGTACGCCCCCAGCAGCATGGGCGAGAACATCGCGAAACCGGCGAGCTGGTTGGCGATCGGACGCCCGCCCAGGTGAGTCACCAGGTATGTCCCGAGGAAAAGCCCGTCCCACCGCGTCAGATGCCACATCCACGAGCTGATCAACAGCTTCGTGAGGGATCCACGCCGATCTTCACGCCCAGCTACGTACACGCTGCCTGCCTAAGGACACTGCCGCTCTCGTATGACGCCAGAACTTTCTGGTCAGGCCCCCATGAAGGCCTGACCAGGTGTTGATCAGACCCTCTTCAGGGACTGCGGCCAGAAGATCGCCGGGTAGTAGGAGTTGTCCTCGATCCCGGTCACGTAGGTGTGCGCGATCGTGGAGTTCGGCGTGATGCACAGCGGGATCCAGATGGCCTCATCGAGGATGATCTTGCTACAGGCCGCGTAGACGGCGTCCGTCTTCGCGGGCGTCGGCTGCTTGATCGCCAGGTCCATCAGCTTGTCGAGCGCCGGGTTCGAGTACTGGAAGAAGTTCAGCGGCTTGGCACCGGTGCGCAGCAGGATCCGCAGCGTGGTGTCGAGGTGCAGCGCGTCCCCGCCGAGGAAGGAGACCAGGATGTCCGGGCGCTTGGAGGGCGGCTGGTTGGGCAGGTCGAACTCCTCCGACGTCGGCAGCTCGCGGACGGTGACGCTGAGGCCCAGCGCAGCCAGCTGGGTCTGGATGAGTTCGGCCATCTGCTGCCGCGGCGCGCCGCCGTCGGAGCCCCAGGCCAGGTCGATCGTCTTCCCCTTCAGGCTTGCCGCCAGCGCCTTGAGCGGGGCGGTGTCCACCTGATCCGGGAACGGTGCCAGCTTCGAGGAGAGCGTGTTCTCCGGAAACAGACCCTTCTGGACCGTGGCGAGGCCGCTCCACGCCGTGTCGACGATCGACTTGCGGTCCAGAGCGGTGACCATGGCCTTGCGCAGCGCCCTGTTGGCGAAGACGCCGGCGTTCGGGTTCAGCCAGATCGCCTCGCCCACGCCGCCGTACGAATTGACGACCCGGAACTGCGGGTTCTTCTGGTATTGCAGCACGTCCCGGACCGCGAAGCCCTTGGTCACCATGTCGAACGCGCCCGCGTCGAGCTGCAGCTTCTGCGTCGCGATGCTCGGCGTGATCGCGATACGGACGGTTTTGAACGCGGGCTTCTTGCCCCAGTAGCCGGGAAATGCCTCAAGAGTGTAATGACTGCCCGGCACGAACTCCTTGATGACGTACGGCCCGGTGCCCGCGTCATGCGTCTTCAGCCACTTCTGCGCGAGGTCGCCGCCGGAGGCGTACTTCTTCACCGCGGTGGGGCTCGTCGCCAGCGGTTGCCATGGGCAGGCCATGTAGTGGAGGAACGCATTGTTCGGCGACTTGAGCGTCACGACGAACGTGGTGGGGTCGGGCGCCTCGGTCTTGGCCACTCCCGCCACCATGTAGGCGGGTCCCTGGGCGACCTTGGCGCGCCGCTCGAAGGTCTTCCGCCACGACTCCGCGTCCGCGAGGGTTCCGTCGTGGAACTTCACGTTCGGCTGCAGCGTGAACGTGTACGTCAGCTGGTCCGGCGAGAGCGTCCATGACTTCGCCAGCCCCGGAAGGAACTCCGAGGTGCCCGGCTTGTAGCGGACAAGTCCTTCGTAGGCGGATTCCATGACCTGGACGCCTTCGCCCTCGTACATGATGTCCGGGTCGGGAACCTGCATGTCGGCCAGGAACGGAATCCGCAGGGTGAGCTTCGAACCGCCCGCTCCCCCGCCGCTGCTGCCCTCGGGACCGCACGCGGCGATCAGGGACGCGAGGCTGACACCGCCGATGGCGAGACCGCCGGCCTTCAAGAATCCGCGGCGGTCCAGTCCAGCCGGAAAGTCCGCCGATCTCTGCTGTCGGGGTTCCGTAGTAGCCACCAATGCCTCCTGCTCTGGGCCCACTGTCGACCTGAAAGCACGGCATTCGCTGGCGTGCCTCCATCTTGCGAGCAGTAAAAGTGCGCCAGGTGACACGCCCGCGTCGCGTCAGTACCTCTCGGATTGCGCCGTCAGAATTCGAGGAGGTTCTCGCGGAACGTGCTGTGGTGGTAGCCGTCCCTGATGAGGCCACGCTTGCGCAGGGCGGGCGCCAGGCCGTCCGCGATCTCGGCGATGTTGCGCCGCGTGACAGTCGGCGACATCAGGAAGCCGTCGCCGCCGATCTCCTCCATCGCCTCACCCATCTTCGACGCCACGGTGTCGGGCGAGCCGACGAACGCGAGGCCGGCGTGGGTGTCGACGGTGGCGATGGCCTCGCGCAGCGTCTTGCCGCGGGCGCCTTCGACGAACGTACGCAGGGTGCTCGTCTCACCGTTGCCCCAGACGTCAGGGACTTCCTTGTCGAGATCGAACGTCGAGAAGTCGAATTCGCCGCCGGAGGTGTAGCTCAGCCCCCACAGCCCCCGCTCGATCGCCTGGTCGCTCCAGCGGGCGGCCTGCATGTCCTCCACGCGCGCCTGTGCGACGCGATCGGTGTCACCGAGTACCGGGTCGATGAGGAAGAGGATCTTCAGGGTGGCCGGGTCGCGACCGTACTCCTTCATGCGGCGGTGTATGTCCTGCCGGAACGCTTTCATCTGCTCGATGCTGGTGCCGTGCGCGAGCATGGACTCGGCGTACTTCGCGGCCAGGTCACGGCCCGCCGGCGAGGCCCCGGCCTGCACGATGACCGGACGGCGCTGCGGCCCTGGGATGGTGTTGAGCGGTCCACGGGTCCTGAAGTACTTGCCCTCGAAATCGACCGGATGCACCTTCGTGTGGTCGGCGTAGCGGGGCGTCTCCTGGTCGACGAGGACAGCACCCTCCTCCCAGGAGTCCCACAACGCCCCGACGGCGTCCATCCACTCCTTGGCCATCTCGTACCGCTCGTTGTGCTTCATCAGCGTGTCGTAGCCGTACTGCTGCGCCGCCCGCGACGAGCTCCCGGTGACCACGTTCAGTCCGACCCGCCCCTCGGTCAGGTGGTCGAGGGTGGTCATCGTCCGGGCCGCCATGAAGGGGTGGTAGAAACTCGTCGACAAGGTCACCGCGATGCCGATGTGCTTCGTACGTTGCGTCAGCAGCGGGATCAGCGGGACGGGGTCGTTCTTCGGGGCCAGCAGACCGTACTTGAGTGTCGTTTCCATCGAGCGGCCGTAGGCGTCCTCGACCATGCTCGTGTCCTCGACCAGCAGGTAGTCGAAGCAAGCCCGCTCCAGCGCCGCTGCCAGGTCGACGAACAGGTCGCCCTTCATCCAGTCGCGGCCGGTGTTACCCGCCCACGGATCCTGCGCCCAGGTCTGAACGCTGAAGCCACTGCCCATGAACCATCCCAAATGAAACATAACCCCAAGCTGGCTCGCCGATGTTTCCGCGCGCCGGGCCACGCGGTTGCGCTCGCATTGCGCTGCCGGCACATCCCGCCACCAGGCCTACCGGCGCCCTCAGCTCCCTCTCCGGCAGAAGGGGCGGCTGCGAGATGTGCAGGGCGAAGGCCCGGTCGAAGCCGCCGGAGTCGACGACTGCCGGGACATACTCCAGCTCACCTTCTTCCGTCAGTCCTCCCTCATGCGTCACGTCAGACGAATGCCCTCGCGGTCTTCGAGGGCGCTGAGGGCGGTGGCGGTGAGGCTGTGGGTGATGTGGCCTCGCATCAGCTCGGCGGCTTCGGCGGCGCGGCCGTCCGCGATCAGGGAGACGAGTTGGTGGTGCTCCTGAAGGTCCCGGGTGCGGGGTTCGTCACCGGGCGGGAGTTCGCGGCCGAGGCGACGGTAGCGGTCGGACTTGTCCCACAGGTCGTCCAGGAGACGGATGAGGACGTCGTTGTGCGAGGTTCGGTACAGCGCCTGGTGGAACGTGCGGTGGGCCGTGGGTGCCTCTTCCCCCCATTGGCGGGTGACGGGGAGGAGCTTGTCGACGGCGGCCCGCATGGTGCTCGGCCCGTTGCCTGCCACGGCGATGACCGCTGTGCCGGGGTTCCTCGCCGGCGAGGCCGCCGGCTACATCACCGGCATCGTCCTCGACGTGGACGGCGGCATCTCCATCGGATCCTCCATCCGGTAACCGAGGACCGGACGGAGGAGCAGGTGATCAGCCGTTGCATCACTCTTGGTCGCCCAGCCCCGCCGACCGGCCTAGTGACCATGCGTATCACTGTGGGCTGCACGTCACTCACGGGGCAACTCCACCTGGGTACGTCAGACGGTACGCTAGTACCCATTTGCAAGGGTCGGCCTTCCGGCCCAGACCACGACCCGCCGCTTTCGGCGGAGACGCTCATGGGAGACTGCTGCGGTGACGGCCCAACCTGACTCGCGTGACCGACGCCCGCGCCGAACGGCGCGCAGGCGGGTCGTCGACACTCGGCGGCGGGACGAACTGCTGCGCCAGGTCGAGGCGATCATCCTGACCGAAGGCTTCACCGCGGTGACCATGGATGAGCTCGCCCAGCGACTGGGGTGTTCCAAGGCGACGCTGTACAGCCTCGCCTCCACGAAGGAACAACTGGTCCTGGCGGTCACCCGCGCCTTCTTCCGGGATGCGACAGCCGAGATCGAACAGGCTGTCCAGGCCGAGCCCGACCCGAGGCAGCGGATCCGGGTCTATCTCGCCGGTGTCGGCACGGCCATGCGCCGGCATTCCCACGCCTTCTACGACGACATGGTCGGTTACGAACCGACGGCACAGATCTACCGTACGAACTCCGCCGCAGCGGCGCGCCGGGTCCACGAACTGATCGAGGAGGGCGTGCAGACCGGCGCTTTCCGCGCGCTCAACGGTCACTTCGCAGCCCAGGTCGTGGCAGTCACCATCGACGCGGTCCAGTCGGGGGTCCTCCTTGAGCGGACCGGCCTGACCGCCGGCGACGCCTTCTCCGAGCTCGGTGACCTCCTGCTGGACGGGCTCAGCTCGGGGCAGAGCACATCCGAGGCTGCTGCCACAACGGCCAGCTCGCCCAGGGACCAGGTCTCGGCGCCGAGGTAAGCCCGGGGATGGGGCGCACCTCGCGGCTCCTCTCTGACCAGGCACCACCCCCGAATCCAAAGCCACGTGGTCTGTCGTTGCCTTCCGATCCGAGGGCTGACCCCGGACCCCGTTCTGGACACCAGGTGCGCGTCAGGACGAGGCCCGGCCAACTCGGCGGCGATGAGCACCCGCCGACCGACCGGGGACAGCCTGGCGGATGTGTGCCTGTTCGGTGTCTGAGGAGCTTGGGCCCCGGGGCGGCTGGACCGTTCGGTTCCCTGGGTCAAAGGGGGAAGCCGGTGTGGGCGTGTCCATGGCCGGCCTCGGGTGCCTCGACGGCGAAGCGACAGAGCAGCTCGCAGACGCCGTACCCAGCCCGCAACGACCCACGCTCCGCCCGCGCCCTCGAAGTGGCCCGGGAAGGCCGGACCCTGCGCGACGTGCTCGCCCACGGCGTCATCGACCACCACCCGGTGGTCGCCGGCACCGCCGCCGACGTGGCCGACCACATGCAGCAGTGGTTCGAGGCAGGGGCCTGCGACGGCTTCTCGATCGCCATCGACAGTTACCACGACGGCTTCGACGCCTTCGTCGACCAGGTCGTCCCGATCCTGCAGGAACGCGGCCTGTTCCACGACGATGACGAAGGCCTCACCCTGCGCGAGAACCTCGGCGCCCACGAGCAGTACGGACTCGACCCGCGCCTCACGAAGCCGGCCCGGTCATGACTTCCACCACGCAGCCCATCACCGCCCAGCCGTCCGGCACCGCCACCCCGCAGGCGCTCCGCGACGCCATGGCAGCCGTCACCGCCATCAACATGAGACGCAACCTTGAGGGAGATGGCTTCCGCCGTCCGCAAGGGCGACAAGCCCACCGGCCATACGAACCGTGAGCACGGTGACCCACTCCACGAGCGCATGTGACACGTCGGGTGTGGCATGACAGAGGATCAACGAGGCCCCTGGGCTGCTTGGTTGAGACGTCAGACATCTGCGCGAGGAGGTGGGCCGCATCGACTGCTTGTCGCCAACGCCGGCAGCGCCGTCCCCCAGCGTCTCGGTGAAATCTACGGCGCATCGACGGCAGCGGTGCGCAACCTGGTGCGCAGTTGGGCACTCAGCGCGCACGAACGGAAGTTCCGGGTGAACGTGCTCGCCGCCGTGGCGACGTTCCTGGCCTCGGGCGCTTCCAGCTTCGTCAACGGCGTCGAGTGGTTCGTCGACGGAGGCCAGGCGCAGGTCTGACCGCGCCCCTCACACGGTGGGCATACCGGGCACCCGGGTTCACCGGAGGTCCGAAGGACGGCCCCGACAAGGCGGTCTGCGAACGCCAGGGCATCCGCATCCTGGCCGACGCGCCTCCGGCATCGGCCCGGTGCGCACTGTCCACGTGCCGGTGGAGGTGCCGGTGGAGAAGGTGGATCAAGTGCCCGGAAGATCGGTGAAGAAACCAGGGAAATCGACCGTATGTTCTTCCATGCCCCGGGCACGAGGAGCGTCGGAGGTTGATAACTATGGTTCCCCTGCTTCTCGTTCTTCTGCTGGCTCTGATCCTCTTCGGTGCGGGGTTCGCGCTGAAGGCACTGTGGTGGATCGCCGTGATCGTGCTGGTCGTCTGGCTGCTGGGCTTCGTCATGCGCTCCGCGGACACGGGCGGCCGCAAGGGCCGCTGGTATCGCTGGTAACCCGCCAATCAGCAGCATGCCTGTGGGCCCCGGAAACATCCGGGGCCCACAGGCATGCCCCGCATCAGGACATCCCTCCCGGCAAACGATGTAGCCGCCGGTGCGGCTGACGTCCCACACCACGTTCATGTACGTCGTCTCGCCATGCGGCCGATGCCCGGTGCGATGTGCGCGGCCCGCGCCGAACCGTTGTCGGAGAGATGGTCTGGGGACCGGTCTTATGAGACCCCTGTACGCCCACCCGTGGAGGTGGGTGTACAGGGGTCCGGATGCGGGATCAGTCAGTTCTGGCAGCAGCCTCAGTTCGAGGGTCTGGCCTCGACCGTCGGCGGCGACGGGCGTCGGACTGCGAGGTCCTGAACGGCTTCGGTGGGCTACCCGGCGGTCGTGGTCCCGCTGACCGTGGCCGCGGGGCCGGTGCCCGCCGCCGTGACCGCGGCGACCGTCACGGTGTAGGCCGTGCCGGGCTTCAGTCCGCCGATCACCCGGAACATGCCCTTGGCGGAGGGCTGGGTGACCAGCACGTCCCGGCCGGTCACCGCGATCGGGTCGCGTCCGTCGGAGACCGTCACACGGTAACCGACGATCTTCGCGTCACCCGTTCCGGTCGGCGGGGTCCAGGCGAGGGTAGCGGCCGTGGCCGCGGTGCGCAGTTTCGGGCTCGTCGGTGCGGCGGGCAGCGCGCTCGCGGCCGTCGGGCTCAGCGGTGCCGAGGCGAGGGAGGGAGCGCTGGTGCCCCGGTCGTTGCTCGCGGTGACGGTCACCGTGAAGGGGCCGCCGCCCTCCGGTAGTCCACCGATGCGCAGCAGGGCGGTGCGTTTGAACTCAGCGGCCTCGATGGGCTGTTGGGCGACCTGACGGCCCGCGGGGTCGTACGCCCGTGCCGTGTAACCGGTCACCGGCGAACCGCCGTCCGCGAAGGTGGGGTTGAAGGTCACGTACAGCGCGTCGGCGCCCGCCGTGCTGGTGCCGACCCGGGCCGGCGCCTCGGGCACGGAGGCACCGCCGACGCGCAGGGTCAGAAGGTGCCGGTAGGCGGGTTCGAGTCCGGCGTTCGCGAGAACGTCCGGCGGTACGTCGGACAATCCGGTCATGATCTTGTTGCCGCTGGTCACCAGGCCCTTGTTGTCCCCGTCGGCCGTGCCTTCCTCCCACCAGTTGTCCTTGATCAGGGTGGGGTCGTTGTTGCCGAGGCCGTCGCGGTAGTCGGTGTGCCGGGAGGCGACGTTGGCGTAGGAGGCGCGGTAGAGGACATTGCCCTCGACGGTCTCGTAGGTGCAGCCGTTGTCGGTGTAGACGCTCTTGCCCAGTCCCCACTGGTCATGGATGACGTTGCCGGTGACCTTCTCACCGTCGGTCAGGGAGGTGCCGGTCAGGCCCTGGGTGTAGACGCCGCCGCCGTCGTCGAGCAGTTGCATGTAGTCGAAGACCAGGTTGTCGCGTACGACGTTGTCGTGGCTGGGATTCGGGGTCGCGGGGTCGCCGATCTTGTCGGGCCAGCCACCCCAGCCCATCGAGATCGCCGAGTAGGCGACGTGGTCGATCTGGTTGTGGGCGATGGTGGTGTGCTGGGTGTAGCCGTTGAGGATGCCCACCCCGCCGTGGTACTCGCGGGGCAGCCCGTACAGGTGGTTGTCCGTCACCCGCACGCCCGACGCCGGGGTCTGTCCGTCCACTCCGCCGATCTCCAGCCCGTTGCCGGACACGTCGGTGAAGACGCTCCCCCTGACCGAGGAGTCCGCGCTTCCCGCGCCCAGTTCCAGTCCGGAGGCGCCGAGATGGGCGAAGACGTCGTCGGTGAACTCCACGCGCTGGTCGTGGGCGAAGGAGACGTTGCCCGGCATCCTGGTCCAGGAGGCGAACGGGCAGGTTCCGCCCTGGACGTACTGGCACAGACCCTGTGTGGCCCAGCCGCGGTCGCCGGTGATCGTGTAGCCGGCCTGGATCTCGGAGAAGCCCTCCGGCCGGGACGGGGTCAGCCAGGTCGCGTAGCTGAACCGGATGCCGCGGAAGGAGATGTCGTGGACGGGGGCGTCCGCGGTGCCGCGTCCGTCGATCAGTTTCTCTGCCGCGGCTGCCTCGACGTCGGCGCGGCCGAGATCCTCGCCCTTGCGGGGAAGGTAGTAGACCGTGTGATCGCTCTTGTCGAGGTACCACTCGCCGGGCTGGTCGAGGAGTTCGTAGGCGTTCTCCACGTACGACGGCTTGCCGCCGTTGGTGAGGCGGCCGGGGCCGACCATGCTCACCGTGCGGCCGGGGATGTCCGGGAACTCGACCCGCTTGTTGGAGTTGTCCCAGCAGGGCTGCGCCATGGTGATGGTGGTGCCGTCGGCGGAGGCGATCGGGCAGCGCGGCTCGGTCCACTGGCCGAGCCCGTTGCGCTCGACGTTCCACAGGGCTTCGCCGCTGGTGTAGACGAACTCGGCGTCCTCGGGATGCTTCCAGTGGGCGAGGGTGTCGGAGGAGGCGGTGTAGCCGGTCGCGGTCTGGGTCAGCGTGACCGGTACGGCCCCGCGGGCCCGCTGGGCGCGTACTCCGTCGACGTACAACTGCCGTGTGTCGGTGAGTCCCCGGGGAGCGGGAGCGGCCCACAGGCCCTTGCGCCCGGGGGCCCGGTGCCATCCGGCCACCCGGAGCCCGCCGCTGATGACCGAGTCGCCGGTGCCCTGCCAGATCACCCGGTGCCCGTTCGCCCCCGAGTCGCGGGCGTCCAGCACGAGCGGGCCGGTACGGCGATAGGTGCCCGGCGCCAGATGGACCGTCAGGTCGGCGCGCAGCCCGGCGACCCGGTCCCGCACCAGGTTCCGGGCCCGGTCCAGCGTGCGGACGGGGTGCCGGGCGCTGCCGTCGGCGTGGTCGTCTCCTCCGGGAGCCACGTAGACATCCGCGGAGGCGGCGGGGCCCGGAGTGCCGAGCGCGTGAGCGGCGAGTCCCGGTGGGCCGAGGGTCAGGACGGCGGATACGAGGGTGACAAGGGCGGCTCTGTGGCGCTTGGGCATGGACCCCTCCTGTGGGATCACCGGAACTCAACCCAGGGAAAGGTAGGACCACTTGGGTCCCAGGTCAATGCGATCGGCGGAATTTCGGGCCGCAGCTGGACGTTTCTCGATAATTCATCGGGCCATTTGAGCCGAAGCGGAGGTGCCCCGGTGTGGAGGGTGGGCCGGTCGGAGGAAACGATGCCGCCATGTCCGACCAGAACACTCTCGGCTTGCCGCAGGGTCCGGGCTGCCGGCAAGGAGGGGCCTGAGATGCCCCGCCCAGGTGCCGTTCATCAGCCGCTCGGGCTGACACGGGTCGCGGGCCCTCGTCGCGGTGGGCGCGCACCACGAGCTCGGCGTCCGTGATCAGCGCGGGCAAGACGTCGGCGACCTCGGTGAACCGGTTGACTGAGGACGGCGGCGCTCGCGGGCGGGACGTGTTGTCGACCCTCGCCGCTACTCCGACCTGAACGCCGGGAGCGGCTCCACCCGGCGCGGCTTCAGCCTGGCGGTCTGTGCCGGCCGGACCGTCACCCTCAACTTCACCGGCGAAGGCCCCACCCTGCAGACGTCGTTCGTCATCGACGAGACCCCGCTCAAGATGAGCTGAACCCCACGGGGGGTGGGCCAGGCCGGCCCACCCCCCGTGGGATCAGGCCGCCGGAACCGTGCGCTCCGGCGTGTTCCACCCGGAGACACGCACCCGCGGCTGGGACCCGTGCAGATCGGTCGTCCGGTACGTGGCCGTCAGGCTGACCGACTCGCCGGGCCAGAGAGTGACCTCGTTGTCGGACCACCTGACCGGCAGCACCGGCTTGCCCGCCCCGTCCACCAGGTGCACGTCCGTCAGCAGCGACGGCGTCCTGCCGCCGTCCGTGTTGCGCACGGTGACCGTCGTGGTCGACGTGTCACCCGACGAGGTCGTCGACGACGTGGCCGACACCGGCGCCTGCGCCATGGCACTCAGCCCCTTCAGGTCCGCGTAGCTCGTCGTGGGTGTGTAGTACCAGTCGGTGTTGTCCCAGTCGAGCGTGTCGGGCTTGGTGGAGAGCCAGTAGACGTTGCGGCTCACCTCCTTGCCCGTGGAGTCGCTCAGGACCAGGCGTGCGAGGTACGTCGTCGACAGACCGCTCACCGACGAGGGCAGCGTGAGCGCGGTGCCGCGCGCGCCGTCGCCGCCCACCGTCACTCCGGTGACGGTCTTGTCGTACTTCTGCGTGCCGTCGGTGTTGAAGAGCGTGGCCCGGGCGGTGAGGCCGGACGCGGAGGCGTGCCGGTTGTTCACCACGACGACCGACCGGTTGTCGTACGAGTACTGGACGTGCAGCGGCTCGTTCGCCTTCTTCGCACCGAAGTACGCGCCGCCCTGGTCGAGGTAACGGTCCATCAGCTGCCAGTGGAGCGAGGTCCAGCCGCTGTTGAACATCCAGTAGACAACACCGGTCGAGGGCTTCGAGGAGTCGGTGGCGTTGCGTCCGTACGCCTCGAACTGGGCGCGGACGTTCTCGTACTGGGCAAGTTGTGCCTTGCGTACGTAGTCGGTGAGGCTGCTGGGCACTCCGTAGCGTCCGGTCAGCGCGTCGTCGTAGAGCTTCAAGGTGCTGAAGGTCGACGACGGCGAACGGTGGTACTGCTTGGCGCTCGGGTTCTTCCAGAGGGTGTCGAGCTCTACCGGGCTCATCATGCGGCGCAGTGTGTCGAGCGTGGGGATGTCGGGGCCCGCGCTGGTCTCGGAGTTGAAGCCGGTGGCGCCGCCCTCGCGCTTGGCGTACCAGTAGTTCGGCGGGATCCAGTCGTAGGGGCCGGACATCTTCATGCCCGAACGTCCGCTGACCGGCGAGGAGTTGTCGGAGGCGGCCGCGACCACCGGGGTGGGCCAGTCGGCTGCCTTCAGCGCGTCGAGGTAGGTCTTCTCGATCGTCGCGTCGGGAGCGAAGTCGCTGCCGATGAGGAAGGAGATGACACTGGGGTGGTCGCGCAGCCGGGCGGCCTCGGCGGCCATCGACGCCCCCGCGACCGGGTAGTCCTCGGCGGTCCACTTGTCGCCCGGCTCCCCGCCGTTGACGTTCCCCTCCCATTTGTCGCAGCACTCCCAGCCGGGCAGTGTGAGGATGCCGTACCGGTCCGTGAGGTCGAAGAACTCGTCCGGCTCGATGTGCCCTTCGAGGCGGATGGTGTTCAGGCCGAGGTCGAGCGCGTACTTCAGGCGGTCCTCGACGTATGTCCTGTCCCAGCGGAGGAACTCGTCGGGCGACCAGCCGCCGCCCCTGATGAGCAGCTTGCGTCCGTTGACGCTGTACTGCCGGGCGCCATCGGAGTTGAGGGGGGCCTTCACGTCGCGGATGCCGAAGTTCTCGTGCGCAGCGTCCGAGACGGTCCCGGCGACGGACGCGGTGAGGTCGAGGGCGTACAGGGGCTGTCCGCCCATGCCGGCGGGCCACCACACCTTCGGCGAGGTCAGATGCAGCCCGGGGGCCTCGGCCGGGGTGAAGGCGACGGTCTTGGTCGCGTGGGCGGCCAGGGAGAGGGACTTGCTGAACGAGATCGCGCCGATGCCGCCCGAGACGGTGGTGGTGACGGGCGAGTCCGAGTCGTTGCGAACCCGGGCCTTGACCGTCAGGTCCGCGGTGGAGAGGGACGGCACATCGAGTCCGGTGACGACGTGCGCGTCGCGCAGGGCGACCGGGCCGCCGCGCCGCACCAGCACATCGCGGACGATCCCCATGTTCTCGTCGGGCGGCGGCTGCAGCCAGTCGATCCAGCCCATGGTGAGGTTCTTGCGGGGGTCGTTGGGCTGGATCCGGAAGGCCACCGTGTTGGTGCCCGCGCGCACCAGTGAGGTGACGTCCAACTCGTGGTGGGTGTACGCGCCCGCCACGTCGGCGGCCTTGGCGACCTGCTGCCCGTTGACGTAGACGTCGGCCGCCGAGATCACCCCGCTGAAGTCCAGATACGTGCGCTCGGAGGTGTCGGCGACCGTGAAGTCCGAGCGGTACCACCATGGCACCTGGAAGTCGGCCTTGGGGATCTGCTGCTGGTTGGTCGAGTAGAACGGATCGGCGTATTTCCCGTCCGCCAGCAGCGTCGCGAGCACCGTGGAGCGGGAGCCTGCCGGATACCAGCCGCTCGCCGGATATCCCGGGGAGGAGACGGCTGTCGCGGAGTCGGTGACCTTCGCGGTCGACTGGATGGCGTAGCCGGACAGGGCGGTGGCACTGCCGGCGCGGGAGGCTACGGCGGTGGTCTGCGTCCGGTGGCGGGGTGGTGACGCGTCGCGGGCGCCGGCCCAGGCGCTCGTGGAGAGCGTACCGAGCAGACCCAGGGCGACGGCTGCCGTGGCGAGGCGGCGTCTGGCGGCAGGGCGGTGGAACACGTCTGTCTCCTAGGGAGGTGGGGGAGCATCCGCGCTACGGCACTGCAAGTACAAGTTAGGAAACTTTACTAACTTGCCTCAAGCTAGGGGGCCTGGGCGAGACGTGTCAATCACCGTTTCCGGTGTGCGAGTTGGTCAGGACGCCGATCGGCGCTCGAACACCACGTCCCGCGCGGTCCCCAGGGCCGTGGCCACCGCGCCCAGCAGCACGGCGTCCTCGCCGAGCCGGCTGGGCACGATCTTCGGCCGCAGGGGCGTGAGCGCGCGCAGGTTCTCCCGTACCGGGCGCAGCAGCAGGTCCACGCTGTGCCCCACGCCCCCGCCCAGGACCACGAGATCCGGGTCGAGCACGGCCGCGGCCGCCGCGACCGTGTGCGCGATCCGCTCGCTCTCCAGCTCGACCGCCTTGACCGCGGCGGGATTTCCCTGCCGAGCCGCGTCGAAGACCGTCTTCGCGGTGAGCTGCCCGGTCATGCCGAACCGCCGCGCCGACTCCACGACCGCCACCCCCGAGACGGCGTCCTCCAGCGTCCGCAGCCGCGGCTGCCCGGGCCACGGCAGGAAACCGATCTCCCCGGCACCGCCGTGCGCCCCGGTGAACACCCGGCCCTCGCTGACCACGCCCATGCCGAGCCCCGTACCGATCATGATGTACGTGAAGAGCCTGCTGCCCGCGCCGACGCCGTACGTGTACTCGCCGAGCGCCGCCAGATTGGCGTCGTTGTGGACCTCCAGCGGTACACCCAGCTCCTCACGCATCCGGTCGACCAGCCCGGCCCGCCCCCAGCCCGGCAGATGCATCGCGAAGCGCACCCGCCGCCGCTCCGCGTCGTACACGCCCGGCGTGCCCACCACGGCGTGGGCCACCTCGGCATGGGCGACACCGGAGTTCGCCACCACCTGCCGGGCCGTGGTGACCACCAGATCGGCCAGGGCGCCGGAGGAGCGGGCCCGGTTGCGCACGTCCGCGCGGGCCACCAGCTCGCCGTCCAGGTTGGCGATCGCGACGCGCAGCCAGCCGCGCCCGATGTCGATGCCGAGCGCGTACCCGGCGGACGGGTCCGGGGCGTAGAGGACGGCGACCCGGCCGCGTTCCGGCGCGTGCGTGCCGACCTCGTGCACCAGGCCTGCCTCCGCCAGGGCCGCCAGCGCGCTGGAGACGGTCGGCTTCGACAGCCCTGTCTCCCGGGCGAGTTGCGCGCGTGACGCGGCGCCGGCGGAACGCAGCCGGTCAAGGAGCAGGCGCTCGTTGGTGCTGCGCAACCGCTGACGGTTCCACGGCTGATCCGGCTCGGCGACGTCACTGGCGGGCATCACACCATTCTCACGCATGTGGGACACCCTCTTGACGCATCTAGTAAGGCTCCTTAACTTTATCGCGCAAGCGAGAGTCCGTGCCTGAGAACGGGCTCTCAGCCTCGCCGGGTGAGCCAAGGGGAGCCCAGCGTCGGCCGGATACCCGCCGCCCTTGATCCGTCGGCCGCCGAGTGGCGTCGGTCGGCACGTCGTACCTCTCCCCGCGTCCCGCTTCAGGAGGACCCATGTCCGGTAGCCCGCCACCCGAGGGCGGCTTCGTCCGCCGTGTCGGCCTGTTTCAGGCGACCACCATCAACATGAGCCAGATGTGCGGCATCGGGCCGTTCGTGACGATCCCGCTGATGGTCGCCGCGTTCGGCGGCCCGCAGGCGGTGATCGGCTTCCTCGCCGGCGCGCTGCTGGCCCTCGCCGACGGCCTGGTCTGGGCCGAACTGGGCGCGGCGATGCCCGGCTCCGGCGGCAGCTACGTGTATCTGCGCCAGGCCTTCCAGTACCGCACCGGACGACTGATGCCGTTCCTGTTCGTCTGGACGGCGATGCTCTTCATCCCGCTGATCATGTCCACCGGCGTGGTCGGCTTCGTGCAGTACCTCGGCTATCTGGCACCGCACATGGGCAGGACGACCGGCGACCTGGTCGGCCTCGCCATGATCCTGGTGGTGATCGTCCTGCTGTGGCGGGGCATCGAACACATCGCCCGGATCACGGCCGTGATGTGGGCCGTCATGATCACCTCGGTCCTCCTGGTGATCGTGGCCGCGGCCACCGACTTCAGCGCGGACCTGGCCTTCACCTACCCGGCGCACGCCTTCGACCTCACCAGCAACCACTTCTGGCTGGGCTTCGCCGCGGGCCTGACGATCGGCATCTACGACTACCTCGGCTACAACACCACCGCGTACATGGGCGCCGAGATCAAGGACCCGGGCCGTACGCTGCCCCGCTCCATCATCTTCTCCATCGTCGGCATCATGGCCATCTACCTGCTGCTGCAGATCGGCACGCTCGGCGTCATCGACTGGCACCGGATGACGGACCCCGACGACATCGCCTCCACCTCCGTCGCCTCGGCGGTCCTGGAGAAGACCTGGGGCAAGGGGGCGGCCGACACGGTCACGGTCCTGATCCTGATCACCGCCTTCGCCTCCGTCTTCACCGGCCTTCTGGGCGGCTCCCGGGTCCCGTACGACGCGGCCCGCGAACGGGTCTTCTTCCGCCCGTACGCCAAGCTGCACCCCAGGCACCGCTTCCCCATGCTGGGCCTGGCCACCATGGGGGTGGTGACGGCGATCGGTTTCCTCATCGGCCGCCACACCGACCTGGCGACGCTGATTCAGCTCCTCACCACGGTGATGGTCCTCGTCCAGGCGCTCGCCCAGATCGCCGCGGTGACGGTCCTGCGCAGGCGGCAGCCGAACCTGCGCCGCCCGTACAAGATGTGGCTGTACCCCCTGCCCAGCCTGCTCGCCCTGGTCGGCTGGCTGGTGATCTACGGCTATGCCGACAAGAACTCGCCCGGCCGCCATCCCATCGAATGGTCGCTGGCCTGGCTGGCCCTGGGCATCGTGGCGTACCTGCTGTGGGCGCGCTTCGAGAAGGTCTGGCCGTTCGGACCGAAGGAGATCACGGAGGAATACCTCACCGCGCCGGTCCAGGACACGGAGCCCGCGCAGGCGTGAGAGAGGGGCGGGCGTGCGGGTGCCCGCCGGGTGGCCGGCCCGCCTGGGTTCCGGGCCGGCCACCCCTGCGCGGAGGCTCCCTGTTCCCCGCCCGCCGAGCGGCCTCGGCCAGTTCGGTGTCCGCTCCTTCCTCCGGGTGCGCAGATCCTCGACGTCGATCACCGCGTCGCGGGGCACGGTGGGCCCGGGGCCGGACCCGGGGTTGGTGGCCCGCACCAGCTCTGGGCCCTGGCACGTGGTCATGCCGGACCATGATCGGGCTCCCGCCGGCATCGCTTCCCCTTCTGGGCGGGCGCATGGCTCGTTCACCTGACTGCACCGCCGTACCGGTTGGCCGTTGATCCACATCCGTAGCGGGTAGACGGGTCGGCATGGCTGAAGTCGTTCAGGCTGGACTGTGGGGGCTGGTGGCGGGCTCGGCGCTGCTGCTCGGTGCCGCGCTGGGATACGGGCTACGGGTGCCGCAGAAGGTGATCGCGACCGTGATGGCCTTCGGTGCCGGGGTGTTGATCTCAGCGGTCTCCTTCGAGCTGGTCGGGGAGGCGTACGAGCAGGCGGGGCTCGCTCCCGCCGCTGTCGGCACGCTCGTCGGCGCGCTGGCCTACACCGGGGGCAATGTGTGGCTGGCGCGCCGGGGCGCCCGGCACCGCAAGCGCTCCGGTAACGCTCGGGCACAGGCGCAGCCCTCAGAGGCCGAGCAGGGCGGATCCGGGATGGCGCTTGCGCTCGGCGCCCTGCTCGACGGCGTGCCGGAGTCCGCGGTCATCGGCGTCAGTCTGTTGGACGGCGGGGCGGTCAGCCTGGTGACGGTGGCCGCGGTGTTCATCAGCAACGTCCCTGAGGGTCTCTCCAGCTCGGCGGGGATGAAGCGGGCCGGCCGCACCAAGGGGTACGTCTTCGGCGTCTGGGCCGCGATCGCCGCAGCCAGCACGGTGTCGGCTGTCCTCGGTTACACGGTGGTCGGTTCCTTCTCCCCCGCCGTGATCGCCGCGGTGACCGCGGTCGCCGCGGGGGCGATCCTCGCCATGATCGCCGACACCATGATCCCTGAGGCGTTCCAGGACGCCCACCTGGCCATCGGGCTGATCACCGTGAGTGGCTTCCTCGTCTCGTTCGCCCTCTCCCACACGTGACTGCTGGTGGGAGCGGGTGGACCCTGCGGTGGCGCTGTGGGTGGCGGGTGGCGCAGCGGTCCCTTCCGAGGCTCTGACGGCCCGCAGATATGGGACGGGACGGCCATCAGCTCCGGTGCCGGGCGAGGAGCAGTGCCACATCGTCCTCGGGGTCACGGGCCAGGACGCCGAGGAGCATGTCACACGTCTCCTCCAGGGGGAGGCGGGTGTCGTCCAGCAGGCGGAGCAGCCGCTGCAGTCCTGCTTCGACGGGCCTTGCACGGCTTTCCACCAGGCCGTCCGTGAACAACGCGAGCACTGCCCCTTCGGCGAGTTCCCGCTCCTGGACGGTGAACGGCACGCCGCCCACTCCAAGTGGCACTCCGCCGGCGGTGTCGAGGAGTTCGGCCTTCCCGTCCGGGGCGACCAGGACCGGTGGCAGGTGGCCCGCGCGGGAGAGTTCGCATCGGCCGTGCCGGGGGTCGCAGACGACGTAGAGACAGGTGGCCAGCATGTCGGAGTCGCCGAGGGACATGGTGAGGCCGTCGAGGTGGTGCAGCAGTTCGGCCGGAGGCAGGTCGAGCCGGGCGAGGGCGCGCGTGGCCGTGCGGAGCTGGCCCATGATCGCGGCGGCGTGCACGCCCTTGCCCATCACGTCGCCGACGACGAGTCCGACTTTGTCGTCCTTGAGCGGGAGCACGTCGAACCAGTCCCCACCCACCTCGCTGATGGCGGGCAGATAGCGCGAGGCGACCTCGATGCCGCCGTGATGCGGTGGCGGTTCCTGGGACAGCAGGCTGCGCTGGAGAGTGAGAGCGGTGTCGCGTTCGCGTCCGTACAGCCGCGCGTTGTCGACGCAGATGGCGGCGCGCGCGGCCAGTTCGGTGGCGAGGGTGAGGTCCTGGTCGTCGAACGGCCGGGGGCTTACCGTGCGGCACATGCTGAGCGTGCCCAGTACCTCGCCGCGGGCCATCAGGGGAGCGGCCAGATAGGAGTGGACACCGGCGTGCCGCAGCGTCTCGGCTGCCGCATCGTCCCTGGCGATGCGCCGTATCGCCGTATCGTCCACGTGTGCCAGCAGGATCGGCCGTGCCTCGCGCACGCACCGGGTGACGATCCGAGACGGGCTGTACAGGGCGGGCTCCCCCACCGGGTCCGCGGCCTCGGTCGCATCGGTGGGATGGCCTGCTTTGAGGGCGAGCGCGCAGAAGTCGAGCGAGCCGTCCGCCCGTGGCGCTGCCGTGCCGCCGGGGTTGACCACCGAGTCGAGTACGTCGACGGCCGCGAGGTCGGCGAGCTCGGGTACGGCCAAGTCCACGAGTTCATGTGCCGTTCGGCGCAGGTCGAGCGTGGTGCCGATACGGACGCCGGCATCGGCTATCACTGCCAGGCGCTCGCGTGCTTTCGCGATCTCGGCCGCTGCCCGCTGCCGCTCGGAGATGTCGAGTATCGCCATCGCCAGACCCAGCACACGCCCGTTGGCGTCCTCGATCCGGTGGTACGACTCCGAGTACGCGTGATCTTCACTGTCGGCGGCTGTCCGGCCGACCGTCTGCTGATCCAGCAGTGGCTCACCGGTCCGTAGGACCCGCCGCATCCGCGACTCGATGACGTCGACGTCGAGAGCCGGCAGCACCTCGCCGAGACGCCGGCCCAGCACCGCATCCTCGGGGACACCGTTGATGCGTTCCAATGACGGGTTGACACGCACCCAACGCAGGTCCGTGTCGAAGACCGCGATGCCCACCGGCGACTGGTTGACCAGGATGTGGGACAGGGCCAGGTCCCGCTCCACGTTCCGTACGGTCTCGGCGTCGGCACCCAGCCCCAGGGCATGCACGTCGCCGCGGGCATCACGCAGCGGCATGGTGCGGAACTCCACCCGGCGCGTGGTGCCGTCCTTGTGCCGCACCGGAAAGACCCCCGCCCAGCGCGCGCCCGTGCGCACGCGGTCGAACAGTTCGTGTGCCCGTGACCGGTTCTCCGGGGCCACCAGTAGTGCGCCGGCGTCCTGACCCAGCGCTTCCGCGGCGGAGAAACCGAGCAGCGACTCGGCTTCCGGACTCCACAGTACGATCCGGCCATCGCTCCTCAGGACGAGAGCCGCCACTCGCAGCGCATCCAGCAGCCCGCCCGGTGCGGCAGTGACGTGGTCCTGCCCGCCGCGTCCGGTCCAGGCCTTCTGCTCACGCATACCGGGGCTCCATTTCTGCGGCAGCACGGGTGCGCTCTGGCCGCCTCCCCACCGCCGGGCCTACGTCAGTCATACCTCTGCCGACCGCACACCGCACACCCTGGCCACCTGCGCCGCAGGAGTCGGTTCAGCTGTCTGGAGAGAGCGGCGAGCCCTGGGGCGGAGAGCAGAGCGAGGGATGCGGCAGCGAGGTCGAGGGGCACGCTGCAGCCACACGTGCCGCGTCACCCTCGGCCATGTCGTACAGCGCAGCGCGAAGGGGAAGACGACCGGACCCACAGGTGACCCACCTCGAAGCGGTTTGCTTCGCACAACCACCCTCCGGCTGCGCGTGCGCTGACGTGACCGCCGTCATCTCGAACGCGACGGGCGTGGCGGCCGGCGCTCGCCCGTCACTTACGCGCTGTGGTCCCGAAGGGGACGGGTTCGCCGGAGCGCAGGTGTTCCCTCAGCCACTGCTCGGTGTTGCTCACGTGGAGCAGCGCGGCGGCCTGGCTCAGGGCGGCGTCACGGGTGGACAGCGCTTTGTAGATCGCCTCGTGCTCGGCGAGAGTGCGGCCCGCGGCCTTGTCGTCGACCAGACCGCGCCAGATGCGGGCGCGCAGGGTGCGGCCGGAGATCCCTTCCAGGAGGGTGAGGAGGCTCTCGTTGCCCGTGGCCGAGACGACGGCTCGGTGGAAGGCTGCGTCGTGGACGTTGAGCTGTTCCACGTCGTCGCGGGCGTCTCGCATCGCGTCCAGGTGCCGCTTCACCTCGGCCAGTTGGGCGTCGGAGATCCGGGTGGCGGCCAGCCCCGTGGCGATCGGTTCGAGGAGCCGTCGTACCTCCATGAGGTCCTGCAGAGCGACCGAGTCACCCTGCAGCAGTTCCACCGCACCGCCTAGACCCTCCAGCAGCAGGCTCGGCTGCAGGCTGGTCACATACGTGCCGTCGCCCCGCCGGACCTCCAGGACCCGCGCGACGGCCAGCGCCTTGACGGCTTCGCGAGCCAGGTTGCGGGACAGTCCGAGCTGGGCGGCCAGGTCCGGTTCCGGAGGGAGTTTCGAGCCCGGAGGCAGGGCACCGGTCCGGATCAGCTCACGGAGCTGCTCGATGGCCTTGTCCGTCAGAGACACCGCTCATCCCTCCCCCACCCCGTCGTGCACCCGTGAGCACGTCCGGCCCGATCAAGCCCCTGAGCGCGCAGATCGTCCCGGGGGCCGTCCGGGACATGCTGATCATGGAGTTCCACGTTTCGACCGACCTGGTCCGCAGTCCGCAGTCCGCATGCCGAGCGTGACGTTGATGATACGGGGATGCGTGTACGGGAATGCGATCGCGGCAGCGGGCGGGGTGGTCCCGTGCGCCGCGCAGACCTCGGTGATCGCCCGAGCCCGGGCACACAGGCAGGGGTGCCGACGGCGACGAGTCCCACGATGCCCGCGCGGCTGAGGCGGAGCGGCTCCCCGCCACGCGCTGCAAGCGCGGCCGGTGTCTCGGCAACCCGGTGCCGTACATGCTGCGTCCGAAGTCGAGACGCAGAACCGGTACGGGCCCCTGTCGACCAAGCCGTGCGTGCGCACAAGGGGTGCCGAACACCGGTCCGCCGCCCCTTGTGCGCACGCACGATCGGGGACGACAGCTTTGCCCCTGCCGCATCCGCACTCACGGCGGCCCACGGACGTGCTGCGCTGTGGTCCAACGGGTCGCGCAGCGTGGAGAGGGCAGGCAGACAGGACGCCCGCGCTGCCTCGCTTGTGTGACGTAGTCGCCGCCGAGCGGGCGGAGGAACGGGCCACAGCCCCGGTTCCTGGATTCGCCGGCCTCGTCACCGTCGATCTCTTCGACGAGGTGCTCCTCGGAGGGGAACCGCCCGCCCAACCGGCGTTCGCTCCTGGCGAGACCATCAGTCACCGGTACGGCTGTCAAGGAATCCTGACCGACCGGTCCTCGCCCTGGTCGCCCACCTCCCGGGCAACCAGGGCACCCGCGTCTCTGCCGACCCCCTGCCGGCCAGGTGACCTCGCAGGTGCTGCCGTTGAGGGTGAAGGAGAGGGGCGTGGCGGTGTCGCCGGTGTGGGGTCGGCGGTCTGGAACTGCGTGAAGAATTTCCACACCTCTCCCGGCAGCCACGTCCTGGAGCCGCTGTCACCTGCGGCCCCGTCCTGCGGAGCGGCGATGTGTCCTTCGTCGAACGCGGCCCAGACGACCGGATGCCCGGCCGAGCAGCCCGCGTACGTGGCGACCCGGTGCGTCAGGCTGCCCTGCGTCGGCTCCGGCGGGTTCTGGACGGTGCAGCACTTGTCCCTGACGAACCTGTCCCGCATCGCCCGTCCGCCGGAGATGCCGAGGACGCTGTCCCGGAGGCCGTGCACCCCGAGGTAGGCGATGGGCTGGGCGCCGCCGCCGCATCCGCTGAGCTGTCCGCCGCTCTGGACCGCGACCGCGCGGAAGACCGTCGCCCGGGAACACGCGAGCGCGTACGACATGGCGGCGCCGTAGCTGAAGCCCAGGGCGAAGCGTTGAGTCGTGTCCACACACAGGTCCGCCTCGATCCGCCTGATCATGTCGTCGACGAAGGTGACGTCTTCTCCGCCGGAGTTGGCCCAGCCGTTGTCGAGGCCTTGGGGTGCTACGAAGACCGCGCTGTTGTTCGCCAGCCGCTGGAGCCCGTAGTAGGCCCAGGTACCCGTTTCCACGGTGCGGCCCGTGGCGACGTCGGTCGAGGTGCCGCCCCACCAGTGGAACCCGAAGACCAGCCTGTGGGCGCGGTTGCGGTCGTACCCGTCCGGCACCGGGTGTGTCAATTTAACGGCTGATCTCGGTTGTTGAGTGGTCAGTTGTTGCTCGGGGTCAGGCGGCCCTCGAAGGCGATCTGGAACGCGTTGAGCGGAGCCTTCCAGCGCATGGTCCACCGCCGTCGCCGCGCTGGAGTCCGGCCGCACCTCCTGGGTCGCGCTGCTGGACGCGATGCGCCTGGGGCCCGCCGACGACGCGACGCTCGTGACAGCCGCCCAACTACGCGGTGTCGTCGAGCGGTTGAGGCAGGCCGGGCACTGGCAGCCGGGCGACCTGGAGATCCTGATCGTGATGGACGCCGGCTACGACGTCGCCTACGGGACGGCGCAGGTCTTCGGTGAGGGGCCGGGCGAGGCGGAGCTGGGTGTGGGCGGCGATGATCAGCCAGGTCCACAGGTCGGCGGTGTCGGCGTGGCGGATCTTCGGGGCGGTCCACCCGAGCGTCTGCTTCATCAGCCTGAACGTGTGCTCAAGATCGAATCTGCGGAGGAAAGACTGCCACCAGCGGTCAACGTCCGCGGGTGTGGCGGCGGTGGCCGAGCACCACAGCCAGACCGGTTTCGGGTCGCGGTCGCCCGGTAGACGCTCGACCTTCAGGCGGACCAACGTGCCGTGCAGGATGGGCAGTTCCTCCTTCGCATGTTCCAGCCAGGGCCCGCGGTGGGTGAGTCTGGGGTGCATCCGGTCCCAGGCGATCGCCTCGGCGGTTCCGTAGCGGGTGGTGTCCGTGGCCGTGGTGACCTCGGGTTCGTGCCAGCTGTCGGGCCTGGCGAAGGCCAGGACGCCGCCGTGCCGGCGCGGCCGCCCGCCCCGCGGCCCGGAGCGGGCCGGGCCCGGGTCGCGGAGCATGACCCGGTCCGAGCGCAGCCGTCCGACCAGCACGACCGGCAGGTCGGCCAGGGCGTGGGAGATGCCAGCCCGGCACGAACTGGTCCGTCTTGCGGTCTCCGCGTCCGTAGAAGTGACAGAACAGCCGGTCGTCGCTGGTCGGCGCGTCAGGGCGGAGCCAGTTGCTCGCGTCCACGGCCAGCACGACCCTGCCGTCGGCTGCCCTCGGCAGCGGCAGGTCGGCCAGCGTGCGGCGCAATCGCGTCGGCTCCATCCAGCCCCGGTCCAGCGCGGCGCACAGCGCGCCGTGCCCGCGCCGGTGCTCGGCCGCCAGCGACAGCTCGACCAGCGTCTTCACCGGCCCGTCCGCACACAGCACCGCGTCCGTGAGCTCGAAGAGCGCGTCCGAGCGGGCGTAGAGGCATTCGTAGAACTCGACCCGAAAGCGGGACAAGACGTCCAACACCGCACCGGCGGACGCATCGACCGGGAGACTCATGGCAGCGGCCGTTCTCTCGTGCTTCGTGACTCGACATCTCGAAGCGTGGAGAACGGCCGCCTCCGCTGTCCCAGGAAGAACCGCCGATCAGCAGGTCGAGTGACCTGCGACGTTAAACGTCAAGCTCAGAGTGCGGGGTCGGCGCCGGGCCGGCCGCGCAGGAGTTCGCTCGATTCGCGGGCGGCGCTGAGGACGATCTCCGCGTACGCGTCACGTGAGCGTTCCATCCGGGTGGTGGGGGTCACCAGGCCCACCGCGCCGTAGACACGGCCTGCGGAATCGAAAACCGCCGCACCCATGCTGGAGATCCCGAGATCGGATTCCCGGGTGTCCATGGACCAGCCGCGTCGGCGGCCCACCTCCAGTTCCGGGCCCAGCTCCTGGAGCGTTGCCGTCCGCTCCGGCCCGGGGACACCTTGCAGACTCCGCTCCAGGAGGTCGTCGCGCGCTTCGGCGTCCAGGTGTGCCAGGACCGCCTTCCCCGAAGCCCTCCGGTGTTCGTTTCCTGTGAGACCGACGTAGAGACCGCTGACACGCAGCGGATGGGATCCCTCGCTGAGGTACTTGAGGATCACGCTCTTGCCGTCGAGCGTCGAGAGGAAGGCGGTCTCCGAGGTCTGGTCGGTGATCCCGCGGACGACATTCGCCAGTGTCTGCTGGACATCGAAACCGCGCTGGTAGGAACTGAAGAGAACGCCGACTCGGGGGCCGAGGCGGAGAGTGGCGTCGGTGTGCCGTTCGATGTAGCCGCGGGCTTGTAGCGTGCGCAGCAGGTGGTAGCAGGTCGTGATGTTCAGGCCCAGCGCCTTCGCCACCTGTTGCACGGTCTGTCCTTCGGCCGCCGTCGCCACGTACTCCAGGAAGTTGAGCGCGCGCTCCACCGTCTGCAGCGTGGGCTGGTTCGCCAGCACGTCCCCACTGTTCATATAGTGAACTTAACACTGCGCCCGGCGGCGGCTCGCCGCTTCACACAGCGGCGGCCCTGATGACGGCGTCCTTCCCGTCCCAGGCCCGAACGGGCGCGTAGGAGTCGGGTTCGGTCACGACGTCGATCACGGTGACCCGTCCCGAGGCCAGAGCCTTCTCCAGCGCGGGCCTGATGTCCTCGGGGTGCGTCACTCGTATCCCGTCGGCCCCGACGGACCGTGCCACGGCCGCGTGATCGACGGGTGCCAGACCGATGGCCGACGTGGTGGCGCCGAAGGCGTAGTTCTCGGCATGGCGCTGGTAGGCGAGGATGCCGTTGTTCAGCACGATGACGACCACGGGTACGTCTTCCCGGACCGCGGTCTCCACCTCGGCCCAGACATGTGCGAAGCCTCCGTCGCCGACGAGGGAGACCACGCGTGCCGCGGGGTGTGCCAGTTTGGCGCCGATCGCCAGTGGCAGGCCCCATCCGAGGCCGGCCAGACCCCTGGGCGTGAGGAAGCGCTGGCCGGCGCGGCGGGCCGTCAGGTAACTCGTCACCCAGATGGACGAGTAGCTCGCGTCGGCGGTCACGACATCGTCGGGCCTCAGCAGCGGGTCGAGTTCCGCCAGGATGCGCTCCGGCGCGATGGGCGAATCGCCCGACGTGGTGCGATCCAGCAGGTTCTCGGCGCGTTTGCGGCGGCCCTCGGCGATGGACTTCACCAGTTCCGCGGATGCTGCCCTGCGCCGGGTCAGGTCCTGCCGGCCGAGGGCCGCGGTGAGGTCCTGGAGGGCGGCTCGGGCGTCGCCCACGAGCCTCACCGCCTCGTAGGTGCGTCCGACCTCGAGCCCGTCGACGTCTATGTGGATGTAGGTGGCGTAGGGCGATGTCAGGCGCCAGCCGTCCGTGCCGTTCTCGTTGGTGCGGGTGCCCACCAGCAGTACGACATCCGCCTCCGAGATCAGTGACCGCTGCTGATGTGCGGGGCCGTGCTCGCCCGTGACGTTGGCCGCGACGCCGAGCGAGAGCGGGGCGGTCTCGTCGACGGCGCCCTTGCCCATGTTGGTCGTGGCGACGGGGAGGTGGGCGCTTGCCTGGAGGGCGGCGAGCTCTTGCGCCGCTCCGGAGATGTGCACGCCGCCGCCCGCGATGACGATCGGCGACCGTGCGGCGGCCAGAAGGTGTGCGGCCTGCTCTACGGCGTCCGCCGAAGGCCTCGGCCGGTCCAGGGGGAATCCGCCGAGATCCCTGGTGCGGCGGAAACGGGCCGGCGGGGCTTCGAGGTTGAGGACGTCCTTGGGCAGCAGCAGGACGACCGGTCCGGGACGTCCGCTGTTCGCCATCGTGACGGCGAGGTCGACGTAGTCGTCGGCACGCGCCGGGTCGTCGAGGCGGCGGGTCCACTTCGAGACCCCGGCGAAGAGCTCGACGTGATCCAGTTCCTGGAAGGCGTTCCGGTCCCGGTCCGCCGACGGGACTTCCTGGACCAGGACGAGCATGGGAATGGAGGCCTTCAGCGCCTCTGCCATCGGTGGCACCAGCAGAGTGGCGGCAGGGCCGTTCTGCGCTGTCACCACGTTGATGCGGTTGGTCAGACGGGAATGGCCGTCCGCCATGGTCCCGCCCGCGTTCTCGGTGCGGTACAGCACCTGACGGATCCCCAGCCGCTCCGCGGCCAGCAGCAGAGCGGTGGGATTGCTCTGCCCGAAGATCAGATTGATGCCGTGGCGGTGGAGCGCCGCAGCGATGACGTCGGCAACGGTCGTGCTCATGAGGTCTCCCTCTCGGGTGCTTGCTGTTGAAGGTTCCGGAGATTTCAGATTATGAACTGCACTTCACATGTTGACATGAGGTAGTGATCGAACTAGAGTTCGACGCCAGCGGCCGCGGCCGCCGGGAAAAGGGGAAATTCATGCACATGTCGAACGGCGGACAGTTCTTCCAGCTCTGCTTCGTGGTCAGGGACCTCGACCAGGCGATGCGCTACTTCTCCGCGACTTTCGGGGCCGGGCCCTGGTTCCTGAGTTCCACTCCGCCCCAGGAGGTCTCGCGCAGCGTCTATCGCGGTCGGCCCGTGGCGCTCGAAGCGCGCATCGCGTTGGCGTACGGGGCGGGGATTATGTACGAGCTCGTGTGCCCGGACCCCGGGGACCAGTCCGTGTTCTCCGACCGGCCCGGAGCGGGGGGCTGGGGTCTGCATCACTTCGGCTTCTCCGTCGAGGACTTCGACGCGACCCTGCGCTCGCTCGAGGAGGCAGGGCGGGAGCCTGTGTTCACCAGCACGACAGCGCGTGGTTCACGGGTGGCGATGGTCGAGGAGGGGGAACCGCTCGGTGCTCTCAGGGAGTTCGTCGAGGCCATCCCCGAGAGCCTGCGCTTCTACGCCTTCATGAAGGCCCAGGCCGACGGGTGGGACCGCTCCGCGCTCGTCTACACCGGTCCCCTGCCCGACGGGGGCCTGACTTCGGAGCCCGCTTGAGGCGACGGCCGACCGGCCGGGAAGTGGCCGGCGGCCTGCCTCGCGGACTGCGGTCATCAGTCGACGACTGCGGTTGCCTGGACCTCGACGAGGACGTCGGCCTCGAACAGTGCCGCCACACCGATCAGGGTGATCGGCGCCGACACCTCGCCGAGTTCCTTGGTAGCCCTGCCGATGCCCTCCAGGAGGGCCGGCATCTTCTCGATGCTCCAGTCGACGACGTAGACGGTGATGCTGACGAGGTCGGCGAGCGAGGCCTGCGCGGCCGCCAGGGCGGTGGCGACGTTTCGGTAGGCCTGCTCCACCTGCCCGGCCAGATCGCCGCCCGCCACCGGGTTGCCGGCGGCGTCGCGCGCCACCTGTCCGGCCACATGCACCTGCCGTGTCCCGGTGGCGATCGCCACCTGTCGGTACACGTCCACGGGGGGCAGGCCGTCGGGGTTCAGCAAGGTCACGGACATGGTTCTTCTCCTTCGGGGGGTCGCTTGGTGGAGACGGACACCATACTACTGAATCTGAGCTCGGATTCAATACACGGCCGACTGCCGGGCTCCGGCAGTCGAAGGTGTGGTGTCGGACGGCTTCCCGGGATGCATGAAGTTGTAGGACAATCCAGGCGCCGAAGGTCAAATGGGATCCACTGTCGCCCATCGGTTCCCCTTGCGCGGAGGCAGTCATGGTCAATGTGGCATCACTCGTGTGGCGGAACGCCGACACCGGCCCGAGCCGCCCGGCCGTCGGTTCCGACTCACTGGAGCTCACCTTCGGGCAGCTCCGTGAGGCGGGCGGACGCGTGGCCGCAGCGGTTCGCGCCGCCGGCCTCAAGCCGCTGGACCGCGTCGTTCTGATGGCCCCCACGGTGCCGGAGTTCCCGATCGTCTACTACGGTCTCCACACGGCCGGCGTCACCGTGGTCACCCTGAACACGATGGCGACGACGGCCGAGATCGCCTATGTCCTGGACGATGCCCGGCCCTCACTGGTCATGGCCTGGGACGGCTTGCCGGACTCCGGTGCGGCCGCGGCGACCGCCGCGGGCGCCGCCGGTGTCCCGCTGTGGAGGATCGGTCGTGGCGCACACTTCGGCGCCCCGCCGCAGCCCGGCGTATGGGAGCACCGGCCCGAGGACACCTCGGCCATCCTCTACACATCGGGCTCCAGCGGCCGCCCCAAGGGTGCGGAACTGACGGCGGCCAACCTGGTGGCCAACGCTGAGGCCTTTTCGACGGTGCTGGGAGTCGGCCCGGGGGACCGGCTGGGGACGGCCCTGCCGTTGTCCCACGTCTACGGCCAGGCGGCCATCATGAACACCACGCTGGCGGCCGGCGCATCGCTGCGTCTCCTGCGACGATTCGAACCACGGGCGATGCTCGAGCTGGTACGCGACCACCGGCTGACGGCCGTGGGGGCCGTTCCCACGATGTGGATCGCGATGCTGCGGGAAGCCGACGCGTTCCGTCCGGAGGACTTCGCGCGGTTCCGGTTCGGGACATCCGGCGGCGCGGCCCTCCCCGTGGAGGTGCTGCGTGCCTGGCGGGAGCGGTTCGGATGCACGGTCCTCGACGGCTACGGCCTCTCGGAGACCACGGGGGTCGTCGCGTTCAACGACATTCGCAGGCCGAGGGCCGGGACCGTGGGCGTCGCCCTGCCCGGTGCCGAGCTGCAGATCCGCAAGCACGGTGCCGTACTGCGCCCCGGCGAGGTGGGCGAGGTGTATGTCAGGGGCGCGACCGTGATGAAGGGGTACTGGAACAAGCCCGAAGCCACCCGCTCGGAACTGAGCGACGGCTGGTTGCGCACCGGCGATCTGGGGTCTGTCGACGCCGAGGGGTACCTGACCATCGTCGGGCGGTCCAAGGAGTTGATCATCCGCGGCGGCTACAACATCTACCCGCGCGAGATCGAAGAGGTGCTCTACCGGCATCCGGACATCACGGAGGCGGCGGTCGTCGGGGTTCCCGACGACTACTACGGCGAGGAAGTGGGCGCCGTCGTCACCCTGCGGCCTGGTGCGGTTCCCGACCCCGAGGCGCTGGGGGGCTGGGCCAGGTCGCAGCTGCCCGCCTACAAGGTCCCCCGCCTGTTCGCGTTCGTGGACGCTCTCCCCAAGGGGCCGACGGGCAAGATCCTCAAGCGCGCGATCGACCCTGGCGTCCTGAGGGGCCCGGCCGGTCGCAGTCATTGAACCTGAGTCCGGATTCATATACGCTGGACGCGTTCCGTACTCCGTCGCGGGACCTGCCGTGACCGATGTCGGTCATCGGAGTCGGAGTTGAAGTCGGTGCCGGAACGCCGCCAGGCAGCGGCCGAAGACCTCCGTCAGCCCGACTCCCGTTCTTACCTCCCTCCCACAGTTCTCCCCGATCAGGAGTGACGCGATGAGCTCGCAGTCCATTTCCGTGGCAGGCACCACCCTGCACGTCGACGACACCGACGAGGCCGATCTCGCACCGGTGGTGTGTCTCCACTCGCTGTTCCTGGACAACCGCATGTTCGACGACTTCGTCGAGGCCGGCCGCGGACAGTTCCGGTTCATCCGCCCCGAGTTCCGGGGACAGGGACGCAGCGCTGCCGCCGATCGGGACGTCCTCACGATGGAGCAGGCGGCCGGCGACATCGCCGCCCTGCTCGACAAGCTCGGCATCGCGTCGGCACATGTCGCGGCGTCCTCGATGGGCGGTGACGTCGCAGCGCGCCTGGCGGCGATCCGACCGGACCTGGTGCGCTCGATCGTCTTCGTGGGCTCGTCGGTGCGCCGGGAGCCGCCCGAGGCGGTCAGCGAGTACGTCGCCTGGACCGACGACTGCGGCGAGAACGGCTTCACCGGTGAGCGCCTGGACATGCTTCAGCGCGTCATGCTCGGTGAGTCCACCCGCAACGACCCGGCCAAGAAGGACACGGTCCTGCTGTGGACCGAACGCCTGGCGGCCCTGCCGACGTCCCTCAAGCCGGCCATGCTCGGGGTGATGCTGCGACACGACGGCGTGGAACTGCTCGGCGACATCACCGCTCCGTCACTGGTCGTCTCCGGTGAGGAGTGCTGGGTAAGGCCGCGGGAATGGGCCGAGGAACTGGCCGGCGGACTGCGCGACGCCGAGCTGCTGATGATCCCGAAGGTCGGGCACAGCCCGCTCATCGAGGCCCCGGAGATCGTCATTCCCCGCCTGCTGGAGTTCTTCGCCTCGCACTGACGTGGCTGAAGGCAGGAGAAGGGAGCCCTCAGTGACCACCATCCCCACCGCGGCCGGGGACATCGACTCCGGTGAACTGGGTCGTACCCTGGTCCATGAGCACGTCTTCGTGCTCGGCGAGGAGTACCGCAACAACTATCAGGCCGACTGGGACGAGGAGCAGAAGGTCGCTGAAGCCGTCGCCGACCTGAACCACCTCAAGAGCCTCGGCGTCGACTCGATCTTCGATCCCACGGTTCTCGGTCTCGGCCGCTACATCCCGAGGATCCAGCAGGTCGCCGCCCGTACCGACCTCAACATCGTCGTGGCGACCGGACTGTACACGTTCAACGACATCCCCCAGCAGTTCCACTACACCGGCCCGGGACTGATGTTCGACCAGCCTGAACCGCTGACCGAGCTCTTCATCAAGGACATCACCGAGGGCATCGCCGAGACCGGTGTTCGCGCCGCGTTCCTCAAGTGCGCCATCGACGAGCCCGGACTGACCCCCGGTGTGGAACGCGTCCTACGGGCCGTCGCCCAAGCCTCCGTCGAGACCGGAGCGCCGATCACCGTGCACACGCACGCGGCCTCGGAGTCCGGCCTGGTGGCCCAGAAGGTGCTTGCCGAGGAAGGGGTCGACCTGACCAAGGTGATCGTCGGACATTCGGGCGACAGTACCGACCTCGGCTACCTCACCGCCCTGGCGGACGCCGGGTCCTACCTCGGCATGGACCGTTTCGGCCTCGACCCGTTCCGGTCCTTCGAGGAGCGCGTGGACACCGTCGTGCGGCTGGTGGCCAGAGGCTATGCCGAAAGGCTGACCATCTCTCAGGACGCCTCCTGCTTCATCGACTTCTTCGACCCCGAGGCGAAGCGCACCCTCCTCCCGCACTGGAACTACCATCACATCAGTGATGACGTACTTCCGGCCCTGCGGGAAGCCGGTGTCACCGACGAGCAGCTGAACACGATCCTGGTCGACAACCCGAGGCGCTACCTCGAGTGATCGCCGCCGTATGCGTTCAGGAGCCGACCGGGAAACGGACGTCTTATGATGACGGATATGAATCCGAACTCGAAAGTGGCCCTCTCATGAGCACGACGGACGAGGACCCGGTGGCCTCGATCGGCTCGCTGACCGAGGTCGCACAGGGCAAGGAGCTGCCCACCACCCGCCGTGGCATGCGCACCCGTGAGGCGCTGGTGAAAGCGGCGCGGGTGGTTTTCGAACGCGACGGCTTTCTCAACGCCAGACTCGTCGACATCACCACGGAAGCAAGCTGCTCGATCGGTACTTTCTATACGTACTTCGACAGCAAGGAAGAGATCTTCGCCGCGGTGATCGAGGCGGCGCGGCACGACATGCTGCACCCCGGTATGCCTCATGTGCCCGAGGACGAGGGCCCGGCCGCTGTCATTGAGGCCAGCAACCGGGCCTATCTGGTCGCGTACCAACGCAATGCCAAGCTCATGAAGCTGATGCAGCAAGTGGCGATGATCGATCCTCGCTTCGAGGAGGTTCGCGCCCGCAGCGCACGCGTCTTCGGTGAACGCAACGCCCGCCGCATCAGGGAGTTGCAGGAACGCGGGCTCGCGGACCCCACGGTCGACGCGGAGCTGGCGTCCCGCGCGCTGTCGCTGATGGTGAGCAGACTCGCCTTCGAGTGCTTCGCGCTGGAGGAGGGGCCACGCGATCTCGAGGAGATCGTGGCTGTCTGCACCAGGTTGTGGGTGAACGGCCTCAGATTGTCGGCCTGACCGGGCCGGCGGCAGGAAAACCGGGACCGGTACGGCGAACGACTACCGGCCCGGCAAGCTCCGTCCCCGCCGAGTCGTGCGTCCCCCGCAGCAGGCACAGGCCGGCTGCGGGGGACGCCTTTTGCCCAAGGCCATGAAGTTGGGGCCTGCGGATCATCAGCTCGCTGTCTTGATCTCTGCAGGGACGGTGATCCCTGCCGTGTTGGCGAGGCGGTGGAGGTCGTCGAGGGTGGCGAGGTGTTGGTCGGTGGGTTGAACGGTGTGTCCGGGTGCGTCGAGGAGCTGGCGGATGTCTCGTTTCCGCCGGTTGTTGGTGAATGGTGTGACGCTGAAGAGGCGGCGTGGCGACCTGCGGGAGTCCAAGCCGCTGGTGGAGGACGGTGGCCAGGTCCGGTCGGCGAGTGTGAGCATGGAGTTCGGCCTTCCAGGCCCGGGTGCGGTAGCCGTTCGAGTCGCCCGCATCCGCGGTGATCAGCAGCCGCCCGGAGTGCGGATAGGTGCCGCGCCCTTGGCTGTTCCACCAGCGGCGGATGGACTCCACGGCGAACGCGGCGGTGTCGTGGTCCATGCGGACGCTGACCCGTCCGGTGTTCGCGGCCAGATCGTAGATCCCTTACGGGATGGCCTTGCCCAGCGCCGGATCCGGGAAGTCGTGCGTCCGCACCTGGACGGGCCCGCCCTCACGGTGCCACTCGCCGCCGGCGTTCTTGTAGTCGCCGACGACTTCCTTCTTTTGGTGTCGACGCTGACCACCGGGTCCCCGGCGGTCTGGTGCTCCTTGGCCCGCTCGTTCATATGGCTGGACTGGCCGTCACGGTCCGGGTGGTGCCTGCCTTCGATGGTTTTGGCGAGGCCCTGCAGGCTGAAGCCCTCCTCGCGAAACAGGTCGGCCACGGTCTCCGCTGAGATGCGGTGGCCCTGCCGGGTCGGCTCGCCGGCAAGGTGACGGGTCGACTTCGTCGTCCAGCGCAGCGGCGACATCGGATCAGCCCGCATGTCCGGCTCGACGAGGGCCAGCAGGGCAGGCCGCAGCCCGGGATCCAGATCCACCGCGCGCTTGCGGCCCCCGCCCTCCCTGCGGACCCGGCCCACGCTGCTGTCCCGGACTCCAGTCCAGCCACTCCGCGGTACACGGTGCCCTCACGCACCCCGGCCGCGCGGGCTACCTTCCGGATCCCGCCGTGCCCCAGCGACCGGGCCTCCGCTCCTATGGCCAACCGGCGCTGACGCTCGTCCAAGTGCGGGAACAACGCCTGGGACTTCGCGGCCAGAGCCGTCTCAACCCCCTCCAACATCCCCTTACCACAACAACGAAGAGCAACCAGGGAAGCAACGCCTTGTTTCTCCGCAGGCCCTGACTTCATGTCCTTGGCCTTTCGCCGGCACCTCGTCCTCCGACGGGGGCGACATCGCAAGGTCGGCGGCCATCATGGCGCCCGCCCGACCCTCTACCAGGGCCGGACCGGCCGCGTCCATAATGGGCTGGGACGCCGCGAAGGGGCCGCGGGCCGCAAGCGGGCCCTGGCCGTGGACTCCTCGGACTGGTCATCGCGGTCGATGGCGCTTGAGGGACCGCTGCGGGGCCGGGACATCTGCGAAGTAATCGGCCACGAACTGCTCGCGCTCTACGTTCCCGCGGGTTCACGGCGCGAGCCGCTCGTACACGTCCGGTTTCCGGCGCCGCAGCCAGAGGGCTCGGAGGCATCCGCAGAGCAGCGTTGCCAGGACCAGAAGTGGCAGGGCGGTGTTCACGGCTCCGGAGCGCCCGGTGAAGAGGGCGAGCTGGTCGATGACGATCCAGGTGATGAAGGCGAGGGCGGCGGCGGCGAGGAGCGGGGCGAGCCGGACCTGCCAGGCGGGCAGACCGCGCTTGTTGCGCAGGAAGTAGGCGAAGACCGCGGCCGAGGCAAGGCACTCCATGACCGGGATTCCGATCACTCCTGGCGTGCTGCCGAGTACGAACAGGTCGAGGTAGGGGTCGAGGTGGGCGATGGCGAAGACGGCCACGACCGTGAGCGTGAAGATCGAATGCCCCGCACTGGCCACCCAGGGCGAGCCGAATCGGCGCTGCACCCTGCCGAACACGGGCGGCAGCACCTGATCACGGCCCAGGGCGAAGAGATAGCGTGATGCCGCGTTGTGGAAGGCGAGGATGGCGGCGAACCAGCTGGTGACGACCAGGAGCTCCAGCACCTTGGCCGCCCAGAGTCCGACGAATGTGTGCGCGGCGGTGAAGAACATATTGGTCGGGTCGGTGGTGGCCTCCGTGACCGCACCACCGTCGCCGAAAGCCTGGACCGCGGCCCAGCAGACGAAGGCGTACAGCAGCGTCATCATGGCGACCGCCCCGTAGGTCGACCGGCGGATCGTGCGATGGCCGTCACGGACCTCCTCGGCGAACAGCACCGTTGCCTCGAATCCCGCGAACGCCGTGATGGTGATCGCGAGCATCGGCCCGGGATGGCTGACGAACACCTCACGGGGAGAGAAGGCGGCCCCCGACAGCCCGTGGGCACCCCCGCTGAACAGCACCGCCAGCGAGACGACCAACAGCACGACGATCTCGCAGGCCATGACGATGCCGAGCACACGGGCGTTGAGCTCGACGCCCATCAGTCCGAGCAGCGCCATGAACGCGACGGCGAGCAACGCCCAGAACTCCCACGGCGTCTTCCAGTGCAGCAGATCATGTGCCGACTGCTGGGCGAAGACCGCGAACACGCCGACAGAACCCGTCGACGCGACCGCGTACGACAGCACCGCCAGGAAGGCCGTTCCCAGCCCCAGTGGCCGGCCCAGACCCTGCGTGACGAACAGATAGAGGCCGCCCACTCTGCGGATGTGCCGGGCCATGGCGACGTAGCCCACCGAGAAGACGGCGAGTACCGCTCCGCAGACCAGCACCATTCCGGCGGTGCCGATGCCGCCGCGGCCGATCGCCAGAGGAATGGCGCCCACCGAGAAACCCAGTGGCGCTGCGGCCGCGACGACGAAAGATATGACGTGCCGGGCTGCGAGCGTCCCCGACCGTAGTGAGTCCGTGCCGCCGGGGTCACGCTCGTGCTCCACGTGTGCCGCGGCCTCGGATGTCTGGAATGGATTCATTTCTCCTCCGCATGGCCCTTGAGAGCCCGAACGAAATGAGCGCCTGGCTTGCGACGCCCGGCCCGCACGCTCGCCGCTCGTCGGCTCTGAGTGGTAGGGCTGAAGACGCTGCGTCATCACGTGACAGTGGTCATGGTGAGCAGACGAAGGTCGCTGGTCGCCGAGCGGAAGCGCGCCGCTGGTGAGAAGAGCGGCCGAGTCGCCGGGTTCGCGATCCCGCCGCCGCTCTTGAGTTGCCGGCCCGGATCGGGTTGGCAGTACCGTACTTGAACCTGAGTTCAGATACAAGAAGTGGGCCGGAGGAGGAACCGCCGACGATTCAAGGGCATACGTCAGTTCCGCGGCCGGGTGCGCGACACCTGGCCGGGGATCTGACGTATGCCCGGAGCTTGACTCTGTCGGGGATCTTGGAGTGCCGAGGTCAGCTGCCGAGGGTTCACCAGGACTTCAGCCGGCGTATCTCACGCTGGTCGAGGTAGTTCTGGAAGGCAGTCGGTCGGCGGGGCGTGGGGGTTTCCTCGGCCGGTGGCAGTCCGCTGAGGCGCTCGATATTGACGGCGATGGCCGTCAGGACGTGCTGGATGTGGGCCTTTCCCTGTCCCCGGTAGCGGCAGCGCCGCATGCCGTGTCCGTGGGCGAACTCGTTGACCGTGCCCTCCACTCCGGAGCGGACCGCGTAGCGGGCCTTCCCATTCTGGCACCAGACGTTCAACGATCCCCACAAGGCCAGACTATCGAACAGCCCAAATGAGACGACGTCTAACTGTTGGTGTTGCCGTTCTGCCAGATGTCGAGCAGGTCCTCGGTCGTCCGCCACAAGTCGGCGACCTCGCCCCAGTTGTACGTGGCGCCGGTGATGTCGTGGAAGCTGTTGGGGTTGATGCTGTAGACAATTGGCCGCCCGGTGGCGCGCAGGGCGTCGCGCATGAGGGTGAACCGCGCGACCTGTTCGTCGCGGGTACCGCTGGAGGAGCACCAGTCGTACTTGAGGTAGTCGACGCCCCACGACGCGAACGTGGCGGCGTCCTGCGTCTCGTGGCCCCTGCTGCCCGTCGACCCGGGGTAGGCACCGCTGGTCTGCGCGCAGGTGCGTTCGCCCGGTACCTGGTAGATGCCGAACTTCAGGCCCTTGTTGTGGATGTAGTCCCCGAGCGCCTTCATCCCGCTCGGGAACTTGGCCGGATTGGCCCGCAGGTTGCCCGCGGCGTCGCGTTGTGGGTCGAACCAGCAGTCGTCGACCACCACGTACCGGTAGCCGGCCTCCCGCATGCCCGAGGACACCATCGCGTCGGTGGTTTCACGGATCTGAGCCTCGGTGACCCCGCATCCGAAGCTGTTCCAGCTGTTCCAGCCCAGCGGCGGAGTGAGGGCCGGACTGCCGGGCGCGGCCGAAGCGTTGGAGTGGGCTGCGGCCGTGAGGGACGCGGTGACCGTCAGTGCGGCGGCCGCCACGAGCCTGAGCAGTCGTCTGCCTGATCGTCCTGGCACCGTGGGCTCCTTTCGAGGTGGGCGCCGCGGGTTGGACACCTACGGCACTCGCCGAGGCAAACAGCGGATGACTGCTGGCATGCCGTCGACTTATGTCACGCGCATGACACATGCGATCATTCGAAATTTCGGTCTACTTTCGGATCGCCGACATCTCGGACGTTAGGGAGTCCCCCTCGCTTGTCAATCCGTCAATACCGATCACGCTCCATTTACACCACTTGAACCTTCGACCAACAGCGAAATCTTTCGCTGTCATGAACGAATCATGCGAGACGTATTGACGGGATCCATCAAGTACCTACCATCCTGAATGCCCACCAGTCGATTGCCGTTCGCCATCTCGAACATCGCGGGAATCCCCCCCCCTCCGAAGCACGTCACTCGCCGAGGGAGCGACACACGATATGTCATGCTCTCGTCAAACTACGGGGCGCCGTCGGGCCCTGGCCGCCGGCACTGGTCTCGTCACTGGTGCCCTCCTGTCTCTGACCGGAGCCTCCCGGACCGCCGCGGCCGCTCCGGGCCGGGAGTCGCCCCTCGCGGCGGCCCCGGCGTACACGAACCCGGTGATCTGGCAGGATTTCGCGGACATCGACATCATCCGCGTCGGCGCCACCTATTACGCCTCCGCCTCGACGATGCACTACTCGCCGGGCGCACCCGTCCTGCGTTCGTACGACCTGGTGAACTGGGAGATCGCCGGTCACTCGGTGCCCGTACTCGACTTCGGCGCCAAGTACGACCTGAACGGTGCCCGTGGCTACGTGCGCGGAGTCTGGGCGTCGTCGCTGGCCTACCGGCCCGGCAACAGGACCTTCTACTGGCTCGGCCAGATCGACTTCGCCCGGACGTACATCTACACCGCGACCGACGTCGAGGGTCCGTGGAGCCGACTCACGACGATCAGCACGCCCTATTACGACGCGGGACTGCTCGTCGACACCGACGGCACCCTCTACGTGGCGTACGGGAACACCGCCATCAGCGTGGCCCAGCTCTCGCCGGACGGGCGCAACCAGGTACGCACGCAGCAGGTCTTCACCACACCGTCGAGCGTCGGTACGCTCGAGGGCTCCCGCTTCTACAAGATCAACGGGCAGTACTACATCTTCCTGACCCGCCCCGCGAACGGCCAGTACGTTCTGAAGTCGTCCAGCGGCCCCTTCGGTCCGTACACGATGCGGCAGGTCCTTCTCGACCTGCGCGGGCCGATCCCCGGCGGCGGCGTCCCGCACCAGGGCGGGCTGGTGCAGACGCAGAGCGGCGCCTGGTACTACATGGCCTTCGTGGACGCCTACCCCGGTGGTCGGATGCCTGTCCTCGCGCCGGTCACCTGGACTCCGGACGGCTGGCCCGTCGTGCAACTGGTGAACGGCGCCTGGGGCACCTCGTATCCCGGTCCGGCCATCCCCACTCCACCTCGCCAGGTCACCCCCATGACCGGCGTCGACACCTTCGACGGCACGCGCCTCAAGCCGAGGTGGGAGTGGAACCACAACCCGGACAACACCAAGTGGTCCGTCAACAACGGACTGACCCTGCGGACCGCGACCGTCACCAACGACCTGTACGGGGCCCGCAACACCCTCACGCACCGCATCCAAGGTCCCACCTCCACCGCGACCGCCCTGCTCGACCACTCGGCGATGCGGGACGGCGACCGGGCCGGACTCGCGCTGCTGCGTGACTCCTCGGCCTGGATCGGCGTCAAGCGCGACGGCGGCGTGACACGGGTGGTGATGGTCAACGGCCTCACCATGGACGGCAACTGGAACACCACCGGCACCGGCACCGAGGTCGCGAGCGCTCCCGTCTCCGGCGGCCGCGTCTGGCTGCGCGCGAGCGCGGACATCCGCCCCGGCGCGGTCCGCCCCGGCACCTTCTCCTACAGCACCGACGGCACCGACTTCACCCGCCTCGGGCCCGCCTTCTCCCTGGGCAATGACTGGCGGTTCTTCATGGGCTACCGATTCGCCCTCTTCAACCACGCCACGCAGGCGCTCGGCGGCGCGGTCCGCGTCCCGCGGTTCGAGCTGTCGACGCCCTGATCCGATCCCACCGACCGCACCACCCAACCCCCCGCCACCGTAGAGGAGAACCATGAACCCGCTCACGCGGCTCGGCCGTCGCCGAGCATCGGTGTTATCACTGCTGACCGTCGGCGCCCTGGTGACGCCCGGCGCCGCGACCGCCGCACCCGACGCCGTCCGGGCCTCCACTCTCGGGGCCCAAGCAGCCCAGTCCGGACGGTACTTCGGGACCGCCGTGGCAGCCGGAAGGCTCGGCGACGGAACGTACACCGGCATCCTGGGTCGCGAGTTCAACTCGGTCACGCCCGAGAACGAGATGAAGTGGGACGCGACGGAGCGGTCCCGCGGACAGTTCACCTTCGGCGCCGCCGACCAGATCGTGAACAGCGCGACGGCCCGCGGTCAGCGCGTGCGGGGCCACACGCTGGTGTGGCACTCCCAACTGCCCGGCTGGGTCAGCGCCATCAGGGACGCGAACACGCTGCGCGGCGTGATGAACAACCACATCACCACGGTGATGAACCGCTACAAGGGCCGGATCCACTCCTGGGACGTGGTCAACGAGGCCTTCGCCGACGGCGGCAGCGGCCAGCTGCGCAGCTCGGTCTTCCGGGACGTGCTGGGCAACGGCTTCCTCGAGGAGGCGTTCCGCACGGCCCGGACGGCCGATCCATCGGCCAAGCTCTGCTACAACGACTACAACATCGAGAACTGGAGCGACGCCAAAACCCAGGGCGTCTACCGCATGGTGCGCGACTTCAAGGCACGCGGCGTGCCCATCGACTGCGTCGGCTTCCAGTCCCACTTCGGCGCCGGTGGCCCGCCGTCGAGCTTCCAGACGACGCTGTCGAGCTTCGCCGCTCTCGGCGTGGACGTCCAGATCACCGAGCTGGACATCGCGCAGGCACCGCCGAACGCGTACGCCAACACGGTCAGGGCCTGTATGAACGTGGCGCGCTGCACCGGCATCACCGTGTGGGGCATCCGGGACAGCGACTCCTGGCGCAGCGGGGAGAACCCGTTGCTGTTCGACCGCAACGGCAACAAGAAGCCCGCCTACCAGCCGGTGCTCACCGCGCTGGGGGGCACGGCCGCGGCACAGCGGGCGGACGCCCGTTCGACCGGGTCCACCGCCGCGCTCCCCTCCTCCTTCCGCTGGAGCTCGAGCGGCCCGTTGATCGCCCCGAAACCGGACGCGACCCACAACATCGCCGGGATCAAGGACCCGTCGGTCGTCTACTACAACGGCAAGTACCACGTGTTCGCCAGCACCGCGAGCTCCGCCGGGTACAACCTGGTGTACCTGAGCTTCAGTGACTGGTCACAGGCCGGGTCGGCCACCCACCACTACCTGGACCGCACCGCCATCGGCACCGGATACCGGGCCGCGCCACAGGTCTTCTACAACACCCAGCAGCACCTGTGGTACCTCGTCTACCAGACCGGCAACGCGTCCTACTCCACCAACCCCGACATCAGCAATCCGAACGGGTGGAGCGCACCGCGCAACTTCTACTCGTCGATGCCCGACATCATCAAGCAGAACATCGGCAACGGTTACTGGGTCGACATGTGGGTGATCTGCGACAGCGCCAACTGCTACCTGTTCTCCTCCGACGACAACGGACACCTGTACCGCTCGCAGACCACCGTCGGCCAGTTCCCCAACGGCTTCACCAACACCGTCATCGCGGCCCAGGACTCCGCATACGCCCTCTTCGAGGCAAGCAACGTGTACAAGGTCCAGGGCTCCGACCAGTACCTGCTCCTCGTCGAGGCCATCGGATCGGACGGCCGACGCTACTTCCGCTCCTGGACGACAACCAGCCTCGCCGGCTCCTGGACGCAACTCGCCGCGTCCGAGGGCAACCCCTTCGCCAGGTCGAACAACGTCACCTTCCCGTCCGGAGCCTGGACCAGGGACATCAGCCACGGCGAGATGATCCGCGCCGGCTACGACCAGACACTCACCGTCCCCGCCTGCAAACTCCAGTATCTCTACCAAGGCATGAACCCCAACGCGAGCGGCGACTACAACCTCCTCCCCTGGCGGCTCGGCCTCCTCACCCAGACCAACTCGACCTGCTGACCGACCGTGCCGTGGGGGAGCGCTCCCGATGGGGCGCTCCCCCACACTCACCGCCGACCGTCCGACGCATCCGTGTCAGAAGACCGAGGTACCGTCATGCGCCGCGGACTGCTCGCCCTGGTGGCAGCGCGGCAGATCGGCGGAGAGGAAGGGAGCAAGGAGCGCGAACAACGCGTCGGGGCGGTCAAGGGGAATGATGTGGCCGCAGTCCTGGAGATGGTGTCCGACCAGGTCATCGGCGATGGGCCGGAGTTGGCGTTCGAGCCCGGTGCCGACCGGGTGAGAGCCGACGGCCATGGTGGGCATCGTCAGCCGAGCCGTCGCGACGGCGTCCTGTATCTGCTGCGCGCTGGTGGGCAGGGCCCGGTAATAGGAGAACGCACAGCGCAGGGCCTCGCTCCCGGTGAACGCGTGGACGAAGGCCGCACGGATGTCGTCGGGTAGTCCTCGCCCGAGCGTCCCCGAGTCGAGGAACCAGTCGATGTACGAGGCCTCGTTGCCGGCCAGGACGGTCTCGGCGAGGCCGGGGACGGCGTGGAAGCCGAACCACCACGGGGCGCCGCCCGCGGTGACGTGTTCTGCTCCGGGCAGGCGGCCGAGCAGTGCCTCCATCACGACCAGGCGCCGGACGAGGCCGGGGCGGCGCAGCGCGAGCAGGACGGCGGGGGCGGTGCCCGCGTCGATGCCCACCACTGCTGCCGAGGACTCGCCGAGTGCGTCGAGCAGCCCTTCGGCGTCGGCGGCGAGGGTGCCCGCGTCGTAACCCTCGACGGCTCGTGTACTGGCACCGAAGCCTCGCAGGTCCGGGGCGATGACCCGGTACTGCCCGGCCAGTCGGCCCATGATGCCGCTCCAGAGTTGCCAGGTGTGCGGGAAGCCGTGCAGCAGGAGGACCGCAGGCCCGTCCCCGGCGATTGCGACGTTGAGTTGGACGCCGTTCGCCGCGATGCGGTGCAGTTGGTGTGCGGTGGTGGCGGGTATGACGAGCTCCTACGGCTAGTTACTATTGGTGACCACAGAACGATAGGTAACTGTCCAACCGCTGCCTAGACGGCACTTTCAGGGAAGGTGGTGAGCCACAGGTGACCACCCGAGGAACCCGGACCGCCGACCGCGGGGCGCGCGGAGATCTGTTCGATCCCCGGTGCCCGACGCGGCAGTTGCTGGACCGCATAGGTACGAAGTGGACGTCCATGGCCGTCAAGACACTCGCCGACGCCGGACCGGACGAGGTGCGCTTCGCGGAGCTGAGACGCCGGATGCCCGGCGTCTCGCAGAAGATGCTGTCCGTGACGCTGCGAAGCCTGACCCGCGACGGCCTGGTGTCGCGCCGGGTCGAACCGACCGTGCCGCCGCGGGTCTTCTACCGACTCACCGGACTCGGGCTGTCTCTGGAAGTGGCGCTTTCGGGGCTGCGCACCTGGGCGGAGGAGCACATGACCGAGATCAACCGCGCCAACGAAGCCGCCGACCAGGATGTCGATGAGGGGTAGACGGGCCGGTTCCGCGCTCAGTATCAGCCCATCTCACCGGCTGAGGACACATCAGCCCTGCCCCTCGACCGCTGCCCAGCAGGCCACCTATAGGAAGATTGGCGCGCCGACATGAACCACGGCGACGTCCGCACCGAACACGACCTCCACAGGATGACGTTGAAGCACTACATGCGAGGGGATCGGAGGGTGATGAACAGTACTGGCACGGCGGTCGACGGCCTGCGCGGAGTGTTCTCAGTGGACTCGACCGACCCGGTCGCCGCACCACGGGGACTCGACGCCTTCCGGCGCGGGTGGGAGACGCAGATCGGCGACGACGTCTTCCAACTGCCCGCCTACAGCGCGGACACGATCGGTGACTTCCGGGTCAAGGGCCACGTGGCCAAGGTGCACGGCGCGGCGATCGCCGATCTTTACGCCGCGTCGGCAACCCGGACCGCGGACGTCCCGGGCGGCGATCAGGATCTTGTGGCCATGTACGTGGTGCAGCGCGGTGCATGGACACTGGGCGGCCCGCCCGGTTACGGCGAACAGACCGTATCGGCCGGGCAGTTCCTCGTCCGGCACCTCGGGCGCCAGTCGGCCTTCGAGACGACGGCGCACCTCACGGCGAAGTTCTTCGTCCTGCCCCCCGGCGAGCTCAAACCCCTGCTCGGGAACCGGGTCATCACCGGGCCGGCGGACTCGGCCGAGATGCGCCTGCTGACGGCCCTCACGGACATGATCCACACGACTGTGGCCGACCTCGACCCGACCGGTGTGGAAGCCGCCCAGGGCGCCCTGATCGAGCTGGCCAAGGCGGTGGCGAAGGGCGGGTTCGACGACGTGGAGCCTCGGCTGGCTCCCGCGCTCACCCAGGCCGCCAAGGACCTCGCGGACCGCCGACTCGCTGATCCCGAACTGTCTCCTGCGATGCTGGCGCGTGAACTCAACGTCTCCGTCCGTACGTTGAACCGGGCATTTGCCGCCGTGGGAGAGCAGGTGACCACCTACATCCGTCACCGGCGACTGCACGAGGCCCGGCTCGCCCTCACCGCGCCGTCAGGTCGCCTGAGCATCTCGGAGCTCGCCGCACACTGGCAGTTCGCGGACAGCAGCCACTTCACCCGAACCTTCAAGAAGCACTACGGTCAGACTCCTACCGAGTACGCCCGCTCGGCCCGAGCAGCCTCGCTCTCGCCGAACCGGCACCCGCCGGGCCACGGGCCGGCCGAAAGCACGTGACCAAGGTGCGACCGCAGTTCAGCGAATGCCGCCAACTCGTGTCCCGGGCAAGGCGGGGCCGCGCCGTGGGCGGGCTGGGCATGTGACCGCGGCGGAATGTCGCGATGAGGGCGCTCGTCTTGGGTGACCTCACCGGCGGTCCCCGCGGGGCCCTCGGTCGTTTCATCGTTTCGGAACCTCGGCGGTTCCCGGCGAGCTGAGAGGTGATCCACCGCCCCGTGGCTCACCGTCGAGTGGTGTTTGCTGCCCGCCTTTCGCCGGCCGACCGACGACGGACCGGCGTCAGCTCCCCTCTTTCGCGCGTATGCGGCAGCCGTCCCCACATGCCCTGGCCCCGCCGAGCTCGCCGGCCGCCTTGAGTTCAGCAGGCAGGATGCCGGCAGCTGGTCGAAGACTCCGACGGGCTGCCGGCGGCCGAGGCCTCGGGGATGCGGGCATTGTGGAAGCGCCGTGGGCGCGGAAGAAGGCTCAGTCCATCAGTTCGGCGGCCCGTTCGGCGATGGCGTAGACGGTCGCGTTGGTGTTGGCCGAGGGGATGGACGGCATCACCGAGGCATCGGCGACCCGCAGTCCGGCTGTTCCGTGCACGCGGAGGTCCGCAGGATCGACGACTGCATCGCCGTCGGTTCCCATGCGGCAGGTGCCGGTGAAGTGGAAGTAGGGGCCGGTGGCCTTGCGGATGAACTCGTCCACGGATTCGCCGCTCGTCCCGGAGCCCGGCACCGCTTCCTGCTTGCGCCAATCGGCGAACGCGTCGGCCTCCCCGATGCGGCGTGCCAGGGCCAGACCCTTGCGCATGATCTCCAGGTCACGGTCGTCGCTCAGATAGCCGGGGTCGACGACGGGAGCGCTACCGGGATCGGCGTCCGCCAGGCGCACGGTGCCGCTGCTGTGCGGAGCCATCGCGGAGAAGGCGATGGAGTAGCCGTTGGCCGGCGGCTGGCCCCATGCCGACGGGAGCGGTGCGGCGACGATGTAGACCTGAAGGTCCGGCCGGGCCGCGGCGGGGTCGCTGTACAGCAGGCCCATCATTTCGGCCGGCGGGTTGGCAGGAACGAACGGCACGGGCTGGATGGCCTCGTACACCACGCCCGCCATCGGATGGTCCTGCAGATGGGAGCCCACTCCCGGCAGGTCGGCGACGACGTCGATGCCGTGTTCCTCAAGGTGTTGTGCCGGACCGATCCCTGACAGCATCAGGAGGTGTGCGGAACCGATGGCTCCGGCGGTCAGTACCACCTCGGCGCTGTCGACGGACAGGTGCTCCCCACCGATGGCGTACTCGACTCCGGTGCAGCGACCCGCGGTGGTACGCAGCCGGTGCACGGTCGCGTCCGTGACGACGTCCAGGTTCGGCCGGTCGAGGAACGGACGGATGTAGGCGTCGGCCGCGCTCTGGCGGGCACCGCCGGGCAGATTCATGTCACTCCACCCGAACCCGGTCTCCAGCCCGCTGCCGATGTCATCGGCGCGTGCGAACCCAGCCTCCACCGCGGCCTCGACGCCCGCCGTGGCCAGGGGATGGGGTTCCGGGACCGGGGCGACCACGACCGGCCCCTCCGTGCCCCGCACGGATGCATCACGGCTGCGAGTGCTCTCGCTGCGGCGGAAATAGGGCAGCAGATCGTCGAAACCCCAGCCTGGAGCACCGAGGCCGGGCCATTCGTCGTAACCGGAGCGGTGTCCCCGCAGGTGGTAGAGGCCGTTGATGCTCGACGATCCGCCGAGCGCCTTGCCGCGCAGCACGTCAGCGGCCCGGCCTGTACCGGTCTGCACGGTCGAGGCGCCAAGCCAGAGGGACGACGGGTCGAATCCCAGAAAGCCCCAAGGAGACGCCATCGTCTCGGTTGCGTCCCGGGCGCCTGCCTCCAGCAGCAACACCCGCACGCCGGGGCGTTCCGAAAGCCGGGAGGCAATCACGCATCCCGCTGTCCCCGCCCCCACCACGACATAGTCATAAGGGTTCTTGCCCATCATGTCCCCGCTTTCCACGGCAGCCTTGTCCGACCACCGAGTCTCAGAAAATCAGCTCCTCGACGACCAAGGGGCCGATGAGGCTTATGCACCACCAAAAGGGCGCAAAGGTCAGGCTGGTTGTCCTCGCGCCAGCCCTGTGGGTTTCCCAGCCGCGTCCGGGCTCGGCACACAGAAGGCGTGGAACCGGCAGATCAGCAGCGATCGGGCTCCAGTGGCGCCCCGTTGTCCGGGGAGTCTTGGTTCACGCGCTTCTCATCTTTGGTGTGTACCCGTCCAGGAACAGCCCGGGTGTTCCCTCTGCCGTCGAAGCTTAGGAACACAGCCACAGCACACACTTGAACCACCGCGACATCCGTTCGGAACCTGAGCGCCATGGGACAACGTTGGAGCACATGCTTCGGTTCGTTCACGGGCGGGGAGGGTGGCGAGACAGTCGGCGTCACACGGCGCTGCGGCAGGCTGCTCGCAGCGCCGACCACGTTCTTGCCCTGCCACAGGTGACGGCCTCTTCCCACCGACAGCCGCGTCAACTTGGGCCGGCAGCGAGGACGGCAGGACCACCAACACGCTCACCGGTGACAGAGCCGGGCAGCGAGCCCGGCACGGTCGGCCCTTGGCGTCGCCGGAAGCAGGGCCGCTCGGCCGTCAGCGCGGCACGGATAACCTGCGCGAATGAAGCGGATTCAGCGGGCCGCCGGCGCGGTCGCCGGCTCAGCGGTGGGTGACGCCCTGGGCGGCCCCTTCGAGTTCGGTCCCCAGGGAGCGTTCTCCGCGCGGTAACCCGCGCCTGGTGCCGGTGGCGAGATGTGCGAAGGCGGTGGCTGGGACCCCGGCGAGGCCACGGACGACACAGCCCCCATGGACGCGGCCCGCCGCATCGCCGCCCTCACCCACGGCGACCGCGCGGCCTGGAAAGGCACCGCGATCTTCCACGCACTCATCCGCGTCACGTTCGAGGACACCGACCCCCTCGATGCGCTCCCGGACATCCTGGCTCTTGTCCACCCCGACCACCACGACCGCTACGCCACCGTCCTCGCGCCCGAGCCGCCGGCGGTTGCGCGTACTGGTGGCGGGCCCCACCCATGAACACCGGCTCGTCCCGCGGGCCGGCTTCGGGCGGTGGGAGCGGAAGCGGTGTGCCCCACACATGACGCTGCCTCAGACAGTCAGGGCCGGTGGGGTGTCTCATCGGCGGCATCTCGCCGGTTGCCGTACTTCTCGGCGAGTCCGCGGTAGCGCCAGATGGCGGCGGCGATGAGCCAGGAGACCGTGAAGATGGCGACCACGATGTAACCGAGCAGTTCGAAGTGGTCGGCGAGGGAGGCGTAGGTACTGAGGAGCCCCTTGGCCCCGGTGGCGTCGGTGACGAGTCCCGCGATGTAGACGCTGGCGATGAACGCGGCCACGGCCACGGTCATGCCGGTGGTGGCGATGTTGTAGTAGAGCCTGCGGGCGGGGCTGCGGTACGCCCACGTGTACAGGCGTGTCATCAGCATGCTGTCGGCGGTGTCGAAGGCGCTCATTCCCGCGGCGAAGAGCAGCGGGAGGGAGAGCACGGCGAGGGTGGGCAGGCCGGACCCGTGGGTGGCGGCGCTGGCGGACAAGGAGAGCAGGGTGATCTCGCTGGCGGTCTCCAGACCGAGGCCGAAGAGGATGCCGACCGGGTACATGTGCCATGACGAACGGATCAGCCCGCGGGCGCGGTGGCCGAGGAGGCGGTTCATCATGCCTCGGTTGAGCAGCTGCTGCTCGAGCTCGTCAGGGTCGAGCCGGCCCTGCGTCATACGCCGCCACAGGGCAACTATGCCGGTCAGCACCATGAGGTTGAGCACGGCGACGAGCAGCAGGAACAGCATGGCGACGATCTGCGAGACCAGGCCGCCGACATGGCGGAAGGTGCCGATGCCCGAGCCGGCGGCGCCCGCGGCGAGCGCGACGACGAGGGCGAGGGCGAGGACCACGGTGGAGTGACCCATGGCGAAGAAGAAGCCCACGCCGACAGGTCTGCGTCCGCGTTGCATCATCAGTCTGGTGGTGTCGTCGATGGCGGCGATGTGGTCGGCGTCGAAGGCGTGCCGCATCCCGAGGGTGTAGGCGAGGGTTCCGGCGCCGGCGAAGGCCCCGGCGCCGGCCGGGCCGCCGGCGTAGAAGAGGTACAGGCTCCATCCGATGACGTGCAGGGCGGCGATGACGCCGACGATGCCCGTGATGCGCAGCCGTTCGGCGCGGCTCCATCGGCCGGCAGTGATGGTCGTTGTGGTCACACACACATCCTTGGCAGGGGGCACCGCGCGGTGCCGTCGTCGGCAGTGAGAGGGGGTGGGTGGGCCGGGTGGGCCGCACCCGCTGGTCGTGAGCCATTCGCGGGTGCGGCCCTGGCGGACGGTACGGAGCGGACGTCCTGGTGGCGCGGGCGTGGGGACGGGTTACGCCCCGAGCAGGGCACGCATCTCGTCCGCCGCGACCAGATCGTGATCGACCAGTACGCGTTCGAGCGCCGCGAGCCAGTGCTCGTAGTACTGCCAGCTGCCCTGCTCGGTCGCGGAGGCGGCCTCCCATGCGCCGATGGCGTCGATGAGCCGCTGCTGGAACGCGTCCCAGGGGTAGTGGCCGAATTCCGACAGGGCGACGGCGACGCCGAACGCCCGCCGCTGCCAGTCGGCGTCGAAGGTGGGCGCGTTCATGTCGGTGACGCAGGTGTCATGCAGGGGCGGGGTGGGCGCGGTGGCCTCCATGGGATTCCCTTTCTCTGGTGCCCGGGGGCGGCTCAGGCGGCGGGTGAAGGAACCTCGGCGATGCCGATCATCGATTCGGTGGTGACCAGGGCGGCGAGTTGCTCCTCGGTCATGCCGTCGGTTCCGGCGGGCCGCTGCGGAACGACGAACCAGCGAGAATGACCGCTGCTGTCCCATACGCGCAGTTCGACGGACGGGTCGAGGTCCAGGCCGGTCTCCTTGAGCACCACACGGGGTTCCCGGGCGGCGCGGGCGCGGAAGGTCGGGTCCTTGTACCAGTACGGCGGGAGGCCGAGCACGGGCCAGGGGAAACAGGAGCACAGGGTGCAGATGACCAGGTTGTGCACGCCGGGGGTGTTGGCCACGGCTTGCAGGTGTTCGCCTTCGGCACCGTCCATGCCGACGGGGAGGTCGAGTTCCGCGACGGCGGCCGGCGTGTCCTTGACGAGTCGTTCCGCGAACTCCGCGTCGGTCCAGGCACGGGCGACGATCTTGGCTCCGTTGAGCGGCGTCATGTCGACCTCGAAGTAGCCGAGCACCTTGTCGACGGTGGCGTCGGTGATCACCCCCTTTTCGATGAGCAGGGCTTCCAACGCCCTTACACGGGCGGCGCTGCGGGCTTCGCGGTCCTCGGGGTAGCCGAACTGCACGGTCACTGCTGTTCCTCCATCGCGTGGGTGAGGTAGGCCTGGAAGAGCTCGCCGTAGAGCACGGCACCGGGTTCGGCGAGTTCTCCCCAGATGTCGGTCGGTTCGAAGCGGACGGCGTAGACGGGCATCGGCTCGCCTATGCCGTCGGGGCCGGTGGAGCAGAAGTAGCCGTAGTCGCCTTCGAAGACGCGCTCCACGGTGCCGGTGCGGCCGCGCAGATTGCCCGGCAGCCGGGTGTGTTCGGTGGGCGGCACGTCCTTGACGGTCACCCGGTCACCGACGGCGAAAGCCGGAGACGTGGCCGGCCCCTGGCGGGGGGAGTCGCCCTCACGCAGGTAGCGGATGACCTGGTCGTCGATGCGTTCGTCCCCGCCCTCGGGCAGGTCGAGTCCCGGGTCCTGGAGATATTCCGCGGCCTTCGCCTCCAGCTCCTCCGCGGTGATGTAGCCCTGGGAGACGAAGAACCCGCCGATGCCGCCGAGCCACTTCTCGTAGTAGCGGTACTGGAAGTAGGCGAAGGGGTGCATGGCCTCGGCGCCCTTGCGCAGGTCCGCCCAGGTCCAGACGGAGGAGAAGGCGGTGGGCACGTCCTCGATCGGGTACTGGGGCACGGCATCGCCGAGGTGGGCGCTGAGGCCCATCATCGCGACGTGGATGCCGAAGACGCGCTGCTCCCAGTCCTCGACGAAGACGCGGGGCTCGTAGGTGACGGGGCCGAGATTTTCCAGGCCGCCCAGGTGGTGCTGCAGCTTCATGACTGTCCTTCCGGGGTCGGATCAGCGGCCGGCCGTGCGGTCATCGCGGCTCCCCAGTACTCCGAGGCGATGCCGAACGCCGCGCCCAGAACCATGGCCAGCGCCGCGACGAGCGCCGGGTTGCTGATGGATGTGGTGGTGATGTCGTGGCCGGTGGCGGCCACCGTGCCCACCGTGGAGGCGAATCCCCACACGATGGCCGGGAGTTTCGAGAGCAGGGAAATCTTCGACGCCTGCACCATGGCGGCGCTGCCGACACCCACGGTGACGGCTGCGACGGTGGTGCCACCGCCCAGCGCGTGGATGACCAGCAGTGTCAGCGAGGCGATGACAATGCCGGTCAGGTTCGAGGCGATCGACCTCACCATGCCGTCGGTGCCGGCACCGAGGATGAAGAAGGAGGCCCAGGCGATGAAGATGACCCAGACGGGAATGGTCAGGACGGTCGCGGTCATCAGCGTGGCGGCTCCTCCGAGTACGCCGATACTGATTGACAAAGCATCTAGCTGGCGCATGGCTAAAACACTCCTCTGACGCCGAGTTCTGACGGCCCGGCGGAATTATGCCCGAACGCGGGCAGGCGATAATTGGCCCGCTGAGGGATGGAAGAGAATGGGAAGTGATGGCGCGAAAGCGTCACGCAAGGCCCGACTGTTGGCGCCGAATGCGGTGTTTCTGCCCTTCAATTCGACGTGGATATCCGCGCTCCTTCAGCCCCTGCTGCCACCGCATACGGCCTGGCAGTGGGCCTGAGGATCGTAAGCACCCTCGGTTCCGATTGTGTCGGCCATGGCGCGGTGAGACACCAATAGGTTCCGGCTACCGTGTTTCACACAAGTTAACGATGGCTGAATAAATGAAGTCCGGAATTGACGGTGGCGGTTTTGTGGTGTCAACGCAGAAAAAGCCGCCCAGGCCTGTCGATGAGGCCACGGGAGGCTGCAAGGTCAATATAGGCACTGGACCAAACAGGTCTTCGTGCGGTTAGTATTCCGTACCCGGTTTTTCCGGGAACTCGGATCCCGGATACCCGGCCGGGTGATTTGCCCGGCTCCCACGTTCCCGCCTGGCGGGGCAGGAGCCAAGGGCTGCAACGGACACGCGAGCCACGTTTTCGGACACGAGGGCAAGCCTCGCGCCCCCCTGGAGGAGGTCGGAGTATGAACCGGAGCATCGCGGGCGCGGATCGCGGCACCGAACGGACGGTGGTCTTCGTCCTGTACGACAAGGTCACGCTGCAGGACGTGGCGGCACCGCTGGAGATCTTCGCCCGGGCCAACGACTTCGGGGCCCGCTACCGGGTGCTGCTGGTCTCGCCCACGGGACAACCGGTCGGGACGACCGCGTTCACCCGGCTGAGCGCGGACTTTCCAGTGACCGACGCTCCCGACTCCATCGACACCCTCCTGGTGCCGGGAGGTGTACCCGCCGACTTCACCTTCGCCTCGGGCACGCACGACATACCGGAGGAGCTGACCCCGGACACGGTCCCCGAGGCACTGGCGATGGTCCAGGAGCTGGCACCCCGGGCGTCACGGATCGCCTCCGTCTGCACCGGGGCGTTCGTGCTGGCAGCCCTCGGCATGCTGGACGGGCGCCGAGCGACGACACACTGGGCGCACTGCGCGCGGCTCGCCCGGGAGTACCCGCGCATCGAAGTGGACCCGGACGCCCTCTTCGTCCAGGACGGCTCCTTCGTCACCGGTGCCGGTATCAGCGCGGGCACCGACATGGCCCTGGCCATCGTCGAGAACGACTACGGCACCGACGTCGCCCGCAGGGTCGCCCGGTGGATGGTCGTCTTCCTGCAACGTCCGGGCGGCCAGGCCCAGTTCAGCGTCTGGTCCGAAGCGGGCGCCCCCACCACGCGAGGCCTGCGCCAGGTCCTGGACTCAGTGGTCCTCGAACCGGCCGCGGACCACTCGGCTGCCGCCATGGCCGCCCGCGCCGCGGTGAGCGAACGCCACCTGGCGCGGATGTTCCGTGACGAGGTGCGCATGACGCCGGCCCGCTACGTGGAACAGACCCGGCTGGAAGCGGCCAAGCTTCTCCTGGTGACCGGCGACGAGAGCCAGGAGTCCGTCGCACGGCGTGTCGGCTTCGGCTCCCCGGAGACGATGAGACGGATCTTCCGCCGCAACCTCGGAGTCTCGCCGGGCGGCTACCGCAGCCGGTTCCGTACCACCGGCATCGACCGCCAGGAGCCGGGGTCCGACCAGGATGACTGATCCGGTGATGTCCTCAGCCCGCGCGCTCCAGCGACGGAGTCAGCCTCAGGCCAGCAGCCCCGTCGGCCAACGGGAGACGACCACACCCGGTGCGGCCCGCTCCGTGCCGGACCCGTTGTGCCTGGCTGCCGCCGCCGAGCGGTCCGGCCAGTCAGTGGGACGTACAGCGGCGCTTCGGTTGACGCAAGGGCGGTTGTCGGGCGTAGGTCCATCCGGAGGGCGGGCCCGCACGCCCATCAGGAATCGGGTGCGCCGCCCCACGCTGAGCACCGGGCCTCACAGTGACGGTCGAGTTGACTTCACGTGGACGATGCCCGCGACTGGAAACCCCTCAAGGCTCATGGCGCCGGGGTGACGGGAGTCGAACTCGCGCTCTGAGCTTCGGAAGTTCGGGTAAACCAGGGCGGTGCCGTGCTGCACGGCGAGCTGGTCGTATGGGACGCCGCGAGCCGGCACGCCCTCGAGCGGCTTCAGAACCGGCGTCAGCGGCGCGGCGCCGGGGTGGTCCGGGCGGTCGGCGAGTGGCCGGCCCACTTCGTCGCGCTCGATCTGCTGTGGCTGTCGGGGACCGACACGACCGGATGGCCGCTCGGTGGCGCAGGGCCGCGCTCGAGTCCGTGTTCGCCGCCCGCCGGCTGTCCGTCCCGTGGGTGCTCTGCCCGTCGACACCAGCCACGGACCCGAAACCCACCGCAGCACCTGCACCTGGCGCCGGAACCGGGCCGGGCCCGTGCCCGGAACTGCTCATCCGCCGCCTGCCCGGCGTGCACGGCCTTCACCGCCCCCGCTCCCCCCCGCTCCCCCTGCTCCCCCACTGCGGCGTACACCGTGCCTATCCCGCCCACGCCCAGCACACGGCCATACACCCGTCGCCGTCAGATGAGATCCAGCCGTGCCCCGCCTGCCCGGTCCCGTCCGGTCCGGCACCGGGGCACCCCTCCGACCAACGGTTCAGCCGCCCGTCGGTGCAACCTTCTGCCCGGCCGCCACGGGGCTCGGAAGGGTCGGGGCGGGCCAGGCCGGGTTCCACCGCCAGGCCGACCAGGAGTCGGCGTCGGCGAACGGGCCAGAGCGCTCCTCGAGCATCGCGAGGGCCTGGTCACGGGCAGCGTCCACGGCCCGGTGCTCGGTGTCGGTGACGATGCCGAGCCGCCGCACGTGCGCGTACTCGTCTTCGTCCTTCCACTGCCAGCTGGACAGGTCGGGGGCGACGACCAGGTCCACGGCGAGGTCGAAGGTGTCGAACCCGTCGCCGGTCCGGACGGTGGGGTGTTCGAAGTTCACGTACCAGTTCCGCAGCCCGCCGATGGTGTAGAAGGCGTTGACGCTGAACCACGCCGCGGGCGGCTTCCACAGCAGCAGCTCAGTCTCCTGCCACACCGAGGCCGCCAGCTCCCACACCCCACTCGCCATCGCGTCGAACGCCTTGGTACGCACCGCACGGACACCGTCCGCACGGGCCTTGACATACAGGGCGGGCCAGCGGGTCTCCGCTCCGGGCTGACAGGCTGCAACCAAGGCATCGCTCGTGTCGGCGACGATGCGCAGTGCGTGCTCGCTCCACACGCGGCCGCAGCGGTGCACGTCGCGTCGTACGACCGTCTGTCCCGTCTCAAAGGTGCGCACTCGTTCCTCCTTCGCCGCAGCCGGGCTGGCTGCACCGCACCCCCGCCGGCCGCTTCGCCGCCCTGCCGCTGCCTCCCCCATGACCGCTCTCGGCGGAATCCCGGCGTAACGCACAGGCCCCCAACGGGAGTTGGGGATTCCATGCGAAAGAACACCAGCCCCGCCGAGGGCACTGAAGGCCTTGTCTACCAGTGCCGCCTGCCACTGTCGAGCGCCACCCTGCACCTCGCCTCCGGCCTCGTCCGCGGCCACCTGAAGAAGATCCGCTCCCGCTGGCGCAAGCTCCCGCCCGGCCGGATCGGGCGAACGCCTGGGCGCTGTTGGGGTCGTGGTCGGCCTGGGCGATGACGGCCAGCGCCGCGGTGCGTACGGCCGGGACGCGACGCCGGCGCGCAGGCTGTGCAGCCAGGCGGTGGCCACGGCGCGCACGTCGTTGCCGGGCTCGGGGTAGGGCCCGAGGTCGGGGCCGTCCAGGATGAGGAGGTCGACGAGCAGTGCGGCCGAGGTGGCCAGTGCCGGAAGAGGGGTTTGGCGGAGTTCCTCGGCAAGCACAACGCCTGAGGCCGGTCAACCCGCGTTCGCGCCGGTCGCACGGGCGGTATTGTCGGCGGTCCAGGCGGCGAGCAGGCGCAGGCCGTCGCTGGACGGGCTGTTGGCCTCGGCGGTCCAGACGATGATCTGCAGGTCGGGTTGCGCGGCCCAGGTCACCGCGTTCCAGTCCAGGATGAGGTCGCCGACGACCGGATGATGCAGGTGTTTGGTGCCGGTGCCGCGGGTGGCCACCTCGTGCTCCGCCCACCACTGCCGGAATTCGGGGTGGTCGGCGGACAACTCGTCGACCAGGGCGGTCAGCAAGGGGTCGCCGGGCTGGTCGGCGTTGTGCCGGCGCATCTCGGCGATGCACAGCCGGGTGACGCTTTCCCAGCCGGCGTAGAGCTCGCGCATGGCCGGGTCGGTGAACAGCATCCGCATGTAGTACCGCTCGCCCGGCAGCTGGGTGAAGTCGGTGATCAGGGCGGCGCCCATGGCGTTCCACGCGACGACCTCGGTGCGCGGTCCGATGACGAAGGCGGGGGTGTGCGTCATGTCGTCGAGCATCCGCCGCAACTGGGGATCGGCCTCGTAGTGGCGCAGGCGGCGCTCCGCGTGTGGCCTGTCTCGGCTGGCCAGTTCGTGCAGGTAGGCGCGCTGGTCCTGGTCGAGCCGCAGCACCTGGGACAGCGAATTCAGGACGGAGGGAGAGGCGTGGATGCGGCCTTGTTCGAGGCGGGTGTAGTAGTCGGTGCTGATCGCGGCGAGCAGGGCGACCTCCTCGCGGCGCAGGCCGGCCACCCGCCGGTCCTCACCGTAGGCGCGCAGGCCGAGGTCGGCGGGGTTCAGCTCGTTGCGCCGGGCCTTGAGGAAGTCGCCCAGCTCGTTGCGGTGCGGTTCACGGTTCACGGCCACCAGCCTCGTACCGGGGTTCTGCTGTGCGGGAGTCGATCCCACCGACACGCTACCTCCCGGCGGTCCTTGGCGGGACGGCTCGGCGGCCCGGGGTCTACCCTCCGGGCCGCCGGAACAGTGTCAGCCGAGGGCTTTGACGTTTCTTGGGCCAGCGGTACGGCCGAGGCCGGGTTCTGCCCGGTGTACAGGGTGCGATCCACCTCGAGGTGCGGCTGGTACGGCTCACCCGCGCGGTAGTCGACGCCGAGCTCGACCAGCCGGTCCTGCAGCAGCCACTTCGCGCGGTCGGCCACCCCGTTCGGGATCTCTTCGGCGTTACTCAGGCCGGTGAGGCGGTAGCCGGCGAACGGGGACTTGCCGTCGGCGTCGGCGGTGGCCGGCAACGCTGCGGGGCCAGGGCAGACCAGGGCGATCAGTTTGCCGGAGGCGAGCCGGTCAATGGGCAGCTTGCCCGACTCGGCGTTGTCGGGCAGGTCTTCCATGGGGCCCCAGCCGCCAGGGTAGAAGACGACGTCGTACTCGTCCTGGTTGGCGTCTTCGATGCGCATCGGCTGGGCCAATTCGGTAGCGTCGCGCAGGGCGGCCTTCATCTTCTCGGCGCCTTCGGGGCCACCGTTGAGGTCGGTGGTGAGGCTCAGCGCGTCGGCGGTGGGCGGCACGCCGCCGGGAGTGGCAACGGCGATCTCGTAACCGGCTTCCTTGAACACCTGGCAAGGGCCGACCGCCTCCTCAGCCCAGAAACCCGCCGGGTGCTTGGTGCCTCGGCCCACGTCCAGTGGCCGGCAGCGGTGATCACGTACAGGACCTTCGTCACGGTTGGTCTCCCTGAGGTTGCGGACAGGCCGTCCGCGCCCAATTGGTCGAAGACGTACGCGATCTCGCCGAGGGTGCCGTCGATGTCTGGCAGCGGCAGGCCGCGAAGGACCCGAAGCGACCGGGATGATCTGCCGCCGGCACGGTGGCGTACTCGTTGACCTCACGGGCCAGACGCCGCGCGGCGGTGTCGTCGCCGAAGTGCACCCCGGGCGACGACACTGCCGTACCGTCTCGGAGAAGAGAGTCGGACATGAGCAGTCCCGTCGTCGCTGTGTGACCGGTAGTGTCCGCCGCCGAGGGTCAGGCGCAGGCGGTTCGGCACGTACTCGAAGCACGTACACCGGGATGGTGCTGATCCTCCCAGGCCGCGCGGAGCTCCGGCGAGAGCCAACACGAGGGGATAAGAACGGAGTCGGATGATCCGGGACTGAGGTTAGGCGGCGGACGCAGCCGGCGCCGCGGGATGGACCTGCTCGACGCGGTCGCGGCGGGTGTACATGTCCCAGTAGTGCTCGGCGAGTTCGGCCGGGTCGGTGACGGGGACCTCCGCCGCCCCGGCCGCCGCCTGGGCGATCTCGCTTCCGGCGATCACGGCGCCGACGGAGAGGGTGCCGGCGTAGACGCCGGTGTCGGCGAGTTCGGCGTTGAGGGAGTACAGGTAGTTGCGGGCGGCGGCCATCACCGCGCCGGGCCCGCTGCGGTGGGCCATCGGCTGCAGGGCAGTCAAGCCGGTGGTCATCAGGACCGCACCGTCGCCGCGTTCGGTCATCTCCGGCAGTACGGTTCGGAACAGCTCCACCGGGGTGAGCAGCCACAGCCCGGAGAACCTTTCCACGGTGGCCGCGTCCAGTTGGGTGGCCGGGGTGAAGTACGGGTCGGCGCCGCCCGGCCCGTACTCCACGACGTCGATCCGGCCGAAGCGGTCGCGGATGGCGTCCACCAGGGCGGGGACCCCCGCCGGATCGGACAGGTCGGCGGAGAAGGCGGCGGCCTTGACGCCCTCCTCCGCGAGCTGCGTGACCAGGGCGTCCAGCCGCTCCTTGCGGCGTGCCACCAGGGCCACACGGAAGCCCTCGCGGCCGAAACGACGGGCGACGGACACGCCCAGGCCGGTACCGGCACCGAAGACGGCGATCACTTTGGACATCAGATTTCCCCTTGCGCAGAACTATCTTGACCCATGGGTCAACTTCCTCCGCGACCGTAACACGTAACCTGACCTTCGGGTCAAGTTACTCGCTCCCGAAGATGCGACCATGTACTCCGACCACATGACCAGGAGGGACGCCGGATGCGGGCCGACGCGCGACGCAACGCGGAGAAGCTGCGAACCGCAGCGGCCGAGCTGTTCCACGAGCGGGGCCTCCAGGCCCCCCTGAAGGAGATCGCCCGCCGGGCCGGTGTGAGCCACGGGACCCTCTACAACCTCTTCGGCACCCGCGAGGCGCTCATCGACGAGGTGGTCGCGGACCTGGCCGCCGGCCGGCTCGAGGAGGTCGCCCGACAGGCACTGGCCCATGAGGACGCCTGGGAGGGATTCGCTTGCTACGTCGAGACCCTCTGTGACCTCCAGGTCACCGACCCCGCGATCAGCGACGTGGTCACCGGCCGCTACCCGGACGCCTCCCGTCTGATGGCCCTCTGCGAGCGTGCTCACGCCGCCGCCGTACGCATCATCGAGCGGGCCCAGGAGGCCGGCGCCCTGCGCTCCGACTTCACCCGCGAGGACCTGCTGTTCATCTTCGGCACCAATGCCCTGCTGTCCCGCGCCGCCAAGGACACCGTCCCCGACGCCTGGCGTCGCGGCGTCGCCTTCATGCTCGACGGCCTGCGCGCCGAGGCCGCCCACCCGCTCCCCACCGCCCCGCTGACGCAGCAGCAGGTGAGCGAGGTCATCGCCAACTTCAACGACAGGCAGTAACCGCGAACCGCCCTGGCAGCACGGTTCGGTCCGTCACGACCGCTTCGGCCGCGCCCGCACATGCATTCGCTCCCCCTGTGGCCCGAACAGGCTCAGGAACTCCACCGGCCCCTCCCCCGTCGACCCGAACCAGTGCGGCACCCGGGTGTCGAACTCGGCCGCTCGCCGGCCGTGAGCACCACGTCGTTCTCGCCCAGTACGACCCGCAGCCGCCCGGACAGCACGTACAGCCAGCCGTCCCACTCCTCGCGGCCGCTTGCACCGGGCGTTGTCAGTCCTCATCGATATGTTCGAACCTGACCGCAGCCCGGGCGGCGTTGCTGAAACTCATCGACATTCCAGACGCCAACCCCACCCAAGCATTGCTGGAACTCACCGACAGGCGTTGCTGCCCGTCATCGACATACTCATCCGCGCCATGGGCGTCGGCAGAAGGCAGAGTTTCATCCGGGGCGGCGATCCAGACAGGGAGAGATCTGTCCCTCCCAGCCCGTGCCGCGCTCGGCGCATGCTGCGGGGACCTGACCGGCCCCTATCGTCGAGGAGCATGACATGTCCGACTCTGCCAACATCGCTGTCGTCCGCCGCTTTTACGAGTCGAAGGGTGACCCGGCCGTCCTTGCGCAGGTCATGGCCGCGGACATCGTCTGGGACATCACACCCGGTTTCCCGGGCGGCGGCGTTTACCGCGGTTTCGACAGTGTGGTCAACGACTTCTTCGGCCCGATGTTCGGGCGCTTCGACGCCATCTCCCCGGTGGCTGAGGAGATCTACGCCGACGGTGAGCACGTCGCCGCGTCCGGGCACTACGAGGCGACGACGAAGTCCGGCACGAATGTGCAGGTACGGTTCATTCACCTGTGGACGATCCGGGACGGCAAGCTGGCCCGGTTGCGGCAGGCGGCCGACAGCCTCGTCATCGACCGCGCGCTCAACGACTGAATCGGGTGCCCTGGGCCTGACGACCATGCCAAGTGACACTCACTGAGCTTCTTCGAGTTGGCCACCGATCGAGTGATGGGCCGTGAAGCGCAACGAGCGAGGCCCCCGGGCTGTTGATCGAGATGTCTGACGTCTCAACCACGCTGCTCGGGGGCCTCGTTGGTCCTCCATCCTGCCGCACTCGATCTCCGCACGCACTCGTGGAGTGGGTCACCATGCTCATCGTCACCCGTGAGGGCGACCGGCGCTGCAAGCTCCGTCCGTCCCAGCGCGCGATGATGGCGCTGGTGTACCTGCGCGAACACACCACTCTGGCGAAGATCGCTGGCGGGTTCGGGATCAGCGAATCCACCGCCCGCACCTACACCAGCGCGGTCATCGACCTGCTCGCCGCACGTGCACCGGGTCTGCTGAAGACGCTGCGCGAGCATGAGCCCGACTTCGTCTTGCTCGACGGGACTCTCGCCGAGTGAGGTGCCCCCTTCGATGCTGACACCTGAACGGCAGGTCGCATGGCGGTCTGCGGGTGGAAGTGGTCTGCCATGGGTCGTGGCAAGCAGTACCCGGAGGAGTTCAAGAAGGACGCGGTCGAGCTGCTGCTCTCCTCGCCGGAGAGGCCGGTTGCGGACATCGCGCGGTCGCTGGGCGTGCACAAAGCGACGCTGGGCACCTGGGTGGAGCGTGAACTGGGCCGACGGCGCAAGGCCGCCGGGAACGACGGCGGTGACGCCGCGGTGAGCCGGGAGGTCGAAGCGCTGAAAGCACAGGTCCGCTAGTTGGACCGGCTGCTGTCCGAGCGGAACCACGAGCTGGCCCATGCCCGGCAGGACATCGACATCCTGCAGAAGGCGGTCGCCTATTTCGCGCGGGAGGCGGGGCAGTGATCCGCTACCGCTTCGTCGACGAGATCCGCGCGGAACACCCCGTCAAAAGGGTGTGTGACCTGCTGGGATGGGACAGATCCAGCTACTACGGATGGAAGGAACGCCAGCCCGTCCGAGACGCGAAGAAGGCCTCGGACGAGGACCTGCTCGTGGAGATCCGGCAGGTCCACGACGCCTCCTCGGGCACCTACGGTGCCCTGCGGATCACCCGGGCCCTGCACCGCAGAGGCGTCACAGCGACCAGGAAACGAGTCGCTCGGATCATGCGAGAGCACTCGATTCAGGACGTCTCCAGGAGGCGCCGCAAGTCGCTGACCCGGCAGGACCGGAAGGCGGTGCCGGCGAAAGACCTGGTCATGCGGGACTTCACCGCTCCGATGGCAGGTCTCAAACTCGTCGGAGACATCACCGAGCTGCCCACCCTGGAAGGGAAGCTGTACCTGGCGACGGTGATCGACCTGTGCACGAAGGAGCTGATCGGCTGGTCGATCGCCGATCACATGCAGGCGGAACTGACCGAAGCAGCTCTCCGCATGGCCCATCAGCAGGGCCGCACGGCCGACAACGCGATCTTCCACACCGACCGCGGCAGTCAGTACACGTCCCGGCTCATGCAGGAAACCTGCCGCGAGCTGGACATACGTCAGTCGATGGGCCGGACCGGATCCTGCTACGACAACGCTGCCGCAGAGTCCTTCTTCGGCAGCCTCAAAACCGAGATGGGAAGGGAGACTTGGCCGACGAAGACCGAGGCCAGAGCGGATACGTTCCGGTGGATCACGTACTACAACCACCACCGTCTTTATTCAGCCATCGGCTACCAGACGCCGCACGAGGAACGGCAACGAAGAAGCTACCCCCTCACATTCACGGCATAATTGGACGTGTCGGCCCTAAAGGGGTCAGGTCACACCGCCGTGCCCTGCGGACCGCAGCGTGAAGTCGACGCCGCCGAGCAGCATGAGGTCGATGTTGCCGACGTCCAACGTGCACAGCGACTCGTCGATCGCGGCCACGGCCCGGTCGTAGTCCTTGATCTCCGCAGCGAGCTTGGTGGGGACGAACAGCTCCTCGAGGGGAAGGCCGCTGGCGCGGATTCCCTCGCTGACGCCGCGTTCGTTGCCGTAGGCCTGCACGGTGTCGACGTTGCGGTACCCGATCTCGATCGCGGCGCGCACGGCGTCAGCCGAGTTCTGGTCATCGATGAACCAGGTGCCGAGCCCGAGCTTGGGGATCTCGATGCCGCCTGCCAAGGTGCAGGTCTCGTCCAGGATGCTCATGCGTTTCCTCCGTTCTTCGGCCGCTTTCCTATTCCTCGTCGGTGACCGGCTCGAGCCATTCGTTCCTGACGTTTTCACCCGGGGTGATGAAGCGACGCGGAAGAGCCACAAGTCGGCCTTCACGCCGCGGCTTGCCGTGCCGCCGTCCGAACGGGCGGTTGTCGGCTGATACGAAACGCCGACCTCGGCTTTGGTCTGTGGAACCTGGCGGTTGACGGTGTGCGCGACCACAATCAGATCGAGCGTTCACATCGATCGCGAACCTGACCCGTTGCCGCACCAGGGCGTCGGACGACTCGCCTCTCGATACCCCAGCTACGTGCGCCGACGCGGCGGCCGGACAACAAAAGGAAAGGCTATTGCGTGGCACAACGTGTATGGGTTGCGGGCGTGGGCATGACACCGTTCGGCATCCACCGTGACAAAACCAATTACGACATGGCCCGGTGGGCTGTCAGCGATGCGCTGGCCGATGCAGGTCCAGGCGTCGGCGCCCAGGTCATCGACGTGGCGTTCTTCGCCTCGACCACGAACGGCATCCTGCACGGTCAGGGCATGATCTCCGGAGAGATCGCGCTGCGAGACATCGGCATCCAGCGAGTGCCCATCCACAACGTCGAAAATGCCTGTGCAACAGGGGCATCGGCGTTGAATATGGCCGCGACGTTCATCCGGGCCGGCGACGCCGACGTGGCACTCGCGGTGGGCACCGAGAAGATGCACATCGACGACTCTCCGCGGACGATGGCGTTGTTCGACTCCGGTTACGACAAATCTAACCCTCAGCTTCTCGACGAGACACTCCGCCAGCTCGGCGGAGAAGTCGAGAACGCCGATGTCGGAACTCGATCCATCTTCATGGACATCTACGCAGCGATGGCGCGTCAGCACATGCGGCTGTACGGAACGACAGCGGCGCAGTTCGCGGCAGTGGCGTCGAAGAACCACCTGCACTCGGCCGACAATGAGCGCGCACACTACCGCAAACCGATGTCGGTCGAGGACGTGCTCGCGGCGCGAAGGCTGTCACACCCGCTGACGGTGCCCATGTGCGCACCGGTCACGGACGGTGCTGCTGCCGTGGTCCTGTGCAGTGACGACGGCCTCCGCAGGTTGCGCAGCGAACGGCCCGTCGAGGTTCTGGCCTCGGTCGTCGGCACAGGCACCGACCGCGACATCACCCTATTCGACGGGCACATCAGCCAACTGGTCTCGGCCGAAGCCTATGAACGGGCCGGGGTCTCACCGAGTGAGATCGACGTTGCCGAGGTCCACGACGCGACAGCGTTCGCCGAGGTCCTGCAGACCGAGATGCTGGGCCTCGTACTTCCAGGGGAAGGTGGCGTGGCAGCGGAACGGGGAGACACCGCCCTGGGAGGCCGCATCCCGGTCAATCCCTCGGGAGGGCTGGTGTCGAAGGGACATCCGATCGGAGCCACCGGGTTGGCCCAGGTGTTCGAACTCACCGAGCAGCCTCGCGGCGAATCCGGTGCCCGACAGGTCGACGGTGCGCGATTGGCTTTGGCGGAGAACGGTGGTGGATTCCACCGCGGTGAGGAAGCGGTGACATCGATCGTCATCCTGGGAAGGCGATAGAGAGATGGCAGTCATCGATACCCCCTGGTGGCGCTTCGCATCATGGACCCGGTGACCGATGCGGCTGTGCCGACGGGTGAGACCGGAGAGATCTGCGTTCGCGGAGATCTCCTGATGAAGGGCATGCAACTGGTCTCGATCCTTCTGGACTGTCGAGCCAACAACATCGCCGACCCCGATCCCACCGCCACGCGGCAGCGGCACTCCATACAGCCCGTCGCCGGCACCGTCTGGTTCTACGGCTTGCCAGCCCGCCCGGCTCCACACCTACCGACCCCATTTGAGGGAGAACGAGCGCGGCCGGTTCACGGGCGAGATCGCCGTCGGCTTGTTGAGGTCCACGACGCCGGTGTTCTTCGCTTGCGTCCAGAGCCGGTCGGGTGCGCGCAGATCGGCGTGGATCGCCGCAGGACGGCGGGCGCCTCCGTGTTCTTCGAGCAAGTCGCGGGAGTGCGCGACCGCGATCGGGCCGAAGTCGGCGTAGACCACCAGGCTTGACTTCGTCGGCGGCCTCGTGTGCGTGCCGCATCGTCGGCAGGCTCGATCCGATGTCGATGAACTGGGTGATGCCCTGCCCGACGAGAGGCCGCACCACGCGGTGCGGGAATGCCCGGTTGGTCTTGCCGATCTGCCGCCGTTCAGGAGGTTCGCCGAGGACGGCGTCGCCGAAGTCGCGATCGACGGTCCACGACGCGTCACCCTCGATGATCCTTTGATCCGGCTTCCCACGACGACCGTTGCAGAGCCCACCACGCTTCGAACGCGACCGTGTCGAGGCTCAGGTCGCGCCCAGTCATCGTCTCGAACTTGCGAAGCCGGTAGCGCAGCGTGTTCGGGTGTACGCAGAGTCGCGTCGCGGCGTCGCGCACGTTGCGGTTCGCCGCGAGATAGGTCCTGACTGATTCCCGCAGCTGCTTGCCTCCGTCTCCTTCGGACTCCGTGGGCGCTATGTAGCGCTCCACCAGCACCGCACCGACGTCGTCGGCTGATGCCACGGCCAGCCGTAGAGACAGCCTTTCCGCTGTCAACGAGCCCGACATGCCGAACGCCAGCCCCACGTCGAGGACCTGACTGGCGCTCCGGAAGGAGATCGGGAGGTCGGCGAGATCGACGGCCGGACCGACGGCCACCGCCAGCCGCTCGGGAATCACGGGCGGAGTCGCGACAACGCCGGCGACGTCCCCCTCGAAGATGCCGATCAAGGAGGGCGCACGGCGAGTCGTCCTGGCCACGAGTTCGGTCATGGTGCGCAGCCCCTGCTCCGCGGTGGTCCGGGCGCGCAAGGTGACGTAGGAGATGCCGGCCGGAAGTCCGTAGGTTGCGCACAGGGCGTGGTGATCCGGCCCGTTGGCTCCGGTGAGCAGGGCGTGGAGGAAGTTGAACCGCTGCCGCTCGTCATGGCGGGCGAGGTTGAGTTCCTCATCGCGATGCACTGCGGCCAGCCGCAACGTCACGACATCCGTCACTTCCCACAGTGCATTCACCCCACGCAGAGTCTCGGCGCTGTCCAACCCGAACTCCACGGCCCATCGCGTGAAGTAGGTGCGCAAGATGCTGATGGACAGTCGGTAGGCGTGCAGCGCGTTCTCAATCGGCACTCCCGAGCGGACGCGTTCGCGGACGATCCAGGCCTCCTCGATCATGTCGTCCTCGCCCGGTCCCCTGCCCTCACGCAGAGCCCTGGCGACGCGCGCGTGGTTGCGCAGAGCCGATTGCACAAGCGACTCGTCGGGCACCAGCCGGTAGTCCGCGATGCTGCCATGGACGGCGTCCGCCGTTTCCGCTGCGATGGCTGCGGCGTGGTCGGACATCGTCTGCAGCACCCGCTCCAAGACGGGGTTCGGCGAGGCCGTGTTGCGTAGGTCCGGCACTTCGATGCGCCTCTCCTGCCGATCGTGTACCGAGGGCCACCTCAGGGGCGACTGTGGATACGACTTGGTCGCGACACCCAATCGAGATCGAAATCTAGCACTCAACAGGCGGTCCGTCGTTCGATGTTTGTTCGCGCGCACAATTCGGGGGGCTGACTGTCTGGCCGACGGAACGTTGTCGTCGGCCCTTGATCGAGAGCAGAGTGACGGCACATCGCGCCGTACCCGGAGCAGTCCAGGGAGTCTGCGGCACACAAGTCGAGCCGCCCACATCGTGGTGGACAGGAGGCTTCGTCGTGGACACTTCTCCGTCATCGGCCCCGCCAGCCGTTGTCAGCACGGCGACTCACCATCGGGCGGTGCAGCGACGGGCGACCGTCGGTGCGGTCGCCGGCAACTTCATCGAGTGGTACGACTTCTTCGTCTACGGCTCACTCGCCGCGGTGGTCGGACCGCTCTTCTTCCCCGCCGCGGATCCTACGACCTCGCTGCTCACGGCCTTCGCCGTCTATGGCGCCGCGTTCGTCGCCCGCCCGATCGGTGCGCTGGTGTTCGGCAACTTCGGCGACCGCATCGGCCGCCGGACCACGCTGTCCGCGGTGATCCTGGTGATGTCGGGGGCCTCGTTCCTGATCGGACTGCTGCCGACCTACGCCGCTGCCGGCCCCCTCGCCGCGGGCCTGCTGGTCGCGCTTCGCCTCATTCAGGGCTTCTCCGCTGGTGGTGAATTCGGTGGGGCCGCCTCATTCGTCGTCGAGTACGCGCCGCCGAACCGGCGTGGCCTCTACGGATCCTGGATCACCGTGGGCTTCGGTGCCGGCCTGGCCTTCGGAGCGATCGTCGGGGCCGCGGTCTCGTCGATCTTGAGCCCGGAGCAGATGTCGAGCTGGGGCTGGCGGATTCCGTTCCTGGTGGCGCTGCCCCTCGGTCTCATTGGGCTCTACCTGCGCCTCCGGCTGGAGGAGACGCCCCACTTCGAGGCGGTGAAGTCCGAGCGGAAGGACGTGCGGACCCCGATCCTGGTCGTGGTCCGCACCTATCCGAGGGAGATCGCCGTCGGCCTCGGCGTGCTGGTTGCATCGTCCCTGCCCACCTACATCTTCTATGTCTACGTGCCGTCCTACCTCGCGGTCACAAAGACCACCACACTGCGCGAGGCTCTGACGCTCACTGTGCTCAGCCTGCTGGTCTATGTGGCATTGCTGCCGATCATGGGCAGGCTGTCCGACTCCGTTGGACGCAGGCCGATACTCATCGGCGGCGCGGCCGCCCAGATCGTCGTCGGCTACCCCTGCTTCTGGTTCCTCAACCAGCACAGCTTCGGGCTGGCACTGACTGCGTTCGTCCTGTTCGCCGTGGCCGCGGCACCGCTGAACTCCCAGCTGGCCGTGTTCTCCGCCGAGATGTTTCCGACCGTCGTGCGCTACGGCGGCGTCTCGATCATCTACACATTCGCCAACATGATCTTCGGCGGCGGCACCCCGTTGCTGATGACCTGGCTGACCGCCGCCACCGGCAACCCAATCCTGCCGGGCTACTTCCTCGTGGGCGCGGGCGTCATCTCCCTGCTGTCGGCCCTGGCGCTGCGAGAGACCTACCGCAAGCCTCTCGCCGACGCCTGACCCACGCGCATTCACCTGATCCAGAAGGAGGCTCTCGATGACGATTGCCGATTCCACGACAGTGTCAACACGGCGGTCGAGCGCGCTCGTGCGCAGGCTCGACATCCTGGAGGCCAAGAACTCGCTCCGGATTGTGCTCCATCGCCACGCGCGCGGCGCCGACCGAGCCGACATCGGGCTGTTCAAGCGCCACGCCGACGATCACGCCTGTCTGGGCAGGGCCATCGTCGAGGGACCGTCCGCGCACGTAGTCGGTTGCTACCTGCGGACAGCTGCCCGCGAGCGCAACGGGAACCGGTAGGAGCGCGCCGTGACGATACTGCCCTTCGGTGACCGCGGGCTCGGCGCCGTCCTGCTCGACCAGGCCGAACGAACCCCCGACGCCCCCTTCTTGCTGTTCGAGAGCGACGGCTCCACAACGACCTACACCTACGCCGAGACGGTCGCGCTCGCCCGCCGGGGGCAGTCCGTGCTCGCCGGGGCGGGCGTCAGGAGCGGCGAGCGATTCGCGATCGCCACCCGCAACCGCCCGGAGTTCTTCGCCTGCTGGTTCGGGGCTGCGTTGAGCGGTTCGGTCATCGTTCCGGTGAATCCGGGCAGCACCCCCGACGAGCTGGACTTCGTCCTCGGGCATGCGGACTGCCGGACGGTCGTCCTGGAACAGGGCGCCAGCGATCTCGCGGAGACTGCGGCTCTCGCGGGTGTCCCGATCATCCGCACCGGAGCCGACTTCGACGGACGCTCAGACGACGAGGTCGCCGCTGAGCCTGTCGACCCACGGAACCCGCTGTCAATCATGTACACGTCCGGGAGCACCAGCCGCCCGAAGGGAGTGGTCGTCACTCACGCCAACTACCTGCACGCCGGCACGGTGATCGCCGAGAACCTGCGGATGCGGCCCGCAGACCGATGGCTCGTGGTGCTGCCGGTCTTCCACGCCAACGCCCAGTACTACTCGGTGATGTCGAGCCTGGTCACCGGAGCCTCAGCCGCGGTGATGGAAAGGTTCTCGGCGTCTCGCTGGGCGGCGCAGGCGCGCCTCCACAAGGCAACCCTGGGCAGCCTCTTCGCCGCACCCATGCGCATGGCCCTGTCCCAGCCCCGAGACCCGGCCGACGCGGACAACGATCTGCGCGAGGTGTGTTTCGCGCAGAATCTCACTCCCGACGAGCTCAAGGAGTTCGAGGAGCGTTACGGGACCGGGCTGCTGCAGATGTACGGGATGACCGAGACCATCGCGCCCCCGACAATGAATCCGCTCGACGGGTGCAGGGACAACGCGACGATAGGGAAGCCCCTGAGCGGGAGCCGCCTGCGCGTGGTGACCGAAGGCGGTGCCGACGCCGCTGTGGGCGAGGTGGGCGAGTTGCTCGTCGGCGGCGAGCCGGGAATCACGCTGATGGCGGGCTACCACGACAACCCCGAGGCCACGAACGCGATGATCCGCGACGGCTGGCTGCATACCGGCGACATCGTGCGGGTGGAACAGGACGGGTTCCTCCGGTTCTACGACCGCGCGCGAGACGTGATCAAGCGTGGCGGGGAGGTCGTCGCTGCCGCCGAGGTGGAACGGGTGGTCGCGACACATCCCGCCGTCGCCGAGTCCGCGGCCGTCGGCGTTCCGGACGACATGCTCGACGAAGCGTTCAAGGTAGTCGTGGCCTTGCGGCCGGGACACGCGGTCACCGAGGCCGAGCTGATCGAGCACTGCCGAACGCATCTCGCGTCGTTCAAGGTGCCCTCGGTCGTCGAGTTCGTCGACGCGCTGCCCCGCACGTCGGTCGGGAAGGTCCGCAAGGGCCTGCTTCGCGCCAGTGTCCTGACGGAGCTGCAATCATGACGGCCCTTGGCACGAGCGTGCTCACGACCGGCTCCGGGAAGCTGACGGGCAGCGTCGAACCGGACGGAAGCCATCTGTTCGACGCAATACCCTATGCCGCCCCACCGGTCGACAAGCTGAGGTTCGCGCCGCCTGCTCCCCCGCTGCCCTGGTCCGGCGTCCGGCCGGTCTCAGGACCGGGGCCGGCGGCGCCCCAGCGGCAGGCGTTCGCGGTCGTCGGCGAGGTCTACCGCTCCCGGCTGCCGCAAAGCGAGGACTGCCTCACCCTGTCCGTGCGGACCCCCTCCCCCGGCCGGTCCGGGCTGCCGGTGTTCGTGTGGATCCACGGTGGCGGGTTCGCCCTCGGCTCGGGCGGCGACCCCCTCTACCGCGGAGGCGGGCTGAGCCGGCACGGTCTGGTCGAGGTCAACGTCACCCACCGACTCGGGGCGCTCGGATTCGCCGCAGTGGCCGAGCCCTCCGCAGCAGGCTCGGCCAACGCCGCTCTGCTCGATGTCATCGCATCCCTGCGCTGGGTGCGTGAGGAGATCGCCGCCTTCGGCGGGGACCCCGACAACGTCACCCTGGCCGGTCACTCTGCGGGAGCGATGATCGTGGCGTGCTTGCTCGCCTCGCCGCATGCCCGCGGCCTGGTGCACAGGGCGGTCATCGCCTCCCCGGGTGCGCCCTGCGCGGTGTCGTGGGACTCCGCGGTGGAAGTGACCCGTCGGATGGCCGACGGGCTCGGGATTCCCCGCGACTCGCTCGGGGCGCTTCGCGGGGTCCCCCTGAGCGCCCTGCTGGACGCGCAGACCCAGCTCAGCGACGAAGCCTTCGCGGGCTCCATGCGAGAGTTCTTCGGCGGAGCATCCATGGCCTTCAACCCGGTCATCGACGGCGACATCCTCCCGGAAGATCCGCTCAGCGCGTTCGCCCGGGGCGCCGCCGCGAACGTACCGCTGCTCGTGGGCAACACACGCGACGAAGCCGTTCTGCACCTCGAGCCGGCGATCGCAGCGGCTGCACACGACCCTGCCCTGGCCCAAGGGCTGCTCACCGGCATTCTGGAGCGCTTCGGGCCGCTCGGCCCCGCCATCGAGTCGACCTACCGCCGGCTTTACCCGCAGGCGCCGAACGAACGGCTCGCCGCCGCCGTCATGGGCGATGCCGCGCTGCGCTACCCGGCCTTCGCGCTTGCCCGCGCCGCCGCGGACCATTCCCCCGTCTTCTGCTACCGCTTCGACCAGCCCACGCTCCGCGACGGCCGGCCGATCGGCCCGGTGCACGGAGCCGAGCTGCCGTACCTGTTCGACACAGGCGGCACAGAGGCGGGCCAACACCTGGCCGGTGAGGTCGACGCCGTCCTCGCCGAGCAGATGCGGGCGACATGGGCCGCATTCGCCACGAACGGACGACCCCGGCCACCCCAGGGCGAGTGGCCGCGCCACAGTGCCCGACAGCCCCAGACGCTGGCCATATCCACCAGCGGCTTCTCACCTGTGACCGAACCGCCGGAGCCGCTCGCCGGACTCTGGCTCGGCGCGGCCTGACCGGGCCGCACCCATTTCCCACGACCGGAGGTACCCATGCGCTGGGCCACATTCGCGACGCAGACCGGAGAACGAGTCGGCGCCGTCGACGGCGGCACGATTCACGCCCTGCCGCCCGGCGAGACCCTGCTCGACCATCTGCGACAGGGGACACTGCCCGCCACTCTGGACGAGGCCGCAGGCCGAAGCACCGACACCGTCGCGCTGAATGACGTGCGGCTCCTCGCCCCGATCCCTCGCCCTCCGTCGATGCGAGACTCCCTGTGCTACCTGCAGCACATGCGCAACGCCATGGCGGCACGCGGCGTCACCGAGGACCTGCCCGACGTCTGGTACGACATCCCCGCCTTCTACTTCGCCGGACCCGCCAGCGTCATCGGCCCCTACGACGACGTGACCATCGCCCCGGGGAGCACCCGGTTCGACTTCGAGCTGGAGATCGCCGCCGTGATCGGCGGCACCGGCCGCGACCTCGCCCCCCACCAGGCCCAGGAGCTGATCGCCGGGTACACGCTCTACTGCGACTGGAGCGCCCGCGACCTGCAGGCACGCGACCAGGGGCTCGGCATCGGTCAGGCCAAGGGCAAGGACGCGGGCACCACCCTCGGCCCCTTTCTGGTGACCCCGGACGAGCTGCCCGACCACGCCTTCGATTCGCCTTTCGACATCGAGGTGAGGGCCTCGGTCAACGGCGTACAGATCGGCAGCGGCACCACCGGAAAGATGGACTGGACCTACGGCGAGGTGCTGTCCTACGCCTCCCGCGGCATCCCCCTCGAACCGGGCGACGTGATCGCGACCGGCACGATCCCGACCTGCACCTTGCTCGAACACTTCAACGCGCTCGAACCCGACGCGCCCACGTTCCCTGGCTGGCTCGCCCCCGGTGACGTCGTCGAACTGACCGCCGAGGGGCTCGGGACCACCAGACAGCGGGTCGTCGCAGGCGCCGATCCCCGGCCACTCGCCCCGCGCCCGCGAGCCTGACCCACACCGAAAGGAGACACAGCACATGACCGACATCGAGGGACGCCTCGCCACACTCGAGGCAGAGGTCACCGAGCTCCGCGACCGGGAGTCGATCCGAGACGTCCTGTACCGCTACTGCCGGGCCGTGGACCGACTCGACACCGAGATCATGAAATCCTGCTATCACGAGGACGCCTACGACACCCACTGGTTCGCCAACGGCCCGGCCCACCCCTTCAGCGACTGGGTCATCGCCGAAGTCCTGCCGCATGCCCGCACCACGGTGCACTCCGTCGCGAACCCGATCATCGAGCTGAAGGGCTCGCGGGCCTTCGTCGAGAGCCACGTGCACGTGCTCCACGAGGTCGTCGAGCCCGGCGTCGAGCCTGAGATGGAGGTCATCCACCAGCTCACTGAGTGCCGCTATCTCGATCTGTTCGAGAAGCGCGACGGCGAATGGAAAATCTTCTATCGGCACGTCGTCCGGGACAACCTGCAGAACTTCCGGGTGCCCGCCGACGACCCGGTCCGGGTGCCCGAGGCCCTCGGCCGACGCGACAAGAGCGACCCCGTCTACGCCGGTTTCGACCTCCTCTCCCTGCGGCCCGACGACATGAGAGTCAACTTCTTCGAGCCCTGGCTTGCCGGATCGTCCGACTGAGCGAGGACGGGCACAGTCTCCGGCCGAGACATAGACCAACTCGTCCATCGAGTGGTCGGGCTGGAACGCGTCTCCGTCCCGCTAGGTCCTGTGTGACGTCGTGATCAATCTTGCCGATCCGGATCCGCCTGGAAGGCGGATCCGGTAGGAAGACGATCCTGACGCGCAGGCAACTCACCGACAAGCAATGGAAGTTGATCGAGCCGTTCCTGCCGATAGGCGAGTAACGAGGGGGTGATCTGGCGGTTCCGCACCAGCAGCCAGTGGCGGGAGATGCCAGGCGAGTTCGGCCCGTGGCCGACGGTTTACGGCCGCTTCCGGGTGTGGAGGGACGCCGGCATCTTCACCGCGCTGCTGGAAGGCGTGATCGCCGAGGCCACCCGCCAGGGCCAGACGGACTTGTCCCTGGTCAGCGTGGACTCCACGACAACCCGCGCCCACCACGACGCCGCCGGGATGTGCATCGGCAAGGAGGTCATGGACGCCCTCGAGGAAGCCGCCGCCGAGCAGGAGCGGGCCCGGCAAAAGGGGGCGGCCCGCCAGAACAGAACGGACAGGCCGGAGGTCACGACCCCGAGCGGGAAGAGCGGCGGCGCAAGCTCCGCTGAAGCAAGCCCTGCTCGGCAGGTCCCGTGGTGGGCTGACGAGCAAGGTTCATCTCGCCGCAGACCGCCGGTGCCGTCCGTTGTCGTTCGTCCTGACCGCGGGACAGGCAGCCTACAGCCCGCAGTTCGTCCCCGTGCTGCAGAAGGTGCGGATCCGTCTGCCTGTCGGTCGTCCCCGGACCGGGCCTGACGCCGTCGCCGCGGACAAGGCCTACGCATCGCGCGCCAACCGCTCTTACCTGCGCAAACGCAACATCAAGGCAGTCATCCCGGAGAAGAAGGACCAGGCCGCCAACCGGAAGAAGAAGGGCAGTCGCGGCGGCCGGCCCACCCGCCACGACGCCGATCTCTACAAGGAACGGAACACCGTCGAGCGCCTGATCAACAAACTGAAGGCCTGGCGGGGCATCGCGACTCGATACGACAAGACACCCCAGAGCTACCTCGCCGGCCTCCACCTCCGCGCCTCCGTGATCTGGATCAACGACCTGCTGAAGGCGACTGATTGATCACGACATCACACAGGCCCTAGTGCGGGAAGCGGCGGGGCGGGCGAGTGACGATGGATTCGCGGAACTCGGCGATTCGCGAGTGGACTTGGCGCATCAGGTGAGTGTCCTCGATCCGATCCAGGTAGAGGCAGCGGGCTGCCAGGCCCGGCAGGTCGAAGGCGAAGTACAGGGACATCAGCGGGTTCACGAACAACTCGCTGCCCCGAGTGCGATCTGTGAACCGGACGTCGCCGAACGAGCCGCGCACGGCTGCCGCGATGGAACCGTTCACGATGCTGGGGTGCTCCGGGGTGTGGTGCTGGGCGTGTGTCACCGCGTCAAGGTAGAGAGCCCCCTCACGGGTTGCGCGCGATATGGAGAACGCGCCGAGGTACGCGCCGTCGCGCTCCAGCGCTGCGATATTCTCCAAAACCTGCGTGTGATTGACGCCGTGGTACGCATCCACACCGAAGCCGACCGAGACGACAAGGCGGGTCGGTACACCGTCCAGCGCTGCCAGCGCCGCCACGCTGGCGAGGTCCTCTTCCGGAGTTCCGAGCCCGGCTTCGTCGCCGCGCATCAGAATGTCCGTACCGCCGTCAACCAGCACCACGGCATCGACGCAGTGCAGCTCGATCAGTGCTTGGTAGGCCGCGCGCAGCGGACGCACCCCGGTCTGGGGGAAGGCGTACACGGTGAACGGGTAGCCGTGCCGGCGCAGCCACTGAGCAAGGGTCCGCTCGGGGAAATAGCTCTGGTGCAAAGCGGAGTCGGGAGTGATCGCGACCAGGTCGGGGGCGACCCAGTCGTCGATCGGAAGACCCTCGAGCGCACTGAAGGAGAGGTTCGCGAGATACACCTGCTTGCCCTGGTGCAGGAGGGAAAGAGCCAACGGCAGGCCGGAGTAGATGTCGAATCCGCCACCCGCGCCCGCGACGAGGATCCGTTCGGCATCGGCGAGCCGAGTGAAAAGTGGGTTGGAGTGGAGAGACGTCATACCGATCATTGTCCCGGGACCCGGCCCCGGGCGCTCCCGAGTTCCCGCCGGACGACGGGCCGCGGAGCAACAGGAGGCAAAGCCTCCGCCGCCCGGCTGTCAGAGTCGACCTGTTGCGGGGGCGGCCTTGGCTGGCATTGCGGTGGCGGCCTTGGCTGGCACCCGCTCATGAGACGCCTGAAACAGTTCACATAACCGGCGAGCTGGTCGCATGGAACGCTGCGGGTCGGCTCGCCTTCGAGCAGTTGCGGGACCGGCCGCAGCGGCAGGGCGGCCCGGGCGACGGGCGAGTGGCCGGCACACTTCGTCGCGTTCGATCTGCTGCCGCTGTCCGGGACCGACACGACCGGATGGCCGTATCGGCGGCGCAGGGCCTCGCTCTGACCCGTTGTTCACCGCCCGTCGCAACCGTCACCGTCCTGTACGAGAGCCGTAACAGTCCTTGCCGCGGGCGTGAATCCGGAGCCACGGCGAGCATCCTGTCAAGACCATCCCAGTACGTCAGCAGCCACGGGGGCTCATGATGCGCGCTTTCCGCACGACCACCCACACCCGGACGCTTGGCGCCCTTGGCCTCGCCGCCGTCGCACTCCTGGCCGCCACGGCCTGCGAGCCGAGCGACGACAAGGCCGGTGCCACCCCGCCGGCGAAGTCCTCCACCTCCCCTTCAGTCTCCGCGTCCGCGCCGGCTGCCTCCTCGACCTCTGCACCGCCCCCTGCACCGTCCTCTGCCAAGCCTTCCGCTCCGGGCCGTCCTGGCGAGGCCGAGGGCGACCCGCAAGGCATCAACGGCAACTGCCCCGACGACTACACCGACGTCAAGGTGGAGTGGGCCCTGCCTCCCACGAAGGACGACTCGAAGCTCCTGCTGATCGTCACCAACACCAGCACCAAGCCGTGCAAGCTGCGGACCTATCCGGTACTCCGGCTGGAGGACGGCCACGGCCAGTTCGTGGGGGTCTTCGAGAACTCCAAACCGCAGACGGAGGTGACCCTCACCCCCGGCAAGGAGGCGTACGCAGGTCTGCTCCTGCGCCAGAGCAACGCCGACGTCAGCACCCTCGTGAAGAACATGGCACTCGCGCCGCACGGTCAGAGCCCCGACGACAACACGGGCGAGGGTGTGCTCCTGGAGATGCCGAAGGGCGGCGTGCGCGTGGACGACAAGGCCCGCGTGACGTATTGGAACAGCAGTTCAGAGGCTGCCGTGTCGCCGCTGTTCGCCCACTGACGGGGCCGCCAGACGCCGGCTGCCCGGCGGCCTGCCATCGCGCTCGAGGGGCCGGTTGCGCAAGTGGGTGGCGCGGGCGATTCGGATGCGGTCCTCGGCCCGTGCGCGTTGACCGTGTGGCAGTCCGAGGGCGGTGATCGGGAGCCCGGCCTGCGACGCGGACCGTCTCGCCGCCCGCGCCTTCATCCGCTGGTACCGCGACACCGACCGGGACTCGAAGGCCCTCCCCAGCCGAATGCCATCCCCAGCTGTTCGAGCACTGTGAGACCGAGTCCCTGCACGCCCACAGCTGTGCCCACGCCCAACCGCCTGCCGGCAGACACGTAATTCCCCACCCCCGCGATCACGACTCCGCACAGGGATCGGGGACGTGAGCGGTGCCGGTGTCGGTCCCCGGCGTCGCGGGGCCGCGTGGCCTGGCGGACAGCCGTAGAGGCTACCCGCGATGCCTCCTCGTCCGGGCGTGCTGCAGTTTGCGCGTGAAGCGGTGCATGTGGGGGTCGAGTAGCCCAGCCGGCTCGTCGAGCACCTGCTCCTCCGTCAGCCACCGGATCGCGTCGAACTCGCCCTGGTCGTAGGAGGTGATGGTGCCGGCGTCGGCATTGAGGAGGTGCCAGAGCGAGACGTCGGTGTGCGCACGCTGTCCCTGAGTCCGGGTAACGGTGAGGAAGAGGGGAAGCTCGCCGGTGATCGGCGACGCCACGGCCTCGATCCCCAGTTCCTCACGGCATTCGCGGACCACCGCGGCCCAACGGCTCTCACCCGGCTCGACGTGGCCCCCGGTCGGCAGCCACAGTCCCGCCTTGCGGTGCGCGACGAGCAGCAGCTGCCCGAGCGTTTCGTCGAGGACGACGAAGTAGCTCACCAAGTGCATCGCTGGAACATCAGGCTTGCGCACCCGGTAGACCGGGGATCCGCCGGCAATCCACTGCGTGGCGGTCTCCCGATGAGTGCGCTCCAACTCGTCCCACGGTTCGACAGCACCCATCAGCTCCAGAAGGTGGGCGCGCGGCTGATCGTCAGGGGAGGTGAGGAGGTGGTCAGTTGAGGACATCTGTGCATGCTGGCAGGAGCCACTGACAACCTGCTCCTCGGACACGATCCACAAAACGGGTACTTGGGATTAGGCGACCACATCCCCCGGGAACTGCCTGACCGTCGACACCGCACGACGAGCCGAGGTGGACCGAGCTCATTTGAAACGATCAGTAAGGGCGGCCGTCGGCTGGTGCCGTTGGGCAGGCGATCGCCGGGAACGCCGCATTGGGCCCGCGGTGACCGCCGTGATCGCCGTGATCGCCGTGATCGCCGTGATCGCCGTGATCGCCGATGAGGATGAGAGTGCGGGGTGACCTTCGGCACATCGGAGGTTTTTCGCCGGGCAGGTGGTTTCATTCTGCACTTGTTCCCCGTCTGTTGCTCCTGGCGCACTGTTCTCGCAGGACGCGCACGTGTCACCCGACCTCTGACGCGACGTCAAATAGACGTGCCTGGGCGCGAGTAGGGCGGAAAGCCGTCGTCCCGGGGAGCGGCAACGGTTGCCGGCAAACACTCTCAAGGGCCGTTTCAGCCTCTAGTCTGCTGTCAGACCCCCACAGGGCCTTCCCCCGCGGTGTGGGCGGGACTCCCGCCCGTACCACTGAGAACAGGCGGCCGAGGGCATGCAACCACTGCACCCAGAAGATCCCGAGCAACTAGGGCCCTACCGTCCGGTGGCCCGCCTCGGAGCAGGCGGCATGGGCCGGGTCTATCTGGCCGCCTCGCCGGCCGGCCGCACCGTCGCGGTCAAGGTCATCCGTCCCGAGATGGCCGAGGACAAGAACTTCCGGATCCGCTTCCGGCGCGAGGTGGCGGCCGCGGCGGCGGTCGGCGGCGTTTACACGGCGTCCGTGGTGGACGCCGCGCCGGACGACAAGACGCCATGGTTCGCGACCGCGTACGTACCAGGTCCCACCCTGGCCGAGGCGGTCGCCGCGCACGGGCCGCTGCCGGTGGAGACGGTCCTCGCGCTGGGCGCGGGCATCGCCGAGGCGCTGATCGCGGTGCACGCCGAGGGGCTGGTGCACCGCGACCTCAAGCCGTCCAACGTGCTGCTCGCCGTCGACGGTCCGCGAGTCATCGACTTCGGCATCGTCCGGGCACGGGACGGCTACCAGCTCACCGGCTCAGGCGGACTGTTCGGCTCACTCGACTACGTCTGTCCCGAACAGGCCACCGGCGCTCCGGTGGGACCGGAGGGAGACGTCTTCTGTCTCGGCTCGGTGCTCGCGTTCGCCGCGTCGGGACACGCGCCGTTCTCCGGGTCCGCCGCGGCCGCCCTGCTCTACCAGGTGGTCCACGGTTCGGCCGATCTGACCCTGGTGCCCGAGCCACTGCACAAAATCATCAGCCTCTGTCACGCCAAGGACCCTGCCCTTCGTATCAGCCCCGACCGGCTCTCCGCGGCCTGCGCGCCCGGCGGCGCCGAACAGGTGCTGACGGAGGGCTGGCTGCCCGCGCGGGTGGCCGCCATGGTCGACGACCGCCGGGCGGCCGCGACGGACCTCGACCGCCTCGCACGGACCCTGACGCCCGCACGGCCCACGGCCGGAGCAGCCGCCGCTGAGGCACTCACCGTCCCCGGCAGAAACGGATCGGGCAGGACGCCGGTGGGGCCGTCGTCGCACGGGGCCGACGGCGGAGACGGCGCGGCGGACCCGGACCGCGTCCTCCCGGCCGGGGACGCCGACCACCGCGCCGCCGGTGGAGCCGGAGCCACCGGTGGAGCGCCGCCCACCGCCGAGCCGCCGGAGCGGAAACCCCCGGCGACCGTGGCCCAACCCGCGGAACCGGTGGAACCAGTGGAACCGGCTGCACCGGCGGCGGAACGTTCCGCCGCACCCGCGCACCGCCGTGCCCCCGAAACCTCCCGTCTCGGCCGGCGCACCCTCCTCGCCGTGACCGCGGGCGCGGCCGTCGTCGGGGGCACCGCCCTCGTCGTCCGAGGAAGGACCGGCGGGCAGCGGGCGCATCGGCCCGGCCCCGCCCCCGAGCCGACCTGGGTCTACCGCGGCGGCCCGCTGCTCCAGACCCCGGCCGTCTTCAACGGCGGCACGGCTCTGCTGAAGAGCCGCCCGGGCAACATGATCTGCCTCGACCTGAGGAACGGATCCCAGCCCGCATGGGTCTACCAGGGCATCAGCCTCTCGCCCAGTCCCGTCCTGCTGGCCAACGACGCCGCGGTCGCCCTCGGCACCGGTGCGACTCTGATCGGCGTCGACCTGGCCAGCGGCACCGAGAAGTTCACCCTCGGCTTCGGCCGGGACTTCCAGTTCGATCAACTCCTCGGTGGATACGACGGCTATGTCGTCTCCGTCCTCGGCGCCAGGCTGGAACGCCAGTCAGACGAGCAGGGCGTCGCGACCTCTACCAGCGCGGTCTTCGGCGTCGATCTCAGGGCCCGCCAGGCCGTCGTCATACCGATCGACCCCGAAGACGTCGGCGTTCCCCTCAAGCCCGTCATCACTTCCGGCTACTTCGTCTACGCCGACGGACTGCGCAATGTCACAGTCCGCAGCACCCGCGAGGGCGGTGGCTTGCGCTGGCGGCACCCGGTCGGCTACGACCTGCGGCCGGGTCTCGCGGTGCTCGGCAAAACCGTCTTCGCCATCGGCTCCGAGTTCATCGCCCTGGACCTCGCCACCGGAAAGCTCCGCTGGAAGGCGAAGGCGGAACGCGGCATGTTCGCCTCCCTCGGGGCGGGCGGCAACACGGTCTACGCCACGGGCACCGATCCCTACGGCGTCTACGCCTTCAACGCGGCGACCGGCGCCCGTCGCTGGTTCTGCGAGACCCCCCGCCTCAACATCGACCATCCGATCGTGGTGGGGGCGCACGCCGTCCACGTGCCCGCCTTCGAGAACAAGAATGGCTTCTACGCGATCGACGCGGCCTCCGGCCGTCTGCTGTGGAACTTCACCGACGGCCGCGAGACCGGCGTCAACGACTGGCAGCTCTCCTGCGACGGGGCCGGACACCTCGTGGCACAGCACTTCGACCGGGCTTACGGACTTCCCGTCATCTGAGGAGCGGGCCCCGGACAGCCGGATCCCGGTTCTCAGGCAGCACACCCTTCGGCGCGCCGGTCCCGGGGCGCAGAGATGATGTCGGCCTCCTGACCTCGGCCGGACCAGCGTGATGACCTTGCTGATCCGCGGCCGTGTGCGGAAGTGGTGCGGTCGGTTGTCGGCGGGGGTGTCGGAGGAGATTGCGGCCTGCTCCAAAAAGGCGTTTTCGCTCAGATCCGTGATGATGGCGTGGACACGGGCAGCCGGGACCGACTGACGGTGGGCGTGCTGACGCGGTACTGGATGGCCGCCACCGAGCAGATGCACCGGATGATCGCCCCCGAGGTGCGCAACGAGCAGACCAGGTGCAGGCTGGCCAGACTGCACCTGGAGGGGCTACTCGACCGCATCACCCCGCCGCAGGCCGGAGAACCCGAGTGGGTTCCCCAACCCGTACGGCGTGCAACTCGCCTCCGAGATGGTCGGAGATGCGCGGGCACCGGCCCTCCGGAGCGGCGGTGGCCGCACGATGACGGGAGGGACCCTCATGCCTCAGCAGACCGCGCCGAACGCACCGGCCAGGAAACCCGTCAGCACAGGCGGCGTCTTCCTCTCGTTCGCCCCGTGGATCATCTTCGGAGTGGTCGCCAGTCCCAGTACCTGGGAGTACGCGGCCCTCGCCGCGCTGATCGCCTCGATCGCGCTGTCCGGGCAGGATCTGCTGCACGGCAAACTCCGAATCCTCGACGTGACCGGCATCGTGTTTTTCGGCGTTCTGTCGGTTCTCGGGCTGGCCCTGGACCGCGGGCAGCTCCTGTGGGTGGAGACGTACGCCCAGGTCATCTCGAACGGTCTGGTGGCCGTCGTAGCGCTCGGATCGCTGTTCGTCGACCCGTTCACCGCGCAGTACGCCCGGGAGTCGACCCCTCGCGAAGTGTGGAACTCGCCGGTCTTCACGCACATCAACACGGTGCTGACGGCCGTGTGGGGCATGGCCTTCGCCCTGATGACGGTCTCGACCTGGCTGGCCATCCGCTTCCCGTCCCAGGACGACTGGTTCAACTGGGTCGTTCCCATCGTCCTGCTCGTGTGGGCCGTGCAGTTCAGCCAGCGCTATCCGGAGTCGTACAAGGCGCGCATGACCTGATGAGCTGGTGCCTTTTCACTGAGTGCTGGCCGGCTGAGCAGCCGGCCTTCTCAAGTGGGGATGCCAGCGAGAGGGCAGCGAGAAGGCGTACCGCGTGCGCACGAGGTCACGTTGGGCACGACCAGAAGCAGCGGCTTGTGGGAGGGGACCGGATGCCGACAAACCTCAGAAGACGGCCTCGTCGACGCGCGCGAGGACACCCGGGTGCCCGATCCTCTCGCCTGTCGCTGCTTGGGGCGTGGTCCCCGGGCCGTGCCTGACGCTGCCGTCGCGGACAAGGCCTCTCGTCCCGCGCTCACCTCCCTTACCTGCGGAACCGCAACATCAAGGCAGCCATCCCGGAGAAGAAGGACCAGTTGCCGCCCATCGCAAGGAATGAACCGGGGCGGCCGGGGCGGACGTCCCACCGGCCTCCATGATCTGGATCAACGACCTCCTGCAGGTAACCGGTCGTGGACTGAGTCCGGTTGGCCCGACTGAACATGGCAGTTGACTACTGGACAGCCGCCCTGGGCGCGGCTCCGCGCCTACCGGAAGCCGAGGTGCGGATCCGTGCCGACCAGCTCAGCGCTCACTGCCCACAGGCGAGCGGCGACGGCCGGGTCGGCCATATGGGAGGGGACGGGCTCACGCCGCGGTATGCCACGCAGACCGAAGACCCTCGGCCCCCACAGCTGCCCTCCCTGCACCTCCGAGTCGAGGACGGCACGGACGACGGGCCATGCTCCGGCATCCTTGCCCTGCACCAAGAGACCGGCGGGCAAGGCGCGCAGCCGCTCGCCGGGGGTTGTCACGCCTACCGGCGGGCGGGACGGGGTGAGGGAGTCCAGTGCGCCGCCGGGGTGGGCCACCACACTGAGAACCGTGCTGTCCACGGCACGCAGGCGGCGATCGAGTTCAAAACCGAAGCACATCTGCGCCAGCTTCGATCGGCCATAGGTGCGCTTGGCCCGGTAGTCCTTGACCGACTGCAGGTCGCCCAGGTCCAGCCGCTCGGACCGCGCAGCAAAGCTTCCGACCGTCACGATGCGACCCGCCGAAGCCGCGGACAGCAGGGGGGTCAGCCACTGGGTGAGCGCGAAATGGCCGAGGTGGTTGGTACCGAACATCAGCTCGTGGCCGTCCCCGGTCTCGCGACGCGGCGGGTCGTCGAGAGCGACCCCGGCGTTGTACACCACCGCGTCTAGGTGATCGAGAGCCAGCATGTCCACGGCGGTCTTCAGGGACGACAGGTCGGCGAGGTCCAGTTGAAGATGCCGCACGTGCGCACCAGGGACGCGCGAACGGATCGAGGCCATGGCGGCGTCGGCCTTAGCGGCGTCCCGGCTGCCGAGTACGACAACGGCGCCGGTGGCGGCGAGCTGCTCCGCGACAAAGTAGCCGATTCCGGCATTACCCCCGGTGACCAGGAAGAACCTGCCCTCGGCAGACGGCAGACGGTGAACGTCCCACGCTCGGCTCTGGGATGCGGAAGACACGATGACAGGCTCCTTGTGCCGCGGGCAGCGCGCTCATGGTGAGCACCAACCCGACCAAGGTCCCAACCTCCACCGACGAACCCCCGACAGATCACGGTTGGCGCCGACAGACTTCCGATACCTCTCCGGAGAACTACCGAGAGCAAGAAGGCTGCTACGCCACGGCTGCCGCCTGACCGGAGTACTCCAGCAGCCGAGGCGGCGTGCCCACGCTCCCGGCGCAGGGGTGCCGCACCGGGGGGTCAGTCGAGCTGGGGGCCGATTGACGGAACATCTGCCGGCAACCCGGGCGTTACGAGCAGTCCGAGCCGAGTCCTCTGGTGGACGACGTCGTGCACGTGCACGGCGGCGGAAACGTCGGGAGTCTGCTGAACCTCTGGTGCGTCCTCCCGGCTCATGCAGCCAGCCTCCGCTCCCGCCGCAGGGCGGTCAGTCCACCCGCCAGCAGGAGCAACCCGGTCATTCCAGTGATGATCGTAGGCGCACCGTCGAAATATCCCGACTGCGGCTCGAACCAGCCCAGCCCGTACGCCGCGCGGTACAGCAAATTCTCGAGCGTGGCTGTGAATGTCCCCAGCACCCCAATGACGGCGAAGAGCACCGCGAAAGCCCCGAGGAAGGCGTTGCGCTGCCGCACTGCCAACAGCAGCAGGGCGATCCCTATGACCGGCAACTGGACAGCGGTCAGCGGGAGGACCAAGGCGAAGGCCGCCAGCAAGATCCAGCCGGTCCTCGTGTAAGGGGCGTCACCTGGGCCGGCATCGACACCCGCCGGCCGGCGCCGGTACCACCACCCCACCAGCAGAAATCCCACCGGGGCGACAATCGACCAGTACAGCAGGCTCAGCAATGACAGCTGCCCGGCAAGGGGGGCGTACCCGAGCGTCAACAGGCCGAAGGCCAGCAACGGCACAGACGACGCTCTTCGTTCCCGTCGCGCCGGCCTGCGGAGACGTTCCACCTCAGCCAAGGCACCACCGGACTTGGCAGCTTGTCCCCTCACATCCACCCACTTCCAACAGCGATCTGGATCAGAAAGTACCCTCTGATTCAGAGTTCCCAGATCGGTTGAAACGCTATTTTCCGGTCAAGGAAACGCAGCACGACTGACCGGACACAGTGGACGTCACGATGGCCGTCGGCTGTCGCGTCACCGGCGGGCCATGGCCCCCGTCGGCTTGACGAGTCGCGAACCGTACGTGGACACGGTCGATGTCCTCGCAGTCGAGGTGGTGGCCCTTGATGTGATGTCGGCTTGTTCTGACGTCATCACCGCCTGCACACCTGTCGGCGTCAGTGAGGTGACCGGGGCGTGCCGGTCAGGTCCGGGGTGAGTTGCCCAGAAACCGGTGGAGGGAGGTCGTCATGCTGGCGACGAAGGCGTCACGGGTCGGGTCGTCGACATGGTCCAGGGACAGGTAGGGGTTGAGGTCTTCCAACTCGACCAGGAGGAGGTCGCCCTTCTGGGTACGGCAGGCGTCCACGCGCTGGATACCGTGATCGAGGGTGTTCCAGTCGATGAAACGGCGGGCGAAACCGAGATCGGCTTCCGTGGGCCGATAGGACTCAAGGACCCAGCGACGGTCGGGGTCGGGGGCGTGGAGCGCGTACTGAAAGGTGTCGTCGACGTAGTAGAACGACACCTCATAGCGGAAGTCGATGCGGGGCTGGACCAGAATGTCGCCGTAGGTGAGGCCGTCCAACTGGTCCCGGGAGACGAAGTTGAGGCCGATGGAGTCCGCCCCTGCCTTCGGCTTGACCACGTACTGGTCACTCTCGGGCAGCGCACCGAGGTCCTTTGGCCGGTCGATGGTGGGAATGACCGGGTATCCGGCTGCCGTCAGGTCCAGCAGGTACTGTTTGCCGGCCATGTCCGCCCGGCCGGACAGCGGGTTGTAGACCCGGGTACCGCGCGCCGCGGCCTGGTTCCGGAAGGCGTCGTACTCCGTCTGGTAGTGCAGCACGGGGCCGCTGTTGCGGACCACGACCCCGTCGAAGGCGTCCATGAGAGCGGCGGCGTCCAACGGGTGGCACAACGCGACAACAAAGTCGTTCCGCAGCCGCGACGACAGGAAGATGTCCTCGTCGCAGTAGCGCCGCCCCCGGGCCTGGTAGGCGAGATCGGTCACGAACAAAACGCTGGGGCGGCCGGGCATGGGGCATCTCCTGGGTCGGTGCCCACCAATCTACCCACGTCCCCGATCACCGCCCGGCGCCGGGCCCGCCCCCACCGGCGACCAGTTCGACGAGACCACGGGAGAGCGCAGGCGGTTCGCCTCGGCGCTTTCGCCGCCATGGTGCCGCAAGTTCCGAAGATCAGTGAGGTGCTGCCGCGGCCCTCCCTCCACGGCCTGCCCACCGGGGACTTGGAGCCCGCACGCGAGCACTTCCTCACCAACTCGGTCGGCCTCTCCCTGCCGTCGGCGTCCGGAAGGTTCCGGCCGGGGTGTTCACGGACATTCGCCGTGTCAGCGGTGCCGGGTTCACAAAACGGCCAACGTCGTCAACGCCCTGCCCAGTCGGCCCCCGACCGGCGTCCGCAAGGCCCTCCGCGGCGTCGCGACGCCCGGCACGCACGCTCACGCTCGTGATCAATACACCTAGGCCGCCCAACTCGCCGGGGGCCCGTGAACGCACCTCACCTCGTCTCCCTCGTCAGCGCCGGGGCCCGCCGCGAACACGGCCCCCTCGTCGAGCCCTCCGAGCCCCTGGTGGCATCACCAACCCCAACCGATCCACGGCTTGTCTTTCATTTGCTCCGCCGCAAGCCTCCCCAACAGAACTGAATTCACTTAAGGTTCAGCTAAAGTCGTTGACGAGGAGGTCAACCATGGCGTTTGTTCTCATCCACGGTGCAAGCTTCGGTGCGAACTGCTGGGACGAGCTGGTCCCCCACCTCGGTGCGGAAGCGTTGGCGGTCGACCTTCCGGGGCGCGGGAGCAGGGCCGAAGTCGACCTGGGCGAGGTCACTCTCGCGGACTGCGCCGACGCGGTCCGGGAGGACATCGAGGCAAAGGACCTGCGGGACGTTGTACTCGTCGGTCACTCCTTCGCGGGAGTCACGATCCCGCGCGTCCTGGACCTCATACCCGACCGGATCCGCCACGTCGTCCTCGTGTCGGCCGTGGTGCCGACGGACAGAACCCGGGTGCTCGACCAGATCGATCCCGAAGTGCGGCATCTGGTGGAGCAGTCCATCACCGACGGCGTCTACCACCAGACCCGCGAGGGCGCCGCCGCAATGCTGTGCAACGACATGGACGAGGCGGCCACCACGTCCACCCTGGACCGGCTTGCCGACGATTCCGCCGCCCTGCTGAGCGAGACCGTGGACCTGAGCGGCTACAGACGCGAGATCCCCCGGACGTACGTGCACCTCACGCGGGACCGATGCTACGTCGAGGAACTCCAGCAGCGGTCCATTGCGCTGCTTCGGCCCGACGTCATCGATCTCGACACCGGTCACATGGCAATGATCAGTGCGCCCGAAAAGCTTGCCTCCGTCCTCAACACCATTCACGGCTGATCAACGTGTCGGCCTGCGGTTGACGGCCCGTGAACGGGCTTCGCCTTGTGGCCCTCACCGACGCCGGAGTCCCCTTCGTACGTGGTCCCCTCGACTTCCGGAGCCGCGCAGGCAGCCGGCCGATGTCCCGGCGTCCCGGCCCTCGGCAGCACATCGACCGAGCGCGCCGTCCTCAAGGTCCACCAGGATCGTGGCGTACGAGTCGCCCTTGCGTACCGCGAAGTCGTCGCCCCGAGGGCTCGCACGCTGAACTGTGGAAACTCCGGAAACCCACGTTCGGTCCGCTCAGCCACCGCACCACCCCGCATCTTGGGCAACTCGCCGTCGGTCGATAGATGCCCAGACCAGGCAGGTGACGTCACAAGACCCTCGACACGGCCGAATGACACGGACGTTCATACCTGTCCCTGAGGGCAGGGGTCGGCATCTCCCACTCATGTGAGGGACAGGAGCATGTTCGTCTGTCCGATGGCCAGCGTTGTGCCGATGACGAAGAACAGTCCTTGAACGACGCTGGTGATCGGCATACGCAGCCGTGCGTGAACGTAGGACGACACGGCGAGTGCACCGGGGACGATCCAGATCATGGCCAGCTGAAGGAACGTCACATGTCCAGTGCTCACGGACGGGTCTCCCGATGGCTCCGAGTGCGACATCCCGACCAGGAACATCCACAGAGCCACCCCCGCCAGAGCTGCCGCATCGCCGGCCGCCAGCAAGAGCGCGACCGCGGCATCTGTCAGACGAGAGGGCCGCCGCGTCCCGGCCTGGGTGTCGTCGCCTGTGCCGAGTCGTCTGCTGAGTCGCCGACGCTCGCGGGTGCTGTTCCGGATTCTCTCCCACCAGACCACTGCTCGACTGCACCACGGAGGCAGTAATTCCGCCCCAACTCGGTAGACAACGACTTGGATTCCTCCGCAGATGGCGGATGGACGAACGGGACGGCGTCGCATCGCCCTTCGACTCGGCCACACCGCGCCGAAACGCTTGGAGGGCCAGCATGTTCACCGAGTCGATCCCGCAGACCGACAGTCCACATCTCCGCGCGGGCCCAACTCGTCGAGGTGAGGCGGTGCAGCTTCGTCCAGACCCGAGCCTCGCCCCACTCGGTGAAGCACCGGTGCGCGGTCGGCCCCGACGGACCGAAGACCGGTGGGACCTGCCGCCAGGTGCAGCCTGTCGTGGCCACGAAGGTCATCGCCGCGAGAACCTGGCGGTCACCGTGGGGCCGCCGGCCCACCTTGCGGCCGTATCGGGGCGTGCTCCAGCAGTCGACACCGCGGCTGCAGATTTCCGCACGCGACCACCGGCCGACAGGAGCGCCTGGTGGCGTGGCAACGTGCGGCGGGCCGTACTGCCGCGACGTCCACAGCCCCGGTGTCGGTGTCAGGACAGGTCTCCGGCCCGGTTGGCGTGGCGCATCAGGTTTTCTTCGCGGGTTCGCGGTGGGTGGAGCCCGTCAGTCCGGCCGCGGTCTGGGTGAGGTCCTGCGTCAGCACCTGCACGGCCCGCACCGCTACTTCGTCCTGGTGCACGCCCTCGACGTCGAGTCCATCGGCGTCCCGGCCGACGCCACCCCGGCCGTCCACGGCTTCACCATGGCCGGCCACATCCTCGGCCGCACGGTCCTGACCGCCACCGCCGAAACCTCCGCCTGTCACACCGCATGTCCAGACTCATCGACGCCACCGAGACGTATCTCCGCACCATTCTGGAGCTCGAGGAGGAAGGCGTGGCCCCCATGCGCGCCCGCATCGCCGAGCGCCTGCACCAGAGCTGCCCCACCGTCAGCCAGACCGCCGCCCGCATGGAGCGCGACGGCCTGCTGCACGTCGCAAGCGACCGGCACCTGGAACTGACCGAAGAGGGGCGGCGGACCGACCCCAAGATCATGCACACCCTGCGGCACGCCGGGGTGCAGCCCGGCGGGGTCGTGAGCGTGACGTCGTCGCCCGGCGGCGTGATGGTCGCCAGCGGCGGCCTGGCCGCAGAACTCCCCACGCAGACCGCCTCGCATGTCTTCGTGGCCAAGCACTGAGCCCAGCCGGGCACCGGCCCATGCCGTACGGCCTTTGCGGGCAGGAGGATGGCCCTCGACCACGATCGTGGTCGAGGGCCATCCTCCTGCTTCAGCGGAACGCGTGCGGCAGGCCTGACTCGATGCCGCGCGGGCCGCGAACCGTGATCTGACCCGAGCCCCAACCTGCGTGGCCGACCCGGGCCTCTGGCGAGCTCGACTGCTAGAGGCAGACAAACCCCGGCGCCGGAGCACCACGGCTGATGCTGCCTCCAGCCTTCCGATGGTCAATCACCGACTGACTGTTCGATCCTCCTCCGGGAGTCTTTTCGGTTGCTCGGCCGACATCAGTTGGCGGGCTTGCCGAACCAGCGGGCCAGATGGTCGTCCAGGTCCTGCTGATCGTCGCCGATCCAGGCGACGTGGCCGTCGGGACGTAGCAGGACGCACGGAACGTCCAGTACCGCAGTGGGATCCGCGAGGTAATCGACCCGGTCTGACCAGCCGCCGACGGTCAGGCGTTCGGTGCGGTCCAGCAGCAGGCCGCGGCCGCTATGCAGCAGATCGTAGAGGTGGCCCTGTTTCACGTCGATGTCACGCAGACGGCGGCCGAGCAGGTCGGGGCCTTCGCCGAAGTCGTAGCGGATGCCGATCTCGGTGATCTTCTCGATCAGATAGCGGTTCACCTCGTCGAAGTCCATCAGTTCGGTGAGCAGCCGGCGCACGGCCTGCGGGCCCGGTTCGGTGGAGTGCAGTTCCATCTGGGCGCGGGTGTTGTCCAGCACGTCCTCGGCGACCGGATGGCGTTCGGCCTGGTAGGTGTCCAGCAGTGTTCGTGGCGCCCAGCCGCGGATGTGTGCGGCCAGTTTCCAGCCGAGGTTGAATGCGTCCTGAACGCCCAGGTTGAGGCCCTGTCCGCCGGTGGGTGGATGGATGTGTGCCGCATCGCCGGCCAGCAGCACCCGCCCGACCCGATAGCGTTCGGCCAACCGCGTGGCATCCCCGAAGCGGGACAACCAGCGCGGGGAGTGCACGCCGAAATCGGTTCCGGCGATGGTGCGCAACTGCTGTTTGAAGTCCTCGAGGGTGGGCGGTTCCGCGCGATCGCTGACTCCCGCGACGGGGACTATCACGCTGTAGACCCCTTCCCCGAAGGGCCTGAGCATGAATCGCTGATGGGTCTCGCGGATTTCGGTCACCTTGGCGGCGACCTCCTCCGGCGGCACCCCCAGTTCCATCTCGCCCATCAGCGTCTCGGTCCGCGAGGGCTCGCCGGGGAAGCCGACGCCGAGCAGTTTGCGCACGGTACTGCGCCCGCCGTCGCAGCCGACGAGATAGCGCGAACGCAGCTGTTCGCCATCGGCCAGTTCGACGGTCACACCCTCGTCGTCCTGCTCGAAATCGGCCACCGCGCAACCGTGCCGGACCTGCGCACCCAGTTGGATCGCATGCTCTTCGAGCAGGTGGACAATGACCGGTTGCGGGATGCCCAGCAGATAGGCGTGCGCGGAATCCAGGCCTTGGGGCGCGGGTTTGTTGATGGCGGCGAAGAAGCCGCCGGCCGGACGCTGTCTTCCGTGTTCGCGAATGCGATCCAGCAGTCCGCGCATGGCCATCAGCTCGAGACTGCGAATGTGCAGACCGACGATGCGGACGACCGACACGGGCTCGGTTTCCTTCTCCAGAACGAGTACCCGCACACTGTGCAGCCGCAGTTCGGCGGCCAGCATCGCACCGGTCGGCCCGCACCCGGCAATGATCACGTCGAACATGAGGGGCGCGCGATCGGCGCCGGAGGCCGACGACCGGAGGCTGGGGACGTCGCCCGTGGTGAAGTCACGCTCGACCGTGTCCTTCGACGACGGCTCGGCGGTGAACTGCGGAGATTCCATAGGTATGGCCCCTTCGGGAGTGCCCTGTTGGCGAGGCGCTCCCGGCGACACCTATGTCAGTCGCCGGCCGTGACGGGAAGGGGGAGCACCCACGTCGATAGCGTTCATGGGTCTCACCTCCTTGGGTGGTGTCGCGGTCAACTGCAAACTACAAGCCCGGGCATCACCCGGTCCAACCCTTTTCCAGCCACGTGATCAGGACTCCGAACGGGCCCGTGCGGTTGCAGGACGAATACGGCGTGGCGGTCCGGCCGGTCACGGTCGACGGTCTTCTCCTGGCCGCCTCGAGGCGGACCGAATCTCGGAAGGCACGGCGCGCTGGAACCGGAGGCCTGTCGCCGCCGCGGTCACCGTACGGGAGATCGCCGACGCATGACGACGCATCACCGGCTGGCTCAAGCACAACCCCCCTGACTCCTACGCCGCTCTCCGGACCGGTGCCGGTCTTTTCCGAGGGACGGCTTCTCAGTTCAGCGCGATGTCCGGCTTGTAGAGGTCCATCCACAGCGCCAGGTCGAGCGCGCGTTCCAGACCCCGCCGTTCCGCCTGCGTGTTCACCGGTACGTCGCGGTCGGCGGCGCGACGGAGGCGTTCGCGGTCGACGAGGTCGAACACCGGGTGGCCGGAGCGGGAGAGAAGGTCCTTGGCCTGGTCCTGGAGCGCTTCCCCGTACTTGGGGTCCTGCGTGGAGGGATAGGGGCTCTTCACCCGGTCGTACACGGACTGCGGGAGTACGTCAGCCGTCGCCTCGCGCAGCAGGCTCTTTTCCCGGCCGTCGAACGACTTCAGCGCCCAGGGCGTGTTGTAGACGTACTCGACGAGGCGGTGGTCGCAGAACGGCACCCTCACCTCCAGGCCGACAGCCATGCTCGCGCGGTCCTTTCGGTCGAGCAGGATGCGCACGAACCGGGTCAGGTGGAGGTGGCAGATCGTCCGCATGCGGAACTCGAAGTCGCTCTCCCCGTCGAGACGACGGATGCCCGCGACAGCGCCTGCATAGCCGTCGGCGACATAGGCCTCCAGGTTCATGGCGTCGAGCAGTTCCGGGCGCAGGACCTCGGCGTCCTCCCCGAAGTGCCGACCGAGGCTCACCAGCCAGGGGAAGGTGCCGCCCCGGCGGGCCTCCTCGTCGAAGAACTGGAGGTAACCGCCGAAGACCTCGTCGGCGGACTCGCCCGAGAGGGCGACGGTGGACTGGTCACGGATGGCCCGGAACAGCAGGTAGAGCGAGGCGTCCATGTCTCCCAGGCCGGCGGGAAGGTCGCGGGCGCGGATCACCTTGGCGCGGATGTCGGGGTCCGCCAGTGCCCGTGAGTCGAGCACGATGTCCTGGTGCTCGGTCCCCGCGCTGCGCGCCACGTCGTGGACGTACGGGGTGTCGGGCGTACCCCGCAGCTCGTCGGCGATGAAGTGGTCGCTCTGCCCGACGAAGTCCACGGCGAAGCTGCGCACCTTTTCGCCGTGCCGGCCCAGTTGTCGGGCGGTCAGCGCGGTCATGGCGGAGGAGTCCAGGCCGCCGGAGAGCAGCATGCAGCGAGGCACGTCGGCGACGAGCTGACGGCGCACGATGTCGTCGAGGAGGGAGCGGACGGTGGTGATGGTGGTGTCGCGGTCGTCGGTGTGCGGCCGGGTCTCCAGCTGCCAGTAGGCCCGCCGGCGCAGACCCGAGCGGTCGACGGTCACGACGGTCCCGGGCTCGACCTCGTTCATGCCTTCCCAGACGGCGTGTCCGGGTGTCTTGATCATCGTGAACAGTTCGCGCAGGCCGTTCAGGCCGACCCGGGCGGGAGCCAGCGGGTTGGCCAGGATCGCCTTGGGCTCGGAGCCGAAGAGGACGCCGTCGGGCGTGCGGAAGTAGTAGAAGGGCTTGATCCCCATGCGGTCGCGGATCATCACCAGCTTGTCCTGGCGTTGGTCCCAGACCGCGAAGGCGTACATGCCGTTGAGGCGGTCGGCGACCTGCTCGCCCCATTCGAGGTAGCCGCGCAGGACGACCTCGGTGTCGGAGTCGGTGGCGAAGCGGTGGCCGCGGTCGGTCAGTTCACGGCGCAGCTCGGTGAAGTTGTAGGTCTCGCCCGAGTAGACGAGGGCGATGGTCCCGTTCGGCGTGTCGGCGGTCATCGGCTGAGAGCCGCCCGGCAGGTCGATGATCGCCAGCCTGCGGTGCCCGAGGGCGGCCGGTCCCTGGACCCAGGTGCCGCGGTCATCGGGGCCGCGGCAGGCCATCGTCTCGGTCATTGCATCCAATGTGACGGCCTCGGCGCGCAGGTCGCGGTCGAAGGAGACCCAGCCGGTGATGCCGCACATGTGTTACCTCCTACTTCAGTCCGTCGGGACGGCGCTCCCCTACCTGCAGTTTTCCGCCTGCGGGGACGACGCCACGACAAACCAGTTGCATTTGACATCTACCTGACGAGGGTGCGTCGCGCCCCGGAGCCGGTCAACACGGCTGTAACCCGAGTGCCCCCGGCACCCGACAGTTTCAGCCGCACTTTGCATACGCGAAACCCAGGCGGGCCCCTCCTGCCGGGGGCCTGCCATCAGGAACCAGCCACAGGCAAAAACTTCCCCATCATCCGGTGCACTGCCGCTCACTCGCCACCCACCAGCGCTCTCGGGCACACCATGACTGCCGCGACGGCCCGCCGGTACCGTGCGGGCGCGATGTGGTGGGCGCTGAGGATGAGATCGGCCCGGCGCGAGGGGATCGCAGCGGCAGCCGCGCTGGTACGTGAGCCGAGCGGGTCGCCGTCCTGCCCGCCGCCGCTCAGCTCGACGACGCGAGCGGACCTCGACATTGCCACCCCGGAGAAGACCGCTGCCCGAAGCTCTGCGCCGGGTCCCGCCGCACATAGGCCGCGACTGGCATCCCGCGGGCAACGAGCGGGCTCCTACGATCACTTGCCTGCCGGGCCCGCACGTTGTTCAAGATGCGGGACGGCCCAGAGTTCGGGCGCGGAATGCACCCGGTGTCATTCGGGTCCGCAGGCGGAAGAACTTGCTGAAGTCGCTGGGGTCCGCGAACCCCAGCCGGTCGGCGACCGTCTTGGCGGGCAGGCGGCTGTGCTGCAGCAGACGTTTGGCCTCCAGCAGAACCCGCTCGTCGATGTACTGTTTCGCACTCATCCCCGTCACCGCCCGGGTCGCGCGGGTCAGTGTGCGGGCGCTGTAGCCGAGCGAGCCCGCGTAGTCCTCCACCCGCCGGGTCACCGCGTGGTCGCGCTCCACCGCCTCGTACAGGCGCCGGAACACCTCACCCGCCGTGCCTTCGTGCGGCTGTCCGCCCAGCACCCGCGCCAATCGCAGGACCAGCACGGACACCAGGTGCCGCAGAACCTCGACGTGCGAGGCGAGCGGCAGCGAGGCCATCGCCCCGAACTCGAAAGCCAGATGCTCGAGCGCGTGCCGCAGGGCTTCCGCGTCCTCTCCCGTCGGCAGCAGCGGCCGCTGCTGGAACGGTGGGTCCATGGCTGCCGCCGCCACCGTCGCCGGCGGCAGGAAACCAGACTGGAACACCACGATCGCCCCGTCCACGTCGCGGATGTCGGGGCCGAACCGCTGAACCTGCCCGGGCCGGATCCACAGCCAGGAGCCGGGCGGCAGTTCGTGCTCGACGAAGTCCACCGCCAGCCGCAGCGACCGCTCGCGGACGTTGATCAGCTGGTGGAAGGCCGGGCGCAGCGGGACGTACGGGTCGTTGCCGTGGCGCAGGGCACGAGCGGCGAGGCCCGAGAGTTCCACCACCTCGACACCTGCGGGCGCGCCGACGGTCGCCGTGTACGGCAGGTCCTTGACCTCATGATGTCCGGCTTTTCCCATCGCGAGTCCCGAGCGTACCGTCGTCGCCCCCGATTCGCCTCCTAGCGTGGAAGGAGCCGAGCAAGACGGCGAAGACTCAGGTCATCGAGGTGTGAGGAGTAGGACGGTGCGGCTGATCGTGGGGATGACAGGGGCGACCGGTGCCATCATCGGGGTGCGGCTCCTGGAGCATCTGCGCGAACTGCCGGACGTGGAGACCCATCTCGTCCTGTCCCGCTGGGCTCGCAGCACCGTCGAACTGGAGACAGGGCTCTCGGTGGCCGACGTGAACGCCCTCGCCGATGTCTCGCACAGCCCCGACGACCAGGGCGCCAGCATCTCCTCGGGCTCGTTCCGCACTGACGGCATGGTCGTCGTGCCCTGCTCCATGAAGACGCTGGCCGGTATCCGCGCCGGATACGCGGAGGGGCTCGTGGCCCGCGCTGCCGACGTGGTCCTCAAGGAGCACCGCAGGCTGGTCCTCGTGCCGCGGGAGACACCCTTGAGCGAGATCCACTTGGAGAACATGCTCGCCCTCGCCCGGCTCGGGGTGCGGATGGTGCCGCCCATGCCTGCCTTCTACAACCACCCCGCCGGTGTGGACGACATCGTCGACCACATCACCTCCCGCATCCTCGACCAGTTCGACCTGCCGGCACCCGCGGCCAGGCGCTGGGAGGGCATGCGCGCGGCCCGCGCGGCCGGGCGCCCCACAGCCGCCTGACGCCCTGTCCCGTGCCGACGCCAGGCACCCCACCTCCGTCGGCACCGCCGTCCCGGCCGACCCGGATGCCGATGTCCGAGCCGCTCGGCACCCCGTCGTCCCGTCGCCCCGAAGGAGTTCAACATGGCCTACGACGACCTGCGCGATTTCCTCGCCGCCCTCGACAAGGAGGGCCAACTCCTGCACATCACGGACGAGGTCCTGCCCGAACCGGACCTGGCCGCGGCCGCCAACGCGGCCGGACGTATCGGCGAGGGCGCCCCCGGCCTCTACTTCGACAACGTCACGGGCTTCACCGACGCCCGGATAGCGCTCAACGTGCACGGTTCCTGGGCCAACCACGCCCTCGCCCTCGGTCTGCCCAAGAACACCCCGGTCAAGGAGCAGGTCGAGGTCTTCGCCGCCCGCTGGGACGCGTTTCCCGTGCCGCCCGAGCGTCGCGAGGACGCCCCGTGGCGCGAGAACACACAGGAGGGCGAGGACGTCGACCTCTTCTCCGTGCTGCCGCTCTTCCGCCTCAACGACGGTGACGGCGGCTTCTACCTCGACAAGGCCTCCGTCGTCTCCCGCGACCCCGACACCCCCGACGACTTCGGCAAGCAGAACGTCGGCACGTACCGCATCGAGGTCATCGGCGCGAACCGCCTGGCGTTCCAGCCGGTCCCCGTGCACGATGTCGCACTGCATCTGCGCGCGGCGGAGGAGCGCGGCGAGGACCTGCCCATCGCCATCACCCTCGGCAACGACCCGGTGATGGCGATCGTGGCCGGCATGCCGATGGGGTACGACCAGAGCGAGTACGAGATGGCCGGTGCGCTGCGCGGTGCGCCCGCCCCCATCGCCACCGCGCCGCTGACGGGGTTCGACGTGCCCTGGGGCAGCGAGGTCGTCATCGAAGGCGTGGTCGAGTCCCGCAAGCGGCAGATCGAAGGCCCCTTCGGTGAGTTCACCGGTCACTACTCGGGCGGCCGACGTATGCCCGTCATCCGTGTCGAACGGATCTCGTATCGCACGAACCCGGTCTTCGAGTCCCTCTACCTCGGCATGCCGTGGACCGAAGTCGACTACCTGGTGGGCCCCAACACCTGTGTACCGCTGCTCAAGCAACTGCGTGCCGAGTTCCCGGAGGTTCAGGCCGTCAACGCCATGTACACCCATGGACTGCTGGTGGTCATCTCCACGGCCAAGCGTTACGGCGGGTTCGCCAAGGCCGTGGGCATGCGCGCCATGACCACGCCGCACGGCCTCGGCTATGTCAGCCAGGTGATCCTCGTCGATGAGGACGTCGACCCCTTCGACCTTCCGCAGGTCATGTGGGCGATGTCCGCGAAGGTCAACCCGCGCGAGGACGTCCTCGTCCTGCCCAACCTCTCGGTCGTCGAACTCGCCCCGGCCGCACAACCCGCCGGCGTCACCAGCAAGATGATCATCGACGCCACTACCCCGGTCGCCCCCGACACCCGGGGCAACTTCTCCACCCCGGCCAAGGATCTCCCCGAGACCAGGGAATGGACGGTCAGGCTCCAGCGACTCCTCGCCGACCGCATCTGATCCCCCTCACCCCCGCAAGGAGCTTCGCCATGACCGATGGCATCATCTGCCCCCGCTGCACCTTCGAAACCGTGGGCACGCTCGCCACGTCGCCCGTGCCCGGCGTCTGGGACGTCCTGCAGTGCCACCGGTGCCTGTACACCTGGCGCACCACCGAACCCGCCCGCCGCACCAGCCGCACCGCCTATCCCGAGCAGTTCAGGATGAGCGCCGAGGACATCGACAACGCGATCGAGGTCCCCTCGATACCTCCGCTCCGCACGCCGGACGAGCGGGGTGCGTGACCGCGCGTCGGCGGCCAACTGATCGGCGGCGGCGGTGACTTCGCCGACAGACCGCCGGCAACCTTCGCGCCTTGCGGAGTTGGCCCCATGGTGCGGGTCGTGCTGCCGGCCGACCCGCTGTCGGGCATCCGCGGCAGGAAGCCGTCACGCCGCTGTGCGCGCCGTGCGTCAGGAGTTCGGTCGGCGCCGACGCGTTGTGCACCACCAGGTCGGCCAGAGAGATTCAGCGGTCGATCGTGGTGTCCGTCAGATCGGCCATGGCTCCTTCCGTGGCGGCGACTGCCCTCGCGAGCAGTTCCGGATCGGCCAGCGTGGCGGGATGGCGCAGCATGTAGGAGACGTTGTTGAACGCACGCGTGACCTCCCCGTCGAAGAGGGTTACGGCCGTGATCTGTTCCATGGCCCACCGCTGCTCACGTACCTCGTCCAGCACCTCGGTACCGTTCTGCGCGTCGAGGCGCGCGGCGTCACCCCCGGCGGAGAACGCCCAGGCGGCGTCCACGACGACCTGCTGGAGACGGAAGAACTCCCGTGCGGCCGTGTCGAGGTCGGGGCCACCGCCGAGGTACGAGGCCAGGCAGGAAGCGTGCGGCGCGGCGGAGCGCATGCCCTGGCCGTAGATCGGATTGAACGACGCCACGGCGTCCCCCACGTGTCCGTCCGCACGCTCTACGGCGGCTTCGCCCAGCAGGCCACGTCGTCCGTCATGGGATACGTCCGAGAACGACGCCTCGAACGTGCCAGGGTGGAGCTCGTCTCCACGCGCCTGATCGTGTCCGAACTGGCCGCCCGCTGGCACTTCGCCGACGGCAGCCATTTCGTCAAGGCGAACAAGAAGCACTTCGGCGAGACACCGACTGCCAGCCACCGGGGCTGACGGCTTCTCAGGGGGCGTTTGTTCAGCGAGGTTTTCGGCACGGCTACTGATCGGGTGAGCTGGTGGCGTGCGCACCGCACGAGGCTCCCGTGCTGGTGGGGGAGGTGGTCGTAGTTCGTAGTGGCAACCCACAGGCGGAGAAGCCGTGTTGACCCCGCGCGTACGAGCCGAGGCGGCCGCAGCCGGCTGATTTGTCGTCGTATGGCCCGAACCCCACGAGAATCAGGACCCGGACCGTCCACGAAAGGGGCAACCGGCCGTGCAACCCGCACTCACCACACTCAGCCTCTGGCGCCACCAGCTCGGGGAAGTGCCCGAGTCGGTCTGGCGACGAACCGAGCTCCAGGTGCTGGTCCTGGCGGACAACGGGCTCACCGAGCTCCCCTCGGAGATCGGCCGGTTGCACCGGCTCACGACCTTGGACCTCGGCCACAACAAGCTCACGTCGCTCCCTGATGCCCTGGGCGACCTGGCCGAACTCAGCGGCTGCCTCTACCTGCACGACAACAACCTTTCCCGGCTCCCGGACGCGCTGGGGAACCTGGTGCGGTTGCGCTACCTCAATGTGGGGGAAAACCCTCTCCTCGCCCTGCCCGAAACCATCGGCCGGATGACCGGACTGATCGAACTTCGCGCCCAGCACAGCCGGTTGACCGCGTTGCCCGCCAGTATCGGCTGCCTCCACAAGTTGCGCGAACTCTGGCTGCGGGGAAACAAACTGACGTACTTGCCGGACGCGACCGCTGGACTGGACGAGCTACGGCATCTGGACCTGCGGGAGAACGGATTCCAGGAGGTGCCCGACGCTCTGAAGCACCTTCCCCGGCTTCGCCAGCTCGACCTGCGCGCCAACCGCATCGTCCAGCTGCCGGACTGGGTGGCGCAGATGCCCGCCCTGGAGAAACTGGACCTACGCTGGAACCCCTGCACGCCCTCCCCGCACCTGTTCACCGCACTGGAGCAGCGCGGCTGCGTGATCCTTCTCTGAACCACCCGCACGGCTGCTCTCACCCTTGGGTCGGGCCCCGGCAAGTGAACCGGTCCGGGGGCGCGAACCGTTTCACCGGGCTGCCGGAATCGGTTTGAATGGACGGGTGGAACGGATTACGAGCATCCAACTCACTTTCGACGAGGGCGCCTTGAAAGCCGCGGCGGGACCGATTTCCTTCAGCCGCGGTGAGGACTACGCGGGCGCGGTGAGCGGCCTGGACATCGGCGACGGCACGATCCGCGCGACCGTGCCGGGCCGGGAGACATACCGTGTCGAGCTCGTTCTCACGCGCCAGGCGGGGGTGACGGGATCATGCGACTGCCCGTACGGAGCCGACGGCCACTTCTGCAAGCACTGCGTCGCGGTGGGCCTGGCGGCTCTGCGGCAGACCGCTCCGGCCGCGCCGGAACCGTCCGCGGATCCGGCCCCGGCGCCGCGCGCCGCCTCCGTCCGATCCGCTCAGCAGGACCGCGTGATGCCCTGGCTGGAGTCGCTGGACCGGGACGCCCTGCTCGCGTTGCTGGGTGAGGAGTCGGCTGCCGACCCCGGCCTGCGCGGCCGCCTGCTCCTGCGGGCCGAGGTCGCGCAGGCCGACCGTACGGCGGTCCGTGACCGGGTCAAAGGACTGCTTGCCGCCGGGGAGTTGGGCCGGGGCGGGTACGTCGACACCGACGAGGCCGAAGCGTACGCCCGGGACGTGAGTCAGGCGGTGACGGTCCTGCGCGCCCTGATTGCGGCGGGCCGGGCGGCGGAGGCGGTCGACGGGGCCCGGTGGGCGCTGTGGCGGTTGGGCGAGGTCTACGAGCTGGCGGGCGGGGCGGAGGACCTTTGGGACCTTTTCCAGCCCGTGCAGGACCTCATGGCAGCGCACCTGCGGGCGTGCCGGGCGGCCCGCCCTGACCCGGAACCGACCGCGCGCTGGCTCGTCGGGCACCTGCTGGGCCCGGTCGGAGAGGTGACCGGGGCCGACCCGGTCGACTACCGCGACGTCCTCGGCCCGGCGGGCATGACGCAGGCGCTCGACCTGGCCACCGAGGCATGGCGGCGCGACCCCACCGACAGGGCGGTACGTCTGAGGGAGCGGCTACTGAAGGCGCGGGGTGACGTGGACGCTCTGATCGCCGCCTACGCTGCCGATCTTGCCCCGGACGGCGCTACGCACCTTCGGATCGCGCGGGAACTGGACGAGGCAGGCCGCGCCGGGGACGCTCTGGAGTGGGCCGAGCGGGGTCTACGGGCCGCCGGGAAGCGACGCGACGTGGATCACCAGCTGGTGGATTGGGTCTGCGCCCGTTACGCGCGGGCCGGGCGGCTGGACGACGCCCTCGCCGTACGCCGCGACCGCTTCCGGTCGAAGAGCTCCCTGGGGTCGTACCGGTCACTGCGATCGGCGGCGCGGGCGTGTGGCCGCTGGGAGGACGAGCGCGAGGCCGCGCTGGAGTTGCTGCGTGCGAACGGGAGTGGTGACGGCTTCGTCCCCGGGCTCGGACATCCCGCCCGCATACTCGTCGACGTCCTGCTCGACGAGGGCGAGGTCGACGCCGCCTGGGAGGCCGCCGCGGGACGCGCCGACGACCGCCAACTGCTCACCCTGGCGGACCGGATGCGGGACCACCGCCCGGGCGACGCGCTCGGCGTCTACCTGCGCCTGCTCGAGCCGCTGAAGCGGTCGACCGGAGATCAGGCGTACCACGAGGTCGCGCGGATGCTGCGCAGCATCCGCGCCTGCCACGAACGGCTCGGCACCCCGGAGGAGTTCTCCCGCTACCTTGCGGCACTGCGCACCGACCTCAAGCGCCGGCCAAAGCTGATGCAGATCCTCGACAAGAACGGCCTGTGATCCCATCCCGCCCGGCGCCCGCCCCGCCCCGCCCCCTGATCTCCGCGTCACGCCGCCGAAGTCATCATTTCGCAGCGGGCGGACGCGGCCGCGGTGGAGGCACAGGAATCAGGACGACCAGGGCGTTTGGCGACTCACGAGAGCCGCTCGACTCGCGGACCCATCAGGCAGTCGCCCTGAGCGGGCCGCCGGCTTCGCCGGATGCGGCAGCGCAGCTCGACGGCGACATCGATCATCCTTGTCCGCGCTCGCCGTCCTCCAGGACGCGCCCCGAGGTGACCTGTGGGGGCCGGTGGACTGGATGGCTGAGGTCTACCACCCGGTCGGAGGCGGCGAAGCCGTCATCCCGGACGCGCTGTTGTGCTCCAGCCACCGCGACAGCAGAGGGTCGATGCCGGGGGCGTCCGTGGGAAGTCGACCGGGCCACATGGGCCCGGATCACTCGCCGTGAAGATCGGCGGCGCGTACGCCCGCCTCCACGGCTGCGTCCCCACGGCTCCCGCAGGGAGGCGTCGGCCGGCCTGCCGGTAGGCGCAGGAGGAAGGCGGCGGCACCACCCGCCCTTCCGCAGGTGTTGCCCATCCTGGACGGCACCGGCCCCGCCGGGGGTCGAGCCCCGCGTCAAGGCCCTGCACGCTGTCGCCCGTGACCGGCACCGCCCGCCTCCCGGCGCGACGTCCCCGTCCTCGCACACCGTTGGTCGGCCCGCTCCGCAGCGGCCCCTCATCGCCCGAGACGAGCAGCCTTTGACCAGCGCAACTGCGGGTCACACCAGGTCCTGGCCTGAGTTGTGGGTGTGTGGTGCGGACCGGTGGAACGTTTCTTGACCACTTCGGCCAGGGACTGGTCTGGGACTGGTCCCCCCGGGGTGAGCCGATCTGTCCCGGGCAGGCGGGTCGGGTCTGAGTGCCGAGCTGTCGGAGATCGTGATGGTGTACTTGCCCCTGGATGGCCACGACCCTGTCGATGACGGCAACGTCCGGACGGCTGAGCAGGTCATGGATGTGCCCCGTGGTTTCTGCTGGTGGCCGCGACGAGAGGTGTCAGTGCCGTGTACGCGGTGCTGCTGGTGGCGTCGGAGGTGGTCGCCGACGCGGTGCAGCATGCCGGCGGGATGGCGGGGTTCCGGCTGGACGCCTGGCCTGGGGCGGTCACGGTGCGGGTGCAGGACAACAGCGGGGCCCTGCCGCGCCCAGTGCACTGGGCCGTCGGCAGACCGGCCGGGCTCTGCCGGCATCTAGTACAGGAGCTCTCCAACGACGTGCGAGTCGACATCCACGCGGCGGGAAAGGCCGTAGCGGCGATGTGGCCGTGCCCCCACTGCCCTGATGCCGCACGGCTGACACACGGCCCGCGGTCCCCCCTGGCGGGACGGCGGTACGGTGGTCGAGGCGGGTGGTGGCGGTGGAGTGGCGTGGGTACGCCGAACGGATGGCTCGGATGAGATCGCGGCCGCTGCGGTGAATCTGAGCCCGAAAAAACTGAGCATGGGCAGCGTGACCGGCGTCCTGCTCTACACCCACGACGACGACTTGGGCACGCTGAACCCGTACACCCCCCGACCCGGAACCTTCGGCGAGGACATTGAGACCGCGGGCCGGCTGCTCGCCCCGCACGCCGCCGTCGCCCTGGCCGACGCCCGCACCGTCGAGCAGCTCCGACACGCCATGGACGCCCGACACGCCATCGGCGAGGCCATGAGCATCCGCATGGAACGCCACCAGCTCAGCGAGGACGACACCTTCAACGTGCTGCGCGGCATCTCCCAGCACCACAACAACAAACTGCGCGACGTCGCCCAGCGTGTCCGGGCCGAACGCACCGAATCCACCTGATCATCCGCGCCGGGCTGGACCACGGGGCGGGCAGGTGACGGGGGGTACACCTGCCCGCGCCTCGCGGGCAATGACCCGCTCACGGGGGGGAAGCGGGCCTTGCGGGCCACAGTCACGGCCCTACCAGTCTCAGCGCACCGGGCGGCGCACGTGTCACACCCGCGCCACCCATCACCGATGCCCGTCCAGCGGCCACCCGCTCATCCCCCACCGGATCTCCGGTGTGATGGTCCACCTCGCCCCACCACCACATCCGTCCGCCGCCGGCTGTCGTGCTGCGCACCCGCAACCGCTCACGGGGCTTCCTCCCAGTGCCATCCACGGAGGTGGACCATGAAAACGCGGATCGGGTTCAGCGTCCCGGCCGCGCGGTCCGAAAGCAGGTCCGAGCAGAGGAAAAGAGCGGCCTGACCCTGAGCACTCTGGTACCGGGCGCTGGTCTGATGAGAACCTGAACAGACGCGAGAGCCAGCTGCCTGGCTCAGTCCTGTCGGCTGCCTTTCGCCAGGGGCTCGCTTAGGCAGTCAGGCGAGAGCGGCCATCCTCAGCCATCTCGAAGGCAAGGCCGGCAGCTGTGCATCCGCCCACGGACTGACCAGCGGATGCGCCCCCGCCCCGGCTCGGATGTGCACACCACAGCGGTACGCCGGGACAGCGGGTGCCGACGGTCTGCCCAGGTGTGCGCGGTCACCGCCCGGGTAGACGCACGACCGAAAGCCGCCCCGAGCGGTGACCGCAACGAAAGAGCCCCGCATGGTCATCCCGCTCATGAAGCAGGTGGCAGATGAGCTGGGTACGGACGCGCACGCAAGACTGCGCTGCAGCGCGGTGTGGGCCGATGGTGCGGCCCGCGCCGCCGACGCGCGCCAGGCCCTTCGCGCCTTCCTCGCCCACGCCGCCCGAACCGGCCGCACCCCTGTCCCCGCTCCTCGGGCCATGGACGCCGAACTCGCCGTCAGCGAACTGGTCACCAATGCCATCCGGCACGCGCCCGGCCCCTGCGGGCTCACTGTGCAGTTGTCCCGCGACGAGCTGACGATCACCGTATGGGACACCTCTACCGAGGAACCGACCGTGCAGACGGGCGACCGGCACCGTGTCGGCGGTCACGGACTCCCCCTGGTGCACGCGGTCAGCGACCAAGTCACCGTCGCACCCCACACCCCGGGTAAACAGATCACTGCCCACCTCGGCCTGACACCCGGCGACACCGGTGCCGGGGACAGGACCGTTGTGCCCGCGACCCTCTCCGGCAGAATCCGGCAGACGCCATGACCGCAGCCCACAGCTCATCCGACTCGTGCGACGGCCCGTCCGTCGCATCGCGCGGTCGTTCTCGAGGCCGCGCCGCCCCGCCAGCCCGTGGATGGCTCTGACCACGAAATTGCGGTGTGCCGCAGCTTCGAGGTTCGGCGCGGGCCGGTGGGCAAGTGAGTGAGAGCCGTGATCATGCCGGCCGACGATCTGGGCGATCCCGGTGGCGACCCCGTTGGCCGTCTGTTGTGGCCGTTGTGGGTCAGGACGCGACGCCGGCGGAGCGCCGAAGGTGAAAGCCCCGTGTGAGCGGTGTGAACGGCCCCAGCGGGTACTCGTGCCGGGCCGGGGCACCTCCGACGCGACGGCGCCGGCCTCACCGCCGGTCCAGGGAAAGGAGCGGTCCATGCCGACCATCGCGGATCAGACGGTCGAACAACTGGCTGGCCGGGACAGCGTCCTGGCCCGGCAGCGCCGTGACCACGTTGAGATGGACCGGCTGATGAACGAGTACCAGGTCCTGGCCGACGGTGAGGACCGTGAGCGCGTTCTAAAGGAGACCGTCCAGCTGGTCTTCTGCCATGCCTTCGCGGAGGAGACCGTGCTGTGGCCGGTCGTGCGGCGTTCCGTCGCTGAGGGTCAGGAGCTCACGGCCCGGGTCGAGGACGAGCATCAGCAGATCAACGATCTCGTGGCCGACGTCGAGCGCCTCGGGCCGGCGGATCCGGAGCGCGAGGAGAAGGTGCGGCGAGTCTTCGCTCTGATACGGCAGGACATCAGGGACGAGGAGGACCTGCTGCTCCCCCGACTGCAGGACACCTTGGGCGCTGTGCAGCTGCGTCGGCTCGGCGCGGCGTGGGAGGCGGTGCGCAGGACCGCGCCCACCCATCCCCACCCCGTCGTCCCCCGGCAGCCGCCGGGCAACGCGGTGCTGGGTGTACCCCTGAGCCTGTTCGACCGGACACGGGACGCGCTCGGCCCCGGCAGCCCGACGACCACGGCCAAGAAGGTGCTCACCGCACTGGCCGGGCTGCTCGTGGCCGCGGCTGGGGCGGCCGCGCTCCTGCGCAGGCGGCGCTGAGCCGACGTGCTCACGCCACCGCTGCGAACACTGGTTGCCACCGGCAGCACCGGTTGCCCTCGGCAGCACTCGTTGCCCTCGGCAGAAGACGTGACGGATCATTCGAGGACCTGGACTACGTCTCCGGAGGAGGTGAACGAGGTCCCGCCTTGCAGCACCCGTCTCGCCTGCTTTCCGGCAGCCTGACAGCTGCTGGCCCGACCGGTGGACACCGCCCCACCACCAGGACACCGGCGAAGCGGTGACCCGCTCACTCGCACGAAGGCATGGACGGTCAGGCGTGCGTGCGGTGGCTGTCGGCGGAGTCCCAGTACGGCGCCCAGGTCGGGAAGGACTCGGGCAGCTGGCGGGCGCCCAGCGGGTCGCTGCCGTCGTTCACGCCGGTCCCGTGCGCCGGCCTGGACAGTGCGTCGGCCAGGTACCAGCGGTGGAACTTCCGCCGCCGGAAGCACCACTCGCCGTCCACGCGCAGATAGTCGTCCCAGTACTGCAGTTCCCCGACCTCCCATTGGCCGGTCGAGGGCCGTTCCAGCTGGTCCCGGCAGTAGACGACCCCTTTGGCGCGGTCGGCGTCGTCGAAGTCCACGATGTGGTTGGTCACCTGGTGGATCGTGGTTCTCGAGGCTCGCATGGCCTCGCTGTACCAGCGGTGCAGTGCCGCGCGGCCGGTCTCGTCGCGTCCCACTCGCACGTCGGGCACGAACAGGGCCGCGACGGCGTCCATGTCCCGTGAGTCGAGTGCCAGCGCGTACCGGTAGGGAAGTTGGCGGATCTCAGCCAGTGACTCCATGCGGTCGAGCCGCTCCTCGACCGTCGTCGGTGTCCAGGGTCCAAGTCGGCCCATGCTCGTCTCCTCCCGGGTACCGGCGCTCCTCGCTACCGCACATTACAGATTAATAAGTTAACCCATTTGAGCAAGACCTTTGCGTACCTTGTTCGAGCCGCGGTCTGCACTCGACCGTCATGGCGTGAGGATGATCTTGCCGGGGGTCGTGCGGGCGGAGGATTCGGCCAGCTCCATCGCCGCGGCGGCCTCGGCCAGCGGAAAACGGGCGGCGATCTGCGCGGTGAGCACGCCGTCGCGCAACAGGTTGAGGACGTGGGTGAGGTCGGTGCGCGTCCGGGCCCGGAACGCCTCGCGCTTGGCCGAGTCCGGCTTGCCGGCGCTTGCCCAGATGTCGTAGAAGCTCGCGTGCCTGCGCGTGGGCAGGTGGTTCCAGAACGCCAGCTTGGCCAGCAGGGGCAGGAAGTCGAGCAGTACGGGGCGGGTTCCGTCGAGCGCGGCCGCGATGCTGTACGCGACCAGCGTGCCGGTGCGGTTGAGCAGTCGGTAGGAGAGAGTGACGCTCGCGCCGCCGAGGTGGTCGAACACGGCGTCCACGCCGCCGGGGGCCAGTCCGCGGACGCGGGCGGCCAGGTCGGGGTCGCGGTAGTCGATCGGCTCCACGCCGAGAGCGCGCAGCGCCTCGTGATGGCGCGGGCTCGCCGTGCCGATCACGTGGGCGCCGGCATCCCGGGCGAGCTGGACCAGGATCGAGCCCACGCCCCCGGCGGCGCCCGTCACGAGGACGGTCTGCCCGGCCTGCACCTTCGCCTTGCCGTGAAGCATCTGGTAGGCGGTGAGACCGTTGACGATCAGCGTCTCCGCCTCATCCGGATCGATTCCGCCGGGTACCTCGACCAGGTCGGCGGCGGCCAGCAGTACGGCCGTGGCCCAGCCGCCGGTCTTGGTCAGCGCGGCGACCCGGCGGCCGATGAGGGCGCGGTCCACGCCGGGACCGACGGCCTCGACGACGCCGACGAGGTCGTAGCCGGGAACGAACGGGAACGCGGGCTGGCCGTAGTAGCGGCCTCGGCGCATCGCGCTCTCCGCGAAGGACACCGCGGTCGACTCGACCCGCACCAGTGCCTGGCCGGCGGCGGGTGCCGGCAGCGCCCGCCGCACCGGTTGCAGGCCGCTCGGGGCGACCTTGCCCGGCAGCACCATCTCAGTGGCGGTCATGGTGCCCTCCGCGGTGGCGTTCAACTCGGTCACGGTCGACTCCTCAAGCAGTTGCGACCCTGCGTCGCTCAGTTAATGACCGTAACTATGCTTCTGCCCGTAAGTGATTGTCAAGCAAAAGCGCTACGGGTCGTAACAGAAGCTAGAGACGATCCGAGCTCCGACGGCCCCTTACGATGCGTCCATGACTAACCCACCGCAGACCATGAGCAGGCGCGAGCGGCTTCGGGCGCAGACCCTCCAGGAGATCGAGGACACGTCGTTCGCGATCATCGACGCGGACGGCATCCACGCTCTGTCGATCGCGGCGCTGGCCCGGGGCATGGCGATGTCCGCACCGGCCGTCTACCGCTACTTCCCGTCGCGCGACGCGCTGGTGGCGCACCTGGTGACGCTCTCCTACCAACAGCTCGTGGCGGCGATGAGCCGGGCGGTGGAAGGGAGCAGGCGTGCGCCTCGCGCGCGGGTACGGCTGCTGGTCGCCGCATACCGCGACTGGGCCCTGCGGTACCGGCGGCGCTACGGGATGCTGTTCGGTGAGCAGGCCGGGGACCTGCCCGGCGACCTCACCGGACAGACGCCGCTGGACCAGGCGATGGCGCTGCTCATCGACCTGCTGACGGCCGTGCAGGGCACGCCGGCGGCCGACAGCGGCAGCGGCAGCGGCAGCGGCAGCGGCAGCGGCAGCGGCAGCGGCAGCGGCAGCGGCGACCGAACGCTTGACGGGCAGCTGCGGCAGTGGGCCCGATCCCAGCAGCGGCCGGACGCCTCACCGCGCGCCGCACGCGCCGCCATCCTGATCTGGTCGCGGGTGCACGGGATCGTGAGCCTCGAACTCACCGGCGTCTTCGCCAACCATCCACTGGAGGCACAGCGGCTGATCGATTCGGAGATCGACAACGCCGTCCGGTCGCTGGAACCGGACGACTCCTGAGGGGGACCCACCTACCGCCCCGCGCGCCCTGTCGGCCTCGCGAGGCGGTAGGTCTGCGGGATGAACACGCCGGGTGGTCCGCGGCCTTGCCGACCCGGTTCTCGGTCTTGCGGCGCCCGATCGGTCGCGCACCCGGCCGTAGGAGACATTGCCCATGCCGTAACGAAGTCCCAGGAGCTGTCCCGGCCCACTGGATTCGCCCACGGTTTCGGAACGGGGTCTTGTGTCCGGCTGGGCGCAAACGGCGTACTGCGCGGATTCACCAGATGGTGTGCAGCCTCCGTCGCTTGATCGTCTCGCCGTTCTTGCCCGCTGATGCTCGGAGAGCGTCCGTTGTCGCCCAGGGAACGTTGTTGTCCGTGACCTCGGTGCGGCCGGCCGCATGCACCATCCGACCAACAGAATTGGTTCACCGTGCATTTGACTCCGCATGAGCAGGAGCGCTTGCTGATCCACGTCGCGGCCGACGTAGCGGGCAAGCGCCGCGACCGGGGACTGCCTCTGCCAGCGGCGACGACATCCCCCGCAAGGGCGGCCCCGGCATCACCACCGCCGACCTCCTCGTCATCAACAAGACCGACCTCGCCCCGCACGTCGGCGCCGACCTGGACGCCATGGCCATCGACGCGAAACGACAGCGCGGCGACCTTCCCGTCATCTTCACCAGCCTCACCTCCGACGACGGCGTCCGCGAAGTCGCCGACTGGGTGACCGGCCACCTCGCCCAGTGGCGCGCGGGGGCAGCTGCATGAGCCCCTCCCCACCCGTCTCCGCCCGAGCCACATCCGACCTCGACGTTCCCCCACCCCTGTCTCTTATAAACATCTGACGCTGCCGACGAATAGAGAGGTGTAGATCTC
>JODI01000018.1 GCA_000720805.1 Streptomyces violaceoruber
GGAGATGTGTATAAGAGACAGGGGGGACGCGGTGGGGGCGCGTTGGGGAGGGCGTGATCGTAACCCGGCGGTCCACATGCTGGGCAACCTGTTCATGTACTGGACACATCCGGTCGGGCCCCGACGTCTCGGCTAGCGTCGTGACATGACCAGCGACACGACTTCCCCCTCCCTGTCCGCAGCTCTCGCCGCCGGGACGGTCGTCCTCGACGGTGGTATGTCGAACCAGCTCGAGTCCGCCGGGCACGATCTGAGCGACGAGCTGTGGTCGGCGCGGCTGCTCGCCGAACAGCCCGAGGCGATCGCCGAGGCACACCTCGCGTACTTCCTGGCGGGCGCGGACGTGGCGATCACCTCCAGCTACCAGGCGACCTTCGAGGGCTTCACCCAGCGGGGGATCGATCGGGAGCGGGCGGCCGAAATCCTGCGGCTGAGCGTCACGTTGGCGCGCGAGGCGGCGGGGCGGGCGCGGGCGAAGGGGGTGACCCGGCCGCTGTGGGTGGCGGCCTCGGTGGGGCCGTACGGCGCGATGCTCGCGGACGGTTCCGAGTACCGGGGCCGGTACGGGCTGAGCGTGGCCGAACTGGAGGCCTTCCACCGGCCCCGCATGGAGGTGCTGGCCGCCGCCGGTCCGGACGTCCTCGCGCTGGAGACCGTCCCCGACGCCGACGAGGCCGAAGCCCTGCTGCGGGCCGTGCGCGGGCTCGGGGTGCCGGCCTGGTTGTCGTACTCCGTCGCAGGTGACCGCACCCGCGCCGGGCAGCCGCTGGAGGAGGCGTTCGCCCTGGCCGCCGACGCGGACGAGGTGATCGCGGTCGGCGTGAACTGCTGCGTCCCCGAGGACGTGGACGGCGCGGTGGAGACCGCCGCCCGGGTCACCGGCAAGCCGGTCGTCGTCTACCCCAACAGCGGCGAGACCTGGGACGCCGAGGCCCGCGCCTGGGCGGGCCGCTCCACCTTCACCCCGGACGAGGTGCGCGGCTGGCGGGAGTCCGGCGCCCGGCTGATCGGAGGGTGCTGCCGGGTGGGGCCGGAGGCGATCACCTCGCTGGCGCGGACGTTGACGGGGGCGTAGCCCCGCACCGCGCGGACGTCGCGGCGTGCGGCGCAGCCGACGTCCGCGCTTCTCCTGCCGGTTCGCCCCCTCCCCTGCTAGCCTCCGTTTTGGGAACCGGTTTCCATCCATGTTGCCGCTGTTCCCGAGGGGTGGGCGACGACGCCTGGGGAGAGGGACGAGGCCGACGGATGACCAGGAAGAGCGCGGACGCGGGCGGGCGGAGCACCATCCGGGACGTGGCGGCTCGCGCGGGGGTGTCCGCGTCGACCGTGTCGCGGGTGCTCGGCGGTGAGTACCCGGTGAGCTCGGCGACCCGTACCCGGGTGATGCGGGCCGTCCGGGACCTGGACTACGTGGCCGACGCGCGCGCCAAGGCGGTCGCCGGGGTCGGCACGCCCACGCTGGCGTTCGTGCTGGAGGACATCACCGGCCCCTCCTTCGCGCTCATGGCGCACGGCGTGGAGCGCGAGGCCACCCGGCTCGGGCATCTGTGCCTGGTGTGCAGCACGGAGGGCGATGTCGAGCACGAGCTGGAGTTCGTCGAGATGATGCGGGCCCAGCGGGCCGCCGCCGTGATCCTGGTCGGCGGCGCCGCGGACACCGCCGAGTACCGCGCGCGGACCCGCCGGATGGCCGACTCGCTGGCGTCGGCGGGGTCCAGGCTGGTGCTGTGCGGCCGTCCGACGCTCGGCCCCGGGGCGCCGGTGACCGTCATCGAGTACGACAACGAGGGCGGCGCCTTCGCCCTGGTCGCGCACGTTCTCGCCCAGGGCCACCGGCGTGTGCTGTTCCTCGGCGGCAAGGCGGACCACACCACCGCGCAGGGCCGTGAGCGCGGCTACCTGGCCGCCCACCGCGCCCGCGGCCTGGAACCCGACCCGGCGCTGGTGCTGCACGGGGACTTCACGCGCGACTCCGGTCACCGCCTGATGCGCGGGGCCCTGAAGAACGGGCTGGACTTCACGGCCGTCGTCGCCGCCACCGACATGGTCGCCGCCGGCGCGCTGACCGCGCTGCACGAGGCGGGCCTGGAGGTACCGGGCGACGTCTCACTCGCCGGCTACGACGACATCCCCTTCGCCCGCGACCTGCACCCCGCCCTGACGACCGTGCACGTCCCCTACGAGGAACTGGGCCGCCTCGCCGTCCGCACCGCGCTGGGCCGCACGCCCGAGACCCCGGACGAGCATCTGCTGCTGGGCACGCACGTGGTGATGCGGGACTCGGTGGCGCCAACCGGTTCCTGACCTCTTCGCAGCCACTTCTCCATCCGCGGCGACCCCGCTCACGGCCTCCGCACGGACCCCGGAATCCGCAGCCTCCGTACCACCGACCGCAGCTCCGCGCTGCGGGCCGCCGCCGCGCTCCGCGCCATCGCGCCGCGCGCCGCCGTGCTCCGCGCGACCGCGGCGCGCACCGGCGTCATCCGCGGGGGCAGGTCCGCCTCCTCACCGGCGTCCATCGCCGCCGCGGCCGCTCGGGCCTTCGCGTCCGCCGTCCACGCGGCGAACTCCCGGTCGCGCGGGCCGTACACGGTGTGGGGTTCCCCGTCGCCGAAGATCCGCACCGGATGCGAGTCGTCCCAGTGCTGCCAGCCCGGGTCACCGTCGGTGGCGAAGCGCACCCAGGCCCCGTGCATGGCGTCGGCGAGGTCCTGCGGGGCGCCCCGGCCGGCCAGCTTGGCGGACTCCGGGGCCTGACCGGTGTCGAAGACGAAGCCCAGCTCCAGGGCGTGGCAGGAGCCGAGGCCGGGCAGCTGGGAGGGCCAGGCGAACTCATAGACGTACGAGCGGTCCGGGCGGGCGTCGGCGAGGCGGTGCAGCGGCCGGCGCAGCAGGTGGTCGGTGACCATCTGGCCGACGATCTCGGCGGTGCCGGCCTCGGGGTGCAGGGCGCGGTAGCCGCGGGGCACCTCGTGGCCGCAGTGGCAGCGGGCCATCGCGCCGGCCAGCGCGACCGCGCCGAGCCGGTCCACGCGATCCAGCAGTCCGCCCGGGACCAGCCACAGCCGGTACTCGTCGCGGGTCCAGCCCGTCATCAGGTCGACGCCCCGGGCGGCCTCGCCGCCGACGAGGGCCTCCAGCGGGTCGCGGGGCACGACGTCGCCGTCGACGACGATCCCGAAGGCGGGGCCACCGAGCACCGGGCTGCTGAGTCTGCCCACCTCGGCCTGGGTGCGCAGCAGCAGGTCGCGGTCCACCTCGGCGAACGCGGCGGCGGTGGCGGGGATCTTCAGCCGGGTCGCCATCCGGCGCACCATCCGCCGTACCTTGTCACGGTCGCTCGCCTCGGGCGGCCCGCTCTGCAGCACGGCCCGGCGGAACAGGCCCTGGGCCTGCGGGGCCGCCAGCAGGGCGCCGGTGCTGATCGCCCCGGCGGACTGGCCGGCCAGCGTCACCCGGTCGGGGTCGCCGCCGAAGGCCGCGACCGACTCGCGCACCCAGCGCAGGGCGGCGAGCTGGTCACGCAGGCCGGGGTTGGCGGGGGCGTCCGGGAAGAGGCCGTAGCCCTCGACGCCGAGCCGGTAGTTCACCGAGACGAACACGACGCCGTCCCGGGCGAAGGAGTGCCCGTCGTACACGGGAACGGCGGAGGATCCCCTGGTCAGGGCGCCGCCGTGCAGCCACACCAGCACCGGGAGCCGGGCCCCTGGGCTCGGCTCGGGCGTCCACACGTTCAGGTTGAGGCAGTCCTCGCCCGGCACCACCGGGTCGGACAGGTACTGCGCGAAGGCGTCCGAGTACGGCGGTTTCGGTGCCGTGGGCCCGAAGGCGCCCGCGTCGCGCACGCCGTCCCAGGGCTCGGGCGGCTCCGGCGGCAGGAAGCGCCGGGGCCCGAAGGGCGGAGCCGCGTAGGGGATGCCCCGGAACACCGCGACGCCGCGCTCGAAGCGGCCGCGTACGGCCCCGCACGGCGTCCTGACCACCGGTTCTGCCGGGTCCTGTGGCCGGTCCTCTGTCTGGTCCGCTGCCGTCATGTGCCCACCAGCCTCCCGTGCCGCGCTCGTGCACCGTGAACATCAGAGCATCACAGGACGGCCGGGTATTCCGGCGCACGAGCACGGTTTGCGGCTGTTCGGGGGACAACGGCTACTTGGCGTACATCAGCGTGCCGAAGCCCAGCTGGTCGTAGCCGCCGCTGGTGGAGCCGTAGTCACCTCCCCCGCCCTCGGGGGCCACCGAGAAGCACATCTGGGAGATGTACTTGTCGTCCAGGAGCAGGCGCCGGCCGTAGTGATAGTGGAGCATCGCCCATACCGGGCGGACCTGGCCGCGGGACCCGGAGCCGGGCACCGTCTGCGACTGCTGGGCGCAGCTCTGGCCGGTGCCCCAGGTGTAGGTGGTGTAGGGGACGTCGTTGCCGAGGTTGTACTTCGCGACGTACTGGGCGCCCTTCATGAAGCGGCGGCCGTCGTACGAGTACAGGTCGTCGCCCTGGTTCCAGGCCATCTCGCAGATCGCGCCCATCTGGCCCATGCCCATCACGGTGTGGCCCTGGTCGCGGCCGGACTCCTGCCACTGGCCGAGGTCGTAGCCGTCGACGTTCGGGTAGAGGAAGGGGACGGCGTGCTGGATGGAGCCGTTGCCGGCGCCGGTCTTGAAGTAGGTGACGGCCTGGTCGTACTTGGCGGAGTCCTCGTTGAGGATCCCGATGGCCAGGACCGAGGCCATGTTGCACAGGTCCCAGTTGGCCCAGTAGTTGGTGATGCAGGCGCCGTTGTGGCCGGTCAGGAACTGGTTGTTGAGCGGGTAGAAGACGTTCTCCATCATCTCCTGGAAGGCCGCGAGGTCGAAGCCCGAGTAGCCCCGCATGAGTTCGGCGGCGTTGGCGAACTGCCAGCCGTAGATGCCGGCGGCGAGGAACCGGTCGGCGTTGCCCTGGACGGACGTGAGCGTGTGGGCCCAGGCGTTGAGGATGCGCACGGCGCAGTCCGCGTTGGCGGCGGTGCCGCCGACCTGCCAGCGCAGGGCGTTCTGGTAGGCGGCGGCGATGTCGTTGTAGAGGATCCCGTAGTTCTCCGGGGTGCCCGAGCCGCGGTAGACCGTGGCCTGCGGGTTGGCCGTCCAGGTGGACTGGGAGTGGGAGTTGGCGGTCAGCTTATTCCAGCCGGACAGCCAGGGGTCGTCGCCCGCGGCGACCCTGACCTTGGCGCGGTTGATGTCGCCGGCGTTGTGCAGCATGCCGGGGTGGGTGAAGGCCGAGGGTGCCGCGTCCGCCGTGGTGGCTGCGAACGCGGAGCCCAGGGCGACAGCGGCGCCGAGACCGCCGGCGGTCCTGAACAGACCGCGGCGGCTCAACTCGTCCCGCTGGAGGTGCCGGTGGGGGGAAGTGCGGCTCATTGCGGTGCATCTCCGTTCCGTGGGGGGAATCAGATGGGGGTGATACTCACCTCTTCGAACTGCGCGGTGCCGAGGGCGAGGGGGTTGCGTGAGCAGACCACGAGGCCCACGTGGTAGGCGGCGTCACCGAACCCGGGGATCTGCCCGGAGGCGAGGGAGGTCCAGGTGGCGCCGTCGTCGGTGGAGACGGCCGCGGCGAAGGCGGTCCCGGTGCGCTTCAGCCGCAGCAGCAGGGGCAGTGGGACGGTGGTGGTGCCGGAGAAGGCGGAGGCTCCGGCCACGGTGGGCCGCAGCATGAGCTGCGCGGTCGTCCCGCCGGTGACGATGACGCCGGCGGCCTGGTCGAACGGTGACAGCGACTTGGCCATCAGCAGCCCCACCCGGTCGGCGGTGGCCCCGGTGCGGGAGACCAGCCGGGCGGTGACCGTGCAGTCCCCGGTGACGGGCTGTCGTACGAACTGCCCTGTCATGCCCTGGTTGTTGACGGTGAGGTCGGTCCCGGCGCCGCGCACCACGAACGTCCCGTCCTGGTGGGCGGTGCTGCCGGGGGTACGGATGGCGACCACGCCGAGCGTGCCGTAGGCGCGGTCGTCGAGGATCACGTCGCCGAGGTCGCCGTAGGTCCAGGGGGCGGGCGGGGGTGTGCCGACCGTGAGGGTGAGCGTGCCGGTGGCGTCACCGGCGGCGTTGCCCGCGGTCGTCGTCACCGTGAACTGACCGGTCCGGGTGGGGGTTCCGGAGATCAGGCCGGTGCGCTTGTCGACGCCGAGTCCGTCGGGCAGCCCTCGTGCGGTGAACCGGATCGGCTCGTGCGAGGCCCGCAGCAGGTGCCGGAAGGTGACGCCCTGGTTGGCATACGCGGCGGTGGCGGAGGTGAGCTGGGGAAGGGACGGGGTCGGCATGGTCGCCGACGCGGGCTGCGAGAGCGGGCCGCGTCCGGCGGTGTTGGTCTTCGCGACGGCGTAGTGGTACGTCGTCCCGGGGGTACCGGTGGCGTCCGCGTACCGGATGCGGGTGCCGGATCCCACGGGGCCGATGCCGGTCGCGAGGGTCAGGTACGGGCCGTCGGCGTCGGTGGCGCGCAGCACCTTGTAGCGGGCGGACAGGTCAGGGTCGGTCCAGGCCAGCTCGACGGCGTCGGCTCCGCCGGCCGCGGTCAGGTCACCGGCGGTGCGGACGGGTTTCGGCACGCTCCACACCTCGCCGGATGTCGACGTCACGCTGACGTTGTCGAAGGCGCCGGTGCCGGTCTCGGCGTAGGTCTCGTCGACCCCGAGGCAGGAGGTGAGGGCCAGGCAGGCGTACGCGGTGTGCCCCAACTCCACTTCGGTGGAGCCGACTTGGGTCCAGCGGATGCCGTCCGGCGAGATGGCGCCGGTGCAGCTGCGGCCCTTGCGGGTCACCCGCACCCAGTAGGGCGCGCGCAGCCGGTAGCCGTCGCCGGCGCCCTCGACGTACGGCGCCTCCAGTGGGGTGGCCGACTCGGGCAGGGTGCCGAGGCTGGAGATGGGGAAGGCGGCGGACGTGGTGATCGCCTGCTGCTGGGAGGGCGGCACGGGCGTGCTGCCGGTCGCGGAGACATCGGCTCCCGCCGACGGCCGTACCGTCCACACACCGCTCCAGGTGTGCAGCGGCAGCCCCTGGATGAGCATGGCGGCGTGCGCGGCGTCCGCGTCCAGGGAGGCCCTCAGAGCCACGCCGATCTTGGAGTACTGCGAGCTGAGCGGCCACACGATCCGCGCGGTGACCGTACCGTCGCCGGGCAACGGCAGCTGTGCCAGGCGGTAGGTGTCGGCGGTGCCGGAGGCCTCCAGCACGAACCGCTCACCGTCGAAGACGGCGGAACCGGGGATCTTCACGTCCCCGAGGTCCTGGGTGGACCACGGCTCGGGCAGACCGGCGGTGGCCGCGGCCGCCTCCGAATCACCGCTGCTCCCTTGGGAGTTGGCGGCGGCGATCGTGTAGTAGTACGTCCGGCCCGCGCGTGTCCCGCCGTCCGTGTACGTCGGCTTGTCGACGCCGGTGGCGATCTCCTCGTACGGTCCCTCGGGCTTCTCGGCCCTGCGGACGGTGTAGGTGCTCGCCCACACGGACGGCAGCCAGCTCACGGTGACGGAGGTGCCGTCCCCGATCGCCGTGGCACCCGTCGGTGCCGTCGGCACGGTCGGCGCCGGGGCCTGGGTGCCGGCGTAGGTGAAGGTGCCCCAGCTGGGCAGGTCGTCGTTGCTGCCCTCGACGACACGGGCACCGCCGGTGCCGCGGAAGACGGCCGCCTTGGTGGACGGGGTGTCGAGGCCGCGGACGCCGGCGTAGTGGGCGTAGGCCATCTCGTAGATCGGGGGCATGCTGCCCCGGCCGGTCGCGGAGACGGTCTGCTTGATGTACTTGCCGGTGCGGTCGAGGTCGGGGACGAAGGGGACGTCGCCGCCGAGGTTGTAGCGGGCGGTGTACTCGAAGTTCGCGAGGACGCGGTTCTCGTCGTATCCCCACAGGTCGACGCCCTGGTTCCAGGCGACCTGGGCGATGTCGCCGGTCAGGCCTACAGCGAGTTGTTCGTGGCCCTGGTCGCGGCCGGCCTCCTGGCCCTGGCCGGCGTCGGTGACGACGCGGTGGGCGATGCTGCCGTTGCCGGCTCCGGCGGCGGCGAAGCGCAGGGCGTCCTCGAAGAGGGTGCGTTCCTCGCAGAACACGCCGATGGCGAGGATCGTCTGGAGGGCCGTCAGGTCCCAGTTGCCGTTGGCGTAGAGCATGTAGCCGGACACGGCGGGATACCAGACGTCCAGGAAGGAGCGCTCGCAGCGGGCGATGTCGGCGTCCGCCCAGCCGTCGTAGCCGGTGTGCCGGAGCAGTTCGGCCGCGTTGACGAACTTGAAGGCCTGCAGCCCGGCGCCGAGCGGGCCGTCAGCGCCCGTGATGATCGTCAGGGAGGCCGACCATGCGTTGAGGATGTCCCTCGCCTTGTCCGCGTGCGCCCGTTCGCCCGTCGCGCACCACATCAGGGCGTTCTGGTAGGCGGCGGCCGAGTCGGCGACGGCCTGGTTCTGGAAGTTGGTGGGGCCGCGCCCCCAGGAGGTGATCTGGCCGGTGTTCTGGACGGTGTACGTCGACTGGGAGCGCGCGTGGGCGGCGAGGGCGAGGTAGCCGTCGTAAACCGGGGATGCCTTGGCGGCGACGGCGGCCTTCATGCGGGCGAGGTCCGCGGCGCTGTGCAGGAGCCCTGGGTGGGTGAGGACGCGGAGGCCGGTGTTCTGTGCGGCGGCCCGGGCGGCGGTGGGCGTGAGCAGTCCGCTCGCGCCCGCCGCCAGCAGCAGGGCCGCCGTGCCGCCGAGGAAACCCCGGCGGGTCGGGGCGGGGATCGTCATGACGCGGCTGCCGCCTCGGCCTCGGCGGTCGTGAGGAACTTCAGGTTCGTCACGTGCTCGTTGTAGAACCACTGGATCGCGTCGGTGGTGTAGTACCAGCTCGGCTTCTTCATCGAGTCGGCGACGACCAGCCCGTTGATCACCAGGTTCTCGAAGGTGACGTCCTTGATGGCGTGGTCGGCGTCGTAGCCGAGGAACAGCGACGGCTCGGCGTGCGTGCCCGTGTAGCTGAGGTTCTTGACGTAGACGTTCTCGATGCCGCGGCCGACCGAGGTGTTGTACTTCGGGTTGAACATGACCTTCATGTAGATGACCTGGCCCCAGCGGAAGTCCTCGATCCGTACGTCCTCGATGCGCACGTTCGTGATCAGGTTGGAGTCACCGGGGTTGAGCGCGATGCAGCCCTGGTAGTTCATCTGCGGCTCGCGGTGGTCGAGGACGTCGATGTTCCTGATGACCAGGTTCTCGATCGTCTCGGGGGCGTCGGTGTTGCCGTGGGTGCCGACGTTGACCGGGTGGGCGACGTCGGCCCACAGCGTGCAGTTCTGGATGGTGATGTCGCGGGTGTCGCCGTAGTAGTCCCAGCGGTGGCAGTAGATGGCGAAGCAGTCGTCGGAGTTGCGCATGAAGCAGCCGTCGAAGACGATCCCGGTCGAGGAGAAGACGTCGAAACCGTCGCCGTTGCCCTTGGAGCTGAACGACCGTGCCTTCTTGACGTGGACGTTCTCGCTCATCCCGAACGTGCCCGCGTAGCCGTTCGGGTTCATGATGATGACGTCCTCGACGCGGATGTTCTTGCTGCCTTCGCAGAGGATCGCGCCGGGGCCTGCGGTGAGCATGCCGTGGCCGGTGAGGGCGGCCTTCTCCACGTTCTTGAAGAACACCTGCGCCTTCAGGACGGCGCCGCCCGCCAGGTAGACGGTCTTGCCGCTGGGCACGGTGAGGACGTTTCCGGTGACGGTGTGAGTGCCGGGGCCGAAGTAGATGACGTCCGGGTCGTCGGCGGCCGGCGGGTTCGGGTCGATGTGGTTGGTGATGACGTGCAGACAGTCGAAGATCTCGTCGTTGATCTGCACCACCACGTCACGCGGCTCGTCGAGGGTGAACCGCAGGGTGTCGCCGAGAATTTCGGGGGCGATGCCGAGGGAGTCCGGGCGTACCCGGGCCTTGGTGGTGCCGCCCTTGAGGTAGGTGACCTCGATCTCGACGGAGCCCTGGAAGTCGAAGTACACCATCGAGGTGTTGAGGACCTTGCCGGACCCGGTGGTGGGGTTGATCTCCTCCAGCTGGGGCCGATAGATGTCCAGGGTCTGCCAGTCGCCGTCGGGGGCGGTGCGGACTCTCACCTTGAAGCTGGTGTTCGTCGGCATGTCGGCCGGCCGGGGGTAGGTGACCAGCCTGGGCGCGGAGGGGGCGTCGTCCGCGTGGGCCGCCGTGGCCGACAGACCGCCCGAGAGGCCGGCGGCGAGCACGGTGGCGCCGGCCGCCTGAAGGGCCGTACGGCGGGACAGGGGCGTGTTCATGTGTTTCTCCTTGCAACAGGTCGGTACGGGGGGGTCACTTGAGGCCCGTCGTGGCCATGCCGGCGACGAAACCGCGCTGGGCGATGAGGAAGATCAGCAGGATCGGCACGACGTACATCACCGAGGCCGCGGCCTGGAGGTTGGTGACCGGGGTGCCGGCGGTGGTGACGTACGTGGACATGACGGCGACGGCGAGCGTGGACCTGTCGGTGGACAGGAGGAGTTGGGGCGCGATGTAGTCGCCCCAGCTCCAGGTGAAGGCGATCACGAAGCTCGCGGACAGCACCGGCCAGGACTGCGGCAGGAAGATCCGCCAGAAGATGGTGGCGTAGCCGCAGCCGTCGACGATCGCGGCTTCCTCCAGCTCCCGCGGCAGCCCGGCGAAGAACTGGCGGAAGAGGAAGACGAGATAGGGGGCGGCGGCCAGGCCCCACAGCACCCACGGCCAGTACGTGTCGACCATCCCGAGCTTGGCGAAGATCAGGTAGGTCGGCAGCAGGGTGATGAGCTGGGGCAGCATCATCGACCCGAGCAGGATGCCGAAGAGTGGCTTCTTGCCGGGCGCCTCCAGACGGGCGAACCCGAAGCCGACCCAGGCCGAGCTGAGGGTGACGAGGGTGGCGTAGATCAGGGCGATGATCAGGGAGTTGCGGGCGTAGCCGAGGAAGTCGATCAGGTTGAAGGCGTCGGCGAAGTTGTGCCACTGGACGTGGTCGGGCAGCCAGTGCACGGGCGAGGCCGCCAGTTCGGCCGGGTTCTTCAGCCCGGTGAGGACCAGCCAGCCGAAGGGGCCTATGAACAGGCCGGTGAGCGCTACCAGAACGGTGTAGAGGACGAGACGGTTGACGCGTATCCGCACCCGGGGCGCGGAGTGGGAGGGGGTCACGCCGGTGGCGGACGTGGCGGGCACGCTGGTGGCGGTCACTTCTTCGCCTCCGGGTCGACGTTGTAGAACACCACGCCGGACGTGAACCTGAAGATGAGTCCGGTCACGATGAGGATCAGCACGAAGAGCACCCACAGGAGTGCGGAGGCGTAGCCGTAGCGGCCGAGCGCGAAGTACTGCCCGAACACGTGCATCATGTAGAGGTAGTTGGACTGGGGCAGCGCGGTGACGCCCGCCGTCGTGCCGTCGGGTGTCAGCAGCAGCGGCATGATGGTCTGCACCGAGGCGATCACACCGGTCACCGTCTGGAAGAGCAGCACCGGAGACAGCAGCGGCACGGTGACGCTGCGGAAGGTCCGCCAGGCGCTCGCCCCGTCGATGCGGGCCGCCTCGTGCAGTTCGCGGGGTACGTCCTGGAGCCCGGCCAGCGAGATGATCATGATGTTTCCGGCGGCCCAGAGCACGCTCATCAGGAGCACGTAGCGGGCGTAGGGGTCGGCGAGCCAGCCCAGCGCGTCGAAGCCGAACAGGGTCAGGACACCGTTGGCGGCACCGGAGTTCTGGTCGAAGAGCGCCTTGAAGGCGAGGCCCACACCCACCGGGGGCACCACGGCCGGCAGGTAGAGCAGGGTGCGGAACAGTCCGCGTGCCTTGATCGGCCGGTTGACCAGGACGGCGAGCCCGAGTCCGGCGATGATCGACAGCGGCACCGAGGTCGCCGCGAACAGGCCCGTCCGGCCCAGGGAGTCCCAGGTCCGGGAGTCGGTGAGCAGCTCGCTGTAGTTGCCGAGGCCGACGTAGCGCCAGTTGGGCGAGATGCCGTCGTACGTGGTGAAGCTCAGCCACAGCGCGTACGCCATCGGGACGACGGTCAGCAGCAGGAACCCGATGATCCAGGGCTAGGTGAACAGGTAGAACGCCCGGTGCCTGCGCGCGGTCATGGAGGTCCGCGGCCGGTCGGCGGTCCGTACCCGTCCGGTCTTCCTGGCCGCGCCGGCCGGCCGCCTCGCGACCGAGGAAATCTGATCGGCCGTCATCCCACTTGCTCCTTACCGCGCTTGAGCTGCTCGTTCATGGACTCGTTCAGGCGGCCGGCCAGGGTGTCGACGGACATCCGGCCGTTCATCGCGGCCGGGGCGATCTCGTTGAAGAGGGCGTAGAGCGAGTCCGCCGTGGCGTACGGGGTGAAGGCGATCACCGAGAAGTGCTTCAGCTCGGCGTTCTGCACTGTCAACTCGCGTTTCTGGTAGTCCTCCTGGGCCGGCATCAGCGGCCGCAGGGACTTCAGGGTGGGGATGCCCCAGCCGCCGGAGGCGCGGCCCTTGGCGGGTGCCTCGCCGAAGAACCACTCGAAGACCCGCCAGGCGGCGTCCTTGTGGCGGGACTTGCGCGGAATCCAGAAGCCCGTACCGGCCTGGCAGGGACTGATCCTGGGGCCGCCCTGGAAGACGGGGGCGGGGGCCAGGCGGGAGACCGGCGCCAGCTTCTTGTCGGCGTTGATCAGGCCGCCGAGCCAGTAGCCGTTGCCCGACATGGCCATGCGGCCGGCCTGGTAGGTGGGCCCGTCCCAGGCGTTGGGGTCGGGCTGGACGATGCTGGGCCCGACCTTGGTACGGCCGTACTCGATGTACCAGGCCAGCGCCTTGCGGGCCTCGGGGGTGGTGAAGTCGATGCGGGAGAAGTCGTCGTTGAAGAGGCTTCCGCCGGCGGCCGCCGTCAGGCTCGCCAGGACGTTGGGGGTGAGGACGCCGTTGTAGCTGCCGCCGAACACGGTCGTCTGGCCGTTCTTGCGGCGCGTGAGCCGCTTGGCCGTTTCCAGCCACTCCTCGAACGTGACCGGCTCCAGCTCCGGCGGGTGGTCGACGCCCGCCTGGTCGAAGAGCGCGGTGTTGTACCAGAACATGGAGTCCTGGGAGAAGTCCTTCGCCATGCCGTAGCGCGGGCCCTTGCCCTGGGTGCGGCCGTCGTAGCGCCACAGGTCGTTGACCGGGTCCAGGTCGTCGAGCTTGAGCACGGTGCTCCTGGCGAAGTACGGGTCCAGGTTCTCCATCACGTCCCGCGCCGCGAAGTACGGCGCGTCCACGGCACCGACACCGCGCACCAGGTCGGGCGGGTTGCCGTTGGTCATCATCCCGATCAGCTTGGTGAGGTCGTACCGCACCGTGACGATCTTGACGCCGATCTCCTTCTGGGCCTGCTGGATCAGGTCCGGGGAGATGTCGTCGGGCTTCGCCATCACCGTGACGGTCTCACCCCGGCCGCTGACCCCGGTGGACACCTGGAGGGCGCAGCCGCTGAGCGCCGCCGCGCCGGTGGCGGCACCGGCCGCCGAGAGGGAGAGAAACCGGCGGCGGCTCAGAGGAGCACCGTCTTCGGGATGCATGAACGCACCACCTCCTGCTCTGGCGGCAACCGGTTGCTGCGCGTTGTGGAGGAGCTTCTTCCTGTCCGGAAACGGCGTCAATACCCTTGACGAACTTTCGAAAAGACCCGGTAACCTCGGCGTCACAGGCCGACGGACCGCTGTCGGCCCGTCCCGGACGCCCTGCTCAGCACACGCGAGCGGACCCTGGGGCGGTGTTTTCCGCAGCCGATCGTTGGGAACCGGTTGTCTCTGTCGGCCACCGTCGGGAATGGCCGGTAAGCGATTTCACCACGTCAGGCCCGCCAAGGGTCCACCTGCGGTGGCGACGCAGCAGTACGCGGCTTCCGCGACACCTTCAGTCGCCCCTCCCACCTCCGCCGTCCCGCCGATTGACCGCCCGTCCCGGCCAGATCTACGGTTGGATCCGCGATAGAAGACGCTTTCAGAAAATGTTTCTGTCCATGTGCCCACTGTGTCAGGAGAGAGATGCCCAGCCCGCAGCCACCCAGGGCCGTGTTCGCGATGGATCCGGTGCACCTGCCCCTGCTCTTCCCCCCACCTCTCCTGACCCGGCTGACCCGGGCGGCCGAGCTCGATCCCGCACTGGTCGTGCAGGACTTCACCGATCCGGCCGCGGCGGACGCCCTGGCCCGGACCGAGGTGCTGATCACCGGCTGGGGCTGCCCCCGCCTCGACGCCACCGTCCTCTCCACGGCACCCCGGCTGCGGACCGTCCTGCACGCCGCCGGCTCGGTCCGTTCCCTGGTCGGGGAGGCGCTGTGGGAACGCGGGATCACCGTCTCCAGCGCGGTCACGGGCAATGCCCTGCCGGTCGCGGAGTACACCCTCGCGATGATCCTGCTGGCCGGGAAGGACACCTTCACCCACCGCGAGCGCTTCCGCGCCACCCACTCCTACCCGCCGCCGGCCGAGACGGCGACGACGGGCAACGTCGGACGGCGGATCGGCGTCATCGGCGCCTCCCGGGTGGGCCGCCGACTCCTGGAGCTGCTACGGCCGTTCGACTTCACGGTGCTGCTGCACGACCCGTACGTCCGGTCCGCCGAGGCCGCCGCCCTGGGCGCCGAGCTCCTGCCGCTGGACGACCTGCTCCGGCACAGCGACATCGTGAGCCTGCACGCCCCGGACATCCCCGAGACGTACCGCATGCTCGACGCCGGCCGACTGGCCCTCGTCCGGGACGGCGGCGTCCTGATCAACACCTCCCGGGGCGCCCTCGTCGACCCCGACGCGCTCACCGACGAGCTGGTCTCCGGCCGGCTGCACGCGATCCTGGACGTCACCGAGCCCGAGCCGCTGCCCGCCGGCTCCCCCCTCTACCGCCTGCCCAACGTCTTCCTCACGCCGCACATCGCCGGCTCCCTCGGCAACGAGCTGGAACGCCTCGGCCGGATCGTCGTCGAGGAACTGGAACGCCTGGTCGCGGGGACGCCGCCGGAGCACGAGGTACGTCACTCCGACCTGGCGCGGGTCGCGTGAGTCCGGGGCCGCCCGGCCGAGGCGCACGCCGGAAACCATGGGATACGGTTTCCGCACGGGCGCGGGGGCGGGGGTCCCCCCACCCCGGACACGGTGCGCGGGGCGCCCCGGATCCCGGGCCGCCCGGCGGAACAGGCACAACGGCGAAGGAGCCGCGACGGTGAGTCAGCGCAAGGTGTCGGGGGACGCCGGACGGGCCACCATCCGCGACGTGGCGGAGCAGGCGGGCGTCTCGGTGGCGAGCGTGTCGCGGGTCCTGTCGGGCAACTACCCCGTCTCCGAGGAGCTGCGCCGCCGGGTGATGAAGGTGGTCCGGGACCTGGACTACGTCACCAACGCGCACGCCCGCTCCCTCGCCGGGGGCGGTACGCCGACGGTCGCCATCCTCATGGACAACATCACCGGCGCCGCGTTCGCCCACGTCGCCAAGGGAGTCGAGGGCGCCGCCACACTGCGCGGCTGGCTCTCCCTGGTCGGCACCACCGGGAACGACCCGGAGCGCGAACTCGCCCTGGTCAACCTGATGCGCCAGCAGGGGGTCGCCGCGGTGGTCCTGCTCGGCGGCGCCTACGACCAGGACGAGTACCAGCTGCGCATGGCCCGCTTCGCCCGTTCCCTGGACGCGGCCGGCTCCCGGCTGGTGCTGGTCGGCAGGCCGTCCCTGGAGGGCGACGTGCCGGCGACGACGGTCGACTACGACAACGAGGGCGGCGCCTACGCGATGGCGAGCCATCTGCTGTCGGCCGGTCACCGCGAGATTCTGGTCCTGCCCGGCCACGCCGGACTCAGCACCGCCCAGGGCCGGTTGAGGGGTGCGCAACGCGCCTTCGAGGCGTACGGGGTGCCGTTCGACCCGGGCATGGTGCGGCACGGCCCGTACGACGACCAGCACGGCTACCGGGCCGTCGAGCAGGCCCTGCGCGACGGGCCGGCCTTCACCGCGGTGCTCGCCGGGACGGACGTGGTCGCCGCGGGCGCGATGCAGGCGCTGCGCGCGGCCGGTCTCAGGGTGCCCGAGGACGTCTCGATCGTCGGCTACGACGACATCCCGCTGGCCTCCCAGCTGACCCCCCAACTCACCACCGTGCACGTGCCGTACGAGGAGATGGGCCGAGTCGCCCTCAGGGCGGTCGCCGACCTGCGCGAGGGCGGCGGGGGCCGCCGCAAGGGCGTCGACGGCGACCACCTGGTGCTCGGCACCCATGTCGTCGTACGGAACTCGGTGCGGCCGCCCGTGCGACCGTGATCCACGTTTCGTAACCGTTTTCTCTCGACTACCAGCGAGTTTCGACGCTTTAGGCAATAAATTCCGGCACACCTCTTGCTCCGGGCGGACCTGTCGGCCTACCTTCGCGGCAACCGCTTACTACAGCTTCCGCTTGGCCGGTTCCCCACAACCGCGAGCTGACGGTCCTCCCGCCGCCGTTTCTGGCCAGCGCCCCGAGCCGCCGTCCTCTTGTTCTGAGAACGCCCAATCCCGAAGGATCACGGTCAGATGAACTTCACCAGCTCCCGGAGAAGGTTCACCCAGGCAGCCGTCGTCGGCCTCACGCTGACAGGCCTGCTCTCCGCCTGCGGCGGGTCGGATTCAGGAGGCGACGCCAAGTCGTCCGGTCCCGTCACCCTCCCCTTCTGGGGCTGGGCCAACGGCCAGGAGGCCGTCGCCAAGGCGTTCAACGTCTCCCACAAGGACATCCAGCTGAAGTACACCAAGGTCACCGACCAGCTGACCATGCAGAAGCAGCTGACCAACGCGGTGAAGGCCGGCAACGCGCCCTGCCTGGTGCAGAACACGGCCGAGTACGTCACGAGCTGGGTCTCGCAGGGCGCGCTCGCCGACATCACGCAGTACGTCGGGTCGGACAAGGACAAGTTCAATCCCGGTTCCTGGGCGAGCGCCGAGGTGCAGGGCAAGATGTACGGCGTCCCGACCAGCTCCGCGCCGAACTTCACGATCTACCGCACCGACATCTTCCAGAAGTACGGCCTCAAGGCCCCGACGACCTGGGACGAGTTCATCGCCGCGGGCAAGGAGCTGAAGAAGCACGGCGTCAAGATCACCAACTACGCCGGCGAGGACCCGAGCACCCTGGAGGTGCTCGCGATGCAGGCCGGGGCGCACTGGTACGCCATCGACGGCAACTCCTGGAAGGTGAACTTCCAGGACGAGGGCACACTGAAGGCCGCGAAGGTGATCCAGGAGATCATCGACAACGACCTCAACGCCAAGCTGTCCTTCGCCGACTACGCGGCGGTGCAGCGCAGCTACGACAACGGGGACACCGCCACCCGGCAGATCTCCACCTGGCAGATGGCGGGCATGGTGCAGAACTTCACCAAGTCCTTCGGCGACTGGGCGCTGGCGCCCTGGCCGACGTTCACCGGTGAGGCCGCCAAGACCCCGGCCGGCACCAACCTCACCGGCAGCGTGACCCTGGTGACCAAGGGCTGCAAGAACCAGGAGCAGGCCGCCGAGGCGGCACTGTGGATGTCCACCAACACCGGCGCGGTCAAGACGATGGCGAGCCCGACCACCGGCAACGGCGTGATGCCGGCGCTGAAGGACAGCAACACGTACGTCGGTGACGCGATCTCCGACAAGCTGCTCGGCAAGAACTACGAGCCGGCCAAGAAGGTCGTCACGGACAGCCTGGGCACGGTCACCACCGACTGGGTCTACGGCCCGGACTGGACCGCGATGTTCACCGAGATGCAGAACGGCTGGGCGAAGGTGGTCAACAAGGAGGAGAAGGTCACCGACCTGCTGGCGCACATGCAGCAGTGGACGGTCAACGACCTGAAGTCCCGCGGTATCAGCGTCAAGGGCTGAGGCACTCCACGATGATTCGCTCCCTGCGCTGGAAGGGCGCCGCCTTCACGGTGCCCTTCCAGCTCGGCTTCGTCTTCCTGTACCTGCTCCCCATCGGTTACGCCGTCTACCAGTCGCTGTTCCGCGTGCAGCAGTCCGGGCTCGGGCTCGGCGGCTCCACGGAGCGGTTCTCCGGCCTCGACAACTACCAACAGGGCCTGAGCGATACGGCATTCATGGGTTCGGTCCTGCGCGTGGTGGTCTTCGCCTGCGTCCAGATCCCGGTGATGCTGCTGGTCAGTCTGGTGCTGGCGCTGCTGCTCGACGCGCTGACCTCGAAGGTGGCGAGCCGGTTCCGGATCCTGCTGCTGGTGCCGTACATGATCCCCGGGGTGGTCGCCGCCCTCGTGTGGATCAACCTCTACAGCCCCGATGTGGGCCCGCTCACCCCGCTGGGCGACGCGTTCGGTTTCGCCTGGAACTTCTTCGCGCCCTCGATGGTGTGGCCGGCCATCGGCAACCTGCTGACCTGGCACGGCATCGGCTACAACATGGTGATCATCTACTCGGCGCTCCAGGGCGTCCCGCGCGAGCTCTTCGAGGCCGCGCGGCTGGACGGCGCCTCCGAGCGGCGTATCGCACTCAGCATCAAGATCCCGTATGTGCGCGGGGCGTTGGTGCTGACCGGCATGCTGTCGATCATCCAGATGCTGCAGCTCTTCAACGAGCCCGCGCTGTTCCGCAACGTCACCCCGCAGACGGTCAGCGACAGCTTCACGCCGATCATGATCATCTACAACCAGGCGTTCAACGCCGGCAACTACCACTACGCCGCCGCCCTGTCGGTGCTGCTCGCCCTGATCCTCGGCGTCGCCTCCTTCCTGTTCTACCGGCTGACCTCGAAGGAGGTGGACTGATGGTGATGACCGAGAGCGGAACCAAGCGGCCCTCGACGGGCCCCGTCCGCCGGCTCACCGAGCCCGACCCCGCATCACGCGGTCGCGGCGGCCAGCGCTTCCTCCTGGTCGGGCTGGTCATGGCCAGCGCCTACAGCCTGTTTCCGGTGTGGTGGCTGATCGTCGCCGCCACCAAGGACCGCACGGGGCTGTACCAGTCGAACGGCCTGTGGTTCTCCGGCTGGCACCTGTGGGACAACCTGCATCAGCTGTTCACGTACGACGGCGGCATCTTCCTGCGCTGGACGGCCAACTCGTTCCTGTACGCGGGGGTCGGCTCCCTCGGCGGCACCCTGCTCGCCCTGGCCACGGGTTACGGTCTGGCCCGCTTCGACTTCCCCGGCCGCAACCTGGTGTTCGCGTGCGTGGTCGGCTCGTTCCTGATCCCGATCGCGCTGCTCACCCTCCCCCTGTACCTGCTGTTCTCGGAGATCGGCCTGGTCGACACGCCCTGGGCGATGCTGATCCCCTGCCTGATCAACCCCTTCAGCGTGTACCTCGCCAAGGTGTACACCGAGGCCACGATCCCCTTCGAACTCCTTGAGGCGGCCCGGATCGACGGCGCCGGGGAGCTGAGGATCTTCTTCAGCATCGTGCTGCGGATGATGACGACCGGCGGCGCCACGGTCTTCCTGCTGGCCTTCGTCAACACCTGGAACGCCTTCTTCCTCCCGCTGACCGTGCTGCGCGGCGAGGAGAACTGGACCCTGAACCTGGGCCTGTACAACTGGTCCGGCAAGCGCCTGGAGTCGGGCGTCGACCTGACGAGCCTCGTCCTGACGGGCGCGCTGCTGTCGATCGTGCCGATGGCGATCATGATGGTCGCGATGCGCCGCTACTGGCGGTCGGGCGTGACGCTGGGGGCTCTCAAGTGAGTGTGACACAGGGAGACTTGGCGTGACCTTGCTGCACAATCCGGTCATCCGCGGCTTCGCCCCGGACCCCTCGATGGTCCGGGTCGGCGACTGGTACTACGTGGCGACCAGTTCCTTCGAGTGGTTCCCGACGATCCCGATCCACCGCTCCCGGGACCTCGCGCACTGGGAGTACGCGGGCCACGTGCGGGGCGCTGCCCCCGGCGACTCGCTCGCCGGCGTCCCGGACTCGGGCGGCATCTGGGCTCCCTCTCTGAGCTGGGACGGGGAGCGCTTCTGGGTGGTCTACTCGATCGTCCGCTCGGTCGGCACGCCGTACTTCGACACGGACACGTACGTCAGTACGGCGACGGCTGTGGACGGAAAGTGGACGGCACCGCGCCGGGTGGCGAGCCACGGCTTCGACCCCGCGCTCTTCCACGAGGACGGCAGGCTGTGGCTGCTGAACCTCCAGAACGACCACCGCCCGGACGGCCGCCGCTTCGCGGGGATCGTCCTGACGGAGCTGGACCGCACCTCGCTGGCCCGGGTCGGTGACACGCACCTGCTGCTCCAGCACGAACGGCTCATCGAGGGACCGAAGCTGATCCGGCGGGAGGGCTGGTATTACCTGGTCCTGGCGGAGGGCGGCACGGGATTCGAGCACGGGGTGCGGGTGGCACGCGCTTGCGAGCTCACGGGCCCGTACGAACTCGACGACCGCCCGCTGCTCACGTCCAGGGACGATCCGACGCTGCCGCTGCAGAAGGCGGGGCACGGTGAACTGGTCCGGACCCACGGCGGCGAGTGGGTGTTGAGCCACCTCACGGCCCGCCCTCTCCACACGCCCGACGGCCCGCGCTGCCCGCTCGGCCGTGAGACGGCGATCCAGGCGGTGACCTGGGACGCGGAAGGCTGGCCCAGGATGCGACACGGGGGTGCGCATCCTGCGGCCGAGATCGAGGGTGAGGTCCAGGCCGAGGGTGAGGTCGACGGGCCGACGGATCCGGGGCGGGCGGAGGCCCAACCCTTGCAGAACACCGACCCGTTGGGCTGGCCCTGGAGCACCCTGCGCGGGTACCCGGATCCGTCCTGGGTGGACGCCACGACCCGCCCCGGGTGGATCCGGCTGCGCGGCCGGCATGGGCCCGAGTCGCGCTGGGCGCACAGTCTGCTGGCTCAGCGGATCACCGAGCACCGGGCGGAGGCGGAGGTCACCGTAGAGGCCCTCCCCCGCACCTTCACCCAGGCCGCCGGACTGGTGCTCTGGTACAACACCGAGGCGTATTTCGCCCTCGACCTGACCTGGGCGGAGCCGGAGGGCGAGGAACAGCGGGGGCAGCAGTGGCGGGGCGGCGGCCGTACGGTGCTCGGCCTGGTGGAGCGCGAGGAGTTCGGCACCCGGCGGGTGGCCGTCGTCGACGTCGACGCGGCGGGGCCGCTGACGCTCGGGGTGACGATCGAGGGGGCCGAGGCGCGCTTCTGGTACGTCGACGTCGTCCGGGGCGGTGCGGTGCGTACCCCGATCGGCCCCCCGCTGGACTTCACCAAGCTGTCCGACGACTACGGATCCAAGCTGCGCTTCACCGGGTCGATGGCCGGCATCCATGCCGTGGACCTCGTCGACGGGACGTTCACGGCCGACTTCACCGGATTCCGGCTCACCTGCGGTGAGACGCCGCAGCAACCGTAGCCGCGCCTCGCGTTCGAAGTTTCGAAAGTTCAGGACCGCCAAGACCTGCGAAGTCCGGCCTCTTCCCGACTTCCCGCGGTGAACCTAGGGTAGGAAGCGCTTACTGTTTCCGCGCTGGTCGAAACTTTTCATGGCCCTCGGGCGGGCCGGAGAGGTGGTTCCCGATGGTCCGTACGGGGAGTGCGAGTGTGGCCGCCGGGCCGACCCTGGCGGTCGTGGCCCGCGAGGCCGGGGTGTCCGTGCCGACCGCCTCCAAGGTGGTCAACGGCCGCGAGGACGTGGCCCCGGAGACCCGCCGCCGGGTCACGGAGGCCCTGGACCGGCTCGGTTACGTCCGCAGACCCCGCTTCGACGCGGTGAAGTCGTCGGGCCTGGTCGACCTGGTCGTGCACTCGCTGGACAGTTCCTGGTCGGGGGCGGTGCTGCACGGCGTGGAGGCGGCGGCACACGACGCGGGGCTGGAGGTGGTGGTGTCGGCGGGCCTCACCCGGACCCGTGGCAGTGGCCCCGAGCGGGGCTGGCTGGACAAGCTCGTCGCCCGGGGCTCCTCGGGCGTGTTGTTCAACCTGGCCGAGCTGACCGAGTCGCAGTACGCCTGGCTGGATCAGCACCGCGTTCCGTACGTGCTGATCGACCCGGTGCTGGAGCCTCCGGCGGGCGTGGTGTCGGTGGGCGCGGCGAACTGGCAGGGTGGGGTGTCGGCGACGGAACATCTGCTGGGGCTGGGTCACGAGCGGATCGCCGTCATCGCCGGTCACCAGCACAAGATGTGCAGCAGCGGGCGGGTGGCGGGCTATCGTTCGGCGCTCGCGTCCGCCGGGGTCCGGCACCGCCCCGAGTACGTCCGTCACGCGGGCTTCGACGAGACCCTCGCCCGCCGCCACATGCTGGAACTCCTCGACCTGCCCGAGCCGCCCACGGCCGTCTTCGTCTGCTCGGACCGCATGGCCCTGGGTGTCTACGAGGCCCTGGCCGAGCGGGAGTTGCGGGTGCCGGACGACATGAGCGTCGTAGGCTTCGACGACCTCCCCGAGGCCCGCTGGCTCACCCCGCAGCTGACCACGGTCCGCCAGCCCCTGTCCGAGATGGCGGCGACGGCCCTGCGGTTGCTGGTGCGCATGATGGACGGCGACCGGCCCGAAAGCACGCGGACGGAGCTGTCGACGCGGTTGGTGGTGCGGGCGAGCACGAGAGCGGCGAGGCACCGGGGGAACGGGACGGCGACGGCCCACCGGGAGGAACGGGACGACGGCGAGGCGGCAGGAAAGACGGTCGGCCGGGGCGACGCTCGGGCTGTGGCGTCCGGGTGACGGTACCTGACGCCATGAGGTCCCCTGACCTGGACCGACCTGACCTGACGGGAGTTCGGCGTCCGGCACCCCAGCCGGACGCCGGGCACGACGGCCTCAGCCCTCGCCGCGTACTCGTCGTGGCGCGTACCCAAGGTGGCGCGTACCCCTGGTGCCCGTACCCGTGGTGGCGCGCTCTTTCGATGTGCGCCGGGGCACCCACGATGACGGCGGGCTGTCGCGTTCGTCCTGCGCGATCACGTCCCCTGCCTCCCGACGGCCCGCTCCGCGCGCGCCGCACAGACCACCCGCCGGCCCCGCCTCGGCCGCCGACCGTCTTCCGGGACTTCCTCAGAACCCGATGGCCTCGCGCAGCAGCAGGACGGTGCCGCGCCCGGGCTGCGGCTCCGCGTTGAGGACGAGCAGACGGTTGACCGCGCTCGGCTGCCCGTAGACGGCTTGGGCGCGCTCGTTCTCCAGCGGGAGGGCGTGCTCCTCCACCCGCCTCAGCGCGGTGCTCAGGTCGGGCACCACCTTCTGCGCCCCGACGACCCAGATCGCGCTCGCGGCGCCGCCGGCGCAGGCGGGAAGTTGGCTGCCGCTGCCGGAGGCGATGACGAGCGAGCCGGTTTCGGTGACGGCCGCGACGCTGGCGACGAAGACGTCGGGCGCGGCCACCATGCGGCGGATCTCGTCGAATTCGGTGGCGCGGTCCATCGTCAGCACGCGCGGCCGGATGGCCTCGTGGCGGTCGCCGGCGTTGATGTCCTCGTCGATACCGGACAGCCGCAACGTCTCACTGGCCCCGGTGAACACGCCCGCGCCCGGCGGGATCAGCTCCTTGACGCGTGCCCTGGCGGCCGCCGCGTCGTCGTGCAGTTCGGCGGTGAAGCCGTTCGCCCGCAGCGCCTCGATCGTCCGCTCCAGCCGCTCGGGGGACGCGGGTTCGGTGAAGTCGTCGGCCGCCCTCGTGGCCGACCCGTCCGCCCGCCCGGTGCCGGGCGCCCGGCCGCTCTCGCCGGCGTGACCGGCGCCGTGCAGGTGACCGTTCGGGCCGGGTGCCGAACCCCCCAGCGGGGTGGTGTCGACGTACCTGACCTCGTACACCCGCTCGGCGAACTTCCAGCCCTCCGGGGTGCGCCGGTAGGTGTCGTGGTAGATCGCGAAGTTCACGCCCTCGAGCCCGTCGAGGGTGCGCGCGAGTTCCTGGATGTACGTGCGGCCGGTGGCGGTGTCGCCGTCGAGCCGGATCGTGCCGAGGTGGCTGTTCTGCACGAAGAAGTCCCACCGGCTCTGCAGGCGTTCGGCCCCTGTCCGGATCTCCTCCCGGCCGACCAGCTCGACCGGGACATTGGGCATGCGCAGAGCCCCGTCGGTGGTGAACAGCGCGGCGAGGCGGGCGCGGTCGCGCATCATCACCGCGTCGGTGAACTCGCCGAGCAGCGCCTCGATCTGGACGCGGTCGGCGATCTCCTGGAAGTCGTTCACGATGAGCTTCCTGTCCTGTGGATGGTGACATCGTCTTCACCAGTCCGACAACGCAGCCCCGCCGAATGTGAGGTGAGGCGCCGACCTCACATTCCGCCGCTCTGTTCTGTCGTAGTGGAGAGAGCACATGAGATGACGAAGCCGGGAGAGCGTATGACCACCCCGTCCGAGCAGGCGGCAGACGACCAGCGGGACCCGGGCCTGAGCGCGGTCATGGGCGAGCGGCGGCAGTTGCTCAATCTCGCCTACCGGCTGCTCGGGTCCCTGGCCGACGCGGAGGACGTCGTCCAGGAGACCTACACCCGCTGGTACGCGATGTCCCGGGCGGAGCGGGAGGCCATCGAGTCCCCGGGCGCCTGGCTGACGAAGGTGGCCGGCCGCGTCTGTCTGAACCTGCTCGGCTCGGCGCGCGCCCGGCGGGAGACGTACGTCGGCGCATGGATCCCGGAGCCGCTGCCCGACCCGGCCGAGTGGATCGCCGGGGCGGCGGGCGGCGCGGGCGTGGACCCGGCCGACCGGATCACCCTCGACGAGTCGGTGACCATGGCCTTCCTGGTCGTGTTCGAGTCGATGACCCCGGCCGAACGCGTCGCGTTCGTGCTGCACGACGTCTTCCGCTACCCGTTCGCCGAGGTGGCCGAGATCGTCGGCCGCAGCCCGGCGGCGTGCCGCCAGCTGGCGTCCTCGGCCCGCCGCCGCACCGCCGCGCGGGCCGAGGCGAGCCCGGACGCGGCCCGGCAGGCGAGCGTGGTCCGGCGGTTCAAGGCAGCCTGGGAAGCGCAGGACATCGAGGCCCTGGTCGGCCTGCTCGACCCGGACGCCACCGCGGTCGCCGACGGCGGAGGCCGCGCCATCGCCCGCCTGCTGCCGGTCGAGGGCGCCGAGCAGATCGCGCGCTTCTACCTGATGATCGCGCGGCTCGCGCCGCCGCGGACCGTCCTCGAGCGCTCGGTCAACGGACTGCCGGGCCTGGTGGTCGAGGCCGGGGGACAGATCGAGACGGTGTTCGCGTTCGAGCTCGCCGACGACGAGCGGATCAAGCACATCTGGGCGGTGCGCAACCCCGACAAGTTGCGCCCGTGGCAGCTGTTCTGACGGTTCTGACGGTTCTGACTGCCGACCGCGGCGCTGCGCGCGTTCGACGAGGACTCCACGCCCGAAGCGGGCTGCGGCGCGCACGAGCACGACCGGGTGGGGTGCGTCGACGGCGTGCCGACGGGCCTGCGCATGCCTCAGTCCTGGGCGGGGATGTCCAGGGCGGTCCCGTACAGGCGGGACACCCGGACAAGGATCACCACGCGCCGGTCGGGCAGCGGCTGCTCGCCGGGGGCCGCACCGTGGGCCGGATCCACTATCTCCGCCTCACCCTCCGCCACGGCGAACGACCAGACGTCCGGACCGCTGGCGTGCAGTGAGGTGTGCGGGTCGCGGCGGAGCTGGCGGACCTTGAGGCGATCGGCGGTGGAGGAGACGCGCAGTACGCGCTCCTCGGCGTTCCAGTCGTAGAGGACGGTCGACAGGTGCGGGTGCCCGGTGCTCCTGACGCTTGCGAGTACGCCGAACTGCTGCCGGCGCAGCAGTTCGGAGAGCTCCTGGTCGGTGAGCACCCGGGGGGCGGGGCCGTCGTTCTTGGTGGTGCCGGTGGCGGTTTCGGTGGCGGTGCCGGTTCCGGTGGCGGTGCTCTCGCTCATGGGGATCAGCCTTTCCATGGCCGGGGTGGGAGTCGGTGAGAGGGCGGGTCAGACGGCTGCGGTGGGAGCGGGAGCCTGCGTGGCGGCGGCCGGCCCCTCGGCGGCCCGGCGCTCGGGGCGGCGCAGCATCGTGAAAGCAACGGCGAAGGCCACGACCAGGAGCCCCGCGCCCACCGCGAAGGCGAGTCGGTAGCCGCCGGTCAGCGCCTCGGCCGTCGTCCGGCCGCCCGCCTCGAGGCTCTTGGTGCGGGAGGCGGCCAGGGTGGACAGGACCGCGACGCCCAGGGCCATGCCGATCTGCTGGGTGGTGTTGAACAGGCCGGACGCAAGACCGGCGTCCTCCTCGTTCGCCCCGGACATGGCGAGTGTGGTCAGCGCCGGCAGCGCGAGGCCGAAACCGGCGGCGAGCAGCATGACCGGGAGGAGGTCGACGGCGTAACTGGCCTGTACGGGGATGCGAGTGAGGAGGCTGAGCACGCCGATGAGGAGCACGATGCCGGCCAGCAGGACGTTGCGCTCGCCGAAGCGGGCGTTGAGACGGGCGGAGACGCCCAGGGAGACGGCACCGATGACGGCGGCTGCCGGGAGCATCGCGAGGCCGGTCTCGGCGGCGCCGTATCCGAGCACCTTCTGGAGGTACAGGGCGACGAGGATCTGGAAGGAGAAGAGCGCGGCGACCATCAGGATCTGGACCAGGTTGGCGCCGGAGACACTGCGGGACCGGAAGATCCGCAGCCGCATCAGGGGGTTCTTCGCGGTGGCCTGACGGACGAGGAACGCGGCGAGCAGTACGGCGGCGAGGGCCCCGAAGCCCAAAGTGCGCCCCGAGGTCCAGCCGTACTCCTCGATCTTGACAACGGTGTAGATGCCGAGCATCAGACCGGCGGTGACCAGAACCGCGCCGCATACGTCCGCGCCCCCCTTGCGGTCCGGACCGGCGTCACCGGGCAGGACCCGTGCGGCGATCGCGAGAACGGCGATGCCGATGGGCAGGTTGATGAAGAAGATCCAGTGCCAGTTGAGGGCGTCGGTGAGTACACCGCCGAGGACCTGGCCGATGGACGCGCCCGCCGCGCCGGTGAAGCTGAAGACGGCGATGGCCCTGGCGCGTTCCCTGGGCTCGGTGAACAGCGTCACCAGGATTCCCAGGCTGACGGCGGAGGCCATCGCGCTGCCGATGCCCTGGAGGAAGCGGGCGGCGATCAGCGCGACGGGCGAGGTGGCCACGCCGGCCAGCAGCGAGGCGGCGGTGAAGACGGCGGTGCCGGCCAGGAACATGCGCCTGCGGCCGATCAGGTCGCCGAACCGGCCGGCCAGCAGGAGCAGGCTGCCGAATGCGATGAGGTAGGCGTTGACGACCCAGCTGAGGCCGGCGGGGGTGAATCCCAGGTCGTTCTGTATGGCCGGCATCGCCACGGTGACGATGGAGCCGTCCAGGATGATCATCAGCGTTCCGGCGGCGATGACTCCGAGAGCGAGCCGACGGGAACGCGGGGCGGCGGGAGAAACGGGTGAGGGCGAGGAGCCGGAGGCGGCAAACATGGCGGTCTCTCCTGTCAGTTGGGGCAACAGGAGAGACCGTAGCAGATAGTTTTGTTGTGGACGATTTCTTTCGGTCTTTCTTTTGACCGTGCCTCTCCCTCAGCGGGACTGGCGCGCCCGGCGGGCGGCGCGCGGGGCCTCGACAGGGTTCGCCAGGGCGTCGCCGACCAGGCACTTCAGGGCGCGCAGCAGGGCTTCCCTGTCGCCGCCGGGAAGTGTGGCCAGGGCGTCGCGGTGCACGCGGTCGACGATCTCCTGACTCTGCCGGGCGACGCGGGCGCCCTCGTCGGTGACGGCGATGATCCGGGCCCGCCGATCGGTACGGGATGGGCGACGCTCGGCCAGGCCCGCCTTCTCCAAGGCGTCCACCGTCACCACCATCGTGGTCTTGTCCATGTCGCCGATCTCGGCGAGCTGGATCTGGGTGCGCTCCTCCTCCAGGGCGTGGACGAGCACGCAGTGCATCCGGGCGGTCAGGCCGATCTCGGCGAGGGCGGCGGACATCTTGCTCCGCAGGACGTGACTGGTGTGATCGAGGAGGAACGACAGGTCCGGTTCGGTGCGCACGGGCGTCATGGCGGTCATGCCCGCCAGCGTAGAGCAATTCGATCCGAGACGGATTATCCAGAAGAGACCGTAATCGGGTCCCGCAGCTTCGGCGCCGACCCCGACAGCCCGACAGGGCGGGGCTGGGATCAGTCCCGAGAATCAGCTGAGGGACGGAGACACCCGGGCGCCGCGATCGGTGCGCAGCCGCTGTCGGACACCCAGGAGCGCCGGGGCCGCGGTTGCGTAGCCGGCCAGGCCGATGAGTTGTTCGAGCTGTGGTCGTGGTCCGGCCCGGTCGTTCGGCCCGATCGACGACTTCGTCACTTCGAGTCGTAGTACAGCCGGAGGAACTCTTCCATCGCCGCGTCGACGCCGGCCCGGTCACCGGTGGCGAGCAGGTCGAGCAGCAGACCGCGGACGGTGGCGAGTCCCAGCCTGGCGCGGTTGCGGGCCACCGCGGGGTCCGCCCCCGCGGCGACCTCGGCGGCCACGAGCGGCTCCAGCCAGTCGTTCACGAGCCCTTCGAGGAACTGGGCGGCCTCGGGGCGGCCCCGCAGCGCGTGCCCGCAGATTTCGAAGAAGAGCCGCTCCTGACCGGCAAGTCGAGGGTCCGTCAGCTGTCGCCAGAGGAGTCGCGCGGCATCGGCGGGCGAGAGGCCGGGTTCCAGGCGGAGCCGGGACAGCAGATCACGTTGGCGCTGCTCCGACAGCCGGACGATCTCGACGAGCAGTTGTTCCTTGGAGCCGAAGTAGTGGATCAGCATGCGGTGGCTGACGCCGATCGCGGCACCCAGGCCGCGCAGGCTCAGGTCCGCCATGCCCTGTGCCGCGACCTGGTCGACGGCCGCGTCCAGCAGTTGAGCGCGCCGGTCCCCGTCCCCGCCGGGTGCGGCCTCGCCCTCAGGACGCGGGCCGTTGGTATCCACCACATCGCCAGTGTACCAATCGGTACATGCACTGTGTACCGTGTGGTACATGAAGGCTGTCACCGTGTCGATCGACGTACAGCAGACGCCCGAGCAGGTCTTCGACTTCCTCGATGTCATGGCTCACCACGAGCGATTCACCAACCACTACCTGACCGGCTGGCGCTACAGCGGCCCCGCCCGCGGCCTCGGAGCGGGTGCCACGGTCACCGCCGCACTGGGCGGCACGAAGACCGAGGTCACCATCGAGGTCGTCAGGGCCGATCCGTCGCGGCGCATCGTCGAACGCAACGTCAGCGCGGCCGGCCGACGTCTGGCCCACGGCACCTACACCATCGAAGCGCTGCGGGCCGGCGGGAGTCACGTGTCGTTCACGTACGCCTGGGCGCGTGCCCCGCTCGCCGACCGCCTGCTGGCACCCGCCGTCCGAGCCGTGATGCGGCGCGCCAACCGCACGGTCATGCGACGCCTGGCCATCGAGTTGGCTCACCATGCGTCCGCTGCCGGATCCTGACGTCGGCGCACGTCGACCCGCGCCCCGACCCGGGGCTGGCGTTGGGCGGACGCACATACGACACGCCGCGAGTGCGCACCGCAAGCGCACCCGCAAGCCGCCGCCGAGGCCCACGGCGTCCCCACCGCAAGCGCCGGCTCGGACTGCCCGAGCCGGCGCTTCGGCCACAACTGGGCGCAGCAGCTCGCTTCTTGGCGTGACAGGACGCGTGACGTATCGGCCTCCCCCACCGCTGTCGGTCCGCGAGCAGGGGCTCGGCTCGATCCGCGCTCGCCGCACTTCGGTCAACGCCCCGCCCGGACCGTCGATCAGATGATCTGAACGAAACCGCTCAGCCGATGTTGAGGTCGAGGTCCGTCACATACCAGGCTTCGTCGATCTTGGCGGACTGCACCTTGACGTCCAGCTGTCCGGACTTCACCCCGGTGGAGCGGGAAAGGATGATCTTGTCGAGCCTCTGCCCGTCGACGGTGATCTTGTCGGCGGGGACCACTGCCTTGCCGTCGGTGGCCGGAACCCGGGCGACTTCGACCTTCGGGTCGTCCGTGGGCGGGTCGGGCGTGAACGACTTACGGATCTGCCCGATGTTCTTCTCCATCCGCTGGGCCTCAGGCGTGTCGCCGTCACACTTCGCCTCGGTTCCCGCTCGCGCGGGCGACGAGCCGGTGGCCGCCTCCCCCATCAGCAGGCAGGCGTCCTTCGCCTCGCCCTTGACCACCGCGGCGACCCATGCGGCGACGGCTCCCTCGGCAGTGGACTGGTCGGCGGTCGCGGCCTGCGAGGAGGCCGAGGCATCCTGCGGCTTCTGCGACGTTTCGGCGTCGGGCGCGGGCGAGCTGCTCACGGCCGACCCCTTGTCCGCGGTGGGACCCGAACTGTCCGTGCAGCCTGTGAGACCTATGGCCGCCGACAGCGCTCCCCCGGCGATCCAGCCGATGGTCCTGTTTCTGTGACTCACTAACACGGTTCCCAAAGTCCTTCCCATGCCATCCATGCGCTTGACGACACCTCGAAGCGTCGCGTGTCGAAGTGCCGTTGCGACAAGAGACGGAAGTGGCAGCAGAACGGTTCTGCGGATCGGGCCCGTGAAGGGTGGAGGGCAGGAGAGGGTCACGGCCGGGTGGCCGTGCGGATCAGCCCGGCGAGGGCGAGTGCGCGGCTGTGCGCGGGCCAGGCGATGTGGGTGACGACGGGGGGCGCGTCGGTCAGGGGGACGGCGGTGTGCTCGGCCCACAGCCAGACGCGGGCGAAGTCGGGGAAGACGGCCATGATGCGCCCGAGGGCGATCAGTTGGGCCAACTGCGTCTGGTCGGTGGGGGATCAGGCGAGCCCCGCCGCCCACCGGATCCCGCCCAGCAGGTGGGCCCGGAAGCCGGGGTCCTCGTACGCCTCGGTGGCGTGACCGAGGGAGGTGTAGAAGACGCGGCCCGCGCCCTGTTCACGGCACCAGACCAGCGGGTGGTCGGCACCCATGCCTCCGCCCTCGTACGACGACTCGTCGGCGCTCGCCAACACCCGTACCGCGCCTCGCGGGTTGGTGCGGAAGTCGTACCACTCGTCGGTGAAGTCCCAGACGGCGGGCAGGTGTCGGGTGGCCGGATGGTCAGGGTCCTCGACGATCACCTTGCCGGGCTGGTACGCGGGGTGCCGGGCGAACCGGGCGCCCAGCAACTCGCCGTAGTACGGCCACTCGTACTCCGTGCAGGCCGCCGCGTGCACCCCGACGAAACCTCCGCCCGACTCCACATACGCCGCCAGCCCCTCCCGCCCGGCCGGGGTGAGCACCTCACCGCTGGTGGAGAGGAAGACCACCGCCGCGTAGCCGTCGAGTGGCGCTTCGAGAGCCGCCGGGTCCTCCGTCGCGTCCACCTCGAAGGCACCGAGTGTGCGTACGGCGGTGATCGCGGCCGGGATGGAGTCGTGCCGGTAGGCGGTGGTGCGGGTGTGGACGAGGAGTCGAGGGGTCATGGCACGACCTTAAGGACTCCCAGCCAGTGGATCTCACGCAACCGTACGGTGTGCGTCCGTCGTGCGCCCATGGCGAGTGCGGCCCGTCGACGACCTCGCGGCACCGCGAGTGACTGTTCTAGGAGGCCTTGCTCAGGGCAGGATCGGTGCGCCAGACGCTGGCGAGTTCGGACAGTGGTACGCCCAGTACCTCGCTGAGCCGGACGATGGTGCCGAACGCGGGCGTCGGCAGCCGGCCGGTCTCGATCTTGCGGAGGGTCTCCGGTGAGATCTCTGCCGCCGACGCCACTTCGACAGGGCTGCGTCCGGCCCGGGCGGAGCGCAACGCCGCCCCGAGGCGTCGGCCCGCCTCGATCTGTTCGGGAGCGAGCGGATGGCGAACCATGCGCACATGCTAGGGCCGCAGGTGTCCGGCGGCAACCACTCCCTGGTATAAAAGTACCTGGTATAAATATACCTGTCGGTCGCCCCGGGGAATCGAGGATCGCAGTGATCGAGCACAAATCTCCCGAAGACATCGAGCGCATGCACGTCACCGGACAGTTCGTCGGCGAGGTGCTGGCTGAGCTCGCCGACCTCGCCGCAGTGGGGGTCAACCTGCTGGATCTGGAGCATCACGCTCGCCGCCGGATCAAGGAGCGCGGCGCGGAGTCCTGCTACTGGGACTACGAGCCCTCGTTCGGCAAGGGCCCGTTCCGTAACGTGGTGTGCCTCTCGGTCAACGACGCCGTGCTGCACGGACTGCCGCACAACTACAAGCTGCGCGACGGGGACCTGCTGAGCATGGATATGGCGGTGACCATCGATGGCTGGGCCGCGGACTCGGCCTACTCCGTCGTCGTCGGCACGCCGGCCGAGGAGGACCTGCGACTGATCGAGGCCACCGAGGTCGCCCTGGAAGCCGCGATCGAGGTCGCCCAGCCGGGCAACAGGCTCGGCGACATCTCAGCGACCATCGGAGCGGTCGCCGCCGAGTACGGCTACCCGGTCAACCTGGAGTTCGGCGGTCACGGCATCGGCCGCACGATGCACGAGGACCTGCACATCCCCAACGACGGTCGTCCCGGCCGTGGTTGGAAGCTGCGCCCCGGCCTGACGATCGCGATCGAGCCCTGGTTCGCCGCCGGCACCAACAAGATCGTCTATGACCCGGACGGCTGGACGATCCGCTCGGCCGACGGCTCGCGCACCGCCCATTCCGAGCACACGGTCGCCATCACCGAGACCGGCCCGCTCGTGCTCACCCGGCGCCCTCAGAGCAACAAGGGAGTGCAAGTCCAGCGGGACTCATCGGCGACCGGACGCTGACGGGTACGTCACCGCCCACGCGGGGTCTGCGAGGGGGACGGTGGGCGGAGGACAGGAGTTCTCTAGGTGTCGGAGAGTGGTGCGCCGACCGACGATCGCAAAAGTGCAGCTCAACAGCGCTGCCGGGCCCGTAGTTGGCGCCACAGATGTTGCACCATCACCTGAGTGGGTGACAGGCGTGCGCGTGGGCGGTCAGTTGCAGTCGCCGCAGGCGTCTGTCTCCCCGCCGGCGGCCGGAACCACCGCGGTGGGTCGGTGTCCGGACCCGGTCAGGGGTTCCGGTTCCACCTCTTCTTCCGCGATGCTCTCCACCCGGAGATACAGGCCGGACAGGAGCAGCTGATTGCAACAGCCGAGTCGCCGAGTCACTGGCGCGGCGAGCGCAACGCGACGGCTCACTCCGTGCGGACCTGAACGGGCAGGACGTGATGCTGCTGATCTGCGGCGTGCACTACACCGCCGCACCCTTGCTGGCTGCCGATCCGTCGGCCTGGCGGCGCTACCTGCGGCTCACCTTCGACGGCATGTGCGCCACCGGCACCGGGCCTCTACCCCCGGCACTCTTCCACGACTCCTTGCTGCCGACGGTCCGGTAGGGCAGACCGGCATGCGCCGGAAGGTCACCGACGCGCGGGCTGCCGACACAACCGAATCCAGCTCCTGCAGGCCTCCACTCTGCGGTCGTCGGTCGCCACCCAACCGACCGACGCTCCAGCTCGGGCCTCGTCGGCTCCTCGGCGAACACTCCCGCCAGGGTCCGCAGCGCCTTAACCGGATGGTGCAACTCTGCCCGCCTGCCGCGACGTTCGAGGGCTCCTCGCAGACGCCGTAGGGGCCACTGACCTGCTTCGTGATCTGGGAACCGGTGGTGAAGGCCCCGCTGGGCGGTGAGGAGGTCTGCGCGAGCAGTTGCGGCACCAGCTCGCGTGCTCCCGGCTGCCGGGCCTGATGCTGCAGGTCTTGGGCCTCGACCGCACCTCTCACGCCTCCCTGACGGGCCGTTCGTGCTGCTTGAGACCCCGGGACACCAGCGGCCGGCCTATACGGAGACCCAGCGCGGCAGCCAATTTCATCCGTGACTCCAAGACCCCCGCCCCCCACCTCACCGTCAGCCCCACCGCCTGGACGCAACCGGACAGCCTTCCTGGAACTGGCCGCCGGGGACTTCCAGTAGCCGAGTCCGACCGGCGCACCCCGAGGAGAACTCCTTGCCCAAGAGTCGCCCCGAACGTTTCTCAGTCCCGGAGCGGGTACTGGACGAAGATGTTGAAAACGGGCACAGGCACGAGTGTTTTTCGTTCAGGCAAGCCGACGACCGGAACCCGTACCGCCGCGGGCGTCGTCTGTGCAGCAGCGTCCTGCGCGCTGCTGCTGACCGGATGCGGCGACGACACCGGTAAGCAGTCCTCCTCCGGCTCCCACGCATCCGCCTCCGCTTCGTCGGCGGAGGCCAGCGGCGCACTGACCCAGGATCAGCGCGAACGCGCGGGTCTGATCCCCGCTGACAAGACCGGCTACCGCAAGGCCGCGAGCATCGCCGTCCACGAAGTGGCCGGCGGAACGCTCACCAAGAGTGAGCTGAAGCGGGACAACAACGGCAAGCCGGTGTGGCGGAACACGGTGGCCGCCAAGGACGGCACCAAGAACGAGGTGGACGTGGATGCCGCCAACGGCAAGGTTGCCCGCTCCCGCATCGACCCTGACCAGGACAGCGACGACAAGCGCGAAGTGCTCCACCAGCTGGCGGAGGCCAAGATCTCCTCCCAGAAGGCGGTCGACGCCGTTACCGGCCGCACCAAGGGCACGGTGACCTCCGTCGAGCTCGACGACACCGACAACGGCACCACCATCCGGTCCGTCGACCTCGTCACGACCAACGACTGGAACAAGACCACCTACGACGTGAATGCCACCAACGGCAAGGTCCTGCGCAAGCACGTCGACCGCGACTAGGGCCCTGGGTTCAATCGCAGCTCGTCGACGATCTGCCGCAGTCGGACCTCATCGGGGCCGGTGCCGTTTCTCATCGAATGGGGCGCCTCCCCGCATCCGACCGCCACCCGTCTGCCGGGTGAGTCCGATTCGTTCAAGACTCCCCGTCGCGGCGCTGCCTACGGTGGCCGTATGACTCCACGATTCGACGCCATCGGGATGGTGGTCTCCGACATGGCCGCCTCGATCGCCTTCTACCGCCGGCTCGGCTTCGGGTTCGCCGAGGGAGCCGAGAAGGAACCGCATGCAGAGGCCGCGCTGCCGGGTGGGCTGCGGCTGATGCTGGACACCGAGGAGGTGGTCCGCTCGTTCGATCCGGAATGGCGGCCGGCTTCGGCCGGGGACGGCCGTGTCGGGATCGCTCTGCTCTGTCAGAGCCCTGCGGAGGTCGACTCCGTCTATCAGGACATGGTGGGTGCCGGGTACCAGGGTCCGCGCAAGCCGTGGGACGCCGTGTGGGGGCAGCGGTACGCGGGCCTGCTCGACCCTGACGGCAACGGCGTCGACCTGTTCGCGCCGCTATCCGGGACGGGCCAGTAGGCGACTGAGCGGCATTCCCGCCAACTCCCGTACGTCCCTTGCCAGGTGGGCCTGGTCCGCGAAGCCGGACCGGGCCGCCGTCTCCGCGAAGGGGACGCCCGCGCGGGCCAGCGCGAGGGCGCGTTGCAGGCGGAGGACGCGGGCGAGCGTCTTGGGGCCGTAGCCGAACGCCGCCAGGGAACGGCGGTGCAACTGGCGGGCACCGACGCCGAGTTCGTCGGCGGTGGCGGCGACCGGGCGGCCCGCGTCGAGGGACGTGACGAGCCGTTGCAGGAGGGGGTCGGGGGCGTCGGCGGCGGAGGCCCAGCGCAGAGCGACCTGCTCCAGGCCCGTCGTCGGGTGCGGGGCCGCGTTCACCTGGGCCGTGAGCCGCCGTACCTCGGCGGCCGGGCGCAGGTCGGACAGCGGCACGCGCCGGTCGCGCAGTTCGTGTGCGGGGACGCCCAGGAGGGCGGGCGCGGTGCCGGGGTGGAAACGGACGCCCGCCCAGTCGCTCCGCAGGCCGTTGGTGACGTACGCGCTCGTGTCGGGTCCGGCGACCAGCAGGCGGCCCTCGTTCCACAGCAGGTCCATGCAACCGTCGGGGAGGACGGGAGCCGTGCCGGGTCCGGACGGGGTGTTCGTCCACACCACCGCCCCGGTCAGCCGGGACGCCCGCTCCGCGTACACGTGAGCAAGGCTACGCCGCCCGGCAGAGCCCTTACGGCCCACCGGTCGGGACCGGAGCGGACCCCGGCGGTCCCTGCCTACGCCCCACACGACCTGTGCTGCTGCGGGCTCACCCCGTACACCCGCTTGAACGCGCTGGACAGGGCGAACGCGCTGCCGTAGCCGACCTGACAGGCGAGGGTGTCGCGGAGGCGGTCGGCGGCGAGGGCGAGGCGCCGGCCGGTGAGGTAGGCCATCGGGGGCTCACCGACGAGGGCGGTGAAGCGGCGGGCCAGCGCGGCCCGGGACACCCCGGCCTTGGCGGCGAGCGAGGCCACCGTCCACGCGTGGGCGGGGTCGTCCTGGACCAGCCGCAGCACCCGGCCGGCCACGGGGTCGGCGAGCGCCGCGTACCAGGCGGGCGGTTCCGCCTCCGGGCGCGCGAACCAGGCCCTGAGCGCGGCGATGACCAGCAGGTCGAGGAGGCGGTCGAGGACGACTTCCCGGCCGGGCTCGTCCCGCACGACCTCGTCCATGAGGACGGGCGTGAGCGCGCACTGCCACGTGTCGGAGGTGAGGGAGAGCAGCGGCGGCAGCGCGCCCAGCAGCCGGCCGTTGATCTCGCCCTGCACCGGATACGTCCCGATCAGCACCACCGTGGACCCGTCGGGCCGGTCGCCCCAGCCGCGTACGCCGATGTCCATGGAGCCGTTGAGGGACCTGCCGTCGGGGTAGTGGCAGCGGGCGCCCGGCAGGATCAGGGCCCGGGGCGCGGTGCCGGGGTCGTCGGCGCAGAGGTACGGGTCGGGGCCGCGCGCGATGGCGAGCTCGCCCTCCCGCAGCCGCAGCCGCTCCCCCGTGTCCGGCACGATCCAGGCGTCGCCGCGGACCACCAGCATGACGGTGAGCGGGGCGCGGTCGTCGATGCGTACGGCCCACGGCGGATCGAAACACGCATGGATCATGAAGGCGCCCCGGGCCCGGGGTCCCTCCAGGAGGACTGCGAGGGGGTCCCCGCGTGACGTTCGAACGTGGGGGAGCGTCCATGACGTCAGCGTCTAGGAGTCCTCCGGCTTGTGCGGCGGGTGGGTGCTCTTGACGTGGGTGCGCAGGCGGGAGGTGACGTCCTCCGGGGGCAGGAAGCGTGACCAGCGTTCCGGGAACTCGGAGGGCATGTCCGGGTCGTTCAGGTCGTCGGGGTCGCCCTGGTCGCGGGCCGCGGCGGCGCGGGCGACGTACTGGGCGACCTGGGCCTCGCGCAGCCGCTCGTTGGCGGCGCGGGCCGCGGCCGTCGCGGCGGCCGGCCAGACGCGGTCGATGGCGGCGTTGACCGCGGCCCCGACGAGGACGGCGAACGCGGCCACGCCGATCCACAGGAGTACGGCGACGGGCGCGGCGAGGGAGCCGTAGATGGTGGGGCCCTCGACCGTGCTGGTGAGGTAGATCCGCAGCAGGAAACTGCCGAGGACCCACATCGCGAGGGCGACCAGGGCGCCGGGCACGTCCTCGATCCACGGGGAGCGGACCGGGACCGACACGTGGTAGAGCGTGGTCAGGAAGACGATGGACAGGACGATGACCACGGGCCAGTACAGGACCTGGACGACGGTCGTCGACCACGGGACGATGTTCACCACCGCGTCCGGCCCGGCCACCATCAGCGGCAGCGCGATCGAGCCGATCAGCAGGGCGACGATGAACAGCAGGAACGCCATGATGCGGGTCTTGACGATGCCCCGGACGCCGTCGAGGCCGTACATGACGGTGATGGTGTCTATGAAGACGTTCACCGCGCGGGAGCCCGACCACAGGGCGAACAGGAAGCCGATGGAGATGACGTCGGGCCGGCCGCCCTTCATCACGTCGTGCAGGATCGGCTGGGCGATCTGAGTGACGCCCTTGTCGGACAGGACCGTGCGCGAGGCCTCCAGGAGGTTGTTCTCCAGGCTCGCGATGGTGTCGGCGCCGGTCCAGTCGTCGACGTAGCCGAGCAGCCCGATCATGCTGAGCAGCAGCGGCGGCACGGACAGCAGCGTGAAGAACGCGGCCTCGGCCGCGAGTCCCAGGATCCGGTACTCCATGCACGAGTTGACGGTGTCCTTGAGCAGCAGCCAGGCGGTCCGGCGCTTGGAGACGTTCCGATAGAGCGCACGCGCCCGGTGGAGACGGCCGGAGGGGGGCCGCTGGGGGGATTCACTTGCTGACTGCACGACCTAACGGTATCCGCCGTGGGAGGCTCCACTCATCCCCCGGCGCTCCGGCTCGCCCGCCCTCGTGCCACCCGCTGTCACGCCCGCCGTCACGCCCGCCGTCACGTCGGTGTGGTGACCGTCGCCATCACGGGTAGGTTCGCAGCATGGCAGGCAGCACCCACACCGTGACCAACCAGCCTCCGCCGCTGGTGGGATACGACGTCTTCACCGCCGACCGGGCCCTGACGGAAGCGGTGGAGCGGCACACCGACCCCGAGCTGTGCGACGAGGTACGCGGCGAGCTGGCGGCGCTCGGCCGGGCCTCCGGTTCGGCGCAGCTGCACGAGTGGGGGACGCAGGCGAACGAGAATCCGCCGAGACTGCGCACCCACGACCGCTACGGGCACCGTCTCGACGAGGTCGAGTTCCATCCCTCCTGGCACCGGCTGCTCGGAAAGGGCGTCTCCGCGGGCCTGACCGCGGCCTGGTCCCGGCCCGCCGGCCACGTCCGGCGGGCGGCGGCGTTCCTGGTGTGGACCCAGGTCGACGCGGGCAACCTGTGCCCCCTGTCGATGACCCACGCGGCGGTGCCCGCCCTGCGCAGCGATCCCGCGCTCGCCGCGGAGTGGGAGCCCCGGCTGACGTCCATGGTCTACGACCGTGAGCTGCGGCCGGCCCGTCTGAAGGCCGGGGCGCTGTTCGGGATGGGCATGACGGAGAAGCAGGGCGGCAGTGACGTCCGCGCCAACGCGACGACCGCCACTGCGCTCGCCGAGGCCGGGACGTACGAGCTGACCGGGCACAAGTGGTTCTGCTCGGCGCCGATGTCGGACGGTTTCCTGGTGCTGGCGCACGCTCCGGAGGGGCTCACCTGCTTTCTCGTGCCGCGGGTGCTGGAGGACGGCTCCCGCAACGTCTTCATGATCCAGCGCCTCAAGGACAAGCTGGGCAACCGGTCGAACGCGTCCGGCGAGGTCGAGTTCGACGGGACCTGGGCCCGCCGGGTCGGCGAGGAGGGGCGCGGGGTGCGCACCATCATCGAGATGGTGGCGGCGACCCGGCTCGACTGTGTCCTCGGTTCCGCGGGTCTGATGCGGCAGGCCGTCGCCCAGGCGGTGCACCACTGCACATACCGCGAGGCCTTCGGCGGCACGCTCGCCGACAAGGCGCTGATGCGCAACGTGCTGGCCGACCTCGCGCTGGAGTCGGAGGCGGCGACCACCCTCGCGCTGCGGCTCGCGGCGGCCTACGACGACGGGAGCGAGCAGGAGCGGGCGCTGCTCAGGATCGCGGTGCCGGCCGCCAAGTACTGGGTGACCAAGCGGTGTCCGCCGGTGGCGGTGGAGGCAGCCGAGTGCCTGGGCGGCAACGGGTACGTCGAGGAGTCGGGCATGCCCCGGCTGGTGCGCGAGTCGCCGCTGAACTCGATCTGGGAGGGCGCGGGCAACGTCCAGGCGCTGGACGTGGTGCGGGCGCTGCAGCGGGAGCCGAAGGCCCTCAACGCCTACCTCCTGGAGGTCGGCAAGGCCCGCGGCGCCGACCACCGCCTCGACACGGCGGTCAAGGACCTGTTGACCGAACTCGGCGACCTGGACGGCGTGGAGGGGCGGGCGCGGCGGCTGGCCGAGCGGCTGGCGCTGGTGCTCCAGGGCTCGCTGCTCGTGCGGTACGCGCCGCCGGAGGTGGCCGACGCGTTCTGCGGGGCCCGCCTGGGCGGCGACGGCGGCGCGGCCTTCGGGACGCTGCCGAGCAGCCTGGACCTGGCGTCGGTGGTGGAGCGGGCGCGTCCTCAGGTGTGAGCCCCACGCGCCTGAGCGGTCTGAACTCCATGCGCCTTGCCTGTGCGTGAGCGCGTAGTGCGGGGGTGGTGCTGCGCCGACACGGCACCACCCCCGACGCTGGCCCGTTTCAGGCCGGTGACGCCGCTTGCGGCGGCGTCGCTCAAGTCTCGATCCCCGGAGAGCCGACCACCAGGGTTGCAGGGGGTTGCAACTTGTTGGCGACTGTGTGCGGAGTGTGTCCAACTGTCCCGGGCAGGCGGCACTATGAGACGGACAGTCAAGACGGACCGGTCGGCCGTGGCCGAAAGACGACGTCCACCGGTTGTTCCGAGCTCTTGGGGAGGACCAGTGGCGCTCTCGCCGACGGACGTCACGCAGCTCGCCGCCGTGGACTCGGCGCGGGCGGCGCGAGTACTCAGCGAGGTCCGCTCCGCCCGGCTCTCCGGGCAGCGGGCGCCGGTCGCGCCGCGTCCGGTGATCGAGCAGTCCTGGGGGCGGAGTCTGCGCGGCGGGGTCGATCCCGAGTACGGGTCCCGGTCGGGGCTGCTGTCCCGCGAGGAGGTGCAGCGGCGCCGGGAGGCGACGGCCCTGCGCCATGTCCTTCCGGTGCTGCGGGAGGGGCTGGTGTCGGTCGCGGACGTCGCCCACCACATCATGGTGGTCGCCGACGAGCAGGGCCGGGTGCTGTGGCGCGAGGGCAGTTCGCCGGTGCTGCGCAGAGCCGACGGGATCGGCTTCGAACTCGGCGCGGACTGGCGGGAGGAGGTCGTCGGCACCAACGGCGTGGGCACCGCGGCCGTCGCCCGGCGGCCGGTGCAGGTCTTCGCCTCCGAGCACTTCGTACGCGCGCACGCCAACTGGACCTGCGCCGGCGCCCCGGTCACCGACCCGCGGGACGGCCGGCTGCTCGGCGTGGTGGACGTGAGCGGCCCGCTGGAGACGATGCACCCGGCCACGCTCGCCTGGGTGGACTCGGTGGCCAAGCTCGCCGAGTCGAGGCTGCGTGAACTGCATGTCGCCGCCCTGGAACGGCTGCGCGCGGTGGCCTCCCCGGTGCTGGCCGGGCTGGGCGGGCGGGCCGTGGTGGTGGACCGGGACGGCTGGACGGCCGCGGTGACCGGGATGCCGTACACGCACCGGATACCGCTGCCCAAGTCGCCCTCGGCGGGCCGCCGGTGGCTGCCGTCGCTCGGGCTGTGCGCGCTGGAGCCGCTGGCGGGCGGCTGGCTGGTCCGCGTCGCGGAGGAGCCGGTGCCGGGCGGCACCACCCGGATCGTGCTGGATCTGACCCAGCCGCGCCGCTGGTCGGTGACCGTGTCGGGGGGTGCGGGCTCCTGGAGTCACGAACTGACACCCCGGCACGCCGAGTTGCTGTACCTGCTGGCCCGGCACCGCACCGGCCGCAGTGCGTCGGGCCTGGCCGAGGAGCTGTTCGGGGACCCGGCCCGCACGGTGACCGTGCGCGCCGAGATGTCCCGGATCCGCCGCTACCTCGGAGGGCTGCTGGAGCACCGGCCCTACCGTTTCGGCGAGGACACCGAGGTGGAGGTGCTCCTCCCGGCCGACACGGGCGACCTGTTGCCCCACTCGACCGCTCCGGCGGTGCGCGCCGCCCGGGCGGCGGAGACGGCCTGAGTCGTCGGGCGGGCGGCAGGGACCGAGTCGCCGGGCGATGTGAACCATCAGACAATGCGAACACCCCGGGGTGCATCTTTCGCATAATTGCAGGGTCTTCGTCCCCCGGGGTGTCCGACTGCCGTAGCATCCCTCTACGGGCCACCCCACCTGCTCCTCGGTCAACGTACTGATCATCAGGCGCAGTTGGCTCGCCTGGGGAGGAAGCATGAAACAACGCGGCAGACACCGCCGGCGCAAGCGAGGCAGGGCGCTACGCGCCTTTCTGGCCGCGACCGCTCTCGCCCTGACCGGCGCGGCCACCATGATCAGCGCCTCGCAGGCCACGGTCGACGGCAGCCCAGGGGCCCTCAAGCCGCTCTCCACGGCCTCCGACACCGCCGCGCTGCGACTGCGGGAGGCCCAGGTACCGCAGCGCAGCCTCGACCGGCTCGCCGCGGGGATGGGCCGGCCGATCGGCGTCGGCACCGTGCTCAACGGCGCCGACCACACCCTGCGCACCGCCTCCTCCTGCGCGGCCGAGGAACGCGGCGCACTGCCCGTCGAGCCCGCCGCCACCCGCGCCTACTGCTGGAACGCCGCCGACGCCCGCTCATGGCGGCCCGGCGCCGTCACCACCTCCGGGGACGCCGACGACGACGGTGTCTGGGGCAGCAACCGCGTGATCCTCTCCGGCTGGACCCAGGACAGCGACGCCTCCGGCCGCCCGCTCGCCAAGGTCGCCTTCGTCGACGCCGACGACCTGGGCCGGCTCAGCTACACCTGGGTGCTCCTGGTCGTGCCGGTCGACGGCGGCCGCGACTACCGGGCGCTGGCCTCCCGGCTGTCCGGCATGGTCTGGTACGAGGACAAGCTGCTGGTCACCGCCGACGACGACGGGCGCGACGCGCTGTACGTGTACGACATGAACCGCGTCCAGCGCGCCACCGTGGCGGCGTCCGCGGTCGGCCGGGTGCGCGGCGGCTGGTCGGCGCACGGCTACCGGTACGTCATGCCGGCCGTCGGCTCCTACCAGGTGACCGGCGCGGACGGCGCCGTCCCCGCGAGCATCTCCCTGGACCGCACGACGACACCCGACAGCCTGGTCGCGAGCGCGCGGCCCGCCACCGGCGACCACCGGCCCGCCCGTCTGTGGCGCTACTCCTTCGCCTCGGCCCCGACACCGTCACCCCGCTCCGGCCTGCTCGCCACCGACGCCGGCGGCTACGCCGACCCGACCGAGGCGTACGAGACCGACGGGGCCGACATCGGGGGCGTCCTGTCGCACCACTCCGACTGGTACGTGACCCGCACCGGCTCGGGCGACGGGCACGGCACGCTGTGGCGGCAGACCGTGGACGGCGCCCGGGCGACCCGGTGCGGGGCAGAGGACCGGCGCAACTGCTGGAGCCCGGACACGGCGTCCCTCTCCTACTGGGAGGAGAGCGGTGAGGTGTGGACCCAGTCGGAGCGGATGCTCTTCGCGCTGCCGCTGGCGTCCCTCGACAGGGCGCTCGGGTAGCGGGACGGCCGCCCTGGCTCTCGAAGGCACCCGGAGCCTCCAAGGCGCCCGGAGCCTCCAAGCCGCCCGGAGCCGATCGACAGACTGCTCGGGGCCCCTCCAAGCCGCCCGGAGCCGATCGACAGACCGCTCGGCCTCGTGATTCCCTGGCCGCCATGACCAACATCCCCGTGACCACCTGGTCCCTGGAGCAGACCGCCCCGACCGACCTCCTGCCGGCCGCCGCGCCGGAGGGGGACGTGCGGATCGTGCGCGCCGAGGTCCCCTCCCCCGAGCTCAGCCGCTTCCTGTACGCCTCGGTCGGCGGGGACCTCCGCTGGATCGACCGGCTGGGCTGGACGTACGCGCGGTGGCAGGAGCACCTGGACCGGCCGGGCGTGGAGACGTGGGTGGCGTACGACCGGGGGACGCCCGCGGGGTACGTGGAGCTGGAGGCCCAGGACGACGGCGTCGTAGAGATCGCCTACTTCGGACTGCTCCCGGCCTTCCGGGGGCGGCGGATCGGCGGGCACCTGCTCTCGTACGGCGCCGCCCGCGCCTGGGATCTCGCGGACCGGCAGCCCGGGCTGCCGCCGACCAAGCGGGTCTGGCTGCATACATGCAGCCTGGACGGGGAGCACGCGATGGACAACTATCTGCGCCGGGGCTTCAAGCTGTTCGACACCCAGGTCGAGGAGAAGCCCCAGGTGGCGGCCCCGGGCCCGTGGCCCGGCGCTCACGCGGGCTGACCTGCTCCGACCTGCGCGGACGCGGCCGGGCCCCGGCCGTGTGACGGACACCACGCCCATCTCGCCATTCGGGACGAACATGTCCGCATGACGGACAAAGCTGGACTGTGTCCAGATCGCCATGACACGCTTCCGTCATGTCTGGAACTGGTATTGCCTTGGTGAGTCGGCGGCACGTCGACCTCGGCCGCATGTCCAGCGCCATCTGTCCGGCGAGCTGAGAGTCCCCGCCCCGCCCGACACATCCTCCTTTGAGTCTCATCCCGCGCAATGACGCGCATATCACCCATGCGCCCGTATGCGCAGGTCAGAGCCGCTGTCCCGCCTGTCCCGAAGGACGTATTCACCATGGCCGCCACCCCGCAGAATCCTGCCGCCGCGACTCCCCGCCGCAAGGTGAGCCGTCACCGCGGTGAGGGTCAGTGGGCCGCGGGGCACTTCACCCCGCTCAACGGCAACGAGCAGTTCAAGAAGGACGACGACGGTCTCAATGTGCGGACACGCATTGAGACGATCTACTCGAAGCGCGGCTTCGACTCGATCGACCCCAACGACCTGCGCGGCCGGATGCGCTGGTGGGGCCTGTACACGCAGCGCAAGCCCGGGATCGACGGCGGCAAGACGGCGATCCTGGAGCCGGAGGAGCTGGACGACAAGTACTTCATGCTGCGCGTCCGCATTGACGGGGGCCGGCTGACCACGCGGCAGCTGAAGGTCATCGGCGAGATCTCGCAGGAGTTCGCGCGCGGCAGCGCGGACATCACCGACCGGCAGAACATCCAGCTGCACTGGATCCGCATCGAGGACGTGCCGGAGATCTGGAACCGCTTGGAGGCGGTCGGCCTGTCCACCACCGAGGCCTGCGGTGACACCCCGCGTGTCATCATCGGCTCCCCGGTCGCCGGTATCGCCGAGGACGAGATCATCGACGGCTCGTCGGCCGTCGATGAGATCCACCGCCGGTTCATCGGCAGCAAGGAATTCTCCAACCTGCCCCGCAAGTTCAAGACGGCGATCTCGGGATCCCCGCTCCTGGACGTCGCCCACGAGATCAACGACGTGGCGTTCGTCGGTGTCGAGCACCCCGAGCACGGCCCCGGCTTCGACCTGTGGGTCGGCGGCGGGCTGTCGACCAACCCGAAGATCGGCGTGCGGCTGGGCGCCTGGGTCCCGCTGGAGGAGGTGCCGGACGTCTGGGCGGGCGTGATCGGCATCTTCCGCGACTACGGCTACCGGCGCCTGCGTACCCGCGCCCGTCTGAAGTTCCTGGTCGCCGACTGGGGCCCGGAGAAGTTCCGCCAGGTGCTGCAGGACGAGTACCTCAAGCGCGAGCTGACCGACGGCCCCGCCCCCGCGCAGCCGGTGGAGCGCTGGCGCGACCACGTCGGCGTGCACCGGCAGAAGGACGGCCGGTTCTACGTCGGGTTCGCCCCGCGGGTCGGCCGTGTGGACGGCGCGACCCTGACGAAGATCGCCGAGCTCGCCGAGGCGCACGGCTCGGGCCGCGTCCGGACCACCGTCGAGCAGAAGATGATCGTCCTCGATGTCGAGGAGGCGCAGGTCGAGTCGCTGGTCGAGGCCCTGGAGTCGCTGGACCTGACCGCGAAGCCGTCCCCGTTCCGGCGCGGCACCATGGCCTGCACCGGCATCGAGTACTGCAAGCTCGCCATCGTCGAGACCAAGCAGCGCGGCTCCTCGCTGATCGACGAACTCGAGCGCCGGATCCCGGAGTTCGACGAGCCGATCACCATCAACATCAACGGCTGCCCGAACGCCTGCGCGCGTATCCAGGTGGCGGACATCGGTCTCAAGGGCCAGCTCGTGCTCAACGACCAGGGCGAGCAGGTCGAGGGCTATCAGGTGCACCTCGGCGGCGCGCTCGGCCTGGAGGCCGGGTTCGGCCGCAAGGTGCGCGGCCTGAAGGTGACCGCCGACGAGCTGCCCGACTACGTCGAGCGAGTGCTCAAGCGGTTCCAGGCCGAGCGTGAGGACGGCGAGCGGTTCGCCGCCTGGGCCGCGCGCGCCGACGAGGAGGCCCTGTCGTGAGCGAGCGGGCCGCCCCTTTCTACTGCCCCTACTGCGGCGACGAGGACCTGCGTCCGAGCGAAGCCTCGGACGGCGGTCACGGCGCCTGGGAATGCGCGGCATGCAACCGCGCATTCCAGCTGAAGTTCCTCGGGCTGCTGGCCCGGGGTGTTCAGCGAGCCGACAACGGAGGGGACCGGATATGACCACGGTTCAGCAAGAGCGCACCGCCGAGGAGCTGAAGGCGCTCGCCGAGCAGGCGGGCCGCGACCTGGAGGACGCCACCGCGCTGGAGATCCTCCAGTGGGCGGTCGACACCTTCGGGGACCGCTTCTGCGTGACCTCCTCGATGGAGGACGCGGTGGTGGCCCATCTGGCGTCCCGGGCGAGGAAGGGCGCGGCCCCGGTCGACGTGGTCTTCCTCGACACCGGCTACCACTTCCCCGAGACCATCGGCACCCGCGACGCGGTCGAGGCCGTGATGGACGTCAACGTCATCACGCTCACGCCGAAGCAGACGGTCGCCGAGCAGGACGCCGAGTTCGGTCCCAAGCTGCACGACCGCGACCCCGACCTGTGCTGCAAGATGCGCAAGGTCCAGCCGCTGGAAGAGGGCCTGACGAACTACCTGGCCTGGGCGACCGGCCTGCGCCGCGACGAGTCCCCGACCCGGGCGAACACCCCGGTCGTCGGCTGGGACGAGAAGCGCCAGAAGGTCAAGATCTCCCCGATCGCCCGCTGGAGCCAGGACGACGTCGACGCGTACGTCGCCGAGCACGGCGTCCTCACCAACCCGCTGCTGATGGACGGCTACGGCTCCGTCGGCTGCGCCCCGTGCACCCGCCGTCTGCTGGAGGGCGAGGACGCGCGGGCCGGCCGCTGGGCGGGCCGCTCCAAGACCGAGTGCGGGCTGCACGGATGACCATCCCCCGGACTGACCAGTCCCACCAGATTCAGGAGAACCACGTGACGACCGGAGCCACCGTCTGGCTCACGGGTCTGCCGAGTGCCGGCAAGACCACCATCGCGTACGAGCTGGCCGGCCGGCTCCGCGCGGAGGGCCACCTCGTCGAGGTGCTCGACGGCGACGAGATCCGCGAGTTCATCTCGGCGGGCCTCGGCTTCAGCCGCGAGGACCGGCACACCAACGTGCAGCGCATCGGCTTCCTCGCCGAACTGCTCGCCCGCAACGGCGTCAAGACGCTGGTCCCGGTGATCGCGCCGTACGCCGACAGCCGGGAGGCGGTGCGCAAGCGCCACCAGGAGAGCGGGACGGCGTATATCGAGGTGCATGTGGCGACCCCGGTCGAGGTGTGCAGCGAGCGGGACGTCAAGGGGCTGTACGCCAAGCAGGCGGCGGGCGAACTGACCGGGCTCACCGGCGTCGACGACCCGTACGAGGAGCCCGAGACGCCCGACCTGCGCATCGAGTCGCAGCACCAGACCGTCCAGGAGTCCGCGGCCGCGCTGCACGCGCTGCTCACCGAGAGGGGACTGGCATGACGACGACCGTAGCCACAGCCGACGAGGGCACGACGACGCCGTACGCCCTCTCGCACCTGGACGCGCTGGAGTCCGAGGCCGTCCACATCTTCCGTGAGGTGGCGGGCGAGTTCGAGCGGCCGGTGATCCTGTTCTCCGGCGGCAAGGACTCCATCGTCATGCTGCATCTGGCGCTGAAGGCGTTCGCCCCCGCGGCGGTCCCGTTCTCGCTGCTGCACGTGGACACCGGGCACAACTTCCCCGAGGTGCTGGAGTACCGGGACCGCACGGTCGACCGGCACGGGTTGCGGCTGCATGTCGCCTCCGTGCAGGACTACATCGACCGCGGAGTGCTCAAGGAGCGTCCGGACGGCACCCGCAACCCGCTGCAGACCCTGCCGCTGACCGAGAAGATCCAGGCCGAGAAGTTCGACGCCGTCTTCGGCGGCGGGCGCCGGGACGAGGAGAAGGCCCGCGCCAAGGAGCGGGTGTTCTCGCTGCGGGACGAGTTCTCCCAGTGGGACCCGCGCCGTCAGCGGCCCGAGCTGTGGAACCTGTACAACGGCCGGCACGCGCCCGGCGAGCACGTCCGCGTCTTCCCGCTGTCCAACTGGACCGAGCTGGACGTGTGGCAGTACATCGCCCGCGAGGGCATCGAACTGCCGCAGATCTACTTCGCCCACGAGCGCGAGGTGTTCGCACGCGCCGGGATGTGGCTGACCGCGGGTGAGTGGGGCGGGCCCAAGGACAGCGAGAGTGTCGAGAAGCGCCTGGTGCGCTACCGCACCGTCGGCGACATGTCCTGCACCGGCGCCGTCGACTCGGACGCGACCACGCTGGAAGCCGTGATCGCCGAGATCGCCGCCTCCCGGCTGACCGAGCGCGGCGCCACGCGTGCCGACGACAAGATGTCCGAGGCCGCGATGGAAGACCGCAAGCGCGAGGGGTACTTCTAACCATGACCGCCACCACCGAACCCACCGAGCCGCTGTCGGTCGAGCAGCTGTCGGAGACCACCCTGCTGCGGTTCGCCACCGCAGGGTCCGTCGACGACGGCAAGTCCACCCTCGTCGGCCGGCTGCTGCACGACTCCAAGTCGATCCTCACCGACCAGCTGGAGGCCGTGGAACGCGCCTCGGCCGGCCGCGGCCAGGGCGCCCCGGACCTGGCGCTGCTGACGGACGGTCTGCGGGCCGAGCGGGAACAGGGCATCACGATCGACGTGGCGTACCGCTACTTCGCCACGCCCCGGCGCCGGTTCATCCTCGCCGACACGCCCGGCCATGTGCAGTACACCCGCAACATGGTGACGGGTGCCTCCACGGCCGAGCTGACGGTGATCCTGGTCGACGCCCGCAACGGCGTCGTCGAGCAGACCCGCCGGCACGCCGCGATCGCCGCGCTGCTGCGGGTGCCGCACGTGGTGCTCGCCGTCAACAAGATGGACCTCGTCGAGTACCAGGAGTCGGTGTTCGCCGCCATCGCCGAGGAGTTCACGGCGTACGCGACCGAACTGGGCGTCCCCGAGGTCACCGCGATCCCGATCTCGGCGCTCGCCGGTGACAACGTGGTGGAGCCGTCCGCGAACATGGACTGGTACGGCGGGCCGACGTTCCTGGAGCACCTGGAGTCCGTCCCGGTCGCCCACGACCTCAGCCACTGCCACGCCCGGCTGCCCGTGCAGTACGTGATCCGGCCGCAGACCGCCGAGCACCCCGACTACCGGGGCTACGCCGGCCAGATCGCCGCCGGTTCGTTCCGGGTCGGCGAGTCGGTCACCGTCCTGCCGTCCGGCCGGGCCACCCGGATCTCCGGCATCGACCTGCTCGGCGAGCCGGTGGACGTGGCCTGGACGACCCAGTCGGTCACCCTCCTGCTGGAGGACGACATCGACATCTCGCGCGGCGACCTGATCGTGCCCAGCAAGGACGCGCCGCCGACCACCCAGGACATCGAGGCGACCGTCTGCCATGTCGCCGACGCGCCGCTGACCGTCGGCCACCGGGTGCTGCTCAAGCACGGCACCCGCACGGTGAAGGCGATCGTCAAGGACATCCCGTCCCGGCTCACGCTCGACGACCTGTCCCTGCACCCGCATCCGGGGCAGCTCGTCGCCAACGACATCGGCCGGGTGAAGATCCGCACCGCGGAGCCGCTGCCGGTCGACTCGTACGCCGACTCGCGGCGCACCGGCTCGTTCATCCTGATCGACCCGAACGACGGCACCACCCTCACCGCCGGCATGGTCGGCGAGTCGTTCGCCTCGCCGGAGCCGGTCAAGGACGAGTCCGACGACGACGGATGGGACTTCTGACATGAACTCCCCCGACATCTACTCCACGTTCGCGAAGGAGGGGGGCCGCGTCGGCAGCGGCGCCCTCGGCAGCGGGCAGGGCGGAGTCGCGCGATGTGTGCGTTGACGTACGCGCACCGCTTGCGCGCCCCGTCCCCCCACAGCCGTAGACGCAGACCTGCCGACCTCCCGGCCACGACCTGAAAGACCGTGACCGCCGGGCCTCCGAGAGGAACACCTCCCGTGCCTGCTACATCCGCTCTCCGCCGCGGCCTCGCGGTCATCGCCGCGCTCCCGCTGCTCACCCTCGCCGCCTGCGGCTACGGCTCCGACGCGAAGGACGACGGCACCGCCAAGGTCGCCGCCGGGGCCAAGAAGATCGACGGGCTCGACTCCGTCAAGATCGGCTACTTCGGCAACCTGACCCACGGCACCGCGCTCGTCGGGGTGGACAAGGGCTTCTTCCAGAAGGAGCTCGGGGCCACCAAGGCCTCGTACGCGACCTTCAACGCCGGCCCTTCCGAGATCGAGGCGCTCAACTCCAAGTCGATCGACATCGGCTGGATCGGCCCCTCCCCGTCGATCAACGGCTACGTCAAGTCGGGCGGCAAGAGCCTGAAGATCATCGGCGGTTCGGCCTCCGGCGGTGTGAAGCTGGTCGTCAATCCGGACAAGATCAAGTCCCTGAAGGACGTCAAGGGCAAGAAGATCGCCACCCCGCAGCTCGGCAACACGCAGGACGTGGCGTTCCTCAACTGGATCGCCGACCAGGGCTGGAAGGTCGACGCGCAGAGCGGCAAGGGTGACGTCACCGTCGTCCGCACCGACAACAAGATCACGCCGGACGCCTACAAGGCCGGTTCCATCGACGGCGCCTGGGTGCCGGAGCCGACCGCGTCGAAGCTGGTCGCCGAGGGCGGCAAGGTGCTGCTCGACGAGGCGTCGCTGTGGCCGGACAAGAAGTTCGTGATCACGAACATCATCGTGCGGCAGGACTTCCTCAAGGAGCACCCGAAGGCGGTCGAGGCCGTCCTGAAGGCCTCGGTGGAGGCCAACAAGTGGATCAACGCCAATCCGGACGCGGCGAAGGCGGCGGCGAACAAGCAGCTTGAGGCGGACTCCGGCAAGGCGCTCAAGCCCGAGGTCCTGGACCCGGCCTGGAAGTCGATCCAGTTCACCAACGACCCGCTGGCCGCCACGCTCAACACGGAGGCTGAGCACGCGGTCAAGGCCGGTCTGCTGAAGAAGCCCGACCTGAACGGGATCTACGACCTCACGATCCTCAACAAGGTCCTCAAGGCCGACGGCGAGTCCCCGGTCGACGCCGCCGGTCTCGGCACCAGCTGACCCGGTCCCCGAAGAGTTCCCAGGAGGTGACGACCATGGCCACGACCACGACGCTCGCCAAGGCCGACGAGTCCGTCGAGTACGCCGCACGCCTCGACCACGTCTCGAAGTCCTTCGCGGGACCGGGTGGACAGCAGCTCGTCCTGGACGACATCAGCATCGATGTCGCGCCGGGAGAGTTCGTCACCCTCCTGGGGGCCTCGGGCTGCGGCAAGTCCACGCTGCTGAACCTGGTGGCGGGGCTGGACCAGCCGAGCACGGGCGCCATCACGACCGACGGCCGCCCGGCCCTGATGTTCCAGGAGCACGCCCTCTTCCCGTGGCTGACCGCGGGCAAGAACATCGAACTCGCCCTGAAGCTCAGGGGAGTTCCCAAGCCGGAGCGGCGCGACAAGGCCGAGGGGCTGCTCGAACTGGTCCGGTTGAAGGGCGCGTACGGCAAGCGCGTCCACGAACTGTCGGGCGGTATGCGCCAGCGCGTGGCACTGGCCCGCGCGCTGGGGCAGGAGAGCAATCTGCTGCTGATGGACGAGCCGTTCGCGGCCCTCGACGCCATCACGCGGGACGTGCTGCACGACGAGATCACCCGGATCTGGACGGAGACCGGGATCTCCGTCCTGTTCGTCACGCACAACGTGCGCGAGGCGGTACGGCTCGCGCAGCGCGTGATCCTGCTGTCCTCCCGCCCGGGCCGGATCGCGCGCGAGTGGACGGTCGACATCCCGCAGCCGCGTCGCATCGAGGACGCGCCCGTGGCCGAACTGGCCCGTGAGATCACCGAAGAACTGCGTGGGGAGATCCGCCGTCATGGCCAGCACTGACACGACACCGGCGCAGGACGCCGGGAGCGTAGAGGCGGGTCTCGACGCACTGGATACCCAGGCGACCGGCCGCCCGACCTTCCGGCAGACCCTCGTCAACAAGATCCTGCCGCCGGTCATCGCGCTCGCGGTGGTCCTGGCGGTCTGGGCGCTCCTCTACCCGGTCGTCGACGACCCGTCCAAGCTGCCGTCGCCGGCGGCCGTGGGCTCCACGTTCAAGGAGGCCTGGCTCCAGGGCGATCTGCTCGGCTACATCTGGACCAGCGTCTCGCGCGGTCTGCTGGGCTTCTTCTTCGCCCTGCTCATCGGCACCCCGCTGGGCCTGATCGTGGCCCGGGTGAAGTTCATCCGCGCGGCCATCGGCCCGATCCTGTCCGGCCTGCAGTCGCTGCCGTCGGTGGCGTGGGTGCCGCCGGCCGTGATCTGGCTGGGTCTGAACAACTCCATGATGTACGCCGTGATCCTGCTCGGCGCGGTCCCCTCCATCGCCAACGGCCTGGTGTCCGGCGTCGACCAGGTGCCACCGCTGTTCCTGCGGGCCGGCCGCACGATGGGTGCGACGGGCATCAAGGGCATCTGGCACATCACGCTGCCCGCCGCGCTGCCCGGCTATGTGGCGGGCCTCAAGCAGGGCTGGGCGTTCTCCTGGCGCTCTCTGATGGCCGCGGAGATCATCGCCCAGTTCCCCGACCTGGGCGTGGGTCTCGGCCAGTTGCTGGAGAACGGCCGCACCAACAGCGACATGGCCATGGTGTTCGAGGCGATACTGCTCATCCTGTTCGTCGGCATCGCGATCGACCTGCTGATCTTCAGCCCGCTGGAGCGGTGGGTGCTGCGCAGCCGCGGTCTGCTGGTGAAGAGCTGAGTCCCATGAAGCCCGTTCTCCTGGTCATCGCCCACGGCAGCCGCGACCCGCGGCACGCCGCGACGGTGCACGCTCTCGTCCGCCGGGTGCGCTCGACGCGCCCGGACGTACGGGTGGAGACGGGCTTCCTGGACTTCAACGTCCCCTCCGTTCAGGGGGTGTTGGAGTCCCTGGCGGCGGAGGGCGTCCGTGACGTCGTAGCGCTGCCGTTGCTGTTGACGCGAGCGTTCCATGCGAAGGCGGACATCCCCGCGGTGCTGCGGGACGCGCCGCCGCAGTTGCGGATCCGGCAGGCCGAGGTGCTCGGCCCGTCGCCGCTGCTGCTGTCGGCGCTCGAACGGCGGTTGTACGAGACGGGGCTGACGCCCGCGGACAAGTCCTCGACCGGGGTCGTGCTGGCCTCGGCGGGGTCCACCGACCCGGAGGCGATCGCAGTGATCGCAGAAATCGCGCGGGAGTGGCGGCACACCGGTTGGTGCGCCGTGCGGCCTGCGTTCGCCTCCGCATCCCTTCCCCGCACCGAGGACGCCGTACGGGATCTGAGGGCACTGGGCTGCTCCCGGGTCGCGGTCGCGCCGTACGTCCTGGCACCCGGCTTCCTGCCGGACCGCATCGCGCGGGGCGCCGCCGACGCGGACGTGCTGGCCGAGGTGCTGGGACCGGCGCCGGAGGTGGCGCGGGTGCTGCTGCGGCGGTACGAGGCGGCCCGGATACCGTCGCTGGCCGCGATCGGCGCCTGACAGCGTACGCTCGTCACCGGTCCGGCCTGCTCGGATTCCGGAAAATCGCCTCCTTGCGTCCTGAGATCTGCTCTTATGGGCCCTCGAAACGCATTCGGGGGAGAGCGGCGACGTGGCGGGTCGGGAGTTCGGGCATCACCTGGGGCTGCCACAGGCGCTCAGCGGCCTGCCGCTGAGCCCGCTCGTCCCCGCGTACGCCGAGCTCGCCGCCGCCCAGCACACGGCCGGTCTGCGCCACCTCGGCGACGCCCTGACCCCGCCCGGCGGCGGGTTACGCGTCCTCGACGGCGTGTACGTGCCGTCCGGGCCGCGTGGGGTGCGACGCGTGGACGGCGCCCTGCTGGACGACCTCGCCCGTACGACGACCTCGACCGCCGACGTCACGCGACTGCTGGCCGCACTGCACCGCGATGACCCGCAGGCGCTGCGCAGGGTCCTGCTGTACCAGCTGATCGGCCTGCTCCAGGACCGGCCCGAGAGGGAACGGCCGCGGGTCGCCCTCGAGTTGGGGGTGCACGCCGACGAGGCCGCCGGGCTCGTGGCGGCGGCCCGGCAGCGGCCCGCCCTCACCCCGCTCCAGCGCGACGCCGCCGAATCCGTCGCGGACGCCTGGGCCGGGCACCGGCTGCACCGGACGCGCACCCTGCTGGAGCGGCTCCCGTCGGGCTCCGGGGACCCGGCACTGGAGTCTCTGCGGACGGCCCTGGCCGCACGGTCGGCCGCCGTGGACGCGGCCCTGCGCTCGGCCCGCCGTGCCGAGGACCGCGGGGACCCGGAGGCGGCGAGTGCGACCTACCTGCGCGCCCTGCGGACGGCCGCGGACGACCGGCGGGCGCTGGGCGGCCTGGTCCGTGTGCATCGGCCCCAGCCCGGCACCCCGGCCGCTCTGCGCGCCGAACTCGCTTCGGACCACGTCGAGTTGGCCTGGGATCCGCAGGGCGTCGCGGACGACGGCTGGCGGCTGCTGTGCCTGTACCGCAGCGAGCGCGGAGCGCCCCGGGTGCGCGAGGTGTCCGCGCGGGGCGGAGCCGCCCGGGACACGTCGGCCGCGCTCGGCACGACGGTTCGCTACGCCGCCCTGCCGGTGCGCGAGGGACGCGTGGACGGGCCGCCGCTCGTGTCGCACCGGGTGCTGGTCGCCCCGGAGGTGACCGAGGCCGCGCTGACGGACGGGCCCGAGCGGGTGAGCTGTTCCTGGCGCCGACCGCCGGGTGCCGTGGAGGTGACGGTCGAGCACACCGGGCCGTCCGCCGACACCGCCCGGCCGCTGCGCCCCGACACCGACGGGTTCACCGCGACCGGCCTGCCGACCGGCTCGCACACCTTCCGGATCGTGTGCCGCTACCGGGCTCCCGGCGGGGACCTGGTCTCCTCGCCGGGCATCCGGGTCACCCGCACCGTGCACCCGTGGCCCGAGCCGGTCCGCACCCTCACCGCACACCCCGAGGACGCTGCCGTGCGCTTCGCCTGGACCGGCGGCCGGGACGCGGACGTCCGCCTGGTGGAGTGGCCCGGCCGGCCCCCGGAACCCGGCGCCGAGCTGCGCACCGCGGACCTGCCGCCCGGGCTGTCCTGGTCCGACAAGGACGGGGCCCTGTGCCCGCCGCCCGGCGCGTTCGCGCGGGTCGCCGCCGTCGCCGTCCTCGGTGAACGCGCGTTGGCCGGACCCGTGGTCGACGTCGAGGCACTGGGGCACGTGGGGTCACTGGCCGCGCAGCGGCTGCCGGACGGACAGGCACTGGTCGGCCTGGACTGGCCGGACGGCTGCGCCCACCTCACCGTCGAGTGGCAGCCCCTCGATCCGGCCGCCGGTGAGGGCGGGACGCGGATCGTCACCGCGCACGCCTACCGGCGCGGCGGACTGCGGCTGCCCGTCGGTCCCGGAGGCGTCCGCATCCGCGCCACGGCCGCGCCCCGAAGCCCCGACGCCGTCGTGGTCCCGGCCCCGGACGCCGAGGTGCCGCTGCCGCCCGACGCGGCCGTCGGCTACCGACTGGTGCGCCCGCCGCGCCGGTTGCTCGGCCGGGGCCGGACCAGGCTGCGGGTCACGCTGTCCGCTCCCGCGGGCACCGGCCGCGTGGACGCCCCCGAGTTCGTGTGCGTCGCCCGCAGCGGCACCCTGCGCCCCCGCGACGCGACCGACGGCACCACCGTGCTGCGCGTCCCCGGCAGCGACCTGGCCCGGCTCGGCACCGTCGAGCTGGACCTGCCGACGGCGCCCTGCCCGGCGCCGTACGCGCTGCGCGGCTTCCTCCTGGGTGAGCACGCGGCCCTGGTCCGCCTCGAAGAACCGTCCCCCGCGAGCCTGGTGGTGCGCTGAGCCATGACGACCGTCATCTGCCCCTACTGCTTCGACCGCGCCCCGGCCGCCAAGCTGCCGTACCGCTGCCTGATGAGCCCCAGCGGAGTCCGCGGCGGGGCGCCCTGCGGACCCGAACGCGACGACATCTGGGCCGGGTTCACGGGCCCCGGCGTGCCTCCGGCGGCCCGGATGCGCGGTCCCGTCTTCAGCCCGGCACGGGGCGTGGCCGCGCTCGCGTCCGGGCTGCGCGGCGGCTCGGGCGGCAGCAGCGTGCCGTGCCCGGGCTGCGGGGTCTCCACCACGGTCCGGGTGTGCCGGTCCTGCCACAACGACCTGCCCAGCGACTACTGCGACCAGGACAGCCGCATCATCGCGCTGGTCGGCCCGAAGGCCTCCGGCAAGAGCACCTATGTCTCCGTCCTCGTCAACGAGTTGAACCAGCGCGTCGGCCAGGCCTACGGGGCCTCGCTGGCGGCGATGGGGCAGAGCACCCAGCAGCGGGACAAGGAGATGGCCGAGGACCTCTACGAGCGGCTGCGGCTGCCGGACGCCACCCGCCCGGCCGCCCTCGGCTTCAACGACCCGCTCCTGTACCGGCTCAGCGTGCCCCGACGCGGCCGGCTGTCCGGCGGCACCCGGCACACCACGCTGGTGTTCTTCGACGCGGCCGGCGAGGACCTCGCGGGGGCCGAGGCCATGGACCGCTACACCCGCTACCTCAGCGCCGCCGACGGGATCGTCCTGCTGGTGGACCCCCTGCAACTGGGGTCCGTGCGCGACCGGTTGCCGGTCCACGACGGCCCGCCGCTGCCCACGGTGGAGACACCGCCGCAGCAGATCGCCGCAGACCTCGCGGTCCAGCTGCGCGCCCACGGCAAAGGCGGCTCCAACGGCCGGGTGTCCACGCCGATCGCGGTCGCCGTCACCAAGACGGACATGCTGCGGCCGCTGCTCGACCCGCACTCCCCGTTGCTGCGCAACGCCCCGCACACGGACGGCGCCTTCGACGCGGACGAGCGGCTCGCCGTGCACGAGGAGATCCGGTCCCTGATGACGGACTGGGACTCCGGCGCGCTGGTCCGCCAACTGGAGCTGGATTTCGCCCGGTTGTCGCTGTTCGGCCTTTCCGCGCTCGGGGCCCCACCGCCCTCCGACGCCCCCGCCGACGTACCCAAGTCGGGTCCGCAGCCGGTACGGGTGGAGGATCCGCTGCTGTGGCTGCTCGCCCACCGGGGTCTGCTGCCGGTCCGCACCACCGGGAAGGGACGAGTCAAGTGACCCTCGCCCAGCTGCACTACACCTCGGCCCCGCCCGGCCCCGACGGCTCGGGCTTCCGCTTCACCGCGGTCAGCGCGGGCGTCCCGCAGGGCCTGCTGCGGGAGGTCGAGCAGCTCATCGGCTACGAGCCGCCGCGCGACTTCCCCGCCCGGCCCGGCGCCGAACAGCTCAAGGGCTTCCCCAAGGCCTTCAGTTTCAGCGAACTCGGCGACGGGGGGCGGCTGCTGAGCCGCAGCGTCTACACCGGCGCCGACTACAGCGGCCGGTGGGGCAACTTCCACGCCCACGCCTTCCACCTGCCGCCCGGTACCCGGCTGCCGGACGGCGTGCTGCCCATCACCGCCTGGGAATCGCCGCGCTGGGCCGACGTCACTCCCCCGGACGGCCGGCCTGGACCGGTCGACCGCATCGAACCGTCCGGGCTGTTGCGCACGGACGGCCTGGTCGCGTTCGCGAGGTCCCGGGCCGAGTGGCTCGCCCCGTTCTTCGCCGATCTGCGGGCCCTCACCGCGCACTCCGACGCCGGACAGATCGTGCTCGTGGAGCAGGACAGCACCGATGTCGCCCAGTGGATCGCCCTGGCCTGCTCGGTGCTGCCGCGCGAGCAGGCACACCGGCTGACCTTCACGACGTACACGCGCCGTCCGCAGCAGGCCCGGCAGCAGATCGTCGGTGCGCTGCCCTCCTCGGAGCCGGTGGCCCACGACCACCGCTACCGGGTCCACGACTGCACCGGACAGCCGCCGGCCGAGCCGGTCGCGGACACCTGGGCCGACCTGTGTGCCCGGATCTGGTGCGCCGGACGTCCCGAACTGTTCCTTGACGCCGAGGCCGACGCCGACGCCGGCCTCGGCCGCCTCGCCGTGACCGCGCTCACCGCGGGCATTGCCCTGCGTACGGATGCCCGCACCGCCGCGGCCCGTTGGAGTGCCGACCACGCGCCCTCCCTGCCCGACACGACGGTGACGGCGGTGGTGGAGGGCCTGTGCGCGGGCGGTGTCGCGGCCGTGCGGCGGAAGGCCGCCGTGGCGGACGTACGAGGGGAGGCCGCCGTGGCCGACGGACACCGGGTGTCCGCCGTACGGGACGGGCACCGGGAGCCCGTTGTCCGGGGCCCGGAGCCGTCCGGGTCGCACCGCCGCGCGTCGCAGTGGGGGCCACCGTCGCACCCCGCTGCCGTACCGCACCCGGGATCGGCCGCTGCCGGCAACGCCACCGCGCCGGGCGGGGGCGCCGCCGCCGTTCCCGCCGCCGGGGCCGCTCCCGTGGACGACGAACTCGCCGCGTTGGCCGCCCTGTTGGCCCGGATCGACGGGCAGGTCCCCACCGCCGTGTCCGCTCCGCTCGCGGCGCAGGTGCTGGCCTCGGCCGTGCTCGTCCGGGGTCCCGTGCCCACGCTGGGCGCCGGGTCGTTCACCGCGCGGGCCCGCGCCGACCTGGCCCGCGAGCTCGCCCCCGCGGTGCGCGCCGGCATCGCGGACGTGCGGGAACCGGCCGACGGGCGCCCGCTCGCCCTCCTGCAGGTGGCCGACCTGCTCGACATCGACTGCCACGACCTGCTCCCGGACCTCGCCGGGCGGCTCGCCAGGGCTCTGGTGGCGGAACGCCCGGCCGGGGCCGCCGGTTCACCCTGCCCACCCGCCCTGCTCGACGCCGTGCACGGTCATCCGTCGCTGCGCATCGCGCTGTTCGCCGCTCTGGACGCCCTCGCCGCCGCCGATCCGGCGACCGTCGCGCGGATGCTGTCGGGATCGGGGCTGCCGGTCGGGCTGGAGCCGAACTCCCCGCACCTGCGGATGTGTGTCGCCGCGCCCGGGACCGACCGGACGGGCGGCACGGGAGACCGGCTCGCGCACTTCCACGACGTCCTGCGCGCCGCGGGGCTGTCGCCGCTCGCCGACACGGCCGTGCTGCGCACCGCGCTCGACCTGGTGTGGGCCGGTGAGCTGCCGACCGGACAGGAGGCGAGCCTGCTGCTGAACCAGCTGGGCTCCGACACCCATCGCGCGGCCGGCACCCGGGACCTGCTGATCGAGGCCGCCCTCGCCGCGCCCGCCGACGACCCCGGCGTCCCTGTCCTCGCCGCCGACCTGCTGCGCTGTTTCAGCACCGAGCTGCGGCCCGGGCAGCGCGCGGCCCTGTTGCTGCTCGAGTTCGCGGGCCTGCTGGGCACCGAGGGCGAGGGCGAGCGGTGGGTCGACCGGGTGCTGGCGCTGCGGGACTCGGCGGGCGAGGCCGTCCCGGACCCGGTCACGGAGCGGGCCTTCGGCGCCGTCGCCCGCCGGCTGCTGGGCCGGACGGTTCCGGAGGACGAGCTGTACGCGCTGGCCAGGTCGGGCGAGCCGGCCCTGCTCGCGGCGTACGAGCGGGCGGGGCGTTCGGACCGGGTGGGCGACCGGCTGCGGACCGTCCCGCCGTATGTGGCCGCCCGCTTCAGCGACTGGAGCGCGTTCGCCGGGACCACCCCGGACTGGGACGCGACCCGTACGACGCTGCTGACGAGGGTGCTGCGGCCGATCGTGCGGGCCCTGCCCGCCGAGGACCTGGCCGAGATCGAGGCGATGCTGGGCCGCGCGGGGCGGGGCAAGCTCGACGCGTTCCGCGCCTGGAACCGTCCCGGTGCGCTCGGGCGGCTCGCGGGGCGGCTGTCCGGGCGCGGCCGACGCGGCGAACCGGCCGCCGCATGGCACGGCGACGTGGAACCGCCGACCGGACGGCACGGCGATGTGGCGAGGCCGGCGGGACGGCACGGTGACGTGGAGCGGCCGACCGGATGGCATGGTGCCGGGGAGCGGCCCACCGGACGGCACGGCGACGTGGACCCGCCGACCGGGCGGCACGGTGACGTGGAGCCGCCGGCCGGGGGAGGCCACCGATGAGGGCGATGACCGACCTGACGGATGTGACCGCGGCTACGCCGGTCCTCCTCCTGGTCGCCTGGACCGCCCTGGTCACCGCCGGGGTCTGTTTCGGACGGGCGCTGTGGCAGTTCCTGGGGAACGGCGTACGGGCCGTCTGGCGCGGCCTCGGTCCCTGGCAGACCGGCGCCGGCGACCAGCGGATCCCGCTCGTCGGCCCGGGCGAGCCCGCCCGTCCGGGTTACTGGTGGCGCCAGATGCGCGTGGACGCGTGGACGGCCGCGGGCTACGGGATGCGGGTGACCTGGACGGCGTTCTCCGACCCGTGGGTCGACCGGATCTGCCAGAACCTGCTGCACGGACGGCGCCCCAGCGGCAGGCGCGGCGCGACGACGGCCACCCGGTTCCTCCTCGTGGTGCTCGTGGCGCCCGGCACCGTCGCGGGCGCGCTGGTGGGCGCCGTACTCGCCACGGTCCTGCTCGCCGCGGTGCTGGCGGTGTTCACGCTGCTGCTCGCCCTGGTGTGGCTGGGCTGCGCGGCGGCCGTGCCCGTGCTGCGGGGTGTGGAGGCCGGCTGGGCGCTGGCCCGGGGCGTACGCGTCAAGTGCCCCTACCCGGGCTGCTACCGGCCCGTCCCGCTGGCCGTGCACCGGTGCCCGAACTGCCGTGCGCAGCACGGCTCGCTGCGGCCCGGCCGGTACGGCGTGCTGTGGCACGCCTGCGCCTGCGGGCACCGCCTGCCGACCACCCGGATCGCGGGCCGGGGAGGGCTCACCGCCCTGTGCCCGCACTGCGACCGGCACCTGCCCGCGACCGTCGGCAGCACCCGGGTCGTGCACGCGCCGCTGGTCGGCGGCACCTCCTCCGGCAAGACGATGCTGATGGCGGCGATGGTGGAGGGGCTGCACGCCTGGGCCCGCCGCGGTGACCTCGAGGTCGCGTACGCCTCCGACGACGACCGCCGTGACGCGAACGACCTCCGCCAGGAGCTGAACAGCACGGGCTGGGCGCACGCGACGACCGGCGGGCAGCCGCGCGCCCTGATGCTGACCGTCACCCGCGGCCGGCGGCGCCGGCTGCTGTACCTGTACGACCCGATGGGCGAGTCCGTGAGCGAAGCCGACCGGGTGCGGGCCCAGCAGTACCTCGCCCACGCCGACGGCGTGGTCCTCGTCGCCGACGTCTTGGCCGACCCGAAGGTACGCGGCCGGCTCGGCACCGAGGACACCGCCCGCGCCGGGGCCGCCCGCCCCTCGGCCCAGGGTCCGTGGGACACGTACCAGCGGCTGACCGGCGAGCTGGCGGCCCTGACCGGCCGACGCGGACGGCTGTCGGTGGCCACGGTCGTCACCAAGCGGGACGTCCTCGACCAGCTCGTCTCGCTGCCGGTGCCCGGTGCGCGGATCGACACCTGGCTGGGAGAGATCGGCCTGGGCTCACTGGTGCGGGCGCTCGGCCACGACTTCCGGGCGGCCCGCTACTGGGCCGTCAGCGCGCACGCCGCCACCGGGACCGGGCCGTTGGAGAGCGAGCAGCGCCGCGCGGCCGAGCCGGTGCTGTGGCTGCTCGCCGCATCGGGACTCGGGACCGGCGCGCTGCTCGGGCCGGACGGCGGCGACCTCGGCAAGCAGCGCAGGCGCAGGCCGCGCCCGGGCACGGAACACGAGAAGAGGTACACCCCGGCATGACCCAGGTGACCCCACCCATCGGACGCGGACGACGCATGGCGGCGAGCCTGTTCGTCGCCGCGCTGGTCCTGACGGCGGCCGCCGCGGCCTACGCGGTACGGCTGCTGCTGCCCTGAACCCACCCCTGACCGGAAAGGACATCGAGTGAGCGACATTCCCGGCGGGCCCATGGCCAACCGGCCGGTCCACTTCATCTGGCTGATCGACTGCTCGTACTCGATGCAGGGCGACAAGATCGCCCAGCTCAACTACGCGATCCGGGAAGCGATTCCCGAGATGCGGTCGGTGGCACACGACAACCCGGCGGCCCAGCTGCTGCTGCGCACCGTCACCTTCTCCACCACGGCCCGCTGGCACCACCGGACGCCGGTCCCGGTCGACGACTTCACCTGGCAGGACGTCCAGGTGGACGGCATGACCAACCTCGGCGAGGCACTGCAGCTGGTCTCGCAGGAGCTGCAGAGCCCGCCGATGCCGCAGCGCGCGCTCAAGCCGGTGCTCGCGCTGGTGTCGGACGGGGTGCCCACCGACGACTGGAAGGCGGGCCTGAAGGCGATCGACGCGACACCGTGGGGCCGCAAGGCAGTACGGGTCGCCATCGCCATCGGCGGCGACGCGGACCGCGGCGTGCTGCAGGAGTTCCTCGGCAACCCCGAACTCCAGCCGCTCGACGCCAACAACCCCAAGCAGCTGGCCGCGGCCATCCGGTGGGCGTCCACGGCGGCGGTCAAGGCGGCCTCGCAACCCGTGGCGGGCCCGGCGGAGACGGCGGCGAAGCAGCCGTACGCGCCGCCGGTCCTCCCCGACGACGATGACGACGACGTGTGGTGACGCTCGGAGTGCGGCGTTGGGAGACCCTCGGCCACAGCGTCCAGGGAGTCGGAAAGCAGCACAACCAGGACTGGTACGCCTGCGAGGGCGCCGGCTCCGACGACGACCCCCTGGTCCTGGCGGTGGCCGACGGGCACGGCTCGGCCGTCCACTCGCGCAGCCGGCTCGGCGCCCGGTTCGCCGTGGACCGCTTCATGGGCCTCGCGGCCGACTTCGGCCGGGCGGCCCGCGACAGCCATGAACCGGGGCGGCTGTCCCGGCTGATGACCTACGCCCGGGACGACTTCCCGCGCGCTCTCGTGCAGGACTGGCGGCGGGAGGCGCTCGGCCACTGGGACCGGCACCGCCCGGTGGCGGACGACGGCGCGCCGGAGCCTTCGGACGCCGCGAAACTGCTGCTGTACGGCAGCACGCTGATCGGTGCCGTGCTCACGCCGTGGCTGTTCGTGGCGTGGCAGCTCGGCGACGGCGACCTGGCCGTGGTCGAGCACGACGGCACGCTGCGCCGCCCGCTGGCCCCCGCCGAGGAGGACCTGGGCGACGAGACGGAATCCCTGTGCGGCCGGGAGGCCTGGCGGGCGGTGCGGATGCACTGGGCGCCGCTGTTCGACGAGGCGCGCACCCCGCGCCTGGTGGTGCTGTCGACGGACGGGCTGTCGAAGAGTTTCGCGTCGGCCGACGGCTACCCGGAGTTCGTGGCCGGCCTGGACGGCCGGCTGGCCGCGCGGGGCAGCGAGGAGGTACGGGCCGTGCTGCCCGAATGGCTGCGGCAGGCCTCGCGGTACTCCGGGGACGACACGACCCTGACGGCCGCGCTGCGCCCCGCAGAGATCCTGCCCGCACCACCGGCGGAGCAGGCGGAATCGGAACGGAAGACGGAGACGTAGATGAGCGGCATGCTCGACAGCGGGACGCGCCTGACCGCGGAGAACGGCGACGAGGTCGAGGTCGTCGACATGCTGGGCGCCGGCGGCCAGGGCGAGGTGTACCGGGTCCGGACGCCGGGCGGCGAGAAGGCCCTCAAGTGGTACTACCCGACCTGCGCGACGTCGGAGCAGGAGGGGATCGTACGGGATCTCGTGTCGCGGGACTTCGACGACGACCGGTTCCTGTGGCCGGAGGCCTACGTGCCGGCGCACCGCGGTTCGTTCGGGTACCTGATGGGGCTGCGCCCGGACCACTTCAAGGGGCTGCCGGCGCTGTTCCGACGCCAACTGCGCACCAACACACGGGCGTTGCTGACGGCCTGTCTGTACACGGTGGAGGCGTACCAGGCGCTGCACTCACGCGGGATCGCCTACCGGGACATCTCCTGGGGCAACATCTTCTTCGACCCGGGCACCGGTGACGTCCTGGTGTGCGACAACGACAACGCGGTGGTGGAGGGGGAGGCCAGCGGCATCTCGGGGACGATGGAGTTCATGGCCCCGGAACTGGTGCGCGGCGACCCGGGGGCCCATCCGGGCACCCAGTCCGACCTGCACTCCCTCGCCGTCCTGTTGTTCATGTTCCTGATGAACCATCACCCGCTCAAGGGAAGACGGGAGTTGGGGATCCACTGCCTCGACGAGGCGGCCGAGCGCAAGCTGTACGGCAGGAGCCCGCTGTTCGTCTTCGACCCGGCCGACGACTCCAACGCGCCCGACCCGATGGAGCACACGACCGTGCTGGCCACCTGGGACGCGGCGGCCGGGACGCTGCAGGAGCTGTTCCGCCGCAGCTTCACCGTCGGCCTGAAGGACCCGGCGGCCCGGGTGCGCGAGTCCGAGTGGCGGGACGCGCTGCGCGCGGTGCTCGACTCCGTCGTGGAGTGCGCCTCCTGCGGGCGGCAGAACATGACGGAGCCGGGCGAGAACCCGCCGCCCCGCGCCTGCTGGGGCTGCGGTAGCGGGCTGGTGCTGCCGCCCCGGCTGACGGTGACCACACCTCCGCCGCGCACCGAACGCCACATCCGGCTGGGCCGGGCGGCCCGGGTGCAGGCCCACCACCTTCTCCCGGAGCCGACCCGGCACGACTGCTCCGAGGCGACCTTGGTCGCCGAACTGGTCGAACACCCCTCCAAGCCGGGCCGCTTCGGTATCGCCAACCGCTCGAAGGAACGCTGGACGGGCACCCGCTCCGACGGCACCCCCCAGCAGATCGACCCCGGCCAGACGGTCCCGCTGCGCGCGGGCCTGGAACTGGACCTGGGGGGCGGGGTCCGGGCGGTGGTGCGGGCACGGTGAGGTGAGGGCGGGGGCTGGGGGCTGGAAGCTGAGGGCTGGAAGCTGAGGGCTGGAGGCTCACACCGAATCGCGTCCCGCTGCGCGAGCGCCTCGTCCCACTCGGACTGCATCGGATTCGTCTCATCGTCAGGTGTTCCGGTGGCCCTCCATACTGGCGACAAGGGCCTGGACATGCGACAGGGCAATGCGACGGCGTGCGACATCGACATCGATGATCTTCACGGTGAGGGCATCGCCGACCTCGACGAGTCTTCGGTCGATGCATCCAACTCGCTGGTGTGCACGAGCCGCTCGAAGCCGTCCTCTCGGTCTTCGATGCGCACGAAGACACCGAACGGCACGCCCGGACCAAGTCGACGTCGAGGACTTCGGCCGTGATCCCCTGACCATCAGATGGTCATCGTCCCTCACTCAACCTAAACCGGGGACGTGGCGCACCTGGAACGTGTGTTGGAAGTGGTCCGAGGGGCCACGGCTGGGCCTGGCTCGTGTCGTGTGATGCTGACGTCATGAGTGAGCAACGCGAGGTTTCCATCGTCCGCTGGCCAGGCCGGACTCCTTCCATCGAGGACGGGCTGGCCGCGTTGCTGGCGGCCTACCATCTGCGGACGGAGGCCGAGAAGGGTGAGGTTGTTGCTGATGTGGACGGGCTGCCAGACCGCTACCGGAGGGAGATCTCGGACCCGCGGATCGCGTTCGTCGACGATGTGGTGCTGGTGGCCCTGAGCGTGAGCGCCGCGGTGGGCTGTCTGGTGGTGACCGCCCCCGCCGACGGGCGGTCGGAGATCAAGAGGCTCTGGACGGACCCGGCGTTCCGGGGCCGGGGCATTGCGTCGGGCCTGCTCGCTGCTGCGCTCTCGCATGCTGCGGAAAGCGGCGTGGGCACCGTGCGGCTGTCGGTGTGGAACTGGCGGACTGAGGCCATTGCTCTGTACGAACGGTGCGGCTTCACCGTCACCGAGTCATGGGACGATCGGGACCAACTGGTGTGCATGGAGCGTGCCGTGTGAGTGGTCACAGCCACTCGTTGATGGCTGCTATGAGCACGGTCGCCTCATAGCGGACCGTCAGCTTGTCGTACGTTGTGGCCATCGCTCGGTGTCTTTTGAGGCGATTGATGCCGCACTCGACCGCATGCCGCGCCTTTCCCGCCGCCGCGCCGCCGCGCCACGACGAAGGAGACGCGAACGTCGTCGTGTCACAGCCCGGTGACGGGCATTCACCTTTCCGTCACATGTGGTCTACCGTGTTCCGCCCGTACTGGCAGCACTCGGGGGAAACCTGTGCGTACCCGCATCATCTCTGCTGTCCTGCTCTGCGCAGCTACGGTCGGCACCGTTGCCTGTCAGCCGACAGACAGGCCCCAGCCGTCGGGCATCAGTAGCCCGTCGGTATCCGTGACATCGGCCAGCAGCGTACCGGCCAAAGACGGCAAGCCCGCCGAGGAAAAGGCGACGGTGCCGGACTTCGCCGGCATGGGCCTTCAGTCCGCTCAGGACAAGGCGCAAGAGCAGGGTTTCTACTCGCTGAAGTCGCACGACGCACTCGGCCGGGACCGCATGCAGGTCTTCGACCGGAACTGGAAGGTGTGCAGCCAGAACGTGGCCGCAGGCAAGCCGGTGCCGACGGACACGACCCTCGACTTCGGCGCGGTCAAGCTGGAGGAAGACTGTCCGGCGCAGGAAGAGAAACCGCTGGCGGCGACGGGCGGCAAGATGCCCGACTTCGAGGGAAAGTCGGTGAAGGCGGCACGCGCGGCGCTCGACTCCGGCACATCGATCACAGTGAACGACGCTGCGGCCGATGACCGGATGGTGTTGATGGAGAGCAACTGGCAGGTGTGCAGCCAGACTCCGGCCGCTGGGGCGGCACTCAGTGAGCAGCCAGTGGAGTTCACCGCGGTCAAGTTCGGGAAGTCCTGCCCGTAACGGCGGGTCACATCGCTAGCTCAGACTTTGGGGGATTCATGCGCGTTCGCGCGACTGCAGCCACGGCTGCCCTGCTTCTGGCCGCTCTCACCGCATGCGGCGGTGGCGGCAGCGACAAGACCGACACCAAAGCGGCCGACTCCGAGCCGAAGGTGTCGGCACCGTCCAGTAAGGACAAGAACGTCGACTGCACCGACCAGTCCCTCAGCCAGGCCGACTGGATGGACCACTGCTCCGACAAGGTCGGCACCGGCGGGGACGGCACGGCCAGCAAGTCGACCGGCCTGAAGTTCGGCGAGACGTACACGTGGCCTGACGGGCTGAAGGCCACTGTGGTCGACGCAAAGGTCTTCACCGACTTCAATGAGGAGTACGGGGAGAGAGCGGAGCCGGGCAACACTGACTTCCGGGTGACATTGAAGCTGCAGAACGGCGGCAAGTCGTCTGTGGACCTGGGGGATCTGTCGCTGATCGTGGACGGTGCCACGAACGGCGGGGAGGCGTCCTTCACTTCGTTCGAGAACGGTTCGCAGCCGCTTGAGGGCCGACTGGCGCCGGGCGTGATTGCGATGAAGAACAACGACAACGCGCTTGAGACGAAGTACGGCAAGAAGATCGTGGTGACCGTGCAGCGGACCAGTGACGACTTCAGCCTGGACTTCCCCGAGTTCGAGGGTGCGATCACCGGCTGAGCAGAGCCGTCGTCGGGGGCGGCGCCGATGGCCGGTCCGGGGCCGCCGAGGCCGGGTGTCGCTCGCGCCCAGGGGCGCACCCCGTGGGGCTTACGCAGCCCACGGGATGTGCCGTGGCCAGAGAGGACTTCTGAGGAGCCGTTGGTCGGCTACCTCAGGTTGAGTGCGTCCCCGGCCGACACCTTGAGCGAGGTGGTCGTGGTGCCGGGGAAGTACCAGCGCCAGCTGCCTGCCGAGGTGACGGTCACCTTGGTGGTCAGCTTTCCGGCGTCGCCCGTAGCCACGGTCTTGACCGTGGTGTAGTGGGCGGCGCCCTTCTTCCTGAACTGGAGCTTGACCTGCTGCCCGGTGAACCCGTGGTACTTCAGGTCCTCCCAGTTGGCCCGCGACAGCTTGCCGGTGACGGTCACCTTGGTGCCCTTGGCGACCTTCTCGGGTGCGATCACCGTGGTGAGCTGGGCGGCCCGCTTGACCTTGTACTCGGCGATGTGGTCGGAGATCCAGTAGTCACCGTCTTTCGCCTCGACGGTGGCATTGACCTGCCAGACGCCGGCGACCTTGTTGCTGTCGATGTCGTCGCTGTCGGCGATCCAGCCGGGGTCGATGGTCATCGTGGCCCGGCACACCGAGGTGGTCGCGCTCTTCTTCGTGCAGGACGAGTCGCCGTTCCAGGTCGCGAAGGAGTAGGCGTTCGTCTTGTTGAAGGTGCTGACGTCCGTGAGCCGCTTCACCCCTGAGTTGTCCTTGATGGTGATGGCGATCGGGTACACGATCGTCTTCGACGTACCCACGATGACGTTGCCGCCGCCGTTGACGACGGTCTTCACCACCCTGATGTCGCCCCGCCCCTCCGCGTGCGCTCCGGTCGCCGTCGTCAGCACCAGGGCCGCCGCCCCGCCTGCCGCGGCCCAGGCCGTTCTGCCTCTCATGATCCTCCCCTTGTCGTGTGCGTGCCAGGAGAGGCTATGTGATCAGGGACCTCCACGCCGTTCGGTTTCCGGGCTGCGGGAACCGCCTGCCCGCCATCGGTCTCAGGCCGCGACCATCCGATGCGTGACCTGCGCTGAGATGGTGACCCGCACCTGCCCAGGAGGGCACCGTCGTACTCCAGACTGTCCATCTTTCGCCAGCTGGCGGTGGCCCGGCATCCCGACTCACAGGACTGGCCCATCTCGTCCCACCAGTCGGTCCACGCCCGAATGGATCAAGGTGCCGTCGTGCCCGGCGTTCGCATGGACAGGTCCTGCGAGATGCGCTGCTGCGGGAGGACGGGGTCGTCACCGGCGACGGTCACATCCCCAGCGCCCGGGCCAGTTCCTGGGCCAGGGCGAAGCCGCCGCTGCCCGCAGCGACGCCGACGCTGATGGTCTCCAGGGCGGAGCGGATGCGGCCGCGGTCGGCGGCGCGTCCCTCCTGGCCGGCCCGCGCCAGCTCGCCCTGGATGACTCGGGCCGGGGCGACGAGCGCGGGGTTCTCGCCGCGCAGCCGCTCGACGAGCTGGTCGGCCACCCGCAGCACGGTGGCCGCGTCCGCCCCGTTGTTGATCTCGATACGGCCGTTGTCGCCGAAGTTGGCAGGCCCCTCGATGTTCCCGTGGAAGTTGAACGTGCTCATGTCCTGGCTCCTGTTCCGTGCCCGGCTCAGGGATTGGGCGCGTGGCCGCCCTGCCCCGAACCTCCCTGACCCTGCTGCCCGTTGACGTTGATCTGCCCGTTGTTGCCGAAGTTGCTGGGACCCGTGATGTCCCCGGAGATGTTGTAGGTCTGGGTGTTGATGATCTGCCGGGCCTTGTCGAAGGAGCCGGTGTCGACGTTGTGGTCCCGCAGGAACTGCTCGGTCGCGACGAGCACGCCCTGCTGGAGGCGGAACAGGAAGTCCTGCGCGTCGATGCGTTCGGGGTAGCCCGCCTGGTTCCAGTCGCTGATGTCGTACCGCAGGCTGCTTCTGGCACCGCAGTCGACGAGCAGGTGCTGGTCCCTGATGTCCCGGCGCAGGCGCGTCAGCTCCCGCTCGGTGGTGCGGCGCCGCCTGCGCCGCTCACGGCGGCGGCCCACGGCGCCGCACAGTTCGGGCCAGGTGTGCGAGGTGGCGTGCGAGACCAGGCTCCACCAGCGGTCGAAGCGGGCCACCGGCAGGCGGTCCACCCGGTAGAACCGGCCGCTCAGCGGCGGGATCGCGTAGGCCGCGACCTCCCAGGTGAGGCTGGGCGGGTTCAGGATCGCCCGCAGGTACATCGAGACGATGAGCCGTCCGCCCTCGCCGACCCGCTCCAGGCACAAATGGGTCCGCATGCCCGCGCCGGGGCTGAGCAGTCCGGCCTGGACGAACTGCTTGGGGATCTGGGCGCGCGGTCGCGCGGTGCGGTCGGGCAGCAGATCGGGCAGCATGTAGGCGTTGCTGCCGAGGACGTAGAGCCGGTTCCTGGCCCGCAGTCCTTCGAGTCCGGAGATGCCCTCCATCTGGCGTGCCACATAGGTGTGGAGGTCGACGGCGTCGAAGGGGCGCAGGGGGAGTTTGCCGCCGCCCGGGGCGTCGGCGGGCCTGCTGACGTCGATGGGCTGCCAGACCACTTCCTTGATCTTGCTGCCGCTGCCGACGAACGGGGAGGTGCGGGCGGCCGCGTCGGCGTACGGCAGGACGTTGGCCCGCTTGAGTTCGTGCAGCCAGGCTTCCGTCTCCGGTTCGACCGGGGGCGCCAGCCGGTCGACCTTGTCGGGGTTGCGGAACACCTCCTGGGCGGCCTCGTGGGCCTGGGCCTCGGTGTGGTGGACCAGCCACCAGGAGGCCGCGAGGACGGCGAGGGGACCGTAGACCCCGATCAGGGCGACCGACCCGAGGCCGCCGATCAGCCCCCACCCGGCGACCAGCAGGGAGGCCAGGAGGGCCGCGCCGAGCCAGGCCAGTTGGCCGTCCAGGGTCTCGCGGCGCCGCACGGCCGCGCGGGCGTGCCGGGCGAGGGCCACGAAGTTGACGCCGAGGGTCAGTCCGACCGCGTCCAGCCGGTCCCCGGTGAGTTCCTGGTCGGCCGTGCGGGCGAAGTCCTCGTCGAGGTGGACCGACGCGCACAGCCGTCGGGTCACCCCGTCCTTGCGGTACTGCGGCAATGACGGTAACGCTCTGCCCACCACGGTGACCTGCCCTTCCCCCGGATCTCGCGCGCTTCACCCTAGGGACAAAGGGGGCCACTTGTCCTGGACTCCGGAACAAACGAGACGTCGACCGCCGCCATACGGTAAGTCAGCCCTCGTCGGGCGTGAACGGTGTCCCCTGGTGGAAGAAGAGGAGCCAGTCCCCCTCGGTCCGCCGCCACAGCGAACTGCGGTGCACATGGCGGCCGTTGTCCTCGGTGTCGAAGATCAGCTGGACCAGGTCGGGCGCGAGCCGGACACCCTTCATCCGGCAGACGGTGACCTGGTGGGCCCCCGGGTCGGTGGTGGTGGCCAGGGCGGCGATGATCGAGTCCCGGTCCCAGTGCCGTCCGGACGCGCCGAACTCGTGGAAGTCGGGGTGCAGCAGCGCTCCCACCAGCTCGGGCGAGCCGCGGACCTCCGGGGCGAGCAGCCTCAACTCGTTCTGGACGGCGGCCTCCACGGCCAGGTCGCGGTCATCCATCGGTCATCTCCACCAGCTTGAGGACGGTGTTCCAGTTGCGGCTGGTGGCGATCAGGCCCTTGTTCAGCCGGGGCTTGGAGAGGTGCTCGGCCAGCTTGGAGCGGCCGAGGCCGTTCGGGGCGTAGAGGTAGAGCGCGCGGTCGCCGAGCCGGAACTCCTCCGGGAGGCAGGCCGCCCGGTCGATCTCCGCGAAGCGTTCCTCGTCGACGGGGGCGGAGAAGTAGGTGACGTGGAGCTGCTTGGCCTCCAGTTCGGCGGCCGGGAAGGGGCAGGCGTCGGCGACGGCCTTGAGATAGGCGTGGTCGCGCACGATCACGTCGACGACGAAGCCGAACCGTTTCTCGATCGCTTCCGTGAGCTCGGCCGCCAGTGCGTCCTCGTCCCCGTGGTCGCCGGCGAAGGTGGCCTGGCCGCTCTGGAGGTAGGTGCGCACGTTGTCGTGGCCGAGGCCCTCCATCAGGGCCCGCAGGTCGGCCATCGGGACTTTCCTGCTGCCGCCCACGTTGATCCCGCGCAGCAGCGCCGCATACGTCGTCGTCATCCGCACACCCTAAGGCGGCCCGCGGTGGCCGTGACGCCCCACGGGGTGGGCACGACAGCCCTGTCCGGCGCCGCGGACAGCCAGGTAGATGTAAGGGGCCCCTGTCCTACCCAGTGGGGAGACGTGGGCGCCGGGGGGATGATTTCGGGCCGCGGGACCTCACCGGGCAGCACGAGGAGATGGTCTTATCCGGCCCCTACCTTCGAAGTGAAAGGTGACGGCAGGGGGCCGGCACCGCTCACGAGGGGGCAAGCCCGTCATGGGGAACGGAGATACGCGGGTGCGGGGCCTGGCCGCGCGGGCCGGCGGCTGGAGTGCTCGGCACCGATGGGCTGCCGTCGGCATCTGGGTGCTGTTCGTCGTCCTGGCGATGGGGCTCGGCTCGGCAGCGGGCCGGGTCGATGTCAAGGACAGCGACCAGCTGAAGGGCGAGACCCACACCGCCGCCAAGATCGTCGAGGACGCCGGGATCGACGAGCCGGCCAGTGAGACCGTTCTGATCCAGGCCAGGGACGGTGGCGTCAAGGCCACGGACGCCGAGTTCCGCGCCGCCGTCACCGCGGTCATCGACGCCGTCGAGAAGACCGGCGAGGTCTCGGGCATCACCTCGCCGTACGACACGAACACCATCTCGAAGGACGGCACCGGCGCGCTGGTGCAGTTCGACATGCGCGGCGAGTCGGACACCGCGGGCGAGCGGGTCGAGCCGGTGCTCAAGGCCGTCGAGGGGGTGCAGAAGGAACACACGTCGCTGCGGATCGAGGAGATCGGCGGCGCCAGCATGATGAAGACGTTCGACGACGCGTTCGGGGACGACTTCCAGAAGGCCGAGTACTCGGCGGTGCCGGTGGCGCTCGGCATTCTGCTCATCGCCTTCGGCGCCCTGGTGGCGGCGCTGCTGCCGGTGCTGCTGGCCGTCACCGCGATCATGGCGACGATGGGCCTGATGGGCATCGTCAGTCATGTGATGCCGATGAGCGACACCGCGAACTCCGTGATGCTGCTGGTCGGTCTGGCCGTCGGCGTCGACTACTGCCTGTTCTATCTGCGCCGGGAGCGCGAGGAGCGTGAGGCCGGCCGGGACGCGCAGACGGCCCTCAGGGTCGCCGCCGCCACCAGTGGCCGCGCGATCATCGTCTCCGGGGTCACGGTGTGCGTGGCGATGGCGGGCATGCTGTTCACCGGGCTCGCCGAGTTCGAGGCGATGGGCCTGGCCTCGCTGATGGTCGTGGCGGTCGCCATGGTCGGTTCGGTGACGGTGCTGCCGGCGCTGCTGTCGCTGCTGGGCGAGCGGGTCGAGAAGGGCCGTATCCCCTTCCTGCGCCGCCGTCGCCGTACCGGAGGAAACGGCGAGAGCCGGTTCTGGACGGCCGTCCTGAAGGGCGTGCTCGCCAAGCCCGTCGTCTCCGTGGTGGTCGCGGCCGGCGCGCTGCTCGCGATCGCGGCACCCGCGCTCGGCATGAAGACCCAGCAGCTCACCCTGGACCAGGAGTTCGGGGACTCGCTGCCCATCGTGCAGACGTACAACCGGCTCAACGACGCCTTCCCGGGCGGCTCCGAGCCGGCCGAGGTGGTCGTCAAGGCGAGCGACATCAACGCACCCGAGGTGACGAACGCGCTGGCCGCTTTCAAGAAGGAGGCCGTCGCGTCCGGTGCCTCCCGCGGCCCGGTCGAGATCAAGCTGCACGCCGCGCAGAACATCGCCTACGTGTACGTCCCGCTGGTCGGGGGCTCCGACCTCGACCAGGCGGGGGCGAGCCTGGACAAGCTGCGCGACGAGGTGCGTCCGGCCACGCTCGGCAAGGTCGACGGGGTCCAGGCGCCGATCACCGGCCAGGTCGCCGGGTCGCAGGACTTCAACGACCAGCTGGCCGGAGCGGTCATCCCGGTCTTCGCGTTCGTCGTGGTCTTCGCCTTCGGGCTGATGCTGCTGTCCTTCCGCTCGCTCACCGTCGCGATCACCTCGATCGTGCTCAACCTGCTGTCGGTGGGCGCGGCCTACGGCATCCTCGTGGGCGTCTTCCAGCACGGCTGGGGCGCGTCGCTGGTGGGCGCGGAGGGTGTCGGCGCCATCATCACCTGGCTGCCGCTGTTCCTCTTCGTGATCCTGTTCGGCCTGTCGATGGACTACCACGTGTTCGTGGTCTCCCGGATCCGCGAGGCACGCCTGCGCGGCCGGACGACCGCCGAGGCCATCCAGCACGGGGTGGTCACCACCGCCGGTGTCGTGACCAGTGCCGCGGTCATCATGGTCGCCGTGTTCGCGATCTTCGGCACCCTGTCCATGCAGTCCATGAAGCAGATGGGCGTCGGCCTCGCGGCCGCGGTGCTCATCGATGCGACGATCATCCGGGGCGTGCTGCTGCCCGCGGTGATGGCGCTGCTGGGCGAGCGCAACTGGTATCTGCCGAAGTGGCTGCACCGGCTGCCCGACCTCACCCACGACGAGGCGCCCGAGGCGGCGGCCGCACCGCCGGCCCCACGGCACAACGAGGGTGAGCGGCTGGGGGTCTGATCCACCCGCACCCCTGAACAACCCAAGACTGAGGGCCCGTTGGTCACCGGGGAGCCAACGGGCCCTCTGCCGTGCGTCGCGCGTGGCGTTGCGGCGGTGCTCTGCCGTGCGACGCACATCGCGCTACGGCCGTGCTCTGCCGTACGTCGCACATCGCGCTACGGCCGTGCTCTGCCGTGTGCGCGAGTCCGGCGGCGTGCTAGGGAAGTTCGGCCTCGATGAGGTCGGCCGCGCGCTTGGTGCCGCCCTCAGCGGCCATCTCCGCCTGGAGGTCCTTCAGCAGCCGCGCGACGTCGGGGTCGTCGACCAGAGCGAGGGCGGCTTCCCGCAGCGCCTGGGCGGTCGCCTCCTCGGTCGGGATGTGCCGTGCGACTCCGAGCGACTGGAGCACGTCCGCGTTGCCGAACTGGTCCACGGCCTGTGGAACGGCGATCATCGGGGTGGCCGTGGCCAGCCCCTCCTGGCTGCCGCCCGCCCCGGCATGTGTGACGAACAGGTCGGCCTGCTTGAGGATCGCCAACTGCGGCACCCAGGAGCGCACTTCCACGTTGTCGGGTACGTCACCCAGCGCGGCGGGGTCGACATGCCGGCCGATCTGCAGCACCAGGTGCCAGCCGGGCAGCTCCCCGAAGGCCTTGACGCACTCCCGGTAGAAGTCCGGCCGGTCGGTGAAGGCCGAACCCAGCGAGACGAGGACGACCTTCTCCACGCTGGCGGGCCGCTGCCAGCCGCCCTCGGCCGCCCGCTCGCCCTGACAGGCGCCGACGAAGGAGTGCACGCTCTCGTCGACCCGGTCGGCGTTCGGCTGCAACGCCCTCGGGATCAGCACCAGGGAGCGGGCGGGACGGCCGGCGAACGAGTCCGGGTGCTCGGTGATCCCGTTCTCCTCCAGCCAGGCGTGGAAGCGGGCGTAGTAGGCCTGCCCGCGCTCGGTCTTCTTCGGCTCCGCCCACATCGGCTCGGCCACCTCCTTCTCGTAGCCGTCCCAGGCGACGAGGTTCGGCGACAGGGAGACCGCGGGCACGCCCCAGCGGTGGGCGAGGACGCGGGCCGGGTACGAGGTGATGTCGTGCAGCACGAGGTCGGGTTCGTCGCCCTGGTAGGCCTCGATGAGCTGCGGCAGCGCCTGGATCGCGTCCGCCAGGAAGGGCTCGACGTTGTCCAGGAGGGTGGTGCCCCAGGCCGCCGGGTCGTCGTCGGGGCCGGGCAGCGTCGAGTTCCAGAGCTTCACCTCGGCACCGGTCTCGGCGACCTTCTCGGCGAACATCGGCGGAATCGCGTACGTGACCCGGTGCCCGCGCGCCACCAGTTCACGGATCACTTCGAGGCTCGGGTTCACGTGGCCATGGGCGGCGATGGAGAACATGGCGATGTGTGCGGGTCGACTGGTCATGAGAGCGACCGTAGGCGAGACGAGACGTCTCGTGCAATCTCATTTCGGAAAGGCGGCCGAAGGCCTTCCGACGGACCTCCTAGAGGTCCGGACACCGCACGACGGCACCCTCCACGCGCCGGCCGTCCTGACCCGTGACGGTCACCGGCTTCGGCTGCGCCTCGGGGTCGGCGATGCGCTGTGCCGCGACGGCCGTGCAGATGAGCTGGGCCGTGGCGAGGTCGGGAATGTCCACCCCCACGGGCCGCAGTTCGATGGAGACACGGTCGTCCCGCGTGGTCACCTTCACGACGTCCGGCGGAGGGGGGCGCATGAAATTGTCCGGGGAAAGGGCGGTCGGGGACGGTGCGGCCGTCGCCGACCCGTCCGACGGCGGCAGCAGGGTGGTGATGCCCTTGACCCGCTCCGCCTCGCTCGGCCCCTGGAGCAGCACCTGCACGGCCGACTCGACCTCGACCGGCGCGACGGTCCGGCGGGGGACGCCGACCAGGGCGCCGTCGGCCACCAGGTAGACCCGGATCGTCGGCACCACCCCACTGGCGGGACCGCCCGCCTCCACGACACCGGTCGCGGGGACACCGCAGGAGGCGAGGACCCACAGGACCGGCAGGAACAGCAGCGCGGATCGGCGTACGGCTTTCACGATCCGCTCCCCCCGGTCGACTCGTCGCTCCTCAGCGGGAGTTCGACGGTGAAGACGGCGCCGCCCTCCGGCCGGTTCGCCGCGTGGACGGTGCCGCCGTGCACCCGGACGTTCTCCGCGGTGATGGCGAGGCCCAGGCCGCTGCCCTCGGTACGGGTGCGCGCGGCGTCCGACTTGTAGAACCGCTCGAAGACGTGGGGCAGCACGCTGTCGGGGATGCCGGGGCCGCTGTCCAGCACCTCGATGACCGCGAGCCGGTCCCCGCCTTCGTAACCTTGCTCACCCCTGTGCTCTTTGCGGCTTTCATGGCGTTCGTGTCGTTCGTGACGTTCATGCAGGCGGACCCGGACCGGTCGCTCGCCGTGCCGCAGGGCGTTGCCGACCAGGTTGGCGACGACGACGTCGAGGCGGCGCGGGTCGACGCGGCCACGCAGGGCGTCGGGCGGCGGCAGGTCGACGTCCACGAGGTCCGTCCAGGCGCGGGCGGCGAGGGTGCGCCGCAGTGACTCGGCGAGGTCGATCTCGTCCAGGTGCAGCACGGCCGCGCCCGCGTCGAAGCGGGAGATCTCCATCAGGTCGTCCACCAGCCGGGCCAGCTTCACGGTCTCCTCGCTGATCAGCCGGACCGCGGTGGCGGTGTCCGGGTCGAGGTGGCTCGCGTCCTCGTCCAGGACGTCGGTGACCGCGGACATGGCGGCCAGCGGAGTGCGCAGTTCATGCGAGACATCGGCGGCGAACCGGCGGGCCCGGGCCTCCATGCCGCGCAGTTCGGCGACCGACTCCTCCAGCGCGGCGGCCGTCTCGTTGAACGTGTGGGAGAGGTCGGCGAGTTCGTCGGATCCCTGGACGGCGAGCCGGGTGTCCAGCCGCCCCTCGGCGATGCTGCGGGTGGCGCTGCGCAGCGCCCGCACCGGCCGCAGCACCCCGCGCGCGGCGAGCAGCGCCAGCAGCACGGCCAGCGCCAGGGCGGGCACGGTGGCCCGCTGAACGGCGGCGACCAGGGCGTCGACGTACGCCCCTTCCCTGGTCTGCGGCACCGTCAGGAAGACCTTGATCCCGGAGGGGACGCGCGCGGAGTCCGTGGCGGACAGGTCGTAGATGACCGACATACCGACGACGAGTGAGGTGTGGTCCCCGCTGGTCACGCGCTGGAAGACGGTGGCCGGACTGGTGTCCACGGCCTGGCGCAGCTCTGGCGTCACCTCCTCGGACGGGTCGTCGGGACCGGAGGTGGCGCTCAGGTCGCCGTAGACGACCAGCACCCGCCAGGTCCCGGCGGGTTCGGCCTCGGCGATGCCGGCCGCCAATCGCCGCACTTCGGCCTCTCCAGGGGGGATGCCGATGTCCGGGGCGAGCCGGTCGACCTGGGTGCGCAGCAGCTTGATGACGGTGTCCTGGCTCTGCTGGAGCACGCTCGTGCGGGCTTCGCGGAAGGTCAGGGCGCCGGTGGAGGCGGCGGCGAGAGCGGCGACGAGGGCGAACGCCACGACCAACCGCATGCGCAGGCCGCGCAGTTGGGGGACACCGGCCCGCATTTTCAACGCACCCCGCACCGAACCCCTCACCGTGCCGCGAATCGGTAGCCGAAGCCGCGCACGGTCTGGATGTAGCGGGGTTCGCGCGGCGGCTCGCCCATCTTGGTCCGCAGCCGCTTGACGCAGGCGTCCACCAGACGGGCGTCCCCGTGGTAACTGTGCTCCCAGACCGCCTCCAGGAGTTGCTGCCGGCTGAACACCTGGCCGGGCGAGGCCGACAGGGTCAGCAGCAGCCGCAGTTCGGACGGGGCGAGCGCGACCGGCGCTCCCTGCCAGGCGACCGCGAGTCCGGCCCGGTCGATGGACAGGTCCCCGTAGGTGTCGATCCTCGGTATGCCGCCCTCGCCGGGCGTCTGGGCCGCCCGGCGCAGCACGGCGCGGATCCGCGCCTCCAGCACCCTGGCCTGCACGGGCTTGACCACATAGTCGTCCGCTCCCGCCTCCAGTCCTACGACGATGTCCTCGTCGTCGCCTCGCGCGGTCGCCATGATGATCGGCAGCGTCTGGTCCTGGGCGCGCATCCCCCGGCACACGTCCAGGCCGGGCATGCCCGGCAGCATCAGGTCCAGCACCACGACGTCCGGCCGGAAGGACCGCAGCCGCTCCAGCCCGTCCTCGCCGGTCTCGGCGGCGGCGAGTTCGTGCCCCAGGCGGCGCAGGGCGAGGGCGACACCCTCCCGCACGGCACGGTCGTCTTCGATCAACAGAACGCGTGGCATGCGCTCAGTATCCGTACACCTGGCGACCCCCGGAGCCTTGTTACCGGATGATCACATGAGTCCACAGGGGGAGGACCGTTACTGTTCCGTTACTGTTCGGGCCAGATCCGATCACATGACGATCACAACCTGAGCAACTATGACCGCGCACACAACACCTTCCTCTCCTGGCCGTCGTCGTCGGGGCGGCGCCGCCCATGCCTCCGTACGCGGGCGGAAGGGGCCGCTGCTGGGAGGGCTGGCCGCGGTGGCCGTACTGGGCGCCGCCGGTTTCGCGGCCGTGGGCTGGACGTCTCCCGGGGCGGGCGGGTCCCCCTCCGACGCCCGGGCCGAGGCCACGCAGTCCACGGAAACAGGGGTATCGGGGGTCTCGGGGGATTCCGGTCCCGCGCCCACCGGCCCGACGCACAGAGCCAAGCCCTCGCCGCCCCGGCAGTCCCCCAACTCCTCCCCCAAGCCGTCCGACAAGACCACGCGGCCCGACATCCCGCTCACCGGACCGGGCACCTTCACCACCGCGTCCGGCGGCAGCGGCACGTCGGGAAAGGGGACGGTCCTGCGCTACCGGGTCGAGGTCGAGGTCGGCCTCGACCTGTCCGCCGCGGACGTGGCCAAGCAGGTGGAGCGCATCCTGGCGGACCGGCGCGGCTGGACGGCGGACGGCAAGTCCGCGTTCCGGCGGGTGTCGAGCGGCACGACGGACTTCGTCGTCCGGGTCGCCACGCCCGGGACCGTGGACAAGATCTGCGGGCAGCACGGGCTGGACACCCACGGCGACTACAACTGCAGCGTCTCGATGAACGTGATGGTCAACCTCGAGCGCTGGCTGCTGGCAACCCCCGTCTACGCCAAGGACGTCACGGGTTACCGCGCGCTGATCATCAACCACGAGGTCGGCCACTTCCTCGGCCACGGCCACGCCGACTGCCCCGGCCCGGGCAAACCGGCCCCCGCGATGATGCAGCAGATCAAGGGCATGCACGGGTGCGCGCCCAATGTCTGGCCGTACGACGAGAAGGGGCAGTACGTCACCGGCCCGTCCGTTCCCTGACCTGACCTGACACCTGCCCCTGCCCCTGCCCCTGCCCCGCCGCTCCCCGGCCCGGGCCGCGCCGCCTTCAGCGCTGGTAGCGGGCCAGCACCAGATTCCCGTCCTCCTCCAGCCGTTCCCGCAGTTCACCGAGGCCGATCGCCCCGCTGTAGTACTCCTGGAACGCGGGTGTGGCGACCTTGTCCTTCCACTCGGGGTAGCCGCGCACGGACTGCGCGGGCGCCGGGCGCAGGTGGGCGGCGAGGGCGGTGCCGGTGGCCCAGCCGTCCTTCGCGGTGTGCAGGGCGGGGTCCTTCAGCGCCTGGGTGCCGGTGGGCAGCATCCAGTCGCCCAGGGCGAGCCGGACCATGTTCCGCGGCCGCAGCAGGAAATCGATGAACGCGGCGGCCTCCTTCTTGTGCGGGCTGTCCTCGGCGACCGACAGGGTCTGCGGGCTGACGCCCTGCGTGAGCCCGTCCGCGCCGGCCGGGGCGGGCAGCACCTGCCACGCGAAGCCCTTCGGCGCCTGCTGGGTGATCTGCTGACGGTACGAGAAGCCGAGCGGGACCATCGCGTAGCGGCCGCCGAAGAAGCCGGGGAGGGTGTCCGAGCCGCCGCTGCCGAGGGTGGTGGGTGAGGCGCTGCGGTCGGTGGTGGCCTGGTCGTGGATGGTACGCGGCACCACCTGGTCCGCCGCCTCGAACCGGATTTCCACCTTGCCGTCCGCGCCCCGGTGGAAGAGCCGTCCGCCCGCCGACAACGACAGGTTGAGGCTCGCGGAGACGGGCTCCTTGAGCGGCCAGGCGACGCCGTATTTCCCGTCGCCGCTGAGCTGCCGGGTGATCCGCCGGAACTCCGGCCAGCTCCACGGCTGTTCGGGGGTGGGAATCCGTACGCCCGCGTCCTTCAGCCACTTCGCGTTGGCGATGAGCACGCGCGGCTCCTGGAGGAACGGGACGCCGTAGATCCCCTCGCCGAAGGTGGCCGTGTCCCAACTGCGCCGCGGGATGTCCGACGTGAGCCGGGCGGGCAGCAGGTCGGTCAGATCGGCGAGGTAGCCCCCGTACGCGAAGTCAGCGAGGTCGTCCGAGGCGTCGTGGATGATGTCGGGCGCCTCACCGCCCTCGAAGGAGGTGAGCAGCTGGTCGTGGACGCTGTCCCAACTGCCCTGCACATACTCGACCTTGATGTCCGGATGGGTCGCGTTCCACTCCTTCACCAGCTCCTGGTTCGCCGCCACGGACTCCTGCTGCCAGGCGAGGGACTGGAAGCGGAGCGTGATCCGGCCGGTGCCGGAGCCACCGCCGACGCCGGTGCACCCCGCGAGAAGCAGCAGGACCAGTGCGAGGATTCCGGCGATCCTGACTCGCATCAGCCCCTCACCGCCCCGGCCGTCATGCCGCCCGTGATCCGGCGTTGGATGATCGCGAAGACGACCAGGGAGGGCAGGGTGGCGAGGAAGGCCGCGGCGGCGAGCGGACCGAGGTCGGCGACGCCCTCCGCGCCGATGAAGTGGGTGAGGACGACCGGCAGGGTCTGCTTCTCGGGCGTCTTCAGCAGCACCAGCGCGAAGAAGAACTCGTTCCACGCGGTGATGAACGCGAACAGGCCCGTCGCCACGATCCCCGGCGCGAGCAGCGGCGCGGTCACCGACACCAGCGTCCGCACCCGCCCGGCCCCGTCGACCGCCGCCGCCTCCTCCAACTCGGCCGGCACGGAACGGACGTATCCGACGAGCATCCACAGCGCGAACGGCAGCGCCCAGACCACGTACACCATCACCAGCCCCGCAAGGGAGTTGATCAGCCGCAGGTTCTTCAGGACCAGGAACAGCGGGATGATCACCAGCACCAGCGGGAACGCCTGGCTGACGACCACCCAGCCGGTCGCGGCCTTCGCGAGGCGGGTGCGGTGGCGGGCCATGACGTAGGCCAGCGGGGTCGCGATCAGTACGGCGATCAGCGCGGCGCCGAGCGCGGCGAGCAGCGAGTTGCCCGCGGCGCGCAGCAGCGGCTGTTCGTCGAAGGCCTGCCGGAAGTTGTCGAGGGTGGGGTCGCGCGGGATCCAGGCGGGGTGCGGACTGCCCAGCTCCCGGGGGGACTTGAAGGCGGTGGAGAGCAGCCAGAGGAAGGGGAGGGCGAGGAAGACGAGATACGCGAGCAGGGCGGCGTACTGGCCGACCCGGCCGCCGGTACTGGTCCTCATGTCTCGTCCCCTCCCCTGATCCGGCCCACCAGGAAGAGGGCCAGCAGCACCGAGATCACCGCGACCATCACGCAGCCCATGGCCGCCGCATAGCCGAACTGGCCGTACCGGAAGGCCTCTTCGTAGGCGAAGAGCATGGGCAGACGGGTACGGCCGCCGGGCCCGCCGCTGGTCAGGACGTACACCAGGGCGAACGAGTTGACGTTCCAGATGAAGTTGAGGGCGGTGATGGCGAGCGCGATGGGGCGCAGTGCGGGCCAGGTGACGGTCCAAAAACGCCGCCAGGCACCGGCGCCGTCCATGGCCGCGGCCTCGTGGAGTTCGCGCGGGGTGTTCTGCAGGCCTGCGAGCAGGGCGACCGTGGTCTGCGGCATGCCCGCCCAGACACCGACGACGATCACCGCGGGCAGGGCGGTCCCGAGGCCGCTGAGCCAGTCCCGGCCGTCGCCGAGGCCGAGGTCGCGCAGGGTCTCGTTGAGGACCCCCGCGTCCGGGTTGTACACGAGCCGCCACATCACGCCGACGACCACCTCGGGCATGGCCCACGGGATGATCGCCAGGGCGCGGGCGAGCCAGCGCAGGCGCAGCTCCTGGTCGAGGAGGAGCGCGAGGCCGAGCGCGAGCAGGAACTGCGGGACGGTCACCCCGACCGCCCAGACCAGACCGATCCGGAACGACTCCCAGAACAGCGTGTCGTGCAGCAGGTCCTGGAAGTTGAGCCCGCCGATCCACTCCGTGGGTTCGGTCCGTCCGGACTGGGAATCGGTGAAGGCCAGGAGGATCCCGTAGAGCAGCGGACCCACGCTCAGCACCAGGATCGGGATCAGCGCGGGCAGCACCAGGAACCAGGCCCCGCGGTCGGTGGGCCGCCGGCGTCCTCCGGCACGCGGCGCGCCCGGTGCCGACCGCTTCGTCGCGGTCACCAAGGTCACGTCATCGGCTCCTTTGCCACGTCGGCGGCTCCTTCGCACGGTTCGTGACGTTCGGGCCCGACGGGCCTCCGCCATGGTCGTGAAGCCGCTGTACGCCGTCAAGACACCGCGCACACCGGCCCGACCTGTACGAATGCGAGACTGACCGGCGGATGGCGGGAACCCGACACTTCCGGGCCAGGCGCGAGGCGGCTCGCCGCAGGGGGCACGACGACACGAAGGTGGGCGATGGACGAGGCACAAGCGCGGGATGTACTGGCCGCGGCGGGTGTGTTGCCGGGTCCGGCAGGGGACGCGCGGCTGCTGGCCCTGGGCGAGAACGCGGTGTTCGCCGCCGGTGACCTGGTCGTCAAGGTGGGCCGGGACGCGGAGCTCTTCGACCGGGCGCGCCGCGAACTGGCCGTCGCGGTGTGGCTCGCCGAGTCGTGCGTGCCCGCGGTCCGGGCGGCGGATTCGACGCCGCTGCTCGTGGAGGGGCACCCGGTGACCGTGTGGCACCGGCTGCCCGATCCGGTACGCCCGGCCGAACCCCGCGACCTGGCCGAACTCCTGCGGATGATCCACACCCTGCCCGCCCCCGGCTTCGGTCTCCCGCCCCGCGATCTGCTGTCCGGAGTGGAACGCTGGCTGCGCCTCGCGGGCGACGCGATCGACCCGGCCGACGCGGCCTACCTCCGCGAGCGCCGCGACGGCTTCGCATCGGCCGCCGCCGCCCTGACCCCGCACCTGCCGCCCGGCCCCATCCACGGCGACGCCCTCCCCCGCAACGTCCACGTCGGCCCGGACGGCCCGGTCCTGGTCGACCTGGAAACCGTCTCCGCCGACCTGCGCGAGCACGACCTGGTCGTCATGGCCCTCTCCCACGACCGCTACGGCCTGCCCGACGCGGCCTACGACTCCTTCACCGAGACGTACGGCTGGGACGTACGCGCGTGGCCGGGCTGCTCGGTCCTCCGGGGCGCCCGGGAGACGGCGAGCTGTGCGTGGGTGGCCCAGCACGCCCCGAGCAACCCGAAGGCCCTGACCGAGTTCCGACGCCGGGTGGCGTCCCTGCGGGACGGGGACGAGACGGTGCGGTGGTATCCGTTCTGAGCGGGCGCGGGCCGGTCACGCGTCCGGCGGGGCGTCCTGGCCGTCCCTGACCCGGATCGTCCGCGCCGCACGCCGCAGTTCCGTCAGGACCGTGCGGACCGCCCTGCGCGCCGCGCGTTCCGGGCGGTGGAGGGCGTCGATGTGACGGTGTGCCTGGACGCCGGCGAGGGGTCTGAGGACCAGTGCCGGGTGCGGGCGCGTCGTCCAGCGCGGCATCAGGGCGAGTCCGCCGCCGGCAGCCACGGCCTCCGCGGCGACCGCGAACTCGTTGATGCGATGCGCCAGACGGAGCCGGCGGCCCGCTGCCGCGGCGATGGCCTCGATGGTCGCCATCACCGGGAAGCCGTCGTGGACGGTGATCCACGGCTCGTCGGCGACGTCGGCCGGCGTCAACCGCCGCTTGGCGGCGAGCGGGTGGCCGACGGGGAGCGCCACGTCCAGGGGTTCGCGCAGCAGCGTCGTCACGGTCACCGTGCGCGGCCATGGAGGGGCGTGGTCGAGGCGGTGGGCGAGCACGAGGTCGTACTCGCGGGTCAGCCGCGGGAAGTCGTCCTGGACGACGTCCTCGTCGGCGAGGGCGAGGGCCGGGTGCCCGGGTCCGGCGAGGGCCCGCAGCAGCAGCGGGAAGAAGGCCGCGGCCGCGCTGTGGAACGCCGCCACCGACACCTCGCCGTCGGGCCGGTCCACGAACTCCTCCACCGCGTGCCGGGCACGCGCCAGCGCCGTCTCCACCTCGACCGCCGCCCCCGCCAGCGCCTGCCCGGCGTCGGTGAGCACCAGCCGGCGCCCGTCGCGCTCGGTCAGCGGCACGGGGAGAGAGCGCTGGAGCAACCGCAGCTGCTGCGAGATCGCCGACGGGGTCACCAGCAGCGCCTCGGCGACCGCGGTGACACTGCCGAGTTCGCCCAGCTCCCGCAGGATCCGCAACTGCCGTTCGTCCACCCCCTCAGTCTAGGAGCATTCTGTAGCTGCACTAAAAGATCGTTTAAGAAAGTGGCCCTGGGCTTCAGGGACCCTCTCGGTGCACCGTGGGTGGGTGTCCCACACCCGCCGTACCGACGCGGTACTCCTCCTGGTCGCCCTCGTCTGGGGTTCGAGCTATCTGTCCGCCCAGACCGCCACCGCGGCCCTTCCCGTCCTGCTGGTCCTGTTCGCGCGGTACGCCCTGTCCGCGCTCGCCTGTCTCGGTCTCGTCGCCGCCCGCGCGGGTGCCCGAGGTGGCTCCCGCCGCTGGACCCGCGACGAGCTCCGGGCCGGGGTGCCGCTCGGGATCACCCAAGCCGCCGTCCTGGTCGTGGAGACGTACGGCGTCGCCCACACCACCGCCGCCAACGCCGGGCTCATCATCAGCCTGACCATCGTCCTCACCCCGTTCCTCGACCGCGCCGGCCACCCGGGCGGGCTGCCTCCCGCCTTCTACGCCGCCGCCGGAGTGTGCGTCCTCGCCGTGGGACTGCTGATGTCCGGCAACGGCTTCCACGCGCCCCGCCTCGGCGACCTGCTCATGCTCGGCGCGGCCGTCGTCCGGGCCGGACACATGGCCCTCATCGGCCGGCTCACCGCGGGCCGCGCGATCCGCCCCCTGCACCTGACCACCGTGCAGACCCTCGTCGGCTCTGCCCTGTTCCTGATCCCGACCGCGCACCAACTCCCCACCCTGGTCCGCGCCGACGCCGCGACCTGGACGCAACTGCTCCATCTCGCCCTGTTCTGCAGTGTCTTCGCCTTCCTCGCGCAGACCTGGGCGGTGCAGCGCACCTCCGCCGGCCGCGCCGGCCTGCTGCTGGGCACGGAGCCGATCTGGGCCGCGGCGGTGGGCATCGCCCTCGGCGGCGAACACCTCACGTTGTTCACCGGCCTCGGCGCCGCCCTGATGGTCGCCGGGACCTACTGGGGGCAGGCCGTGGAGCGCGACCACCGTGCCCATCGCGCAACCACCGACCACGCCGCCGCCGATCGCGCCCCCCACATCCGACCCGCCCAGGACACCCAGGAGAACCCCGCATGCCCGGTCACGACACCTACCAGCGCCTGATCTCCCTGCTCGACACCTCCCGCGTCGACTACGACCTCATCGATCACGCCCCCGAGGGCACCACCGACGCCGTCAGCGCGCTGCGCGGCCATCCGGCGTCCGAGGCCGCGAAGTGCATCGTGCTGCGGGTCAAGGTCGACCGCCGCACCACACGGCACGTCCTCGCGGTCGTCCCCGGGGACCGTCGGCTGGACCTGGACGCGATCCGTGCCCTGTTCGCGGCCAGGTACGTCGGTTTCAGCGATGCGGAGACGGCCGAACGACTGGCTCGCGCGGTGCCCGGCACCGTGCTGTCCTTCAGCTTCGACCCCGAACTCGAACTCGTCGCCGACCCGGACGTCGTGGACCGGTCCCGGCTGTACTTCAACGCCGCCCGTCTGGACCGGTCGTTGTGCATGTCGGGCGCGGACTACGCGCGGACCGCCCAGCCGCGGGTGGTGCCGATCGCCGGCCCCCACCCGGCTGACGGGACGCTCGCCTGACGGGAGCCCCTCCGGACGGAGGCCCGCCTGCCGGAGGCCCGCCTGACGGATGGGGTCACACCCGCTCGTCGGCCAGTTCCCGGAAGGGCCATGCTCCGTCCACCACCGCGGCCGTGTCGCCCTTGCGGCGCAGGAAGCTCTGGAAGTCCGCCGCCCACTCGGCGTACCACTCGATCTGGCGGCGGTGCAGTTCCACCGGGCCGAGGGCCGCGACCTTGGGGTGACGGTCGGCTATCGCGCAGGCCAGCCGGGCGGCGGCGAGGGCGTCGGCCGAGGCGTCGTGCGCGGTGTCGAGCACCACGCCGTACTCCTCGCAGACCGCTTCGAGGTTGCGCTTGCCGCGGCGGTAGCGGTCGGCCCAGCGGTCGATGGTGTAGGGGTCGACGACCGGGGCGGGGTCGAGGCCCCCGAGGCGGTCGCGCAGGGACGGCAGGCGGTGGCGGCGCAGTTCGGCGGAGAGCAGGGTGAGGTCGAAGGCGGCGTTGTAGGCGACGACCGGCACGCCCGTCCTCCAGTACGTCACCAGGACGTCCGCGATGGCCTCCGCGACCTGGTCGGCGGGCCTGCCGTCGGAGATCGCGCGCTCGTTGCTGATGCCGTGCACCGCCACCGCGTCCGCGGGGATCTCCACGCCGGGATCCGCCAGCCACTCCCGTCGGCCGAGGGGCTGTCCGGCCCTGACCTCGATCACGGCGCCCGTGACGATGCGCGCCTCGCGCGGATCGGTTCCGGTCGTCTCCAGGTCGAAGCCGATCAGCAGCTCCCGGTGCCAGCCCATGGGTGGTCCCCCTTCTTGGTGGTGCTTTCCCCCAGTGGTCTCCACGATCCCACGCACCACTGACAATCCGAGGACCGCATTCCGCTTACGCCGCGTCCGCGGCGGACCTGAGGGACTTTCAGGACACCGGTCGCGAATCCGCCCAAGCCGTCTCGAACTCCTCGCGGTAGGTCGGGAAGAGACCGCTCTCGTCGACCTGGCCCGACTTGACCAGCTTGCTGCCGCCGCGCAGCACCAGCACCGGCGCCTCCATCCCCCGCGAGCGCCGCAGATACGACTGCACCACGGCGATGCCGTCCGCGCCGTCGCCGTCGACGAGGTAGGCGGTGAAGCGGGGGGTGTCGTCGTAGACCTGGATCTCGAAGGCTCCCGGGTCGCGCAGCTTGGAGCGGACCCGGCGCATGTGCAGGATGTTCATCTCGACGGCCCGGCTCAACTCGCCGCGTTTGACGCCGAGTTCGCGCTCACGTCGCTTGACGGCGCTGGAGGCCGGGTTCAGGAACAGCAGCCGTACCCGGCAGCCGGACTCGGCCAGCCGCACCAGGCGGCGCCCGGAGAAGTTCTGCACGAGCAGGTTGAGGCCGATGCCGACGGCGTCGAGGCGGCGGGCCTCGCCGAAGATGTCCTCGGCGGGGAACTGGCGCATGAGCCGCACCCGGTCGGAGTGCACGGCGACCACGTCCGCGTACCGGTCGCCGACGAGGTCCTCGACCGCGTCCACCGGGAGCCGGCGCGCGGAGGGCACGTCGCCGCCGGTGCCGAGCATCTCCAGCAGCCGGGCGGAGGCCCGCTCGGCCTGGTTCAGGACGGCCTCGGACAGGGCGCGGTTGCGGGAGACGACGTTCCGGGTGACCTCCAGCTCGTCCAGGGCGAGTTCGACGTCCCGGCGGTCGTCGAGGTACGGCTCGAAGCACGGCCAGTGCTGCACCATCAGCTCGCGCAGCTGCGGCAGGGTGAGGAAGCTGAGGACGTTGTCGTCGGCCGGGTCGAGCAGGTAGCCCTTGCGGCGGCTGACTTCGCGGACCGCGACCGCGCGCTGGACCCACTCCTGACCGGCCGGTCCGGCCGCGGCGACCACCCAGTCGCCGCCGTGCACGGGTTCGTAGATGGGGCGCAGCACGGCGGCCACGACGGCGCGCAGCCGCTGTTCGACGAGGTTCAGCCAGATGTAGGCCCGGCCCGCACGCTGGGCGCGGACGCGCACCTCGCGCCAGGCGTCGGCGTCCCAGTCCAGCTCCGGTCCGATGGAGCCCGTGTCCATCGGTCTGGCAAGGGACACCGTGCCGGGCGGGACGTCTGCGGAGTTCCCCTCGTGACCCTCGTCACCAGGGGGCAGCTCCAGCCCTCCCGAGCCCACCCGCGCACCGCCTTCCGCTCCCCCGAGCCCTCGGGGGGCCAGGCCCCCACCCAACGATCAAGGAAGGGTACTCCGGGAGCGGTCGGCGGTGCAGCCGGATGGACAGGTCGTTTCTCAGCCGCGGGGCTCCCAGTGGCCGTTCTGCCAGCCGAGCTCGGCGGGAGTGAGCGGATTCATAGCCGTGACGTCCCGCGGGGCGATGGAGAAGCCCTGCCAGTGGACCGGCATGGGCTGCTGGTCCTCGTCCCGGGCGATGTGGTGGAAGCCCACGTTCATCCAGACCACCGGGTGGGTGAGGGTCTGGCCGTTGACCCACTTGTCGACGGACTTGCCGCCACAGTCGCCGGGGTTGTTGCTGGCGAACAGCTCGCAGTTGTTGTACTGGGTGAAGTACAGGTCGTGCTTGGTGAAGCTGCGGCCCGGGTACTTGGTGCTGGCGCCGGGGACGATCTCGTACGAGCGCGCGTGCCCGTCCTTGTTCTTGCCGGTCGCGCTGACCACACGCCACCAGCGATAGGTCTTGGCGTCGGCCGCGAGTTCCTTGGTGATCTTGGTGCGGGTGGTCTTCGTGGTCGGGGCCTGCTGGCCGCGGGCGGGCGCGGTGACGGCCGAGTCGTACTGCTCGACGCCGTTCTTGGAGGAGCCGTCGAGGCCGAAGTCGAGCCGCCAGAAGACGTTGTGGCTGTGGCTGGTGGCGTAGGCCTTGGCACCCTTGCCGATGGGCCAGCCACGGCCGTCGCCGGCGTCGTAGTCCTCGTAGGACAGGCTGCCGGTCGCGCCCACGTTCATGGTGACCGTGCCGTCGTCCTGGAAGCGCCACTCGGTGATGTACTCGTACCAGCCGACCTGGTTGACCGCGTAGACGAGCAGGTCCTTGCCCTGGGCCTGGTAGACCTTGTTCGCCGCTTCGCCCTGCATGCGGTAGGCGTGGCCGCGGGAGCGGGTGGTGGTGCACAGGCCCTTGACGTTCGGGTTGTCCGAGGTCCACACGTCCGGGACCTTGACGGTGCGGATGGTGCCGCCGGGGCACTCGCCGGGCGCCAGGTTCATCAGGCTCTGGGCGAAGGGCTGGCCCGTGAGGTCGTCGTACTCGGCCTTCCCGTCGTCGTACGGCACGTGGACCTGGCCGAGCCTGGCGCTGTTGAGGACCTTGATCGGCGCGGCCTCGCCCTTGGGCTGGTAGGAGATGTTCTCCAGGACGAGCCCGGCCTTGTTGTCGTAGCGCCAGCACATCCGCCACGTGGTGCCGCTGGAGAGCTGCTGCTCGATGCGGTACGCGGCACTGCAGTCGGCCGCCGCCGCAGGGGCGGCCTTCGGCAGGGCGGCGGCCGGTCCGGCGCCGGTCGTCGCGCCGGCGGCCAGTGCGGCCACGGACAGGCCGACGGCGGCCCGGGAGCGGGCGCGGCTCGTTCTCCGCGGCCCGAGGTTGCTGATGGAACGCTTTTCGCGCATGAAGAAGTGACTCCCTCGCAGGAGGTGCGGTTCGGAAGATGGACGGAGTGCGGCTCAGAGCGGGAGCTTGGCGACCTTGCGGGTGCTCAGGTCGATCACCAGGGACCGGGCGTCGATCCACGGCCCGTTCTTGACCTTCGGGAACAGCCGCACGCACCGGTGCTCGCCGCACTTGTCGAGTACGGCGGGCTGGGCGCCCGGAGCAGCCCGGTAGATGCCGCCCGACACCAGCAGCTGGTCCGTGGAGGTGAGCTCCTTGCCGGTGGCGTCCTTGTAGTCCGCCTTGAGGCCCGCGCCCAGCGGGTCGGCGATCAGGAGGGTCGCCGCCTCGATGCTCTCGGCCTTGCTCGGCGGCGGCTGGACGCCGTGCTGGGTGTCGCTCCGCGCGACCTTGCCGCTGTCCAGGTCGACGGTCCGGGTGACGAGGGTGTCGTCCCGGTAGTCGTAGAACGTCACCTCGGCGCGCCGGGGCGCGTCCGGATCGTCGACCTCGGCGGCCTCCGGGTCGGCGAGGTCGACGGTCAGGGTCTGCGGGCCCCGGTCGCCCTCGACGTCCTCGCTGGTGTCGAACAGCTGCCGGTTCACGGCGATCTTCTCGACCCGCGCGATCTCGTCGTCGGTCAGCGGGTCGCGCCCCTTGCCCTTCTTGCCCTCGGCCGGGGCCTGCTCCACCACACCGGGCGCCACGGAGGCGCCCTGGCTCTGGCCCTCGCTCTGGCCCTCGCTCTGCCCCTGGCCCTGATCCTGCCCGGACTGCTGCGCGGCCCGGGCGGTCCCCGTGCCTCCCGTTTCGTCGGCCCCCGCCGTTCCCGGCAGGGTGATCCCGACCATCACGGCGGTTCCCGCCACCGCGATGGCCGCACCGGCCACCACCTTGCCCAGATGGCGGTGCACTATGTTGCGCACATCTTCCCCCTACTCCCCAAGGTCCCAGGAGTACGTGTTTGCCCCACTGGTTTCGGCCCACGGCATGGTCGTTGATCACCGCGGACACTGGTCGCACGGTAAGAGGGACGTAAGTCATAGGTGGTTCCCTCACTTTTGGGGAGACTCAAGTCCTAGGCGCCCCGGCGGCCCCCCTCAGCTGAAAGAGTCGTATCCATGCAGGTCTGGCCTGGAGAGGCGTATCCACTCGGTGCCACGTACGACGGCGCCGGCACGAACTTCGCGGTCTTCACGGAGGCCGCGGACCGAGTAGAGCTGTGTCTGCTGCACGACGACGGCTCGGAGACGGCGGTGGAACTGCGCGAGAGCGACGCGTTCGTACGGCACGCGTATCTGCCCGGCGTCATGCCGGGACAGCGCTACGGCTTCCGTGCGCACGGACCGTACGCACCCGAACGCGGTCTGCGCTGCAACTCCGCGAAGCTGCTGCTCGACCCGTACGCGAAGGCGATCAGCGGGTCGATCGGCTGGGGCGAGGAGGTGTACGGCTACCACTTCGGCGCCCCCGACAAGCGCAACGATCTCGACTCGGCGCCGCACACGATGACGTCGGTCGTGGTCAACCCCTACTTCGACTGGGGCGACGACCGGTTGCCGCGCACCGACTACCACCAGACGGTGATCTACGAGGCCCATGTCAAGGGCCTGACCATGCGGCACCCGGGGCTGCCCGAGGAGCTGCGCGGGACGTACGCCGCCCTCGCCCATCCGGCGATCATCGAGCACCTGACCGAGCTGGGCGTCACGGCACTGGAGCTGATGCCGGTCCACCAGTTCGTGAACGACCACCGCCTGGTCGACATGGGGCTGAACAATTACTGGGGCTACAACACGATCGGCTTCTTCGCCCCGCACAACGCGTACGCCTCCTGGGGCGACCGGGGACAGCAGGTCCTGGAGTTCAAGTCGGCGGTGCGGGCGCTGCACGAGGCGGGCATCGAGGTCATCCTGGACGTCGTCTACAACCACACGGCCGAGGGCAACCACCTGGGCCCGACGCTGTCCTTCAAGGGCCTCGACAACCCGCAGTACTACCGGCTGACGGACGACCCGCGCTACTACATGGACACCACGGGCACCGGGAACTCGCTGCTGATGCGTTCCCCGCACGTGCTCCAGCTGATCATGGACTCGCTGCGGTACTGGGTCACCGAGATGCACGTCGACGGGTTCCGTTTCGACCTCGCGGCGACCCTGGCGCGGCAGTTCCACGAGGTGGACCGGCTGTCGTCGTTCTTCGACCTGGTGCAGCAGGACCCGGTGGTGTCCCAGGTGAAGCTGATCGCCGAACCGTGGGACGTGGGCGAGGGCGGCTACCAGGTGGGCAACTTCCCGCCGCTGTGGACCGAGTGGAACGGCAAGTACCGCGACACCGTGCGGGACCTGTGGCGGGGCGAGTCACGCACGCTGGCGGAGTTCGCGTCCCGGCTGACTGGTTCGTCCGATCTGTACCAGGACGACGGTCGGCGCCCGCTGGCCTCCATCAACTTCGTGACCTGCCACGACGGGTTCACCCTGCACGACCTCGTCGCGTACAACGACAAGCACAACGAGGCCAACGGCGAGGACAACCGGGACGGCGAGAGCCACAACCGGTCCTGGAACTGCGGGGTCGAGGGCGACACCGACGACCCGGCGGTGCTGGACCTGCGGGCCCGGCAGATGCGGAACTTCATCGCCACGCTGATGCTGTCCCAGGGCGTGCCGATGATCAGCCACGGCGACGAGGTCGCGCGCACCCAGCACGGCAACAACAACGCCTACTGCCAGGACAGCGAGCTGGCCTGGGTGGAATGGCCGGGCGACGAGGGGCTCGGCCGTGAGCTGCTGGACTTCACGCGCGCGATGGTGGGGCTGCGCAAGGACCATCCGGTGTTCCGGCGCCGGCGCTTCTTCCACGGCCGGCGCGTGGAGGGCTCCCACGGCGAGCTGTCGGACATCGCCTGGTTCACCCCGGAAGGCAAGGAGATGACCCAGCAGGACTGGGACTCGGCGCAGGCGCCGGCGCTCGCGGTGTTCCTCAACGGCAACGCGATCTCCGAACCGGGCCCGCGCGGGGAGCGCATCACCGACGACTCGTTCCTGCTGATGTTCAACGCCTCACCCAAGGCGCTGGACTTCGTCGTGCCGGTCAACCACGGCCGCCAGTGGGAGGTGGTCGTCGACACCGCCCGCTCGGACGCCGTCCCGCCGGGCACCGGCACGAAGGTCCAGGCCGGGGACCGGCTGACCCTGAAGGACCGGAGCATGACGGTGTTGCAGCGGCCCCTCTAGGGGCGGCTCCTCATCGCCGCCCCCGCGCGCGTGCCCCGACCTTTCGCGGCCCGCGCGCGGGGGCGGGGGCGGCTGCCCGCGGCAGGTGATCGTCACTCGGACGGTTGTCTTCGTGGGCGGGACGGGTGCGCGGGTCATGACACGAAAGGCCGCGGGACGGGTACGTAGCTCTGCATGACACCTGAGCGATCTGTCCCGGCGGTGCCCACAGCCACCTACCGGCTGCAGCTGCAGCCCGAGTTCCCGTTCGGTGCGGCCGGGGCGGTCGTGCCGTACCTCGCCTCGCTCGGCGTCTCGCACCTGCACCTGTCCCCCGTCCTGGAGGCGGTCCCCGGCTCCACGCACGGCTACGACGTCGTGGACCACGCGCGCGTGCGCGAGGAACTGGGCGGCGAGGAGGGGCTGCGGGCCCTGTCCCGCACCGCGCGCGAGCACGGACTCGGCCTGGTCCTGGACATCGTGCCCAACCACATGGCGATGGCCCCGCGCCACAACCGTGCCCTGTGGGAGGTGCTGCGGGAGGGCCCGAAGTCGCCGTACGCGCGCTGGTTCGACATCGACTGGGAGGCGCAGGGCGGCCAGGTGCTGCTGCCGGTGCTCGGGCATCCGCTCGGCACTGAGATCGGGCAGCTGGAGGTCGACGGAGACCTGCTGCGCTACTACGACCACGTGTTCCCGTTGCGCGAGGGCACCGAGGAGCTGCCGCTGCCGCAGCTGCTGGACGCCCAGTGGTACCGCCCGGTGTGGTGGCGGCTGGCCCGCACCGAGCTCAACTACCGGCGGTTCTTCAGCATCTCGGAGCTCATCGGGGTGCGCGTCGAGGACCCCGAGGTGTTCGAGGCGACCCACGCCAAGATCCTCCAGCTGCTGCACGAGGGCGTGGTCGACGGACTGCGCGTCGACCACCCCGACGGCCTCTCCGACCCCGACGGCTACCTCCGGCGGCTCCACGAGGCCACCGGCGGCCGCTGGACGGTCGTGGAGAAGATCCTGGCCGACGGGGAGCACCTGCCGGCCTCCTGGCCGGTGGCGGGCACCACCGGCTACGACGCCCTGCGGCACATCGACGGCCTGTTCGTGGACCCGGCGGGCGCCGGGGAACTCCTCGGCCAGTACCGGCGGTTCGCGGCCCCGCAGACGGACCGGGGCGGCGACTGGGCGGCGACGGTACGGCGGGCGGCGTACAAGGTGCTCACACACGAGCTGGCGGCCGAGGTGGACCGGCTGACCCGGGTGGCGAGCCGCCTGTGCGCCACCTCCCCGGAGCCCGCGCTGCGCGACCGCGCCCCCTGGGCGCTGCGCACCGCCCTCCAGGAGCTCCTGGTCCGCCTGGAGGTGTACCGGCCGTACGCCTCCCAGGACGCGTCCCGGGTCGTCACGGAGGAGGCCGCGGCCGAGGCCAGGGCGGCGTTCGTGGTGCCCGAGGAGGCGGGCGCGGTCGACGCCGTACGGGATCTGGTGCTGGGGCGGTACGGCGACGGGCCGGCGCAGGTCGAGTTCCGGACGCGGTTCGCGCAGACGTCGTCGGCGTTGCGGGCGAAGTCCGTGGAGGACACCGCGTTCTACCGCTATGTGCCGCTGCTGTCGGCGACCGAGGTCGGCGGCGACCCGGGCAGCCCGGCCGTGTCGCCGGACGACTTCCACGCCTACTGCGCGCGCGTGCAGCGCGACTGGCCGGTGAGCGGGACGGTCGCCTCCACGCACGACACCAAGCGCAGCGCGGACGTACGGGCGGCCCTCGCGGTGCTCACCGAGTGCCCGCAGCGGTGGGCGGACGTGCTGGCCGAGGTGACCCGCACCGGGGACGGCGTACCGGACGCGCAGCTGGCGTGGGCGGCCTGGCAGACGGTGTTCGGTCTCGGGCCCGCCGAGCCGGAGCGCGTCCGGGAGGCGCTGCTGAAGCACGTGCGCGAGGCCGGGCTGTACACGAGCTGGACCGAGCAGGAGCCGCCGTACGAGGAGGCGGTGGCGGCGTTCGTCGCGGCGGGGCCGTGCGGGGCGCCGGGCGAGCACGTGACCGCCTTCCGGAGCGCGCTGGAGCCCCACATCCGGGCGAACGTGCTGGGGACGGCCCTGGTCCAGCTGACGATGCCGGGGGTGCCGGACGTGTATCAGGGCACGGAGAGCGAGTACCGGGCGCTGGTCGATCCGGACAACCGGCGGCCCGTGCGGTTCCCTCCGGAGGATCCCGGGGACAAGGGCGCGGTGACAGGGGCGGCGCTGCGGCTGCGCGCGCGTCGGCCGGAGGCCTTCGGGGACGCGGCGACGTACACACCTCTGGCCGCCGAGGGGGTGGCGGCGGGGCACTGCGCGGCGTTCGTGCGCTCCGGGGAGGTGCTCACGGCGGTGACCCGGCTGTCGCTGCGGCTGACGGAGGCGGGGGGCTGGCGGGACACGCTGCTGCCGCTGCCGCCCGGGCGGTGGGCCGACGTGCTCGACCCCGAGCGGGAGTTCACGGGGCACACGCGCGTGGCGGACCTCTTCGACCGGCTTCCGGTGGCTCTGCTGGAGCGGGCCGGGTGAGGGGGCGCGGGCGGGTGCCGGGGGGCGGACACCCCCCGCTCCACCGCCTACGCGCGCGTGCCGCGGGGCGACGCCGTGCGGGTCAGTCGTCCAGGGCGAAGACGGACCCGGTCCGGGCCCGCATGACGCAGGTGTTCGTGAAGGTCTCCGTGTAGTCGACCGGACGGCCCTCCCACTGTCCGCGCGCGTGGGCGGTCACCGGGGCGTGGATCATCGTGCAGTAGGTGTCCGTGGCCGGGAAGGCGCGGATGTCGCCGGCGACCGTCTCCAGTTCCGCGCAGGCCTCGGCGGCGTGCCGGTGGCCCACGGGCGGGTCGCACAGCAGCAGGGTGCCTCGGGTGGCGCCGGAGCCGGCGTCGCCCGTGGTGACGGTCACGAGGAGCCAGTCGCCTTGGTCGGCCGCCCGGGGAGCGGCGTGCGCGGGCGACACGAGGGCGAGGAGGAGGACGGCCGCTGCCGGCAGGGCGCCTCGGAGCGCTTTCGCTGTGGTGGTGTTCGTCATTCCCGATGCATCGGCACGGCGGCCTGGGAACCCCACCCCGGCTCACCCGAACGGGAGCAGTCGGGCGCGTACCGCGCGGCGAGTTCGAACGCGGCCAGCACCACCCGTGACTGGTACTCCACCTGCCGGGGGACGGGGACCCAGCGTGCCCCGCAGCCGTCGCGGTAGTCGGCGCACCACTCGTCGAGCAACCGGTCGAGGTCGGGCAGCGCCCCGGCCGGATCGGCCCCTGCCCGGATCACCAGCTGGTGCAGCAGCCCCGCCGTCCGCAGGGCCAGGCGCCGTCCGGCGATGCGCAGGGCGGCCAGGTGGGCGGAGCTGAGGGGCGGCAGGGGGCGGACGCCGTCGGGGATGTCGGGGTCCCACGCGTCGGCGAGGCCGGGGCAGACCATGAGGTAGTCCTCGACCGGGGCGAGCAGGCGGGCCGTGTCCGGGGTGGCCGAGACCTGCGGGCGGATGCGCGCGAGGAGCACCTCCAGGAGCCGCGCGTCGCCCCGCAGGGCGTGGCTCACGGTCCGCAGCACACCGGCCCGGTCCGCGGGCGCGCCGGCGTCCTCCACGGCCGCCACGCCCCACATGGGCGCCTCGACGACGGCGGTCACCGTGCCGTGCCGGTGGGGGTGGTACCAGGTCGACTCGACGGCCGCCTCGGTGATGGCGGCGGCCAGGTCGCCGGGGCTCGGTGGCGGTATCCGGTAGACGGCGGGCCCCAGGCGCGGCCAGTACAGGGTGTCGTACGGACCGAGTTCGCGCGGTATGCCGAGCCGGGCCGCGGTGCGCGCGACCCGCTGGGCGAGGCCGGGCAGGTCGCGGGTGAGCTCGACGAAGCCGCCTCCGACGTCGACACCGTGCAGCGAGCACTGGAAGAACGGCCGCAGCTCGTCCTGGAGGCCGAGCAGGGCGCGCGTCTCCGGCAGTACGGCGGCGGCCGCGCCGTCGGGCAGCCACTCGGGCTGTTCCAGGAAGCCGGGCCGGAAGAAGTTCCGGAAGTACGTGTCGAGGGTGTACGGGCCCCGCAGCCAGCCCTCGTTGCGGCGCAGGCCGTCCGGGTCGAGGCACAACAGCAGGTTCCAGGTCGCGTCGGCGCCGGTGGTGAGCGTCGGATCGGCGAGGGCCCGCTCGGCCAGCCGCAGGACGGTGGCGCCGCCCACCGGTTCGTTGGCGTGCGGGCCTGCGACGACGAGGGCCTGACGGCTGCCGTGGCCGACGGAGAGCAGCCACAGGGGGGTGCCCGCGCGCGAGGTGCCCACCCTACGGAGTCGGGCGTCCTCGGGGTGGCGGGCGACCAGCGCGGCCGCCCTGGCGCCGAGTTCGTCGACGGTCGGGTAACGGAGGAGGGGCGGCAGGGCACACCTCCACAGTGCGGTTCCGTCGGTTCACCTGATGTGCAGGGTGTACGCACAGTCAGTCACGACTTGACGGGTTCGTCAACACCAAGTGGAGCAAAGGGACTTGAGTCAGCACATCAGGTAAAGCACAGGCCAGAGCTAAGGTCCGGCTCAGTCGACGGCCAGCCGGAACGCCATGCGGCCGAAGCCGACCTGGTCGCCCTCGCGGACCACCGCCGCGCCGATGACCCGTCGTCCGTTGACCGTCGTACCGTTGGTGGAACCGAGGTCCCGCAGCACCCACATACCGCCCTGCCGCCTGAGTTCGGCGTGCACCCGGGAGACCGTCTCGTGGGCCAGCCGGAGGCCGTTGGCGGGGTCGCGGCCGATACGCAGCGGATGGCCGTCGCCCGGGTGCGGCAGCAGCAGCTTGGGGAGCCGCTCGGCCTGCCAGGCCCTGCGCAGCCGTACGGTGAAGCCGGAGACCGCCTCGACGGTGCCGAACACCAGGCGGGAGACGCGGCTCTCCCGGGGCAGGTCGGCGGTGAGCGCGGCGAGTTCGTCCGAGCGGCGGGCGGCCAGCGCCAGTTCCATGCGGTGAATGAACGTGTCGTGCGAGAGACGGCCCATGGCGACGCCGTCACGCAGTACCTTCAACGCCTTGTCGCGCTCCCCGTCGGACAATCGCGCGGGATACGTGTTGAACTCGAAGGACGACGTCACGCTCGTGATTGTCGGGCAGTGAACGCCGGGTGTCCAGAAAACCGGAGAACGCCCGGCCCGCGCGCGTGGCGGACGACACCTGCCGCAAAGCGGAGGATTCACCGGTGCTTTGATCGCGTTTGAAGCACCATGGACGGGCTACATCACGGTGAGCAGACGAAGGGGAACCGTCCGTGCAGTTCGAGGTGTGGGCACCGCAGGCCGCTCGTGTGACGCTCCATTGCGAGGAGGCCACGCGCGCGTTGGAGCGCGATCCGCAGCGCCCGGGATGGTGGCGGGGCGAGGCGGAGGCGCGGGACGGCACACGGTACGGCTACGCGCTGGACGACGGTCCCGTGCTGCCGGACCCTCGCTCGCGCCGGCAGCCGGACGGTCCGGACGGTCTGAGCGCGGTGGTCGACCACGAGCGCTACGCGTGGCGGGCCAAGTGGTCCGGGCGCCCGTTGCCCGGGGCGGTGCTGTACGAGCTGCACGTCGGCACGTACACGCGCGAGGGCACACTGGACGCGGCGGCCGAGCGGCTCGGGCACCTGGTCGAACTGGGCGTCTCACACGTCGAGTTGATGCCGCTGTGCCCCTTCCCGGGCCGACACGGGTGGGGGTACGAGGGCGTCTCGCTGTGGGCGGTGCACGAGCCGTACGGCGGCCCCGAGGCGCTGAAACGCTTCGTCGACCGGGCGCATGATCTCGGCCTGGGCGTGGTCCTGGACGTGGTGCACAACCACCTGGGGCCCTCGGGCAACTACCTCCCCCAGTTCGGGCCCTACTTCACGGACACCCACCACACGCCCTGGGGTTCCGCGGTGAACCTGGACGCACCCGGCTCCGACGAGGTGCGCGCGTTCCTGCTGGGCAGCGCGCTGGCGTGGCTGCGGGACTACCGGATCGACGGGCTGCGACTGGACGCGGTGCACGCGCTGGCGGACACGCGCGCGTGCACCTTTCTGGAGGAGCTGTCGACGGAGGTGGACACCCTCGCCACCGAAGTGGGCCGGCCGCTGTTCCTGGTCGCCGAGTCGGATCTGAACGACCCGCGGCTGGTCACCTCGCGCGCGGAGGGCGGCCTCGGTCTGCACGCGCAGTGGAACGACGACTTCCACCACGCCCTGCACACCGCGCTGACCGGCGAGGACCAGGGCTACTACGCCGACTTCGGACGCTCCCCCCTGAAGTCGGTCGCCAAGACGCTCACGGGCGGCTACTTCCACGACGGCACGTACTCGAGCTTCCGGGGCCGCCACCACGGGCGCCCGCTGGACCGCTCGCGCGTGGCGGGGCACCGGCTGCTCGGCTACAGCCAGACCCACGACCAGGTCGGCAACCGCGCCCAGGGCGACCGCCTGTCGGCGTCCCTCTCCCCCGGCCTGCTGGCCTGTGCGGCCGCGCTGGTCCTCACGGCGCCCTTCACGCCGATGCTGTTCATGGGCGAGGAGTGGGCGGCGGGCACGCCGTGGCAGTTCTTCACCGACCACACCGATCCCGAGCTCGCCGAGGCCGTACGACGGGGCAGGCGGCGGGAGTTCGCCGCGCACGGGTGGGCCGAGGAGGACGTCCCCGACCCGCAGGACCCGGCGACCCGCGACCGCTCCTGCCTCGACTGGTCCGAGCCGGAACGCGAGCCCCACGCACGTGTGCTGGCCTGGTACCGCAAGCTCATCGAGCTGCGTGCCGAACAGGCGGACCTCACCGATCCCGACCTCGCCGACACCAAGGTGGCCTACGACGAGCAAGAACGCTGGCTGGCCTTCCGGCGCGGAGACGTCCGCGTGGCGGTGAACCTGGCCGAGAAACCGGCCGCGATCCCCCTGGGGCCCCGGGAGGCACGCGTCCTGGCCGCCTGGGAACCGGTCGAACCACCGGGCGCGGGCGGCGTGCTGCATCTGCCCGGGGAGTCCTGCGTGGTGCTGCTGCAGGGGTGAGCGCCTGCGGGGTCCGGCCGGGGCCGGGGCCCGCGGGGACTCGGCTCGCGTAAGCGTTTGCGCATGCGCTTACGCCTCGCACGGACGGAGTTGCCCGGGCCGCGCCGGGCGATCTCAACGAGGGTCCGGAAGGCGGCGCTCCCCCTGGGTGTCGCCGCTCCCCGCGCTCGTCAGGATCGCGCTCGCGACCACATCGAAGAGGTGATCGGCGCGTGGGGCGAGCGAGGGCTGATCGCCGAGCCACGCGAGCGCCGCGATCAGCGCGAACAGATCGGTGCCGTCGATGTCGGACCGCGCCATGCCCGCGGCCTGGGCACGGGCGAGGAGCCGCGCACCGGCCGCCCGCAGGGTGACGCACGAAGCGTGGAGGGCGGACTCGGTGTCCTCGATGGCGGCTGCCATCAGCATGGTCACCCCCCGGTACTCGGTGGTCCACCCGACGCAGTCGCGCAGCCACGAGACAAGAGCGTCTTCCGGCGAGCTCGACGTCTCGAACTCGCCCGCCTTCGCCGTCAGTTCGTCGAAGCTCGTGCGGAGCAGGGCGTCGAGCAGCGCCTCGCGGGTCGGGAAGTGACGCAGCAGCGTCGCCAGCCCGACGTCGGCCCTGCGCGCGATGTCGCGCAGTGACACGTCGACGCCTTGCTCGCCGATGGCGGTGCCCGCTACTGCGAGCAGGTGGTCGCGGTTCTTCCTGGCGTCGGCCCGCATCTGCCCCTCTTGACTATCCGGATCAGTGGTCCATATATTCGGATCAGTGGTCCACTTACATGGAGCACTGATCCGAATAAGCCTAATCCCGCGACGCGGGCAGGAGAAACGATGCCGACATACATGATGAGGGCGGTCCGGCTCCATGAGCACGGCGGCCCTGAGGTTCTGCGTCTCGACGAGGTGCCGATTCCCGAGCCGGGACCGGGTGAGGTACTCGTCCGCGTGCACGCGGTCGGCGTCAACCCACCGGACTGGTACCTGCGCGGCGGGCTGACCAGCGTGCCCGGGACGGATTCGACGGTCAGCCTGCCGGTGATTCCGGGGACGGACGTGTCGGGCGTCGTCGAGGCCGTCGCCGCGGACGTGGACGGCCTCGCCGTGGGGGACGAGGTCTTCGGTCTGCTGCGTTTTCCCGGCTTCGACGGCAGCGCCTACGCCGAGTACGTCGCCGCGCCTGCCTCGGAGCTCGCACGCAAGCCGGCCGGCATCGACCACGTGCACGCCGCCGGGGCGCCCATGGCCGGGCTGACGGCGTGGCAGTACCTGATCGAGGTCGGACACGATCACCCGTCGCCCTTCCAGGAGGCACGGCACCGTCCGACGGCACTCGGCGCCGGCACGACGGTGCTCGTCAACGGCGCCGCGGGCGGCGTGGGGCACTTCGCCCTGCAGCTGGCGAAATGGAAGGGCGCACGCGTCATCGCGGTGGCGTCGGGCGCGCACGCGGCTTTCCTGAGCGACCTCGGCGCCGACCGGTTCATCGACTACACCAAGAGCCGTCCCGAGGAACTCGTGCACGACGTCGACCTCGTTCTCGACACCGTCGGCGGCCCCGGCAGCAGCCGCCTCCTGCGCACGCTCAAGCACGGCGGCGCCCTCTTCCCGGTGTTCCCCGGCGAATACGACGACGAGGAGACCGCGAAGCTGGGCGTCACGGTCTCGATCGCACAGGTCCGCTCGAACGGCGCGCAGCTCGCCGAACTGGGACGCCTGCTCGACGCGGGCACGGTCCGCGTCGCGATCGACAGCACGTTTCCGCTCGCGGACGCCCGGGCGGCGCACGAACGCGCCGCCCGAGGGCACCTCCAGGGCAAGATCGTGCTCACGGTCGGCTAGGCCCGTCTGATGCACCGACGCGTCCGGCGCTCGCCCACGGGGCACCGGCGGCCATCGGGAAGCCGATGCGCGAACCCTGGGGCGCGTCTTCCGGCCACGTGGCCGCGGTCCTCGCGTCGGTGACCACGCGGTCCCGTTCGGCCGGCTCAGTTCGGTTCGGTTCGGTTCGTCACGGGAGATCGCCGGCCCCGAGATCGCCGGCCCCGAGGCCGCCGCCTCCTCCTACGGCTCCGCGTCGTCCTTCTCCTCGTCGTCCCGCAGTTCCGTGACCCTCTCCAGCAGGATCGCCTCCCAGGCGCGCCGCAGTTGGGTGCGCAGGAGCGGCAGGGGCGTGGCGTCACGCGTGTCCAGGTGGGCGGCGAGGCGGATGACCGTTTCGCAGCGGGCGAGCCAGAGGCCGCGCAGGCAGGGGCGGGCGCCGTAGCCGGCGAGGGTGGCGGCGCGGACCGCTGCCGGGGAGCCGACGGCGAGCGCGAGGCCGGCGATGTCCTCGGCGGGGTCGCCGACGACCGTGTCGGCCCAGCCGAGGACACCACGCACCCGGCCGTCGGCGCTGACCACGAGGTGCGCGCCCCGGAGGTCGTGGTGGACGAGGACCGCGGAACCGGGCTGAGCGGCGAGCTGGACGGCGGCCGTCGGCGCGAGCTGGTGCAGGCGCACGGGGTCGAACTCGTCGGCCGCGGCAAGGTGTTCCGCGGCCTGCCCGGCCGCCCGGCGCAGGGCCTCCAGGGAGCGCGGGGCGGTGCGCGGCACCCCGAGCGTCTCGGCCTGCCGGACCGGCACCTCGCGCAGGCCGGTGAGCAGACCGGCCAGGTCGGCCTCTCCGACGGCGGACACGTCGTGCTCCTCCCCCGACCCGCCGGCCACCCTGGTGTCCAGGGTGTAGGTCAGCCCGGCGGACCACTCGCCGTGCGCCACGCTCGTCGGCACCGCGACCGGCAGGTGGGGGCGCACCAGGTCCCGCAGCCGCAGTTCACGGCGCTGCCGGACGGCTGCCTCCCGGTCGGGGGCCAGGCGCAGGACGTGGCGGGCGCCGACCCACCAGACGGAGCTCTCCTCCCTCCCGGAGACCGGCCGGACCTCGGGCCCGGCGTCGTCCGCGCCGGCCCCGCTGTCCTTGAGCAGGGAACGGACCAGTTGGCGGACGGTGTCCGCGGTGGGTGTCGGTGCCTGAGTCATGGTCGCGCCGTAGTCGGTCGGGGACGTGGGGGCTCCTGCTGATCGTCACTCCACTATGACCATCTCCCGGCCGGTGGTGTTCAGGCGGCGCCCGCCGTCCTCCGTCACGGTGACGATGTCCTCGATGCGCACCCCGAAACGGCCCGGGAGATAGACACCGGGTTCCACGGAGAAGCACATGCCGGGTACGAGGGGCTGCTCCTCGCCCTCGATCATGTACGGCGGCTCGTGCGTGGTGACGCCGATGCCGTGCCCGGTGCGGTGGATGAAGAACTCGCCGTAGCCGGCGTCGGCGATGACCGCGCGGGCGGCCCGGTCGACTTCCTGGCAGGCCACGCCGGGCCGTACCGCGCGAAAGCCCGCCTCCTGGGCCTGGCGGACGAGGTCGTGGATCCTGCGTTCCTCGTCGGTGGGTTCGCCGACGTGGACCGTGCGGGAGGTGTCGGATCCGTAGCCGGCCCTGAGGCCGCCGAAGTCGAGGACGACCATGTCGCCGCGTTCGACGACACGGTCGCCGACCTCGTGGTGTGGGTTGGCGCCGTTCGGACCGGAGGCGACGATGGTGAAGTCGACCTGCTCGTGTCCGTGTTCGCGCAGCAGGCGACTGAGGTCGGCGGCGATCTCGGACTCCCTGCGGCCGGCGAAGGGAACGTTGCGGATCTCCTCGAACGTGGCGTCCGCGGCCGCTCCCGCTGCCGCCAGCAGTTCGAGTTCCGCCGCGTCCTTGACGGCGCGCAGCATGGGCAGCGCCTCGGTGAGGGAGGCGTACGAGGTGCCGGGCAGCGTCTTCTGCAGTCCCAGCAGATGCATGGCCCAGGCGTTGTCGCTGATGCCGAAGCGGCCGTTCCGGTCGAGGAGCGGGGCGGCGAGCGCGTACGGGTCCTTGCCGTCGGTCCAGTCACGCAGGGTCAGCGCGGGCGCGCCGGTGGCCTGCGCGGCGTCCGGGGCCTCCAGGGTGGGGACGACCAGGACGGGGTCCTGTCCGAGGGCGAGGACCAGCAGGGTGAGGCGCTCGGTCATCGCGGTGGGCGCGTAACCGGTGAGCCATACCAGGTCCGGCCCCGGCGCCACCAGGAGCCCGGCGAGCCCCGCGTCGGCGGCCGCCCGCGCGGCGCGCTCCATACGGGCCCGGTAGTCGTCGGCGGTGAAGGGGGCGCGCGTGCTGCCGGTCATCCGGGCCTCCCTGGGGGGTGAGGGGACTCAAGGGACTACGGGAGCATCCTGCCCGGACAGCGGGGGCGGCGCGAGCCGGTTGTCATGGCTTTCGGTTTCTTCCCGCCCGGCCTGACGGACGCCCATCGCGCCACCTTGCAGTCCACTGCTCACATCACGGCGCCCCACCGGCGACGACGGCCGACCTGCCGGTTCCGGTGGTGTCATGTGACGATGCCGGGGACGGCCGTCAACTGCTGGTAGCCGCCGCTTTTGTGACGTACCGTCAGGACGATTGGGCGGCTGGGACGGGCCTGCCTCACGGCGTGGGCCAGGTCGGCGGCCGAGTCGACGCGGGTCCGGCCGAAGGCGAGGACCACGTCTCCCCGGACCAGACCAGCCGAGTAGCCCGGCCCCGGCACATGCACGCCGACGACCAGGGCGCCGGCCTTCTCCGCGTCCATGGCCTCCAGGCCGAGGGTCGCGCCGCCGAGCACCGGCGAAAGGCTCGCGGAAGCGGGCGGCTCGGAGCGGCCCCGGTGTGCCGAGGCGGACGTGCCGGCCTGGGCCCCCGGCGCGGCCTGTCCGGCCTGGCGCTGCAGTTCGGCGACTCTGCTCATGCCGATCACCGTGGTGCCGACCGTGCCGAGGCCGATCCCGGTCAGGATGAGGACCGTCCCGACGGACAGGGCGAACACCAGGGCCCGCAGCCGTCGGCCCCGCCGCCGTGCGGCGTGCGGACGTCGGGCGGGGCCGGGCCTGCCACCGCCGGGGTCCCGGCCGGGCATCGGCTTGGGACGCAACGCAGTCTGTTCCATGGATCGCCTCCGGCTGAAGCCCTACCCGGGGCGATGGCGCGTGACGAGCCACGAACGAGTGACAGTGACCGGCGGTCGAGGACGGCGGGCCATGAGTCTTGGGCAGCTCACCTCACCCCGTCCGGCGGCGGCTCGCGCCCGCACCCGACTCTCCGGGCGCCGACGCGAGCCGCGAGGGGACGCACCGCGTGGGAGGTGTGTCAGCCGGTGTCCCTCCCCGTGCTCGTCGTGCGTCGGTCCCGCCGTGGCCGGACTTCCGCGCTGCGGGAGGTCAGCCGACCAGGGGCAGTGCCGGTGGCCTCTCCGGGAGGAAGCCGTGGGCGCGGCGGGCCAGGTGGCCGGCCTTGTAGCGGTCGACCTCGCGGTGCCAGTTCAGGATGCCCGCCATCCAGTTCCGCAGGTCGCTCACGTAGGACCGCATGACCTCGCGGGACTTCTCACTGAGGCCGAAGTCGTCGTACATGATGGGCAGTTCGTGCTCGGCGACGTGCTCGAACTGTTGCATGCGCTGGGTCATCAGGTCGTGGACGACGCCGAGCGCGGTCGGGTAGTCGATGCCGAAGAAGTTCTGCACGACGAGGATGGCGTTGTGGATCTCGCCCTCGTACTCGATCTCCTTCTGGTAGGAGAAGACGTCGTTGAGCAGGCAGGCGTAGTCGATGGCGGCGTTCTCCAGCGAGCGGACCGGGCCGCTGCGGTAGACCTCCGGGGGGACGGCGGGGCCGTGGCCCATGCGGCACAGGCTCAGGGTGAGGTCGGAGCCGAAGGTGGAGCGGCGCATCTCCAGGTAGTCGACCGGGTCGGGGATGCGGTTCTGGAGCTGGTTGGACAGTTCCCACACCCAGCTCTCGGTCATGACGTCGACCGCGCCCTTCAGGGTGCGCCGCTGGTCGGGCGTCATCTCGGCGGTCGTACGCCTCCACAGGTCGACCAGTGCGCGCTCCATGCCGTTGGCCGGGACGACGGTCTCCTCGCCGTCGACGGGCATGCAGTCCGACAGTCGCCGGGTCGTCAGGCGGGCGGCGGCGAGGTCGCGGCGGTGGCCGAAGACGAGCGGGTAGTAGTCGTCGCCGTAGGTGCCCCAGGCGAGCCACTGGGAGCTGAGGTCGAGGGCCTCGGGGGTGGCGTCCGGGTCGAGGCCCGCCGCGCACAGCGCAAGATCGCAGGCGGCGAGCTTGTCCTCGTCCCAGACGCCCTCCTCGAGGATGCCGGTGCGGTGGGCCCACTCGGTGAGCCGGGGCCGGGCCTCGGCCAGGTGCGGGCTGAGTTCGACCTGGAAGGGCATGTGGAAGTCGGGCAGCAGGGACGGGCCCACCTTCTGGTACGGCACGTGGGTGTAGGCGCGCAGCCGCTCGGCGCCGGCCGAGGCGAGCAGCGCGCCGACGTCACAGGCGGCGGTGCCGGGCCCGGTCGGGCCCTGCCAGGGCTTGGTGGGCCGGGCCCGCGCGTTCATGTACCGGCTGGAGCGCATATGCCACTCGTGGCCGCCGGACTGCCAGTCCTGCAGGCCCTGGGTGTACTTGGCGACGGCGGTCACCTCGTCCGGTGTGAGGCCGTTCTCCAGGGCGAGGGCGGGCACTTCGGTGAACGCGGTGTGCTCGAACTGGTGCAGGCGGGAGGTGAGGACGTCGTTGACGGTGTCGGCGGCCTCCTGGGTGGTGCAGTCGAAGAAGGTCTCCAGGACGAGCACGCCGTTGCTGAGTTCGCCCTCGTCCTCGACCTCCCGCTGGTAGGAGAACAGGTCGTTGCGCAGGTGGACGGCGTCCGAGAACGTCTCCATCAGCACCCGCAGGGGCCTGGAGCCGGCGACGGCGGCGGGCACCTCGGCGGTGGCGTACTCCACCAGCCCGGCCGACCAGGGGGCGCCGCCCACCTTGCGGCGCATCTCGATGTACTCGACCGGGTTGGCGATCCGGCCCTCGTTGATGTTGGACAGCTCCCACAGGGACTCGTTGAGGAGGTGCTCGGTGGCGACGGCGAAGCGGCGGCGCCAGCCGGCGGACATCGACGGCACCGTGCGCGTCCACAGGTCGGCGAGGCCCGCCTCGACCGGGTTCTGCGGCTCGGGCATCGGCGTCGACAGGTCCATGGGCATGAACAGCGGCAGCCGGTCCAGGTAGGCCTTGCCGCCGGCGCGGTCCTGGGTGCGCTTGAAGATCTCCAGGAAGTGGTCGTCGAAGAAGAAGACCCACACGTACCAGTCGGTGATGAGCGAGAGGGCGGGGCCGTCGCAGTCGGGGTGGGTGTAGGCGCAGAGCAGGCCGTAGTCATGCGCGTCGAGGTCGGACTGCTCCCAGATCCCGGACCCCTCCAGCATGCCCATCTCGCGCGCCCACGCGGTCGAGTGGGCGCGGGCCTCGTCGACATGCGGGTTCAGCCGCGCGGGGTACGGCATGTAGAAGTGCGGGAGTTCGAAGGGCTGCTGCGTCATGGCCGGGCACTACCCAGGGCCTTTCGGCGGCATCCGCGAGCCCGGACATGATCACACCATCGCGTGAATCAGGGGCGAATCCGGGAGTTCTCACCGGGCTCTGTGGCGTTCACGCGTCAGGTGACCTGCGTACGGACCGCCCGCCCCACCTCGGCACGTCGCAGGCGCTCTCGTCGATGTCGTGGGTGACGAAGACGACGGTCGTGGCGTCGGTGCGGTGGACTTCCAGCAGGAGGTCTTCGAGGTCTTCGAGATCCTCGCGGGTCTGGGCGTCCAGGGACCCGGAGGGCTCGTCCATGAGGAGGAGGATGGGGCGGCAGACCAGGGCGCGGGCGATGGCGACGCGTTGCCGCATCAGCCCGGAGAGCTGTTGACCTGGATCAGCGCGTGCGTGCCGCTGGTGCGCCAGCGCCGGCCCTCGGCGGCGACCAGCGCCGCCTCCGTGTCCGCGTCCAGGCCGGTGATCACCTCGGACTTCAGCGTGCGCAGGGCGGCGACCGGGCCCGGGAAGTGCGCGGTGACCTCGGCGAAGGGTGTGGTCGGGGGCCAGCGGCGGTCGCCCACCAGACGGCGGTAGTTGAGGTCGCCCTTCACGATGGTCAGGTCGGCCGTGGCGAGTTCGGCGCGAAGATCGTCGGGCATGTCCGCGTACGGCAGCGGGGCGCAGGAGAAGGGGTGCGCGCGCACCGTGAGGCGGCCGTCGGCCATCGCGGCCCACAGCCGGTGCCCGTACGCGGCGGCCTCGCCGGGTGCCCGCGTGAGCCTGCGCAGCGCGTCGACCACGTCGGCGGTGGTGGCGTCGGAGACGTAGTACGGGTATGGCTTCACCTGCAGAACGGCCCGCCCGATCCGCCCGTGCGCGAGGAGGTGGGCGATGAGCAGCAGGTCGGGGATGAGTTCGCGTCCGGCGTTGTCGGCGATCAGGCAGAGGGTTCCGGTAGCGGCACCGGCGCCACCGAGCAGTGTCCAGAGGGTGTCGGTGTCGTCGGCGACCAGGCCGGGAACGGCGGCCCGGTCCTCGGCTTCGGCGTCCGAGAGGCGGAAACCGAGGTCGGCCCGGTTGCCCCACAGGGAGCCGTGGAGCAGGGCCGTGGCCTGTTCGTCCACCGGGCGGCCGGTGAGTTCGTCGAGGGCGGCCAGTTCCTCGTCCGTCTCCCGGGAGTCGAGTTCGGCGAGCTTGGAGGGGCGGAACGGGTCGATGCCCTGCCAGGGGCCGGGGCCGAAGTAGCCGACGGCGTCCAGGAGCCGACGGTAGAAGTGGCTCTCGGACCACAGCCAGGGCACGTCGAACCAGGAACGGCCCGTGTACGCGTCCATCCCCCACGCCGACCAGCGGTCCAGGTCGTGCGCGTCGGCCGGGAGCGGCTCGACGACGCCCTTGGTGCAGCTCTCGAGGAGCGCGTCGAGGGCTTCGTGCTGCTTGGGGCCGTACGGGAAGGACTCCCGCACCTGCCGGATGATCGCGGGGTGCCGCTCGGCGAGCACGCTGTACGGGAACGAACCGGGCTCGTCGCCGAGGATAACGGGGGCGGACGGCACGGAGTGAGCGGGCTGAGCGGGCGGCGGGTTGTCGGGCATGCACGTCACCGTAGCGCGCGACTCCTCACGGACCGAGTCGGCGGACATCGCGTGGTGCTTGACCGCCGCCCCGACCACCTGCGCTTTCACAGCCGCGCGCCGGGACCCCGGGGTGCCCTCTGCAACGCTTCTCGCGCCCCGGTCCGAGAGACAAGCGAAGCGCGGTCGCCATGACGAGCGCCCGTCGGCCGCCCCTTCCCAGCGCGGCCGGCACTCGCCGGGCCTCCCCACCTCCCTCACGCCACCCTGATCTCCCGTTCCAACTGCGTGACCAGCGTCAGATACCGCGCCCGGCGGGGTACCGGGACCATGCCGCGGATCATCAGGTGCCACATCTCGGCCAGTCGGCGTGGCTGGCGGGCCACGGGTTCGAGGGAGCGGCTGACGACCCGGGTGCCGACGAAGAAGCAGACGAGGGAATGGGCGACGGCGTCGATGTCGGTGTCCGGATGGAGGTCGGACTCCTTCACCGCGCCGAGGAGTTTGCGGGAGGAGAGCTCCAGCCACTCCGTGAAGGGGTGCCGAAGCGGCGGACGCACCTCCACTCCCCCGGTGGCCAGGCGCAGGCCGGCGCGGGGGACGGGATCCTCGACCGACATCCGCGCTATGCCGAAGGTGATGCGCACCAACGCCTCGAGCGAGGTGTAGCCCCGGCCGTCCGCGTCTCTCGCCAGCCGGCGCGAGGCATGGGACTGCAGCTCCATGATCGCGTGGGCCAGATCCTCCTTGGCGGCGAAGTGGAAGTAGAGGGCGCCCTTGGTGACCTGGGCGTGCTCGACGATGTCGCTCAGGCTGGTGGACTCGTAGCCGTGCCGGTCGAACAGGTCGGCGGCGGCCTTGATGATCGTCGAGCGGGTCTGCTCGGCGCGTAACTGCCTCGGCATTGACGGGACTCCTGCGGGAAAGAACGGGTCATGCCGTTTGTTTCTGGCTCTTCGTACACGATAACTCACCTCCCCCAAGTACCGACCGTGCAGACGAAGACCGACGAATCTCCTTGCCTGCCGACGACTTGTACATCGCTGCCGGATCCGTCCGTGGCCTCGACCCAGACGGGTTCGTCCAGCTCGGCGTATCGGTGGAAGGTGATGCGGAACGAGACCGGTGCACGGGTTCCAAGGGTGTGCGCCCGGACGGCCTGACGGGCGGCTTCCAGCAGCAGCATGCCTGGAACGTGATCAAGGGGGTGGTCAAAAAAAACAGGATGTGCGGTATCTATTCGCAGCTGCCAGAGGCTCGGACCGGTCGCCGGGGCGAGGACCACGTCCTCGGGCAGCGCGCGGCCGACGGTGGCGGCGGGCAGCGGGGGCGGCAGCGGCAGGGGGGCCACGGTGGCGGCCGTACGACCGCCACGCAGCCGGCGGTAGACGGGCTCGCTGGTGCAGGTGAACGCCACCCGCCGCGCGGTCGCGACGAGTTCCCCGTCGCGCAGGACCTCCGCGGTGTACACCGCGCCCACCGGGCGGCGGCCGCGGTACTGGACGTCGACGAAGGTGACCTCGACCGTGAGCTCGGCGGGAACCGCTCCCACGGCCAAGCACCGTGGGAACGTCTCGACTTGGAACTCCTGGAGGACGAAGTGGTGGTCCAGCGGTACCTCGTACTCGGTGTGCGCGATCAGCGTTCCGCTCTGCCGCACCGTCTCCACGACGAGCAGCGGATCGTACGCGGACCGGTCCGGGGACACGTGTAATCCGTGTGCGCGCGGCCATTGCGCCGACACCGAGAATCGGTCGGCCCCGATCCGTCTCCAGCCGGTGAGCAGGGTTTCCGCGACCGCCGCGCGGTGCACGAGTTGACGGGGAACGGTCGCCGTCATGGACTGGGGTTCGGCAAGTTGCCGCGGTTGAGTCATGTCTCTCCCTACGGTCCCCCGAAAGGCCATGTGCAGACAGTGAAGCGTCCACTCCGGTGAGCGTTAGAGTACGAGCCGACCGGTTTGTTTTCAATGAGATCAGTCGGCGGCCCCCTATGATCGGGGCGATCGGGCACCCGAGGTGAAGCACCTGGGTCGAACGGTCCCGGGGGAACAGCCAACTCGGCGCATTGGAGGGGCTCTTATGGCACAACAGGAGCGCGCCATCAGGACGCGCCGAGCGATCCTGGAAGCGGCGGGCGCGGTCTTCGACGAGCACGGCTACGCGTCCACCACCATCTCCATGGTGCTGGAGCGGGCCGATGTCACCAAGGGCGCCCTGTACTTCCACTTCTCCTCCAAGGAGTCCCTGGCCCAGGCGGTGCTGGACGAGCAGGTGCCGTTCGGCGCGGTCCCGGAGCAGCCCTGCAAGCTGCAGGAGATCATCGACATGACGTTCGTGGTGGCGCAGCGGCTGCTGACCGACTCCCTGCTGCGGGGCAGCGTGCGGCTGACGGTGGACCAGGCGACGCCCCCCGGGGTCGACCACTCCGGGCCGTTCCGGCAGTGGGCGGAGCGGCTCACCGTGCTCATGGAACAAGCCCGTGGCCAGGGCGAGTTGCTGCCCACCGTGCAGCCTCGGGACACCGTGGAGCTGCTGGTGGGAGGCTTCGCCGGCATCCAGTTGATGTCCCGGGCGCTGACGGACCGGACGGACCTCGCGCACCGGATCTCCGTCCTGTGGTCCCACATCCTGCCCAGCATCGCGGTGCCGGGCCTGCTGCTCGGCCTGGACAGCAGGGCCGACCGCGGTCTGCGGGTCCTCTCCGCGGTCCCCGTACCGTGATCCTCGTGACAGGGGCCACCGGCACCGTCGGGCGGCTGGTGGCCGAGCGCCTGTCCGGTACCGGTCGGGTCCGTCTGCTCGTCCGCGCTCCGCACCGCGCCCCCGTCCCGGGCCCCGGTACCGAGACGGTGGCCGGGGACTTCGACGATCCCGGCAGCCTGCGCGCGGCGCTCACCGGCGTACGGTCCGCGCTGCTCGTCACCACGAATCCGCTGGCGCCCGCCCAGGACGAGAACTTCGTGACGGCCGCCCGCGCGGCCCGGGTGACGCATGTGGTGAAGCTGTCGGCCCAGGCGGTGACCGACCCCGGCGCCACCGACCTGGTCACGCGGTGGCAGCGGGACAACGAGGAGCTGCTGCGCGCGTCGGGCCTGCCGTGGACGCTCCTTCGGCCGCGCGCCTTCATGTCCAACACCCTGGGCTGGGCCGGCTCCGTACGGAAGGAGGGAGTGGTCCGGGCGCCCCACGCCGGCTCGCGCAACGCGACGGTCGATCCGCGGGACATCGCCGACGTGGCGGTACGGGCCCTCACCGACCCCGACCGGCATGCGGGGCACGCGTACGCGCTCACCGGACCCGAGGCACTCGCTCCCGCGCGGCAGACGGAGATCCTCTCGGAACTTCTCCAACAGCCACTGGTGTTCGAGGAGTTGCCGCCCGATCAGTTCCTGCGGGGACTGCTGAGGCGCTATCCCGCTCCGGTGGCGCATGCCCTGGCCGAGAGCGCCGAGCGCGGCCGGCACGGGTCGAAGACGCACGTGGACCCCACGGTCGCCGAGCTGCTCGGCCGACCGGCGGGCACCTACCGCGAGTGGGCGGCCGCCCACCTGGACGCGTTTCGCGCCTGAGGGGCCGGCCGGGAGGGCTCTCTGGTAGGGGGGACCCCGTTCGTCGGGGTGGGGGGACCCCGTTCGTCGGGGTGAGGATCCCATTCGCTTGAGCGACGCTCCCGCGCGCCCGAGGTGGCCTCCCGCGCGCCCGAGGTGGGCTCCCGCGCGCCCGAGGTGGGCTCCGTACGCGCGAGGTGGGCTCCGTGCGTCCGAGGCGCGAACCTCGTACGCCCAAGGTGGAGATCCCATTCGCCCGGGGTGGGAACCCGTACGCTCGCCGGGCATCCCTTGAACGCGCCCCGCGGTTTTCCCGTACTGGACGGGAGCAGACCGTGGCCCCCACGGAAGTCAGGCCGTTCCGTTCCGCCCGAGGAGACGTTCCGGATGCCCCGGACCACCGCACACCGCACCGCCGCCCTGGCGGTCTCCGTCACGAGCTCCCTGCTGCTCGGCGTGTGGGCGGCGGTACCCGCCGCCGCACACGGCGCCCCCACGGATCCGGCCAGCCGGGTCTACGGCTGCTCCCCCGACGGCGACCAGAACGGCACCGCCGCCTGCCGCGCGGCCGTGGCGGCGAACGGGGCGCCGTTCACGGCCTGGGACAACCTGCGCGTCGCGAACGTGAACGGGCGGGACCGCCAGACCATCCCCGACGGACAGCTGTGCAGTGGCGGCCTGCCCGCCTACAAGGGCCTCGACCTCGCCCGCGCCGACTGGCCGTCCACGCGGATGACACCTGGCGCCGCGCTGACCATGCGGTACGTCTCCACGATCCCGCACACCGGAACCTTCCGGCTCTATCTCACCAAGCCCGGCTACGACCCGACGAAGCCGCTGACGTGGTCCGACCTTCCGGAGAAGCCGTTCGCGGAGGTGACGGACCCGGCGCTGACGGACGGGGCGTACCGGATCGGCGCGACCCTGCCGTCCGACCGGACGGGACGGCATGTGCTGTACACGATCTGGCAGAACAGCAGTACGCCGGACACGTACTACTCGTGCTCGGACGTGGTGTTCCCGGCGGCGAAGAGTGAGGGGGCGGGGGCCCAGCGGGCCGGTTCGGCCACGGGCGGCAGCACGGGTGAGGGCAACACCGGTGCGTCGCCCGGCAAGAACGGCCAGACCGCCGAGACCGGCCAGAACGGTCAGCGTGCCAACCCCGCCGAAAAGAGCCCGGTGCCTGCCGGTTCCGCACCGAACGCCGTCCCGTCCGGCAGCCCAGCCGAGGCCGGCGCCGCCCCCGAGAGCACCCCGGTGGCCTCCTCCGCCGACGCGGACTCCGGCCCCTCCGCGCCGACCATGGCGGGCGGCGCCGCCGCGGTGCTGCTGCTCACCGGGGGCGCCGCCCTGGCGCTGCGCATGCGCCGACGCTGAAGGCCGGGCGCGGGGGCGCCGGTCGACCGTCCGACTGACTGCCTGATTGGCTGGCTGGCCGTCGGACGCTCTGACCGACTAGTTGACGAAGACCGGCGCGTCGCCGTCCGTCACCGGGGCGTACTTCGCGGTGAAGTAGCCGTTGGCGAAGCACAGGGACGAACCGGACGTCTTGGTGAACTGCTGGTTGGTGAAGGTGATGCTGTTGTCGGCGTTGTCGGCCTTTCCGGTCAGGGCGGGCGTCTGGTAGACGCAGTTGACGCTGCCGAGCAGGGTGCGCAGCACGACCGTGGTCTGGACGGCGGAGCCGCTGGCCGCGGTGACCCTGACGGTGCCGTCGGAGCTCACGGCGGTCGTGTACGGCAGGTTGTTGACCGTGATGCTGGTGACGCCGAGCACCCCGACGACGTTGGCGCTGCAGCTGCTGCCGGTGAAGGTGTGGGCGCCGAGCGACTCACTGGCCGTACCGGGCGCGGTCGGGTTGTCGGTGACGGTGGCGGTGAACTGCGAGGAGGTGCAGGAGATACCGCTGGTCCCGGTGGCGCTGGAGTAGAGGGTCGCGGTGGTGCCGGTGGCCAGCGGCGCGGTGAGGACGTCGCCGACGGCGACGGGCGTGCCGCCGAGGCCGCCGGTGGTCAGGACCGGGGTGTCGGCCGCCGACGCGGGGGCGATCGCCGGGAGGGTGAGGGCGGCGACGGCTCCGGTGAGGGCGAGGAGGGTTCGAGTACGCATGGGGGTGCCTCGTTTCTGGGGTGGGGGGCGGGTGTTCCGCGTTTCGGTGTCCGTCGTCGCCGGCCCATGACGCCTTCTCCGTACGTGACGGACCGGCAACGACGGCCGACCGGTGACCGGCCGGAGATCCACCGGCGGTCGGCCGGAGACCCCATGGGGGAGGGCCTCCGGCCGGGCCGGACGGGAGGGCGGCTCGGGCACGGCCTCAGGGGGAAGCGACCGCGCGGGTGCCGTGAAGGGGTGGACTCGGGCGATGACACGCCCGTACTGGACCCCGTAGGGGACAAACAGTCCGGGAAGCGGCTGGATCCGGCGCCACGGATCAGGCAAGCCAGGGAGAGTTCTAGACCCGCCCCTCCGGCAACGTCAAGGTGTCGTACGGCAGTTGCCGGTGCGGCCGGGATCTTTTCGACGCCTGCTCAGCGTCGGAACCACAGGCGACACACAATCAACACCCTTTTCGCACAACTTGCTTGACCCTTGGGTGTAACCACCGGTAACTTCCTCGACGCCTACCGATGCGTAACCAGTAAGCCCTTGCATCCACCGGGAGGTGCGAGGGGGTGCGCGCACCGTTCGATGTCCGCGCCAGGACACCGTGCCACTGAACCTGAAGCCCAACGCATTGCCTATGCCCATGGGAGCAGCACATGGCCTCGTCCTCGGACCTCACCTCGCCCGCCGGCGACACCCCTGAAAACCCGGAAAGCGGTTCCGCGACCGATCTGCCCGAAGCCCCCGCCGGTCCCGTCAGACGCGGACGGGTGCGGGCGCGCCGAGCCGCGATCATGGCGGTGCCGGCCGTCGCGGTCGCCGCGGGACTCGCGATCCTGACGGCCGAGGGGGCGCTGGGCGTGCAGTTCGCCATCTCCGGCATGGCCTTCACCGTCACCGCCACCGAGCTGAAGGGCACCGGATTCGAGCAGTTCGGCGGCATGGACGAAATGGATGAGAACAATCCGAACCAGGGCAATACCGGCGGCCAGGTGCTCGTCGTCACCTCCGTCATCAAGAACGCCACTCTCGCCGACCTCTGCCAGAGCGTGGACCTGGGCGGCACCAACCTGGTCATCAGGGCGGGCAGGGGTAAGGACAAGGTCGAGGCGAGCGATCTGACCACCGACTCGACCCAGATGTCGGGCAACGCCGAGTTCAACAACATCGAGATCGGGAACGACGCCGGCACGCTCAGCAAGGGGGGCGTGAAGGGCCCGGCCGGTGTGTTCAGCCAGCAGTCGGACGGCGTACGGATCACCGACCTGCGGCAGACCAACTACGCGACCACCGCGGGGACGTTCAAGCTGCCCGGCCTTGATCTCAGCTTCAGCGAGAAGGCCTGCTGATGCCGGGGCGGCCAGACCAGGACCCGCGGTCCGGTTTCCAGCGCTGGCGGGCGGACCGCCCGTTCTGGGGCGGGCTGCTGCTCACCCTGGGCGGGGTGGAGGTCCTGCTCACCGAAAAGGCCTCACTCAAGGTGATCATGCACGTCGGCATGCAGGGCCTGGCCGGTTACCTCCTGCCGTGCCTGATGGTGCTGCTCGGACTGCTGACGCTCTTCAACCCGGCCCAGCGGCTCTTCTACTCGATCACCGGCGTCCTGCTGTCCCTGGGCACCTGGGTCACCTCGAACCTGGGCGGCTTCTTCGTCGGCCTGCTGCTGGGCACGGTCGGCAGTTGCCTCGCCTTCGGCTGGCTGCCCGACCAGGAGCCACGCGTGAGCCGACGGCAGCGGAGGAAGGTGGCACGAGAAGCGCGAGAGGTGCGGAAGTCCCCTGAAACGCGGGAGACGAGGGAGACGCCTGCAGCGCGGGAGGCGGAGGAGACGCCGCGGACGCCGCGACTCGATCGGGAGGCTCCCGGCGAAGGGGCCCTTCACGAGGAGACGCACGCCGGTCAGCGGCAGGCCGTCGAACCCGCCTGATCGTCGGCCCGGATCTCGGGCCCTGCTCTCCGGTCCGGATCTCCGGCCCGCTGATCTCCGGTCCGCCGTTCTCCGGTCCGGCCGCCCGGTGAGTGAATCGGGCGGCCCCGGCCGGACTCGCCGCGCAAGGGCGGCCGGGCTCACCGCGCGGCGGCGGGCGGCTCCCCGGGGACGGCGCTCGACGTCACACCGGTCGCCGCGTCCGCCACCGCGCCGCCTTCCGCACCCGACGTCACGCCACCCGCCACGTCCGTCGTCGCGTTCTCGTCCTTCAACGCCTTCGCCTCACTCTTGAGGATGCGCATCGACTTGCCGAGGGACCGGGCCGTGTCCGGCAGTTTCTTCGAGCCGAACAGCACGATGAGCACGATCGCCACGACCAGCAGGTGCCACGGTTCCAGTCCGTTGCGGAGCATGGCAGCCCCCTCACTTTCCCTTGCCCAATGGTTGCTACATTGCGCAACTGTACAACCCGCAAGTGGGAACAACGGGTGAGAACAGAGGGCGTCGATGACCGTGACCAGCCATCGCCGGGCAGCACCGCCGAGCCGGCCCGCCGGGCGGCGCGGGCGCGGGCGCAGGCGCCGAGCCAGCCGTCGGGCCCGGCTCGCGCTCATGGTCCTGCTGTCCCTGCTGGTGCTCGTCGCGTCGGGGGCGACCTGGCTGTACCTGCGGCTGAACGGCAACATCTCCACGTTCGACGCGGGCGGCCTGTCCGACGACCGGCCCCGCGCCGGCGCGTCGAAGGGCGAGAACGTGCTGGTCATCGGCTCCGACGCGCGTACCGACGGCAACGCGGCGCTGGGCGGCGGCGACAAGGACGACGTAGGCCGCTCGGACACGACGTTCCTGCTGCACATATACGCCGACCACCGGCACGCGCTGGCCGTCTCCATACCCCGCGACACCCTGGTCACCATCCCCTCGTGCAAGCTGCCCGACGGCACGTGGACGAGGGAGCAGACCGACACGATGTTCAACGCGGCCTACTCGGTCGGCCAGACCGCCGCGGGCAACCCCGCCTGCACCCAGAACACGGTCGAGCAGCTCACGGGGCTGCGGGTCGACCACACCGTCGTCGTCGACTTCAAGGGTTTCGCCCGGCTGACGGAGGTGGTGGGCGGGGTCAAGGTGTGCCTGCCCCAGGACGTGTACGAGAACGACCTCGACCCGCACCGAACGACCCCGGGCAGGCTGCTGTTCAAGAAGGGGGAGCAGACCCTCGCCGGGCAGCGGGCGCTGGACTACGTCCGCATCCGGCACGGCATCGGCGACGGCTCCGACATAGGCCGTATCAAGCGCCAACAGGCTTTTGTGGCAAGTCTGTTGAAAGAGGTGAAGAGCAGGGGCCTGACCGCGACCAAGCTGCTGCCGCTCGCCGACGCGGCCACCAGCTCGCTGACCGTCGATCCCGGCCTCGGCTCCGCCGAAAAGCTCATCTCCTTCGCGATGTCGCTGAAGGACATCGACCTGCACAACACCAAGTTCGTCACGCTGCCCTGGCGGTACGAGGGTCCGCGGGTGGCGATCGTCCAGCCGGACGCGGACGCGCTGTTCGCGGCGCTCCGGGCGGACCGGACGATCGACGGCAGGAACGCGGGCGGAAAGACACCCAAGAGCCCGGCGACCGCGCCCTCGCCCGCCCCCTCCCCCGCGCCCGTCTCCGGCGCCGGCATCGACGTCACGGTCTACAACGGCACCACCGTCACCGGCCTGGCCGCCCGGGCAGCCGCCGCGCTCACCGCGGACGGCTTCACGGTCATCGGCACGGCGACGGCGTCCTCCCAGGACCACACCACCACGCTGATCGAATACGGCCCCGGGCTCGCGTCCCAGGCACACACCGTCGCCCGCGCCTTCCCGGGAGCCGGGATCGAGCCCGTGACCCGCTCCGGCGTCAGCGTCGTCCTCGGCCGGTCGTACGCCGACACGCCGGCCGCCGTCGCCTCGCCGGTCCCGGCGGCCGTGCCCTCGGAGGTCGCCGCCCATGCCCGGTCGGCGGACGACGACCCCTGCTCCGACCTGACCTACGGCTGATCCCGGTCGAGCCGGGCCCGGGCGGCGCGCAGCGCGAGGGCGTAGAGGCCGAGAACGGCGGCGAGCAGCAGGTACCAGGCCGGTGGCAGGACGGTCATGCCGAGCGAGGCGCCCAGCGGACTGGGCGGCAGCAGCAGTCCGGCCACGGCGAGCAGGGCCGCCGCCCACCCGACCGGGCCCCGCCGGCGCCCCTCCGCCAGGCCCCGCCCGGTGCGCAGGAGCAGCATGACCAGGGCCTGGGTGAGCAGGTTCTCGGTGAACCAGGCGGAGTGGAACACCGTACGGTCGTCCAGCGCGTCGGGTCCCCGCAGGGCGAGCGCGAGGACGGCGAAGGTGGCGAGGTCGGCGACCGCGTTCAGCGCGCCGAAGCTGGTGATGAACCGCAGGAAGGCACGTGGCCGCAGCACGGCCGGGCCCCGCAGCGCCGCCGCGCCGGGACGGTCGTACGCGAAGGCGAGCTGGGCGGTGTCGAAGCACAGGTTCTGGACGAGGACCTGGGCCGGGAGCATCGGCAGGAAGGGCAGCAGCAGCCCGGCGGCGAGCATGGCGAGGACGTTGCCGAGGTTGGAGGAGAGCGTGACGCGCAGATACGAGGCGATGTTGGCGCTGCTGTGCCGCCCGGCGGTGACCGCCTGCCCGATCGCCGCGAGCCCCTTGTCGGCCAGCACGACCTCGGCGGCCTCCCGGGCCGCGTCGACGGCACCCCGGGGCGCGATCCCGACGTCCGCGGCACGCAGCGCGGGCACGTCGTTGACTCCGTCACCGAGAAACCCGACGGTATGCCCGTCGGCCCGCAGCCCGGTGACGAAACGCGCCTTGTCGGCGGGGGTGCAGCGGGCGACGACGGTGATACGACCGCCCCCGCCACCGACACCGGGCTCCTCCGCATCCGGCTCCCCCGCGACCGGTATCGCCCCCACCCCCGACCCTGGGCCCCGGCAGGCACCCGCCGCAGCGGCCACATGGCCGCCGACAACGGAGTCCGGCGCCCCCGACTCCCCCGCGACCCGCACCTCCCCCACGTCCAGTCCCAGGTCCCGGCAGGCGCGGGCCGCTGTGGCGGGGTGGTCGCCGGTGAGGACCGTGAGGGTGATGCCGAGGGCGGTGAGCCGGCGCAGGGCTTCGGGGGCGGTCGGGGTGAGGGCGTCCCGGAAGGTGACGAAGCCGCGGAGGGCCAGGCCGCTTTCGTCGGCGGCCGTGTAGGCGCGGGTGCGGGCGGGGCGGTCGGCCGTGGCCACGGCCAGCACCCGCAGCCCGGCCCCCGCCTGGTGGGCGGCCAGTGCGCGCAGCCGGTCCCGTTCGGCGGGGTCGAGCGCACAGCGTTCCAGTACGTCGTCCACGGCGCCCTTGACGACCAGCGTGTGCGTGCCGAGGCGGCCCTGGACGACCGCGCTCGCCAGCCGGCACCGCGGGTCGAAGGGCACGGCGGCCACTCCGTCCTCCTCCTCGCCGACCGGGCCGGCCGCGTCCAGCAGGGCCTCGTCGAGGGCGTCCGGGGCGGGCAGCTCGGCCAGTTGGAGGGTCCACCAAGCGTTGACGGCGGCCCAGCGCAGCACGTCGGGGTCGTCCCGGCCGGCCGGGTCGATGGACCGTTCGACGACCGGCCGGTCCTGCGTGAGGGTGCCGGTCTTGTCGACGCAGAGCACGTCGACCGCGCCCAGGTCGTGCAGCGCGGGCAGCCGTTTCACGATCACACCGTGGGTGCGGACGAGCAGTGAGGCCCCGCGTGCCAGGCAGGTCGTGACGATCACCGGGAGCATCTCGGGGGTGAGCCCGACGGCCACCGCGACGGCGAACGGCAGCGTCTCCAGGCCCCGGCCGCGCAGGGCCGCGTTGGCCATCAGGACGAGCGGCGGGGTCAGCAGCATGAAACGGATCAGCACCCGGGAGATGCCGAGCACGGACCGGTCGAAGGCGCTCGCCGACCGCCGCTCCGGCGCCCCGCCGTGCGCGGCGGACAGCCGGGTCCGCGCTCCCGTGGTGAGGACGACGGCGGTGGCACTGCCCGTGACGACCCCGCTGCCCTGGAAGCACAGGTGCGGCGCCGCGAAAGGACCGCCGGTGGCGGCATCGTCGGCGTCGGCCCCCGGGGATCCGTCCCGCGGGATGCCGTCACTCGCGGCTTTCGCCACCGGTGCCGACTCCCCCGTCAGTGCCGCCTGGTGCACGGTCAGCCCTCGGGACCGCAGCAGTCGTACGTCCGCGGGGACCAGGTCGCCCGGACCGAGGCGGACCACATCGCCCGGGACCAGTTCGGCGACCGGTGTCTCCCGCGCCGAGGGGACGGACGAGTCGTCCGTCCCGCGTCGCAGGACCGTGGCCGTACCGGAGACCAGGGCGCGCAGCGCGGCCATGGAGCGGTCGGCGCGGTACTCCCCGCTCGTCCGCAGCACGCAACTGACCCCGACCAGCGCGAGGATCACCGTGGCGGTGCCCCAGGAGGCGACGGCGGCCGAGACCAGACCGAGGCAGAGCAGTACGGCGGTGAAGGGGTCGCGCACACTGCGCACGAACCTGCGGGGCCAGGAGGTCGTACGGAGGTCGGGGAGCGTGTTCTCGCCGAACCGGGCGAGCCTGCTCTGGGCCTCGGCGTCGGTCAGTCCGCGCGGGCCGGTGTCCAGTCGTCGCAGCGCCTGCAGGGAGGTGTCCTCGGCGGCGTGCTCGGAGAGCATGGAGGCGGCCGGTTCACAGGCCGCGCAGGCGGCGGGCCGGGGCGGCGCGGTCGGAGAGCCGGCCGAGCATGAGCCGTACCACGTCGACGACGTCGGGGTCGTCGACGAAGTACACCTGGCGGCGGCCCTCGCGGCGGGAGCGGACCAGGCCGGCCAGCTTCAGCTTGGTCAGGTGCTGACTGACGGCGGGCAGCGCACCGCCGACCCGCTCCGCGAGCCCGCTCACGTCGCTCTCGCCCTGGGCGAGCGCCCACACGATGTGCAGCCGGGGGGGCGAGGCGAGCAGCCCGAAGGCAGCGGCCGCCTGCGTGAGCACGTCGTCGGAGGGGTCGTCGAAGCCGTGGCCGGCCGCCGTCATGGTTCGCGTCCTCCTGTCCGCCGGTCCCCGGAAGGAAGTCACGCCCGCCGCGTCCGGGGAAAGCCGTGGGGCCGGTCCAGTGTAGGTGGCCGGGCCCCCGCCGCGATCAGCGGCGACGTGCTCATGGGAGGGGAGGGAAGGGGAGGGGAGGGGCTGTCGTCCGGCAGTCACCTGGCGATGTCCACGGGTACGGCCGAGTTCGCGCAGGACGAGGTCGGCCGGGTGGCCCGGGAGTACGCGGCCCGGGGCATGCCGATGCGGCTGCGTATCTTCACCAAGGCCGTAGGCCGAGGAGTTCTTCACGGGCCTGGAACTCGTCGAGCCGGGCATCGTCCAGGTCCGCAGGTGGCATCCGGACGGCACGGGCCCCGAGGTGGTCCGGGACGACGACCTCGCGACGTACGGGGCTGTGGCGCGCAGGCCGTGACGCAGGGAGGGTGGCTGTCGGCCGGACCCGCTGGGGAGACTGGTTGCGCATCCCCTGACGCGGCGGAGAGAAGCGGTGCGCCCAGCTGACGCGGCGGGGAGTCGAGGTGCGCCCAGCTCACGCGGCGGGGAGTCGAGGTGCGCCCAGCTCACGCGGCGGAGAGCCGAGGTGCGCTCAGCTGACGCGGCGGAGAGCCGAGGTGCGCCCAGACCGACGTGGCCGGGAGGCGGGTTGCGCATGCCGGTCGAGCGGGCCCGCCGCCCCTCCCGTCACCCGCCGCCCCGCCGCTCCCCCGCCCTCGGTCCTCCCGCTGCCGAAAGATCATCACAATGCGGCACCGACAACTCAGTGCGAGCAGCCGATCACTTGACTACCGGCGGTCACACACGGTTGGCTCCAAGCCAATGACGGTTCAACCGGTCGGCGCACCGTCCGCGCCTGGACCGCACATTCGTGTTCCGCTTGCTCGGCCGCACAGCGAGGTGCCCGCTCCATGAACACTCCTCCTCCACCTCAGGCCTCCTCCGGATCCGTCGGCGCCGCCGCCCTGACCGCCGCACTGTGTCTGCTCCTCGCCGGCTGCTCCGGATCCGGCGGCGCCCGGCTCGACGCGGACACCGACGCGGCGGGGAGCGCGGCCACCGGCCGGATCAGGGTCGCCCTGATCACCCACGGCGGGAAGGGGGACGCCTTCTGGGACCGGGTGCGGCAGGGCGCCCGCGCGGCGGCCGCCAAGGACGGCGTCGCGCTGACGTACGCGAACGACTCCGACCCGGCCAAGCAGGCCCAGCTGGTGCGTGACGCGGTCGGGGACAAGGTCGACGGCATCGCGGTGACACTGGCCAAGCCGCAGGCGATGAAGGGCCCGGTCGCCGAGGCGAAGGCGGCCGGCATCCCCGTGGTCGGTTTCAACTCCGGTATCGACGCCTGGCGTTCCCAGGGGCTGCTGGAGTACTTCGGCCAGGACGAGAGCCTCGCGGGCCGGGCGGTCGGCGACAAACTGGACGCCCTCAAGGCCAAGCACGCCCTGTGCGTGATCCACGAACGGGGCAACGTCGCCCTGGAGGCGCGCTGCGCCGGCGTGAAGAAGACCTTCGCGGGGCAGACCGAGATGCTCTACGTCGAGGGCACCGACCTGAACGGCGTGAACGCCGCCGTCACCGCCCAGTTGCAGCAGGACCCCACGATCGACGAAGTCGTGACGCTGGGCGCCCAGTACGCGGAGACCGCGGTCAAGGCGGTGAAGGCGGCGGGCAGCAAGGCCAAGGTGGCCACCTTCGACCTCGACAAGGACCTGGTCACGGCGGTCCGGGACGGGGACGTGCAGTTCGCCGTGGACCAGCAGCCGTATCTGCAGGGTTACCTCGCCGTGGACGCGCTGTGGCTGTACCGGACCAACGGCAACTTCAGCGGCGGCGGAGTGGCTCCCGTGCTCACCGGGCCCGCGTTCGTCACGAAGGCGAACGTCGCCGCGGTCGCCCGGTTCGCCGCCGCCGGAACCCGCTGACCGCCCGCCCTCCGCCGCTCTCCCCCGCTCGCCCTCTCCCCGCTGATCGCCCAAGGAAGACCATGTCTAGACGGACAGGTTCCCGACGCCGCCTCGGCTCCATCCGGCTCTCCCTGATTCTCCTCGCCCTGGTGCCGAGCGTCACCCTCGCCGCCCTGTGGGGTGTCACGACGACGCAGATGTTCTCCGAGGGCCTCCGGCTGCGCTCGCAGACGGAGCTGAGCCGGTCGACCGGCGCGATGGGCACCGAGGCCACGCTCGCGCTCCAGCAGGAACGCGGGCTGTCGGCCGCCTGGCTGGCCGGGCGGCCCGGCTCGCGGGCCGCCCTGGACCGGGCGCGCCGGGAGACGGACAAGGCGGTCGCGAAGCTCGTCGGCCGGTCCGAGGCCATCCAGAAGGCTCCCGCCCGCGTGGCCGACCGGCTGTACTCGGTGGTCGGGTCGGTGGGCAGCCTGGAGTACTACCGCAGCCAGGTGGACGATCCCACCGACATCACGGCCGAGCAGGCACTGGACCAGTACACGTCGATCATCGACGACCAGATCCACGCCTTCCAGGAGCTCTCCCAGGTCGACGACGGCGACCTCACCTCGCAGGCCGGTCCGCTGGTCGCCCTGGAGCACGCGGCGGAGCTGGTCTCCCAGGAGGACGCCCGGCTCACCCTCGCCTGGCCGTCCGGGCACCTCGACGAGAAGGCGTGGACCGACTTCGGCCACCTGGTCAGCACCCGGCGCTGGATCGTCCAGGACCAGATCGTGCCCGCACTGCGCGGCAGCACCAAGACGCAGACCGAGCGGATCCTGCAGAGCCCCCAGTGGCAGACCGTGCAGAGCATCGAGGACCGGGTGCTCGCGGCCCAGCCGTCGGGCGGCGCCCGCCGGGTCGCCCTGCCCGGTGCGGGGCAGCAGTGGGCCGCAGCGCTGAAGACGGTCTCCGACCGGTACGGCGACCTGATCCGGCAGCAGACCTCCGGGCTGCTCGGCCGCAGCGCCGACAAGGCGGACCGGCTCCTGCTGACGGCCGCCTCGTTGAGCGCCGGCGGGCTCGTGGCGCTGCTGCTGTGCGTGGGCATGTCCTGGCGGATCACCCGTTCCCTGTCCCGGCGGCTGCGCGGCCTGCGGGAGGCCACCCTGGGGCTGGCCGAGGAGCGGCTGCCCGACGTGGTGCGCCGGCTGGAGCGGGGCGAGAAGGTCGACGTGGACCTGGCGGCGCCGCCGTTGGACTACGGCTTCGACGAACTCGGCCAGGTCGCCCAGGCGTTCAACACCGCGCAGCGCACGGCCGTAATGACCACCGTGGAACTCGCCGACACCCGGCGCGGTTTCCAGAAGGTGATCCTCGGCATCGCCCGGCAGAGCCAGAACCTGGTCAACCTCCAGCTCAGCCAGCTGGACGCGCTGGAGCGCGAGCACCAGGACCCGGACGTCCTCAAGGGCCTGTACGAACTGGACTCCACGGCCAGCCAGTTGCGCCGCTACGAGGAGAACCTCGTCATCATCAGCGGTGAGCAGCCGCGGCGCAGCTGGACCGAACCGGTCGCGCTGATCGACATCCTGCGCAGCGCGATCGGCGAGGTCGCCCAGTACCAGCGGGTGGAGGTGCACACCGACGAGGAGGTGTACCTGGCGCCGCCCGCGGTCGCGGACGTGATCCACCTGCTGGCCGAGCTGATCGACAACGCCACCGCCTACTCCCCCGCGCCGAGCCCCGTGGGGGTGCGGGCCGCGATGGTGGCCAAGGGTCTGGCCGTCGAGGTCGAGGACCGGGGGCTCGGCCTGTCCGAGGAGGACTACGCCTCCCTCAACGCCCAGTTGGCCGACCCGCCGCAGTTCGACGTGGTGGCGCTCGCCGACGACCTGCGGCTCGGCATGTTCGTGATCTCCCGGCTCGCCCGGCGGCACGGCATCACGGTCACCCTGCGCTCCTCGCCGTACGGCGGCACCACGGCGATCGTGCTGATCCCGCACGAGGTGGTGGTGCCGGAGGCGGCGGCCGTGGAGTCCCCGAAGGACACGGCGTCCACGGCGGAACCGCAGTCCGGAGAGGACACGGTGCGGGACCCGGACCCCGTCGAGAACCCGGCCCCCTCGCCCACCTGTCTCTTATACACATCTGACGCTGCCGACGAATAGAGAGGTGGA